>CAYJQC010000014.1:0-59178 GCA_964372215.1 uncultured Rhodospirillaceae bacterium
GTAGCGCCGGCAGTTGCCGAGCTCCCAGCCGGTCATCTGGAAGGCGCCGTCGCCGACCGCGATCAGCGGCCGCTCGCCGCTCGCCGCCTGCAGGCCGAGACCGGCCGGCACGCCGAAGCCCATGCCGGCGTAGTAGCCCGGCGCCACCATCGGCGTGTGCAGGAAGTCCATGGCGGTGAACAGGCAATCGCCCATGTCGGTCGCCACCGCCATCGGCCCGTGCTTCGCCATGGCGTCGTTGACCGCGCGGGCGATGTCGGTCGGCGCGATCGGTTCGCCATCGGCGGCCAGCCCGGTCGGGATCTCGGCCTCGACGAGCGCCCTGCCCGCCAGCCCGTCCTTGGGCGGCCAGTTGCTGCGCGCCTTCTCCAGCAGGCAGTCGACCAGGGTGCCGATCGGGATGTTGGAATAGACGTGGTGGCCGATGCGCACCGCGCGCTCGAGCGCCTGGATGGTGCCGCGCATGTCGATCTGCCGGGCCGAGACGCCGAAATTGGTGTCAGACAGGATGACGCCGAGCAGGCAGAGCGCGTCGGACCGCTCGACCAGCTCGGTGATTTCCGGCTTGCCGGCGACCCCGAGATAGGTGCCGAGCAGCGGCGCGTCGGAATCCGCCAGCAGGCCGCGGCCCATGAAGCTGGTGACGACCGGCAGGCCGAGCCGCCGGGCGAGCGCCGCCGCCTTGTCCTCGATGCCGTAGCGCCGCACCTCGACGCCGACCATCAGCACCGGCGAGCGGGCGGCGCGCAGCCGGGCCAGCACCTCTTCGGCGCAGGCCGCCACCGCATCCGGGTCGACGGCAGAGGGCGGCAGCATCTCGACCGGGCCGCAGGGCGCGCCGGCCATGTCGCGGGGAATCTCGATGTAGACCGGCATCGAGCGCTCGCGGCAGCTCCGCAGCACCCGGGCGATCTCGCGCGGCGCGGTCGCCGCGTCGTCGAGGATCGCCTGGTCGCAGGTGATCTCCTGGAACACCCGGAACTGGGTGTCGATGGTCTTGGCCTGGTGATGCAGGCCGAGGCCGCTGGTGCGCTCCGCCGCCGCCGGCGCGCCCGACAGCACCACCAGCGGCGAGCGCTCGGCATAGGCGCCGGCGACCGCGTTCACCAGGTTGAAGGCACCGGCGCCATAGGTCACCGCGGCGACCCCGAGCCCCTTGCGAAAGCGGCCGGCGGCATCGGCGGCGAAGCCGACCGCCGGCTCGTGGCTCAAGGTGTAGAGCGGCAGGATGCGGCTCTCCTCGATCACCTTGAAGTAGGGCAGCGCGAAATCGCCGGGGATGCCGAAGATCTCGCCGGCGCCGTGGGCCTTGAGGGCGTGGAGCAGGGATTCGGCGAGGTTCATGTCGGCGCTCCCATATTGATCAGAGCACGCGGTCCAGCCGGCGCGGATGCCCCCTCACCCCCACCCTTGTATCTGGACAGGGGTGAGGGTGAGTCAGCCGTCTCGCTTGGCGGTTCCTACCGCCCTCTCGCCTTGCGCTTCGCTTTCGCCTTTGCCCGGCCCTTTGCTTTCGCCTTGGGCCGAGCCTTGGCCCTGCTCCGGGTTTTCGTCTTGGCCTTGGTCTTGGCTTTCGCCTTGGCCTTGCCCCTGGCTTTGGTCTTGGCTTTTGCCTTCGCCTTTGCCTTCGGGGCCGCGCGCCTCCGTGCCGCCTTCGCCGGTGCCATCGGGCGCGCCGCGATCGCCTCGACCTCGATCAGCAGCGCCGGGTGGGCCAGGCCGGAAACGATCACCATAGTGGCCGCCGGCGCCCGGCCCTGCAGTGCCTCGTCGCGCACCGCGCGATAGGCGGCGATGTCGTCGCGCCGGGTGATGTAGATCGTCACCTTCACGATGTCGTCGAGGCCCATCCCGGCGGCCCTGACGCCGTGCAGGACATTGGCCCAGGCGAGCCGGGCCTGGGCCTCGAAGCCCTCGGGCATGGTGCCGTCGCGCGCCACCCCGACCTGGCCCGAGATGTGGGCCCAGCGGCAGTTCTCCGGTGCCGAGACGACCTGGCTGTACCGGCTGAACGGCTTCGCGATGGACTCCGGATTGACGAATTTCAGCATTGGCGGCCCCCTGGTTGCGAATGGCGGATCACAACGCTATCTCTAGCGTCGATGAACAGCAACGAAATGAACCGGGTTCACGTCGTCGGCGGCGGCCTGGCCGGCAGCGAGGCGGCTTGGCAGCTCGCCCGCGCCGGCGTGCCCGTCGTGCTTCACGAGATGCGCCCGGTGCGCGGCACCGAGGCCCATGCGACCGACGGGCTCGCCGAGCTGGTGTGCTCCAACTCGTTCCGTTCCGACGACCCGATGCACAACGCGGTCGGCCTGCTGCACGAGGAGATGCGCCGCTGCGGCTCGCTGATCCTGGCCGCCGCCGACGCCCATAAGCTGCCGGCGGGCGGCGCGCTGGCGGTCGACCGCGACGGCTTCTCGGCCGAGGTCACCGCGCGACTTGCCAACGAGCCCCTGGTCGAGATCCGCCGCGAGGAAATCGCCGGCCTGCCGCCGGCCGACTGGGACAGTGTGATCGTCGCCACCGGCCCGCTCACTTCGCCGGCTCTGTCCGAGGCGGTTGCGGGCCTGACCGGCCAGGACTCACTGGCGTTCTTCGACGCGATCGCGCCGATCGTCCATCGCGAGAGCATCGACATGGGCAAGGCCTGGTTCCAGTCGCGCTACGACAAGGTCGGCCCGGGGGGCGCCTCCGAGCAAGGCGGCGGCGCGGACTACATCAACTGCCCGCTCGACCGCGACCAGTACGAGGCCTTCCTCGACGCGCTGCTGGCCGGCGAGAAGACCGAGTTCAAGGAGTGGGAGCAGAGCACGCCCTATTTCGAGGGCTGCCTGCCGATCGAGGTGATGGCCGAGCGCGGCCGCCAGACCCTGCGCTTCGGGCCAATGAAGCCGGTCGGCCTCACCAGCCCCCATACCGGCCGCGGCGCTTACGCGGTGGTTCAGCTCCGGCAGGATAACGCCCTGGGAACGCTGTTCAATCTGGTCGGCTTCCAGACCAAGCTGAAATACGGCGAGCAGGCTCGCATCTTCCGCATGATCCCAGGCCTCGAGCAGGCCGAGTTTGCCCGGCTCGGCGGGCTGCACCGCAACACCTTCCTCAACAGTCCCAAGCTGCTGGACGGCCGACTTCGCCTGAAGGTCGAGCCGCGGCTGCGCTTCGCCGGCCAGATCACCGGGGTCGAGGGCTATGTCGAGAGCGCCGCGATCGGGCTGCTGGCCGGGCGCTTCGCCGCCGCCGAGCGGCTCGGGCATGAGCAGGCGCTGCCGCCCTCGACCACCGCGCTCGGCGCGCTCATCGGCCACATCACCGGCGGTGCCGATGCCGCCACCTTCCAGCCGATGAACATCAATTTCGGGCTGCTGCCGCCACTTCCCGCCGGCGACCCGGCCGGCCGCAAGGGCCGCAAGGCGCGGGCCGAGCGCAAGCCGGCGCTCGCCGCCCGGGCGCTCGCCGATCTCGACGCCTGGCTCGGCGTCGCCCGCGCCGCCGCCGAGTAGCGGCTACTCCGCCGGCGCCGCGGCGACCGCCGGCACGGGACGGGTCGACGGCAGCAGGAACAGCGCCGCCACCCCCATCAGAACCGAGCAGCCCGCCAGCGCCAGGAACATGGTGGCGAAGCCGCCCGAGGCGCCGTAGAGCCAAGCCACGGTCGGCGCCACGGCGACGCTGACCCCAAGCGAGAACACGTAGCTCGCGGCATAGGCGCGCGAACGCCAGCGGTCGGCGGTGTAGCGCGCGATCAGCCAGTCGCCGATCGGGATCTCGCCGAAGATGGCGAACAGCAGGGGCATGGCGACGAACAGCATGGCCCAGTCGGTGGCGCCGACCGCGAGCAGCAGCAGCGCCACCTGCGCCGCCGCGAGGCCGATCTGGATCCAGCGCACCGGATGATGGTCGAGCAGCCAGCCGACCGGGATCTGAGCGATGGCGGCGACGGCGAATACGATCGACACCAGCCCGCCGATCTCGGTGATGCCGACCGCCAGGCCGGCGGCCCGGTCGGCAAACACCTTGGGCAGGGCCACGGTGCCGGCATGGAACAGGATGCCGCCCAGCACCGCGCCGACCGCCACCATGGCGAACACCTTGACCTGCAGCGCGCGCGGCGCCGCGACCGGCGCCGGCGCGTGTCTTGCCGCCGCCTGCGGCGCGTCCCGCACCAGCACGGCGAAGGCGATGCCGGCCAGGATCGACAGGCAGCCCGGCAGGATGAACGCCGCCTGCCAGGACACCAGATCGGTGAGCAGGCCGGTCACGATGGCGGCAAAGGCCAGCCCCAGATTGCCGAACACGCCGTTGACCGCGAGGGTCCGGCCCATGCGCGGGCTGCTCGCCACCACGAGGGGGATGCCGACCGGGTGGTAGATGGCGGCGAACAGGCCGATCAGCCCGAGGCCGCAGGCGAGCTCGAAGGTCGAGCGGGCGAAGCCGGTCAGGATCGCCGCCCCGCCGATGCCGATGAAGAACACGATCATCATGCCGCGCCGGCTCCAATGGTCGCCCAGCCAGCCGGCCGGCAGGGTGCCGAGCCCCATCGCCAGGAAACCGACCGTCGCCAGGGGCAGCAGCTCGGCGTAGGGCCGCCCGAGCGCGGGACCGAGCGCGAGCACGGCGGTCGGGAAGATCAGAATGAAGAAATGGTCGAGGGCGTGGCCCAGATTGAGGAACCGCAGGGCCAAGGGCGAACCGGTCATCGTCGTGGGTCTCTCAACAGTTCAACGGGTGGAGCGCGGGCCCGCACGGTTCGTCATGCTTCGACAGGCTCAGCATGAGGAACTATCTCTGTGCCACAAAGACTTAACCTCATCCTGACGAGCGCCCCGAAGGGGCGCGTCTCGAAGGACGCACGACTCGTCATGCCGCACAGCGGATGGCTTGACCCTAGCTTGGCGCGCACTGACACTCTTCCGACATCATGCCAGATACTATCGAGAAACGGCCAACCGAGATCGAAGTCGAGGCGCTGGAGGCCCTGCCGCGCCCGGTTGCCGCCTTTGCCCATGACTACGCGCCGGGAGAACTCATCCCGCCCCATCGTCACCGGCGCGCGCAGCTGCTGTTCGCCGCCGCCGGGGTGATGCGGGTGCAGACCGATCACGGACTCTGGGTGGTGCCGCCCAACCGCGCCGTCTGGCTGCCCGCCGGCATCGAGCATCGGATCGCCTGCGACGGCACGGTGCGCATGCGCACGCTCTACATCCGGCCGGAGGCCGCAACGCGGCTCGGCGATGCCTGCCAAGTGGTCGACGTGCCGCCGCTGCTGCGCGCGCTGATCGTACGGGCGGTCGACCTGCCGGCGCTCTACGACGAAGACGGCCCCGATGGTCGCCTGATGCGGGTGATCCTCGATCAGATCGCGGCTCTCGAGGTGGCGCCGCTGCATCTGCCGATGCCGGTACATCCGCGCCTGGCACCGATCCTCGAGGTCCTGCTGCGGCATCCCGAGGACGACCGCGGCCTCGAGACATGGGGCCGGCAGGTCGGCGCCAGCGGCCGTACCCTCACCCGTCTGTTCCAGCGCGAGACCGGCATGAGCTTTCGCGCCTGGCGCCAGCAGGCGCGGCTGCTCGCGGCGCTGACCCGGCTCGCCGCCGGCAAACCGGTCACTTCGGTCGCGCTCGATCTCGGCTATGATAGCCTGAGCGCCTTCATCGCCATGTTTCGCAAGGCGACCGGCACGACGCCAGGACGCTATTTCGCGGCGCGACGCTGACGCGTTCAGATGCGTCCGAGTGCCTGGCCGAGGATCAGCCGCGCGACCCGGAGCGGCGGCGCCTGCCCGACCCGGGGATCGAACGGGTCGTGGCCAGCGCCGGCGAGCCGCTTCAGGTACAACCCGGCCAGGCGGCCCGGCAGCAGCGCTGGCAGCAGATGGCGCGGCGGCCGCGGCAGGGCGCGCGCCGCGGCGAGCTCGCGCCGCGCGGCGTCGGCGACATCGCGCACCACGGCGGCGACGGCCGGTGTCGAGCGCAGCTCGAACAGCTCCGTCAGGTCCAGCCCATGGGCCGCGGCCAGGTCGCGCGGCAGGTAGAGCCGCCGCGCCCGGGCATGGAAAGGCACGCTGCGCAGCAGGCCGACCAGCGCCCAGGCGATGCCGACATGGCGGCCTTGCGCCGCGACGCTGAGCGGCATCGCGCCATCGCCGAGCAACTGCAGCGCGAGCAGGACCAGGGCGGCCGAGCTGGCGTCGGCGTACTGGATCAGCGCCGCCAGCGTCGCCGGCCCTTCCTCCTCCATGTCCGCCTCGCGGGCGTCGATCAGCCGGTCGAACAGCGCGCGGGACAGGCCGTGCCGGTCGACCGCCGGCGCCAGCGCGTCGATCACGTAGTGCCGGCGCGGCGTGCCGGCGTAGATGCCCTCGATCGCCTCGCGCCACCATTGCAGGCGGATTCGCCCGAGCATCGGCTCGCGCACCATCTCCCGGGTCCGCGCGACCTCCAGGTTGAACGCATAGAGCGCGAACAGCGCTGCGCGCCGCGCCGGCGCCGCGAACAGGGCGGACAGAAAGCGGTCGGGATCGTGGCGCCGCAACTCGGCGGCACAAGCGGGAAGTCCGGTTCCGGTGTGATCCGTCTCGCTCACGACTGGCGCGACACCCAACAAGCCGTCCGCAGAAAAGACCCACTCCAACAATGGGTATGATTGAAACTGAGTCCTAGAATTAGTCGGAACTTCGCGTTACTACTACCAAATCTCGGGATTCGCGGACTTTCCCATTCGGACGGAGTGAGTCATGGCTGCCATTCTTCAGAAGCTGCAGAGCACGGTGATCGCGGGCGTCGTCCTGCTGGTCATCATCCTGGTGGTCGTGGGGGCGACCGTCAGCGCGCCCTCCTTCGATCATGCCTGGTTTGCCTTCCTGTTCCGCTACCTGCACGTCCTCTCGGGCGTGATGTGGATCGGGCTCCTGTGGTACTTCAACTTCGTGCAGATCCCCAACATGCCGAAGATCCCCGACGAGCAGAAGCCGGCGATCGGCAAGGTGATCGCGCCGTCCGCCCTGTTCTGGTTCCGCTGGGGCGCCATGGCGACGATCGTCACCGGGCTGATCCTGGCGGCGATGAACGGCTACATCCTCGAGGCCATCCTGCTCGGCTTCACCGACGGCGGCGCCTCGACCCCGATCGGCATCGGCATGTGGCTCGGCGCCATCATGTGGTTCAACGTCTGGTTCGTGATCTGGCCGAACCAGAAGAAGGCGCTCGGCATGGTCGAGGCGGACGCCGACACCAAGAAGGCGGCGGGCCGCATCGCCATGCTGTTCTCGCGCACCAACACGCTGCTCTCGATCCCCATGCTGTACTGCATGGTGGCGGCGCAGAACGGCGGCTTCATGTAGGACGCGCCGAAAATTCGGCGAACTGGCGGGGCCCTTCGGGGCTCCGCTTTCGTTTGGAACGTCACTCGACCGCGATCAGCGCCGCCGCCACCCGCCGGCCATCGGCCATCAGCACGTTGTAGGTGCGGCAGGCGGCACCGGTGTCCATCGGCTCGGTGACGACTCCGGCGGTGCGCAGGCTGCGCCGCAACTCGCCGGACAGCATCGCCATGCGGGCGCCGCAGCCCACCAGCAGGACGTCGAGGGTGCCGGCGCGCGCGGCCTGCACGACATCCTCCAGGCATTCCAGCGTGATTTCGTCCGGGATCGCGGGTCCCCAGGGCAGGGTACGGTCGGGAAACACCAGGATCGAGCTGTCGAAGGCGGCGCCGCTGACGCGGAACCGGCCGCCGCCGTAGCTCTCGATGATCTGCCGCCCGGCCGGGATCAGCGGGGTGATGTCCACCGGCCAGCCGCCCGTCAGCCGCCGGCGGTTCCGGCCGTCGCGCCGGCCTCGGGCGCCGGCTTGTCGGCGTCGCCGCCGCGCCGCAGGTTCATGTAGATCAGCATCGGCGTCGCCACGAAGATGGTCGAATAGGTGCCGATCACGATGCCCCAGATCATCGCCAGGCTGAAGCCGCGGAGCACCTCGCCGCCGAACAGATAGAGCGCCAGCACCGCGAGCAGGGTCAGGCCGCTGGTCATCACCGTGCGCGACAGAGTGCGGTTGAGCGCCAGGTTGATCAGCTCGGGCAGCGGCATCTTCTTGTAGCGCCGGAGCTCCTCGCGCACGCGGTCGTAGACCACCACGGTGTCGTTCACCGAATAGCCGGCGATGGTCAGCACGGCGGCCACCGTCGACAGGTTGAACTCCATGCCGATCAGGGCGAACAGCCCGACCGTGGTGATAACATCGTGGAACACCGCGATCAGCGCGTTGATGCCGAATTGCCATTCGTAGCGGAACCAGATGTAGCCCATGATCCCGAGCATGGTGAGCACCACCGCGATCGTCGCGTCCTGGATCAGCTCGTCGCCGACCTTGGGGCCAACGAACTCGGTGCGGCGGTACTCATAGCCGTCGCCCAGCGCCGACTTCAACGCCTCCACGGCGCGTTGCTGCTCGGCATCGTCGCCAGGCTGGCGCTGGACCCGGATCAGGACGTCCGTGGGCTCGCCGAACTGCTGCAGCCCGACCTCGCCGAGGCCGAGATTCGAGAGCGTGCTGCGCATCGCGCTGAGATCCGCCGGCCCGCGCATCGACTGCGCCTCGATCACGATGCCGCCGGCAAAGTCGATGCCGAAATTGAGTCCCTTGGTCGGGATCAGGATGAGCGATCCGATGATCATCACCGCCGAGACGGCGAAGAACAGCCTGCGCATCCCCATGAAGTTGATGCGGGACTCGGCCGGGAAGAAATAGATGCCGCGGAATGCCATCTATTCTTCTCCCGTCACAGCGGCAGCGCCTTGGGCCGCGCCCGGCGCAGCCAGATCACGGTGATCAACCGGGTCACCATCACCGCGGTGAAGACCGAGGTGACGATGCCGAAGCCGAGAGTTACGGCGAAGCCCTTCACCGGGCCGGTGCCGAAGGCGTAGAGGATGATCGCGGAGATCAGGGTCGTCAGATTGGCGTCGATGATGGTGCTCATCGCTTCCTTGTAGCCGGAATCGATCGCCGTCACCGGGCTGCGGCCATGGCGCGCCTCCTCGCGGATGCGTTCGAACACCAGCACGTTGGCGTCGACCGCCATGCCGAGGGTGAGCACGATGCCGGCGATGCCCGGCAGCGTCAGGGTCGCCTGCAGCGCCGACAGCAACGCCAGCAGCAGCACGCCATTCACCACCAGGGCGATGTTGGCGAAGATGCCGAACAGGCCATAGGCCACGACCATCGCCACCACCACCAGGATCAGGCCGATGATGGCGGCGAACTTGCCCGCGGCGATCGAATCGGCGCCGAGATCGGCGCCGACCGTGCGCTCCTCGAGATAGGTGATCGGCGCCGGCAGCGCGCCGGCTCGGAGCAGCAGCGCCAGGTCCTGCGCCGACTGGGTGTCGAAGCTGCCGCTGATGACGCCGCTGCCGCCCAGGATCGCCTCGCGGATCACCGGCGCGCTGATCACCTTGCCGTCGAGCACGATGGCGAACAGCTTGCCGACATTGTCCCTGGTGGCATCGCCGAATCGCTTGGCGCCGACGGTGTCGAAGCGGAAGCTGACCACCGGCTCGTTGTTCTGGAAGCTCGGCTGGGCGTCGGTCAGGTTCTCGCCGCTGACCATGATGCGGCGCTCGACCACGAAGTAGCGTACCGGCGCACCCGACGCGTCGGTGTCGGCATCCGGCAGGTATTCCGTCCCGGCAGGCGGCACGCCGGACGGCTTCGGGCCGGGCGGCAGGGCGGTCTGCACGAAGCGGAAGGTCATCTTCGCGGTCTTGCCGATGATGTCCTTGATCCGCTCCGGGTCCTTGACGCCGGGAAGCTGGATCAGGATTCGGTCGCTGCCCTGGCGCTGGATCGTCGGCTCGCGGGTGCCGGTCTCGTCGATCCGGCGCCGGATGATCTCGATCGACTGGGTGACCGCCTGGCGGGTGCGCTCGGCGATTGCGGCGTCGCTGAAGCTTATGACCACCTGGCCGTCATCGGCGATCGACAGCTCCATCTCGCCGCTGGCGACGTCCTTGAGCAACGGTCGCGCCGCGTCGATCTGCGCGGGATCGCGCAGCCGCACACGCACCGAATTGCCCTCGGTGCCTAGATCGGTGTAGCCGATCTTGGCGCCGCGCAGCGCGGTGCGCACCCCGTCGATCACCGAGGCCAGATGCTCCTGCACCACCGCGCTGGCGTCGACCTCGGCCAGCAGATGCGAGCCGCCCTGCAAATCGAGCCCGAGATTCACCTGCTGCTTGGGCAGCCAGTCCGGCAGCGTGTCGAGCATCGCGCGGCTGACCAGATTGGGCGCGGCAAACACCGCGCCGGCAACCAGCACGGCGACGATCAGCAGGATCTTCCAGCGGGCGAAGTAAATCATGGCGCTCGATCTCGTCGCGATCCGTCCGGGCGCGGGACCGCTATGCCCCGCTTCTCCCGGTCAGCCCCGCTTGTCGTCGTCGGCCTCGTCGTCGTCCTTCGAGGTCTCCGCCGGCGCGGTCTTGGACACCACCTCGCTGACCGCGGAACGGGCGACCCGCACGCGCACGCCCTCGGCGATCTCGACCTGCAGCTCGGTGTCGCTCAGCACCTTGGTGACCTGCCCGATGATGCCGCCCGATGTCACCACCCGGTCGCCGCGCCGGAGCGCGCCGACCATCGCCCGGTGCTCCTTCGCCTTCTTCTGCTGCGGCCGGATCAGCAGGAAATAGAAGACGACGAAGATCAGCACCAGCGGCGCCAGTGAAACCAGGTCGAAACCTGCCCCGCCGCCGGCAGCGGTCTGAGCATAGGCAGTCGAAATCAGCATCCAGGCCTCCTTGAGCTTCTGGTCCCGGGCTCTTTTTTTCTAGGGCTGAGCCCGGAGGGCGGCGCCCGGGCCGGCAGAAATGGCGTGCCGGACTATACTGAGCCGGCGGCGAATTGCAACTTCATGCCAAGGGACGGATTCAGGCCGGATTCCGGCCGTTTGCCGAGGGCAGGCGCTGTGTTAGGCTCGCCGCCCGCAACCCCCCGCAACGCCCCGCCATGCCGCCGATCACCGACGACCCTGCCCTGTTGCCGCTGCTGCGCACGATCGCCGAGGCGCTGGAACGGCTGGCCCCGTCCCGCCCCGCCTCGGCCGCGCTCGATGCCGCCGATGCCTTCGTGTGGCATGCCGAGGGCGAATGGCTCGAGGCCATCCTGGAGGTCAATCGGGTCGACATCGCGCTGCTGCAGGGCATCGACCGGGCGCGCGATACCTTGCTGGACAACACCCGGCGCTTCGCCAGCGGCCTGCCGGCCAACAACGCCCTGCTCTGGGGTGCGCGCGGCACCGGCAAGAGCTCGCTGGTCAAGTCCGTCCATGCCGCGGTGAACGCGGAACCGGACGCGGCCGGGAGCCGGCTGGTGCTGGTCGAGATCCACCGCGAGGATCTGGTTTCCCTGCCTGGCCTGCTGCGCCGCCTGAAGGCCCAGGACCGGCGCTGCCTGCTGTTCTGCGACGACCTGTCGTTCGATCAGGCCGACACCAGCTACAAGTCGCTGAAGGCGGTGCTGGAAGGCGGCATCGAGGGCCGCCCGGCCAACGTGATCTTCTACGCCACCTCGAACCGGCGGCACCTGATGCCGCGCGAGATGATCGAGAACGAGCGCTCGACGGCGATCAATCCGGCCGAGGCGGTGGAAGAAAAGGTATCTCTGTCGGACCGATTTGGGCTGTGGCTCGGCTTCCACAACTGCGACCAGGACACCTACTTCGCCATCGTCGACGGCTATGCCCGGCGCTACCGCCTGCCGATCGCCGCCGACGAGTTGCACGCCCAGGCCAACGAGTGGTCGATGACCCGCGGCGCCCGCTCGGGGCGCGTCGCCTGGCAGTTCATCCAGGAACTGGCAGGGCGTCTCGGCCGCCAGCTGGACTGAGTCCGGGCGGCAGCGCGGCACCGAGTTCGCCCAGGTACTTCAAGGGATCGACGGCATCGGCCCCGCGCCGCAGCTCGAAATGGAGCTGCGGGCTGGTGACGTTGCCGCTCTGGCCGACGCGGGCGATGGTCTGGCCGCGGGTCACGGTGTCGCCGCGCTTGACCAGCAGCGTCTCGTTATGGGCGTAGGCGCTGATCCAGCCATCGGCGTGGCGGATCAGCAGCAGGTTGCCGAAGCCGCGCAGCTCATTGCCGGCATACGCGACGACGCCGTTCTCGGCGGCGCGCACCGGCGTGCCGGCCGGCGCGGCGATGTTGATGCCGTCGTTGTGCAGCCCGCCCTCCTTCGGCCCGAAGGCGGAGATGATCTTGCCGTTCACCGGCCACAGGAACCGGCCGGCCGTCAGCGGGGCCGGCTGCGGCACGCTGGCCGGCGGCGGCTGGATGGTTGCCGTCTGGGCGTCTGGCACATTCCCGCTGTTCTCCGGCGCAGCGCCCGACGGCGCGGCGGTCGCCGGCGCAGCCGTCGGCGGTTGCGGCAGGGGCACGGCGCTCGGCGAGCCGTCCGGCGGCGGCAGGGGAGCCGTGCTGCCCGACGATCCGGTGGCCGGCACCGTCCCGGCGGTCGATCCGGTGGCGGGCGCGGCAGCCGGCGCTTCGCCGGCCGGCGCACCGGGCGGCGGCAATTCGACCACCGTGATCGTCGACGACGACGCGCCGGTTGCCGGCGCCGATGTCGCGACCTCGCCCGCGGTCACGCCGGCGACGGACTGCGCCGCGACCGGTGCCGGCAGCAGCAGGCGCTGGCCCGGCGTGATCTCGTAGGGCGGCGCGATGTTGTTCAGGCGGATCAGCGTGCTGACGTCGACGCCGTACCGGCGCGAGATGTCGTAGAGCGAGTCGCCGGCCAGCACCACGTGCTCGCGCTGGGCCGGGATCTGCAGCTTCATGCCGCCGGTCAGGCGATAGGGCGGCTGCAGCCCGTTGAGCTCGATCAGGCTGCGGATCGGCACCTGAAAGCGCTCGGCGACGCCGTACACGGTGTCGCCGGGGATGACCGTGTACTCCTCTGCGCCCGGGGTTGCTTCGCTGTAGGTGGCGGCCGGCGCCGCGCCATAGGTCTGCGGCACCTCGACCACCCGGGGGCGGCCCGACTGGTTGCAGGCGCCGAGCAGGGCGAGCAGCGCCACCGCGGTCAGCCGGCGCGCGATCATGCCGCGCTCCAGCCCCCCGAGACCGACGGATCGCTCCCGGACTCCGATGCCGACTCGTCGATCGGCGACGGCGCGTTGCCCGGCAGGCCGCCGACCAGCGGGACGAAGCGCACCGCACCAAGCCGTTCCCAGTCCGGACCGGAGTCGGTGCGGGTGATCCGGCACAGCTCCTGCTCGCCGCTTTCGGGCCCGACCGGCAGCACCATCATGCCGCCGACCGCAAGCTGGTCGTACAGCGCCGGCGGCATGTCGATCGCCGCCGCCGTCACCATGATGCGCTCGAACGGCGCCTGCTCCTTCCAGCCCAGGCTGCCGTCGCCGGCCCGGGTGGTGATGTTGTGCAGGCGCAGCTCGGTGAAGCGCTGCTCCGCC
Organism: uncultured Rhodospirillaceae bacterium; assembly: GCA_964372215.1. Lineage (GTDB taxonomy): Bacteria > Pseudomonadota > Alphaproteobacteria > Dongiales > Dongiaceae > DAIMFL01. The sequence goes on from CAYJQC010000014.1 coordinate 13,471, forward strand.
TCGCGCAGCAGCTCGCGATGCCGCTCGACCGTGTAGACCCGGCGCGCCAGCTTGGACAGCACCGCGGTCTGGTAGCCGGAACCGGTGCCGATCTCCAGCACCTTGTGGCGCCGCGTCAGCTTGAGCGCCTGGGTCATCTGCGCGACCACCTGCGGCTGGCTCACGGTCTGGCCGCAGCCGATCGGCAGGGCGCGGCTTTCATAGGCCTGGTCGCGGAAGGTCGCGGCGACGAACGCTTCGCGCGGAATCCGCTCGATCGCCGACAGCACCACCGTGTCGATGATGCCCGACTGGCGCAGGCTCATGATCAGGCGGATCTTGCGGTGCGCCAGGCTCACAGGAAGGCCTTCTCGATACCGCGCCGGGTCGCGTCGTGGGTGAGATCGAGATGCAGCGGCGTGACCGCGATCGCCCCGTGCATCACCGCCGCCAGGTCGGTGTCGGGATCCACCGAATTGTCGTTGATGAAATCGCCGACCCACAGATACGGGCGTCCCACCGGATCGGTCGCCTCGACCACGGTGATGCCGCCCTCGCGCCGGCCCTGGCGCACCACCTTGACGCCGGTCACCGCCGCGGCGACCACGTTCGGAAAGTTGACGTTCATGAGCACGCCCTTGGGCCACGTCGTCGACACCAGGCGGCGCACCACGTCGGCGCCGTGGCTCTCCGCGGTATGCCATTTGACGGGGTGACCGCCATGCTGGCGCACCTGGCTCATGGCGATCGCCGGAATGTCGAACAGGGTCGCCTCCATCGCCGCCGCGATGGTCCCGGAATACGTCACGTCCTCGCCGAGATTGCCGCCGCGGTTGACCCCCGAGAGCACCAGGTCCGGCCGCCGCTTCCTGATCAGGTGATTGACCGCCAGCAGCACGCAATCGGTCGGCGTGCCGTCGACCGCGAAGCGCCGGCTCGACAGCGTGCGGACCTGCAGCGGGCGCCGCAGGGTCAGCGAATGGGCCGCGCCGCTCTGCTCGGCCTCCGGCGCCACCACCCAGACGTCGCGCGACAGCGACCTGGCGATCTTCTCGAGCACCTTGAGGCCCGGCGCGTTGATGCCGTCGTCATTGGTCACGAGGATCCGGGCGTCGGCCAGATCCAGCGGCAACCTAGACATGGGGGGCGATGACCTCGAGCCCGCCCATATAGGGACGCAGCGCCTCGGGCAGCACCACGCTGCCATCCTGCTGCTGGTAGTTCTCGAGCACGGCGATGAGCGTGCGCCCGATCGCGAGGCCCGAACCGTTGAGGGTGTGGACGAAGCGGGTGCCCTTCTCCCCGGCCTTGCGAAAGCGCGCCTTCATCCGGCGCGCCTGGAACTCGCCGCAGTTCGAGCAGCTGGAGATCTCGCGATAGGCCTGCTGCCCGGGCAGCCAGACCTCGATGTCGTAGGTCTTCTGGGCGGCAAAGCCCATGTCGCCGGTCGACAGCACCATCACGCGATAAGGCAGGCCGAGACGCTTCAGCACTTCCTCGGCGCAGGCGGTCATGCGCTGGTGTTCCGCGTCGGATTCATCGGGATGGGCGATACTGACCAGCTCGACCTTGCTGAACTGGTGCTGGCGGATCATGCCGCGGGTGTCCTTGCCGGCGGCGCCCGCCTCGGACCGGAAGCAGGGCGTGTGCGCGGTGTAGCGCAGCGGCAGATCGGACTCGTCCAGAATCCGCCCGGCCGCCAGGTTGGTGAGCGGCACCTCGGCGGTCGGGATCAGCCAGAAGCCGGTGGTGGTGCGGAACAGATCGTCGGCGAACTTGGGCAGCTGCGCCGTGCCGTAGACCGCGTCGTCGCGCACCAGCATCGGCGGCACCACCTCGCTGTAGCCATAGGTGCCCGTATGCAGGTCGAGCATGAAGCCGGCGAGCGCCCGCTCGAGCCGCGCCAGCGCGCCCTTCAGGACCACGAAGCGGGCGCCGGACATCACTGCCGCCTGCTCGAAATCCATCAGGCCGAGCGCCTCGCCGATCTCGAAATGCTGTTTCGGCTGAAACTCGAAGCTGCGCGGCTTGCCGAAGCGGCGCAGCTCGACATTCGCGCTCTCGTCGGGGCCATCGGGAGTGTCGCCGGCCGGCAGGTTCGGGATGCCGGCGAGCAGGCGCTCGCCCTCCTCGGTGGCGGCCTGTTCCTCGGCTTCGGCGGCGGCCAGGCCGTCCTTGAGTGCGGCCACCTCGGCCTCGAGGGCGGCGGTGTCCGCGCCCTTCTTTTTGCCCATCCCGATCTGGCGCGACAGCTCGTTGCGCTTCTGCTGCAGCTCCTGGAATCGGGTCTGCGCGGCACGGCGCCGGGAATCGAGGGCGACGACCCGAGGCGACAGGGCGTCCAGCCCACGTCGCTTCAGCCCGTCGTCAAAGGTCTGCGGGTTGTCGCGGATCCACTTCAGGTCGAACATGCGTGATTGGCACGAATCAATGCTGTCGTGACGGCGGTCGGCCCCTTATACGGCCTGAGCCCGGTGGCGTCCATCGGGGAGCGGAGGGCTGCCGGCCGCGCGACGACGGCGTTCAAACCGGCGCCACGTCGCTGCCCTTGTCCTCCTCCTCGTCCGCCGCCTCGGCCTTGGCGCGGCGGCGCTCCACCATCTTGGCCAGGTGGATCGAGATCTCGTAGAGCAGGATGATCGGCAGGGCCAGGCTGATCTGGCTGATCGGATCGGGCGGCGTCACTACCGCGGCGACGATGACGACGCCGACGATGGCATAGCGGCGCTTGGCGGCGAGCCCCTTCGACGTCACCATGCCGACCCGTGCCAGCAGGGTCAGCAGAACTGGAAGCTGGAAGCACAGCCCGAAGGCGAAGATCAGCTTCATCACCAGCGAGATGTACTCGCTGACCCGTGTCTCAAGATCGACTTTCATCGTGCCCGGGCCAGCCGGCGTCTGGAAACTGATGAAGAACTTCCAGGCGACCGGCATCAGCCCGTAGTAGAGCACCGCCGCGCCGGTGAGGAACAGGACCGGCGTGGCTAGGAGGAACGGCAAGAACGCGGACTTCTCATGCTTGTAAAGACCGGGCGCCACGAATGCCCAAATCTGGCCGGCGAAGATCGGGAAGGACAGGCAGGCGGCGCCGAAGAAGGCGACCTTGACTTGCGTGAAAAAGACTTCGGTTAGGTCAGTATAGATAAAGCGCTGCCCGCCATTCTCCGCCAGCAGGATGTCGGCCAACGGCTGGGCCAGGAAGTTGAAGATATTTTGGGCGAAGTAGAAGCAAACCGCGAAAGCGATCAGCAGGGCGACGGCGGCGTACAGCAGACGCCGACGCAACTCGACCAAGTGGTCGAGCAGGGGCATTTTCTTCTGTTCTTCGGCGCCGCTCACGGGGATGCCAGGTTCGGATTCAGGCGCGCGGCTCGCCGGCGGTCGCCGGCTCGGATGCGACGCCACTGACGGAAGTTCCAGGTTCGGCCGCCGGCGTGGCGGCGGCGGGCGCCGCTGCGGCAGGCGCCGGGCCGGCAATCTCGGCGACGGCGGGGGCGCTCGGCGCAGTCGGGGAAGCCGCGCCCGCGGGCTTGCCGGCGCCGATCAGCTTGTCGGGATCCTCGTTCATCGCCTTCTTGGCTTCGCCGGTGGGATCGACGACCTTTTCGATCTCCTTGCGCAGGTTGAGTCCGCCAGCCTGCTGCACCGTCTTGCGGGCGTCCTCGAGTTCGGCCTCGCGCACGATCTGGTCGACGCCGCCCTGGAACTCGCGCGCCAGCTTGCGCGCCGTCCGCATCCACTGCGCAGCGGTCCTCAAGGCGTTAGGGAGTTCCTTGGGTCCGAGGACGATCAGCGCCACGATGGCGATGACCGCCATTTCGGACCAGCCTATGTCGAGCATCCTGGCGGCTCCGCGGCGGCCCCGCCGGAAAGTTTAGCTGCTGGTGGCCTTGTCCTTGGACTTCGGATCGGCTTCCAGCGACGCCGAATCGCTTTCGACAGCCTTCTCCTTGTCCTCCTTCAAGCCTTTCTTGAAGGCCGTGATGCCCTGGCCCATGTCGCGCATCAGCTTGGGAATCTTGCCCCCGCCGCCGAACAGGACGAGGACGACCGCGAGCACGATCAACCAGTGCCAGATACTGAAACTACCCATCGGAACTCTCCCTACGTCCTGTTCTCCAGCCAGCGCCGGCGGACTATCGCAAAATCCCTACCCCGCCGCAACGCATCCCTGGGTGCAGCCTATCATGTAGGGACTTCCAGCGGAAAAACAAAGGCTTGTGCCAGATCCAGCGCGATTTCGACCGGGGCGCCCTCGGGCGGAAGAAAGCGCCCCGGCATGCGCGAATGCAGGTGCAGGCGGCCACCGCCGAAGTCCCCGGCGCTGAGATGGACCAGGCTGGAGCGGCCGAGCAGCCGGGCGGCGATGACCTGGCCGACCGCCCCGCCGCCCCCGGCCGCCCGCGCGCCGGCCGGGGCCCCCTGCCCCGGCACCAGGGTCAGCCGCAGCGCCTCGGGGCGGATCAGCACCTCGACGGCGCTGCCTTCGGGCAGGCCCGGCGCCGGGACCGCGCCGAACGGGCTGGCGGCCTTGCCGCCGGCGACCTCGCTGGGAACCCGGTTCACCTCGCTGAAGAAGGCGGCGGCGAAGGCGGAAACCGGGTGGTAATATAGTTCCGCCGGGGCGCCGTCCTGGACGATCACACCGTCGCGCATCAGCGCGATCCGATCGGCCATGAACATGCCTTCCTCGGGGTCGTGGGTGACCATCAGGGTCGCGGTCCCCGTCGATTTCAGCACATGCAGGGTCTCGTCGCGCACCTGATCGCGCAGCCGGGCGTCGAGGCCGGAGAACGGCTCGTCCAGCAGCATCACCCTGGGTTCGGGCGCCAGCGCCCGGGCCAGCGCCACGCGCTGCTGCTGACCGCCCGACAGGGTGTGCGGGAAGCTGGCGGCCGACGCTGCCATGCCGAGTTGGTCGAGCACCTCGAGGGCGCGCCGGCGGCGGAGTTCCGGTGCCATGTGGAACAGGCCGAAGCCGACATTGTCGAGCACGCTGAGATGCGGGAACAGGGCATAGTCCTGGAACACCAGCCCGACGCCGCGCCGTTCCGGCGGCAGGCTGGCGCCGGCCTCGGCCACCACCCCGCCCGCCATCAGCACGCGGCCGTGCTGCAGCTCCTCGAGCCCGGCGGCGATCCGCAGCACGGTGGACTTGCCGCAGCCGGACGGGCCGAGCAGGCAGACGACTTCGCCCGAGCCGATCGCCAGGCTGACCCGGTCGACGGCCCGCAGCGTGCCGTAGTCGTGGCTGATGGCGTCGAGCCGCAGCACCTCGGCGGCTGCCGCCGTCTGTGTTCCAGCCGCGATGCTCATAGCGCGTGCCCGGGGCGCGAGCGGGCGATCACCCGCGACAGCAGGATCACCGGCACGATGCCGACGGCGACGATCGCGAGCGCCGAGCTCGAGGCCTCGTTCAGCCGCTCGTCGGACGCCAGTTCGTAGGTGCGCGTCGCCAGCGTGTCGAAATTGAACGGCCGCAGCACCAGGGTCGCCGGCAGTTCCTTCATCACGTCGACGAAGACCAGCAGACCCGCGGTCAGCACGCTGCCCCGGATCATCGGCAGGTGGACCCGCCGCAGGGTGGCGCCGGGGCCGTGGCCGAGCGCCCGGGCGGCCTGGTCCATGCTGGCGGTCACCTTGGTCAGGCTGGCCTCGATGGTATTGAAGGAGAGCGCCAGGAAGCGCACCAGATAGGCCGAGATCACCGCGTAGATCGTGCCGCTGAAGATCAGCCCGGTCGAGACCTCGAAGGTCGCGCGCATCCAGGCGTCGATGCTGTTGTCGATCCAGGCGAGCGGCAGCATGACGCCGACCGCGATCACCGAGCCGGGGACCGCATAGCCCATGCTGGCGACCCGCACCGCGGCCAGGGTGACCGGCGAACGCCGCAAGCGCAGCGCATAGGCCATCAGCACGCCGACGGCGACCGCCAGGCCGGCGGCGATCAGCGCCAGGGTGAAGCTGTTGAGGACATAGCCGAGGAAGCGCAGGTCGACCCAGTCGCGCGCGGTCAGCCAGACGCCGCGCAGCAGGGTGAGCGCCGGCACCACGAACCCGAGCAGCACCGGCAGCGCGCAGGCGGCCATCGCCGCCGCGGCTTTCGGGCCGCGCAACCGGTAGCGCGGCAGCGGCCGATAGCGGGTCGAGCTCTGGGCGAAGCCGCGCCGGCCGCGCGACCAGCGCTCGAGCAGGAACACGGCGGCGATGAACAGCATCAGGATCGCGGCGAGCTGCGCCGCCGCCGCCGGCTCGCGCATGCCCAGCCAGGTGCGGTAGATGCCGGTGGTGAAGGTGTCGACGCCGAAATGCTGGACCGTGCCGAAGTCGTTCAGGGTCTCCATCAGCGCCAGAGCGACGCCGGCGGCGACCGCCGGCCGGGCGAGCGGCAAGGCAACCCGCAAGAAGCCGCGCCACGGCGAGCAGCCGAGCGTGCGGCTGACCTCCAGCACGCAGGCCGACTGCTCGAGGAAGGCGGCGCGCGACAGCATGTAGACATAGGGATAGAGCACCAGCGTCATCATGGCGATGGCGCCGCCGGGCGAGCGCAGGCGCGGAAACCAGTAGTCGGCCCGGCCCCAGTCGAAGAGATCGCGGAGCGCGGTCTGCAACGGCCCGGCGAAATCGAGGAACGTGGCGTAGCTGTAGGCGATGACATAGGCCGGCACGGCGAGCGGCAGCAGCAGCGCCCACTCGAACAGCCGGCGCCCGGGAAAGCGGCACAGCGTCACCAGCCAAGCCGTGGCGACGCCGATCGCCAGCGTGCCGATCCCGACCCCCAGCATCAGCAGCAGCGAGTTGCCGATGTAGCGCGGCAGAACGGTGCTGGCGAGATGGCCCCAGATCTCGCCGGTCGGCACGAAGACGAAGCCGGCGACCACCAGCACCGGCAGCGCGACGCCGCCGGCCGCCGCCAGGGTGAACAGGACCCAGGGATCGCGCATCCCGAAGCGCCGGCTGCTCAGCGCCGGCGTCTCATCGCTGCCGAGATGGAGTGCTGACACCGAACCTGTCCTGCATCAGGGATCGGACCCGTCCGGCCCTGTCGGGCAGGATATTAAGAACGGTTCGCAGTTACAACCAGTGCGCCGGGGGTGCGACGCTACGGCGCGAAGCTCAGTCCTCGTCCGGCAGCTCGTCCAGGCCGGCGACCAGCGCCTCCTCGTCGAGTTCGCCGGCCTCTTCCGCCTCGTCCTCCCCGTCAGCTTCGCCGGCACCTTCCTCCGACGGCGGCAGGACGGCCGCCATCGCCCGCATGCCGAGGGTCGACACGGCGGTCCCGGTCTCCAACAAGCCGGCCGCCTTGAGCTCCTCGATGCCGGGCAGCGCGTCGCGACTCTCCAGGCCAAACTGGTCGAGGAAGGCGTCGGTGGTGACCCAGGTGACCGGCCGGCCGGGGGTGCGCCGGCGACCCTTGGGGCGGATCCAGCCGGCCTCGAGCAAGGTGTCGAGAGTGCCCCGAGACAGGGCCACGCCCCGGATCTCCTCGATCTCGCCGCGGGTCACCGGCTGGTGATAGGCGATGATCGCCAGGGTCTCGACCGCGGCGCGCGACGGCTTGCGCTGCACCACGGTCTCGATCTGCAGCCGCGGCGCCAGATCGGCCGCGGTGCGGAAGGCCCAGCGGCCGTCGCGCTGCACCAGGTTGACGCCGCGATTGGCATAGAGCCCCGCCAGCTCCTCGAGCAGGCCCGGCATGTCGGTGCCGTCGGGCATGCGCCCGGCGAGCGCCGCCACCGGCACCGGCTCGGCCGAGGCGAACAGCATCGCCTCGAGCAGGCGCAGCAGCTGGAAGCGGTCCTCGCGCTCCGGCGCGGCGAGCTGGTCGAGTGCGTTGGCAGTGTTGTTCTGGGTCATGGCTCGGCGTGAACGGATCTGAGATAGATGGGACCGAACGTGCCGTCCTGACGCAATTGCGCGCGGCCGGAGCGGACCAGCTCGAGGGTGGCGGCGAAGGTGGCGGCGACCGCCGAGCGGCGCTGCAGCCCGGCGCTGAACTCCGGCGGCAGGAAGCTGGTCAGCACCGTCCAGTCGGGCAGGTGGCCGAGCATGTCGCCGAGCCGCTTCAGCGCCTCGTCCATCGAATAGAGATCGGTCGGCAGGATCCGCAGGGTCTGCGCCGGCTGGCGCCGGATCACCTGGTTGCCGTAGGCCTTCAGCAGCTCATAGAGCGTCAGGCTGTAGACCGGCGTGGTGACGATCCGGATCGCCTCCGGCGCGCCGCGGGCGAAGACCTCGCGCCCGAGTTGCGGCCGCGCCAGCAGCCTGGCGCCGGCGTTCTGCATCGCCTCCAGGCGCTGGAGCTGATAAGCGAGCGCCGCGGCCAGCTCGGCGCCGGTCGGCTCGCCCTCGCCCTCCGGCTCCGGCAGCAGCAGCTTGGACTTGAGATAGGCGAGCCAGGCCGCCATCACCAGGTAGTCGGCCGCGAGCTCGAGCCGCAGCCGGCGCGCCCGGGCGACGAATTCGAGGTACTGGTCGGCAAGGTCGAGGATCGACAGCTTGGTGAGGTCGACCTTCTGGTCGCGCGCCAGGGCGAGCAGCACGTCGATCGGCCCTTCGTAGCCGTCGAGGTCCAGCACGAACTGGCCGTCGTCGACGGCCTCCGCCCCGGCCGGCACCGGACCCTCGGGTTGCTCGAAAGGCTCGTCATCGTTCATCGATAGTTCCTAATCGACTTGGGCCGTGACTTACAAGCCGACCAACGCAAATATCCAGCCCCCGACGAAGTCGATCGGTGGTTCCAGGACCCAGCGCAGCACGTTCAGATCGAGCCCGAGCTGCCCGCCGATCAGGGGCAGCATCAGCAGGCCGAGCAGAATGAACATGCCATAGCGCTCGAGCCGCGCCAGCGGCAGCGCAAGCTCGCGCGGCAGCAGGCCGACCGCGACCCGGCCGCCGTCGAGCGGCGGCAGCGGCAGCATGTTGAAGACCGCCAGCAGCACATTGAGGAAAATCGAGTTGTGCAGGGTGGTGACGGCCCAGCCGGCGCTCGACGGCCATTGCTGGACCGGGATCGAGTTCAAGCCCATGGTCTGTATCAGCAGGCGCAGCAGCAACGCGGACAGCACCGCGAGCAGGAGATTGGTGAACGGCCCGGCCGCGGCCACCAGCACCATGTCACGGCGCGGCCGGCGCAGCTTGTTGAAGCGCACCGGCACCGGCTTGGCATAGCCGAACATGAACGGCGCCCGCATGGCGAACAGCATCAGCGGCAGGATGATGGTGCCGAAGCGGTCGACATGGGCCAGCGGGTTGAAGGTCACCCGCCCGAGCTTGAAGGCGGTGTCGTCGCCGAGCTTCCAGGCGACCCAGCCATGGGCCGCCTCGTGCAGGGTGATCGCGAACAGCACCGGCAGCACCCAGGTGGTGGCCGTATGAATCATCGCGGAGATGTCGCCGTCCATGACCGGATCCGGCGCTTCAGGCGACCAGCAGCGAGTCGAGCCGAACCGCCAACGCGGCCAGCTCCGCCGGCTCGACAGCGGTCCCGAGGCGGATCCGGCCGGCGGCGATGCGGCGTTCCGCCGCGGCGCTGAGCCGTCCGACCGTGGCGGCCACCGCCACCATCTCATCCATCTTGCCGTTGCAGTGCAGCGCCACGTCGCAGCCGGCGGCGAGCGACGCCGCGGCGCGCGCGCCCAGGGTGCCGGACAGGGCCTGCATCGACAGATCGTCCGACAGCAGCAGCCCGTCGAAGCCGATGCTGCCGCGGATCACCTCGTCGATCAGCCGCGCCGACGTGGTCGCCGGCGCGGACTCGTCGATCGCGGCGTAGACCACGTGCGCGGTCATCGCCCAGGGCGCGTCGCTGCACAGCCGGAAGGCGCGGAAATCGGTCTCCTCCAACTCGGCGCGGGCGGTGCTCACCCGGGGCAGGCTGTGATGGCTGTCGACACCGGCGCGGCCATGGCCGGGAATGTGCTTCGCCACCGGCATCACCCCCGCCTCCAGGAAGCCGTCGATCATGGCCCGGCCGAGCAGCGCGACGATCTCGGGGTCGGCGCCGAAGGCGCGGTCGCCGATCACGTCATGGGCGCCGGGCAGCCGGAGGTCGAGCACCGGGGCGCAGTCGACGTCGATGCCGACGGCGCGCATTTCGAGCGCCAGCAGGCGGGCGTTGAGGCGCACCGCCTCGGCGGCGGCATTGCGGTCGCGGCTGGCGAGCTGGCCGAACCGGGCGGCCGGCGCCGCCGCGCGCCAGTGCGGCGGCTTCAGCCGCGCGACCCGACCGCCCTCCTGATCGACCAGCACCGGCGCATCGGCGCGCCCGACGCTGTCCCGCAGCTCCGCGGTCAGCTGCTGCAGCTGTTCCGGCGAGACGATGTTGCGCGCGAACACGATGAAGCCGAACGGATCCGCATCGCGGAAAAAGCTGCGCTCGGCCTCCGTCAGGCTCGGGCCGGCACAGCCGTAGATCGCCGCCGAAGCGCTCACGGCTTGACCACGAGACAGCCCTGGTTCTTGGCCTTGAGCTTTTCGCACAGGGCCGCCGCTTCCTCGCGGCTCGCCAGCGGCCCGCCCTGGATCCGGTAGAAGACGCCCTGGGTGCCGAGATCGGCGCGCTGGACCGTCGGCTGCAGGTCGCCGATCAGATCGCCATGAATCTTCCGGAGCCGGGTCCACTCCTTGTCGGCGTCGGCCTCGCTCTTGACCGAGGCGAGCTGGATCCGGAACCCGGTCGCCATGGCCACTTGCGGCGCCGCCTCGGGTGCGCTCGCCGTCGCGGCCTCGGCCGGCGGCTCTGCCGCAGGAGCCTCGGCTGCAGGTGCCGGGGCCGGTTCCGGTGCGGGCACCACCGGAAGCTCGGGCGCCGGCGGCACCGCCTCGGCCACCGTTGCGGGGGCCGCTTCCGGCGCGGGCATCGGCGGCGTCTCGGACGCCTGGCCGCCGGCCGCCGGCGCCAGATCGGGGGGCGCCGGCAGGTCCTCGGCGGCGGGCGCCTCGGCCATGATCTCCGCCGAGGGCGCGATCTCCTGGGGCGGCGGCGGAGGCGTCAGCGCGGCGGTCTCGGCGGGCGGCGGTGCCGGCGGCTCCAGCGGTTCCTCGGGCGGCGGCATCAGGCGCTCGACCTCGGCCGGCGCTTCGCCGGATCCGAGCTGCTCGTAGATCAGCTTGTCCTGGTTCGGAACGTCGAGGCCGCCTTCGCTTTCCGGCCGCACCTTGACGTCCCCCGACTCGGCTTCGACCACCGGAAGCTCGCCGGGTGCGTCGGGCCTATAGGCGTTCTGATAGGCCCACCAGACGATGGCCACGAAGGCGCCGAGCGCGGCCACCACCAGCAGCGTCGGCAGGGTGCGGCTGCGCCGCGTCATGCGCTGCAGCCGCACCTGGGTTTCCTCGTCCAGGGGGTCGTGCTCCAGCCCGTGCGGCGGCGGCGGAATGTCCGCGTCCTCCTCGGCGCCGGGAAGCTCGGGCTGGCGTCGGCCCGGATACATCTGATCGGAAGCCATCAGCGCATCTCCTCCAGCGGCTTCACTCCCATGATGGCGAGGCCGGCGGCGACCACTGTCGCCACCGCCTTCACCAGCGCGAGCCGCGCCCGCGTCAGCGCCGGGTCCCCCGGCAGCAGGAAGCGCAGGCTCGCCTCGTCCCTGCCCTTGTTCCACAGCGCGTGGAACGCCGACGCCAGATCATACAGGTAGAAGGCGATTCGGTGCGGCTCATGCGCCTCGGCGGCGGTCTCGACCAGGCGGGGGAAACTCGCCATCAGGCGAATCAGCGCCAGCTCCGCCGGGTCCGACAGGCGGTCGAGCGGGGCGTCGGCCAGGGCCGCAGCCGCGAGATCGAGAGTCTTCAGCTCGGCCTCGGCATGGCGCAGCACCGAGCAGCAGCGGGCATGGGCGTACTGCACGTAGAAAACCGGGTTGTCGCGGGACTGCTCGGTAACCTTGGCAAGGTCGAAATCGAGGGTCGCGTCGTTCTTGCGGGTCAGCATGATGAAGCGCACGACATCCTTGCCGACCTCGTCCACCACTTCCGTAAGCGTCACGAAGGTCCCGGCCCGCTTGGACATCTTCACCGGCTCGCCGTCGCGCAGCAGCTTGACGAGCTGGCAGATCTTGACGTCGAGCGTGCCCGCGCCGCCGGTGATGGCGGTCACCGCCGCCTGCATCCGCTTGATGTAGCCGCCGTGGTCGGCGCCCCAGATGTCGATCATCACGGGAAAGCCACGGCGGAATTTGTCGAAATGATAGGCGATGTCGGCGGCGAAATAGGTCCAGCTCCCGTCCGACTTCTTGAGCGGGCGGTCAACATCGTCACCGAAGTCGCTGGCGCGAAAGAGCGTTTGCGGGCGCGGCTCCCAGTCCTCCGGGGTCTTGCCCTTGGGCGGCTCGAGCACCCCGGTATAGATCAGGCCGCGCTCCTCCAGGGTGCGCAGCGCCGCCTCCACGCCGCCGGACTCGACCATGCGGCGTTCGGAACTGAAGACCTCCTGATGGATGCCGAGCGTGTCGAGGTCGGCGCGGATGCGCGCCAGCATCAGCTCGATCGTGAAATCGCGCACCGGCGCCAGCCATTCGGCCTCCGGCTTGTCCAGCCACGCCTTGCCGTCGCGCGAAACCAGCGCCTGCCCCGCTTCCTTCAGGTAGTCGCCGGGATAGAGCCCTTCCGGAATGGTGCCGATCTGCTCGCCCAGGGCCTCGCGATAGCGCAGATACGCCGAGCGGGCCAGCACGTCGACCTGGGCCCCGGCGTCGTTGATGTAGTACTCGCGCGTCACGTCGTAACCCGCCTTGGCGAGCAGCGCCGCCAAGGCGTCCCCGATCACCGCGCCGCGGGCATGGGCAACATGCAGCGGGCCGGTCGGATTGGCCGAGACATACTCGACATTGACCCGCCTGCCGCCGCCCACGGTCGAGCAGCCGTAATCGGTGCCGGCGCGCAGGATGTCCGCGATCCGCGCCTGCCAGACGCCGTCCCTGAGACGCAGGTTGATGAAGCCCGGCCCGGCGATCTCGGCGCCGACCACGTCGTCATGGCCGGCGAGGCGGGCGCAGAGTTTTTCCGCGAGCTGCCGCGGCGCCATGCCGGCCGGCTTCGCCAGCACCATCGCGGCATTGGTCGACAGATCGCCATGGGCGGGGTCGCGCGGCGGCTCGACCGTGACGCGCCCGGTATCGAGCCCGGCCGGCAGCTCGCCCGCCTGCGCCATGGCCTCGAGCCGGCGCAGAACGTCGTCCCGGAAACTGTTGAAGATGTTCATCAGGGTCGGCTGTAGGCGTCGAACAGGCGCCGATGCTCCTCGAGCGCGAAACGGTCGGTCATGCCGGCGATGTAGTCGGCCACCAGGCGCGCCGTCGCCGGAGTCTCCGATCCCTGGGCCTGGGCCTGCCATTCGCCCGGCAGGCAGTCCGGCTGGGCAAGATAGAGGTCGAACAGCTCCTGAACCACGCGCCGGGCCTTGCTGGTCATCCGGTTGACCTTGTAATGGCGGTACATCCGCTCGAACAGGAAGCCCTTCAACGCGCGATCGTTCTCGCTCATCGCCGCCGAGAAGGCGATCAGCGGCCGGCCGGCCCGGCGCACGTCATCGACCGCGCGCGGCTGCGACTCGCCCAGCCGGCGGCGGCTCTCCTCTATCAGGTCGCTCGCCATGCGGTCAATCAAGCGGCGGATCGACTCGTGCACCAGGCGCGGGGTCTCGAGCCCGGGAAAACGTGCCGAGACCTCGGCAAAGACCGGGCCGACCAGCGGAACCTCCGCGAGGTCCGCGACCGCGAACAGCCCGGCCCTGAGCCCGTCGTCGATGTCGTGGTTGTTGTAGGCGATGTCGTCGGCGAGCGCCGCCACCTGGGCCTCCAGGCTCGGCCAACCGTCGAGCTCCAGGTCGCGGGATTCCGCCGAATAGCCGGCGATGCTGGGCGGCACCGGCTTGGCCCTGGCCTTGGCCCCGGCGCCCGGGCCGGTCAGCGGCCCGTTGTGCTTCACCACCCCTTCCAGCGCCTCCCAGGTCAGGTTGAGGCCATCGAAGGCGGCGTAGCGCCGCTCCAGGGCGGTGACGATGCGGAAGGTCTGCTCGTTGTGGTCGAAGCCGCCCAGATCGGCCATGCAGGCGTCGAGCGCGTCCTCCCCGGCATGGCCGAACGGAGTGTGCCCGAGGTCGTGGGCGAGCGCGATGGCCTCGGCCAGATCCTCGTTGAGGGCCAGCACCCGGCCGACCGAACGGGCGATCTGCGCCACCTCCAGGCTGTGGGTCAGCCGGGTCCGGTAGTGATCCCCCTCGTGATAGACGAAGACCTGGGTCTTGTACTTCAGGCGGCGGAAGGCCGCCGAATGGATGATCCGGTCGCGGTCGCGCTGGAAATCCGAGCGGGTCGGGCTGGACGGCTCCTCGATCAGCCGGCCGCGGCTGATCTCCGGCCGGCAGGCAAATGGCGCGGGTTCCTGGGACATTGCCGGACAGTAGCCGCGCGCCCCGGCCGAGGCAATCGCGCCGGCCGGCCGGCCGGGAGACAAGTCACGGGCGGATTTGACATTTTCGGGCCGATGCTTACATAGAACCCGGGAACGGCTATAATGATTGTTCAAGCGGTTCCCAAGGAGCCTGAGATGGATGCAGAGACCCCGCTGTCCACAACCGCCGGTTCGGGGCCGACCGCCGCGGTAGACGCCAAGGGCGTGAGCGTTTCGGCGAGCGCCGCGCGGCGCTTGGCGGAAATCATCGCCGCCGAGGGCAGCGCGGGCATGGTGCTGCGCGTCGCCGTCTCCGGCGGCGGCTGCTCGGGGTTCCAGTACGGCTTCACCCTCGACGATACCCTGCAGGACGATGACGTGGTGATCGAGCGCGACGGCGTGCGGGTCGCGATCGACAGCGTCTCGATCGACCTGCTGGCCGGCGCCGAGATCGATTTCGTCGACGAACTGGCGGGCGCCGCCTTCCGGATCCGCAATCCGAATGCCGCATCGTCGTGCGGCTGCGGCAACTCCTTCGCGGTCTGACTCCATTCCGCCGGCCTCACGCTTCGACAAGCTCGGCATGAGGCGGTAGATTCTGTGTCCTCGTCCCGAGCCTGTCGAAGGGCGAAGTCGGGGCCCAGGAACGGGGAGCAACATGGCGGTCAAGATCGCCACCTGGAACGTCAATTCCATCAAGGCCCGGATCGGCAACGTCACCCAGTGGCTGGGCGAGGCGAAGCCCGATATCGCCTTGCTGCAGGAACTGAAATGCCAGGCCGAGAACCTGCCGCGCTCGGAGCTGGAGGATCTCGGCTACAACGTCGCCGTGGTCGGGCAGAAGACCTATAACGGCGTCGCCCTGCTGTCGCGCCTGCCGATGACGGTGGAGCGCGAGCGCCTGCCCGGCGACGACGTCGACGAGCAGGCTCGTTACATCGAGGCGGTGATCGAGCTGCCCGACGCCACGGCCCGGCAGCACAGGGTGCTGCGGGTCGCCTCGATCTACCTGCCCAACGGCAATCCCGTCGACAGCGACAAGTATCCCTACAAGCTGGCCTGGATCGACCGGCTGAGGCGCCACGCCAAGGCGCTGCTGGCCCTGGAGGAACCGCTGGTGCTGGGCGGCGACTACAACGTGATCCCGGCCGCCGAGGACGTCTACGATCCCGACGGCTGGGCCGGAGATGCACTGTTCCGGCTGGAGACCCGCCAGCGCTTCCGCGCCCTGATGAATCTCGGATTCACCGACGCCTTCCGCGCGCTCAACCACGAGCCGCAGCAATACAGCTTCTGGGACTATCAGGCCGGCGCCTGGCAGAAAAACCACGGTCTGCGGATCGACCACCTGCTGCTGTCGCCCCAGGCGGCGGACCGCCTGGCGGCGAGCGGGATCGACCGCACCCCGCGCGGCCGCGAGAAACCGTCCGACCACACCCCGGTCTGGTGCGAACTGGACCTGTGACAACGAGCGCCGGCTGATCCCACGGCGCCTGCGACAGCAGCGGGAGACAGGATGCCATGTTCCGCAATGCACTCATGTCGTGGCAGTTCTGGGCGGTGTCGTCCGCCGCCTTCGCCGCGCTCACCGCGATCTTCGCCAAGATCGGCGTGCAGGATGTCGGCTCCGACTTCGCCACCTTCATCCGGACCATCGTCATCCTGCTGGCGATCGGCGCCATCCTGTTCGGTACCGGGCAGTGGCAGCCGCTCGCATCCGTGTCGGGGCACAGCTACCTGTTCCTGGTCCTCTCCGGACTCGGCACCGGCGCTTCCTGGCTGTGCTATTTCCGCGCGCTCAAGCTCGGCGACGCCGCGCGGGTCGCACCGATCGACAAGCTGAGCGTCGTCATGGTCGCGGTGTTCGGCGTGATTTTCCTCGGCGAGCATCTGACGCTGCCGAACTGGCTCGGCGTCGCGCTGATCGCGCTCGGCGCGGTGCTGGTGGCGTATCGCGGATAGTCCGCCGATCGGAGGTCAGGCGCCCGCGAACGCCGGTCCCATCGGCATGAGCCGTACCCCCTTGCGCAGGTGGCGATAGGGCAGCGCCAGATGATCGACCGGGTTGCCGCCGGGCGCCGCGACGATCAGGATCTCGGCCGCGATCGGCTGGAAATCGGCGCGGAAATGGACCGAGCTCTTGAGCGCCAGGATCGGCTGCACGCGCGGCTCGATGCCGAGGTGGCGGAACATCGACTGGTCGGCCGCCTGCTGCTTGCGGCTCGACACCACGGCGCGCACGCCGTTGAGCGACAAGAGCGCCATACGCCCGAGCTGCATGCGCGAGCCGGCATAAAACGGCCCGGTGGCGGTGAAGCGGCCATTGCCGAGCTTCTCGACCTTGAAGCTGGCGGCGAGCGGCCGGTGGCCCGGGAGACCGGACTTCGCGCCGAGCTCGACCGCGATCTCGCTGCCCTCGCCGGCCTGATGGGCGATCGCGGCGACGTCGGGGTCGCAGATGAGGCCCTCGACCGCGCCCTCGGCGCCGTTCCGCAGCAGCGCCTCGAACAGCCCCATGGTGTCGGAGTTGGTGCCGGCGCCGGGATTGTCCTGGGTATCGGCCAGGATGATCGGCTGCCGCCCCTGGCGGGATTCCGCGATGGCATGGCGCACCGCCTCGTCGGGCGTGAAGATGTGGCCGGCGAAGGCGCTCTCGCTTTCCAGCACCAGCGCGGCGAGCCGGTCGGCGGCGCGGTCGGCGGCGTCCTGCGTCCGGGCATAGGCGACGACGGCCGGTCCGCATTCGGCGATGTCCGCCGGCGGAAAGCCCGGGGTGAAGGTCATGCTGAGCACGTCGTCGCCCTCGAGCGCCGCCAGCTCGCGATAGATCGTCGCCGCCGGCTCGATCATCGTGCATTGCCAGACCAGCGGGATCAGGAACGGCGGCTTCCGGAGCGCCTTGGCCGGCGCGCCCTGGCGCAGGATGCGATCGAGCAGTACGGCGGCACGCGCGCCGGTCTCGGCCATGTCGATGTGGGGATAGCTGCGGAAGGCCTCGAGGGCGGTGGCGTGCTCGACCATCGCGGCGGTGATGTTGGCGTGCAGGTCGAGGCTGACGACAACCGGCAGGTCGGGACCGACGACGCCGCGGATCCGGCGCAACAGCTCGCCCTCGCCGTCCTCGAGATGCTCGGTCACCATGGCGCCGTGCAGGTCGAGATAGACCGCGTCGAGCGGCCCGGCTCGCCGCAGCTCGTCCAGCATCATCGCGGCGATGCGTTCATAGGCGGCGCGCTCGACATGGGCGAGTGGCGTCGCCGAGCACCACAGCAGCGGCACCAGCTCGTGACCGCCCCGCCTCGCCGCGTCGACGAACCCCGCTGCGGGCAGGTTGATGCCCTGCACCGCCTCGAACAGCTCCGGCCCGGTGGTCAGCGCCGGCCAGCCGTCGGCAGCCTCGAAATGCTCGAAGCGCGCCTTGGTTGGCGCGAAGGTGTTGGTCTCGTGCTGGAAGCCGCCGACGGCGATACGGGCCATGCTCTACCTGTGCAAGGGTTCAGATCTCGATCAACACGTCGGGCAGACGGTTGGGGTTTTCTCGGTCGGCCGGCAGGTGCTCGGCCAGCAGCGCGCCGCAGGCCGTGACCGCTGCCAGGAAGCCTTCCGCGACCTGACCGGCGCGCACCTTCGCCGTGAAATCGGCGACGATGCCGTCCCATGCCCCGGCGGGCACCTTCCCGTGGATGCCGCGGTCGGCGATGATCTCGACATAGCGCTCGGCCTCGGACACGAACAACAACAGGCCGCCGCGCTCCGGCGTCTCGTGCAGGCCGCGGGCGAAGAACTGCGCGCGGGCCAGCCGCGCCGCACATTCCTGCTGCGTCGTATCGGGCACCAGGCGCATCATGACCGGCCGCCAGCAGAACAGCGGCATCAGCAGCGCGAGCGCGCCAAGCTGAACGAGATAGAGCGGCAGGAAGCCGTCGAGCACGCCGCCGAGCCAGAGCGCCGCCGGCAGGCCCAGGGTAGCCGCCATCGCGTAGATCACCGGGATCAGCAGATAGTCGTCGGCCATGCCGGATATCACCGTGACCAGCTCGCCGACCGTGCGGGTTTCGGCGTCGCGGATCGCCGCTTCGATGCGCCGACGGTCGCCGGCGGAAATCAGCACGGGATCACCATCTGCCGGTGGCGCCGCCGCCGCCGAACGAGCCGCCGCGGCCCGAGAAGCCGCCGCGCGATGCGCCGCCGCGATTGCGGCCGCCCAGCCCACCGAGTCCCGCGCCGCCGATCATCGGTCCGCCGATCCCCAATCCGCGCCGGCGACGCCGGCGGATGACCAGGACGAACAGCAGCCAGACGCCGAAGAACAGGAACGGAATTGCCCAATCGGGAACCGGCAGCTCCGGCCCATTGCCGGGCGCCGGCGCGACGCTCCATTCACCCGGCACATAGCTGCCCTCGAGCACCGCCAGGACAGACTCGGCGCCGGCGACGATGCCGCCCGCCATGTCGTCGGCCCGGAAGCGCGGCAGGATCTCGTTCTGCACGATCTGGCCGATCAGCGCGTCAGTGAGCTTGCCCTCTAGGCCGTAGCCGACCTCGATCCGCACCTCGCGCTCGTTCGGCGCGACGATCAGCAAGGCGCCATTGTCCTCGCCCGACGTGCCGATACCCCAGTGACGACCCAGCCCGACACCGTACTCTTCGATGCTTTCGCCCTGCAGGGAGTCGACGGTGACCACCACCACCTGCTCGCCGGTCTTCGCCTCATGCTGGGCCAGCTCGGCGTCGAGCGCAGACTGGCTTTGGCCGTCGAGCAGGCCGGCCTGGTCGACCACGCGGCCGCTGAGTGCGGGATAGTCCGGCGCGGCCAGCGCCATCGGCGCGGCCAGCGCCAACAGGAGCAGCAGCAGCGCGCCGCGCCAGCCGTCCCGTCGTATCCCGGCCGGAAGCAGGGTCATGAGCCGCTGCCGGACCCGGCGTTGAAGTCGACCTTGGGCGCCTGCATGACGTCGTCGGCGACCGTGAAGCTCTCCATCGGCTTGGCCTCGGGATAGAGGAACGAGGCCCACCAGCGCCCCGGGATGGTCCTGAGCTCGGTGTTGTAGACTCGGACCGCCTCGATGAAATCGCGCCGGGCGACCGAGATGCGATTCTCGGTGCCTTCGAGCTGCGACTGGAGGGTCAGGAAGTTCTGGTTGGCCTTGAGGTCGGGATAGCGCTCGACCACCACCAGCAGGCGCGACAGCGCGCCCGAGAGCGCCGACTGGTTGTCCTGGAACGCCTTGAACGCATCCGGATTGGTCAGGATGTCCGGCGGAATCTGCATCTGCGCCACTCGCGAGCGGGCGTCGACGATCTCGGTCAGGGTCTCCCGCTCGTGGCTGGCGTAGCCCTTCACCGTCTCGACAAGGTTCGGCACCAGGTCGGCGCGGCGCTGGTACTGGTTCAGCACCTGGCTCCACGCCGCCTTCGCCGCCTCCTCGTAGGTCGGGATGGCGTTCACCCCGCAGGAGGCCAGCGACAGCAGCAACCCGAGCGGCAGCAGCAGTCGGGAAAGCAGGGGCGCGCGGATCATGTGCTGTCTCCTGTAGCCACGGCCGGCAATTTGGCCCTCCGGGTCTGCCCGTGCAAGGTCCAGCCCCCGTGCATCAGTATCGCGACGACGATGACGGCGCCGCCGGCGAGGGTCGCGCCGGTCGGCACCTCGCCGGCGCCGAGCCAAGCGAACAGCGGCGCCAGCACCAGGGTCAGGCGGGTGGTGAGCGCCGCCTCGGCCGCCGGCAGATGGCGCACGCCCATGGTCAGCAGCACGTACTGGATGCCGAGCTGGACGCAGCCGAGCGCGGCATAGATCCACATGTCGCGGGCCGAGGCCGTGAAGTCGTCGATCCAGGGTGCCGCCAGCGCCGCCGTCATCAGCGACGCGACGATGAACGCCGGCAGCATGTCGATCGAGCGGCCGCGCCGGATCAGGGTGTACATGGTCGCGGCGGAGAGCGAGCAGACCATCGCCAGGGAGTCGCCGTAGAGCGATCCGCCGACGATCCCGCCCCCGGTCATGATGGCGATGCCGACGCAGGCGACGGCGATACCGATCCAGGTCGCCGCCGAGACCCGTTCGCGCAGCACGATCCAGGCAATGATGCCGGTGAGAATCGGCGTCAGCCCGTTGATGAAGACGGTGCGCGCCACAGTCGTGTGGAACAGGGCGAAGACGAAGGTGGTCGTGGAGATGGTGTAGAACAGGGCGCAGAGCAGGCCGGTGCCGCCGACGGTTCGCATCGCCTGGACGAATCGTCCGCGCCGGGCGACGCCGACCCAGACGATCAGCGTCGCGGCGAAGAACAGCGCCCGATAGAACAGGGTGCGCCACTCCGCCGGCTCGTCAAGCCAGCGTAGCAGCACACCCGCCGTCGAGGTGAACGCGGTGGCGAGCGTCAGCAGCAGAAAGCCCAGGAGCCGGTTCTGCTGCATGAAACGCCCGCTTGGCCCCGCCCGCCCGTCAGATGTCGGCGTAGCAGTGGGTCTCGGCCCTGCCGCCGGGATGGGTGACGGCGCCCTTCTCGGCGTCGCCCACGGTCTGGCCGTAGCGCCACAACGTGCCCGACTGGTGGTCGTGCTGGCGCGGCTTCCAGGCCTTGCGCCGCGCCTCCAGCTCGGCCTCGGAGAGGTCGACGTCGAGGGTGCCCTTCTCGGCGTCGAGCCGGATCACGTCGCCATCCTTCAACAGGCCGATCGGGCCGCCCACCGCCGCCTCCGGACCGACATGGCCGACGCAGAAGCCGCGGGTCGCGCCGGAGAAGCGGCCGTCGGTGATCAGCGCGACCTTGTCGCCCATGCCCTGGCCGTAGATCGCCGCCGTGGTGGCCAGCATCTCGCGCATGCCGGGGCCGCCGCGCGGCCCCTCGTAGCGGATCACCAGCACCTCGCCTTCGCGGTAGTCCTCGCGCTCGACCGCCTTGAAGGCGTCCTCCTCGCAATCGAAGCAGCGCGCCTTGCCGGTGAACTTCAGGTTCTTCATGCCGGCGACCTTCACGATCGCCCCCTGGGGCGCCAGGTTGCCCTTGAGGCCGACCACGCCGCCGGTCGGCGACAGCGGATTGGTGGTCGGCCGGATCACGTCCTGGTCGACCGGAAAGGTCACGTCCCTGAGGTTCTCGGCGATGGTCTTGCCGGTCACGGTCATGCAGTCGCCGTGCAGATAGCCGCCGTCGAGCAGCGCCTTCATCAGCACCGGCACGCCGCCGATCTCGTACATGTCCTTGGCGACATACTTCCCGCCCGGCTTCAGGTCGGCGATGTACGGCGTGCGCTTGAAGATGGCGCAGACGTCGTGCAGGTCGAAGTCGATCCCGATCTCGTGGGCGATCGCCGGCAGGTGCAGCCCGGCATTGGTCGAGCCGCCGGACGCCGCCACCACCATGGCCGCGTTCTCCAGCGCCCGCCGGGTGACGATGTCGCGCGGCCGCAGGTTCTTTTCGATCAGGCTCATCACCGCCTCGCCCGAGGCCTCGGCATAGGCGTCGCGCGATTCATAGGGCGCCGGCGCGCCGGCCGAGCCGGGCAGCGCCAGGCCCATCGCCTCGGAGACGCAGGCCATGGTGTTGGCGGTGAACTGGCCCCCGCAGGATCCGGCCGAGGGGCAGGCCACGCATTCCAGCTCGTGCAGGTCGGCGTCCGACATCTTGCCGGCGGCGTGGGTGCCGACCGCCTCGAACACGTCCTGCACGGTGACGTCGTGGCCGCGGAAGCGGCCGGGCAGGATCGAGCCGCCATACATGAAGACCGACGGCACGTTGAGCCGCACCATGGCCATCATCAGGCCGGGCAGCGACTTGTCGCAGCCGGCCAGTCCGACGATCGCGTCGTAGCAATGGCCGCGCACGGTGAGCTCGGTGGAATCGGCGATCACCTCGCGGCTGACCAGCGACGACTTCATGCCGGCATGACCCATGGCGATTCCGTCGGTCACCGTGATGGTGGTGAATTCGCGCGGCGTGCCGCCGGCCGCCTTCACCCCCCGCTTCACCGACTGGGCTTGGCGCGACAGCGAGATGTTGCAGGGTGCCGCCTCGTTCCAAGTCGTCACGACGCCGACGAAGGGCTGGCCGATCTCCTCGGCGGTCATGCCCATGGCGTAGTAGTACGAGCGGTGCGGCGCGCTCTGCGCCCCCACCGAAACATGCCGGCTCGGCAGCTTGGACTTGTCGAACTTGTGCTGTGCGGTCATGGCGCGGCCTGACGGCCCTCCCCCATCGAGTTGTTGGCGCTAGCTCGTTGATGCGCCGAAGAATACCGGCCGCTGTCGGGGTCCTCCAGCCCCGAATCGGGCATGGGGCCCTGCGTCGCATGCATGGGACGGAGGCCGGGCCGGCCGGCCCGGAACCCCGGCTTGACCGCCCCGGGGCCGGCCAATAGGGTCGCCAGCGCACCAGCCCGCCGCGTTCCCGGAGAGCCATCTTGACCAGCCCTGCCCGTTCGGCCGTCGACCTCGACCTCGATTTCGTCCGCCGCCAGTTCGGCCCGCTCGCCAATGGCTGGAGCTTCTTCGAGAACGCTGGCGGCACCTATGTGCCGCACAGCGTGGTCGAGCGCCTGCGTGCCTACATGGAGGAGACCCAGGTCCAGCCGGCCTGGAGCTTCGGCCCCTCGGCGGACGCAGCCGAGCGGATCAAGACCGGGCGCCGGCTGATGGCCGAACTGATCAACGCCGAGCCGGACGAGCTGATCGTCGGGCCCTCGACCACCCTCAACATCTACCTGCTGGCCCAGGCCCTGCGCCCGCTGTTCAAGGCCGGCGACGAGGTCATCGTCACCAACCTGGACCACGAGGCCAATAACGGCGCCTGGCGCCGCCTCGCCGAGTTCGGGATCGTCATCAGGGAATGGCAGATCGATCCGGTCACCGGCGAGCTGCCGGAGGCCGGGCTCGACGCCCTGCTCACCGACCGCACCCGGCTGGTCTGCTTCAGCCACTGCTCGAACGTGGTCGGCTGGATCAACGACGTGGCCCGGCTGGTCGGCAAGATCCACGCCGCCGGCGCCATGGCCTGCGTCGACGGCGTCGCCCACGCACCGCACCACGCCGTCGACGTGAAGGCGCTCGATGTCGATTTCTACGCCTTCAGCATCTACAAGGTGTTCGGACCCCATCAGGGGCTGCTGTACGGCAAGCGCGAGCATCTGCTGAAGGCGCGCAGCCAGAACCACTTCTTCATCGGCGAGGACGAGATCCCGCTGAAGCTTTTGCCGGGCGGGGTCAATCACGAGCTGACCGCCTCGCTGGTCGGGGTCGCCGACTACTTCGATGCGCTCTACACCCATCATGTGAAGTCCCCGGCCAACAGCTTCGGCGCCCGCGCCAGGGCGGTCTACGGGCTGATGGCGGCGCACGAGACGGCGATCGTGGAACCCCTGCTCGCCTTCCTGCGGGACCGCCCCGGCGTGCGGCTGATCGGCCGCGCCACGGCAGCCGATGGATGGCGCGCGCCCACCGTCTCGTTCGCCGTCGCCGGTCGCTCGTCGGAGGAGATCGCGACTGCGCTCGAGCAGCGCCGCATCGCCGTCGGCTGGGGCGACTTCTACGCCAAACGCTGCGTCGAGGCCTTGGGGCTGCTGAAGGACGGCCGCGACGGCGTGGTCCGCTTCGGCCTCGCCCACTACAACACGGCGGACGAGGTCTCGAACGCCATCGCGGCACTCGATGAGATCATCTAGTCCTGGCCGCCCCTGTGGCGGCGACGTACTCGGCCCTGACCATCTGAGGCGCCCGGCCCGCCGCCGCCCTTTCGCTCGCGTTCCAGGCAGCGGCGGAAGGCCGGCAAGTGGTTCTCCCGCGAGGCGGTCTGCAGACGCCGCAACACGTCGCGCACATCCGGCTCGTCCACCTGAGCCAAGAGGCGCTCATACATCTCGGCGTTCTCGATTTCGGCTTCGACCGCCATCCCGCAAGCCTCGGCCACGCTCGCGGGGGCCGCGACCCGATTGGCCCAGTCGTCCACCGGCGGCGTCAGTCCGAACCGCTCGAACAGCGCCAGCAGCGCCGCCGCATGCCGGCTCTCGGATTCCACGATATTTACGAATGGCCGGACCGGCCCGAATGCCTCGATCACCTGCCGGTACAAGGCGCGCGCCTTGTACTCGTCCTCCAGTGCTTCCGTCAGGGCCGCAACGGTCTGGGGCGTCATGGCAATGCTCCTAGCCACCCTGCTTGGTCGGCGGCGCATGCTCCAGGTCCGGTGCCGCCCCCAACGCGTGCAGGGCCTTCAGCAGCCGCGACAGCGGAAACCGTGGAGAACCCGGCATGTTCTCCTCCTGCGCCACTTCCTGTTCGCGTACGTCATAGGCCCAACGGCGCAAGATCTCGATACGTTGCCCGACGGAGATCTCGGCGGCGGCAACCACATCTTCCGGCTCGCGGAAAACGGCGGATGGGTCGAGAAGTGCCTTCTCAACCCTGGCCTTCGTCGCTTCGTCCGTCATGTCGCCGCGCCTCTCGGATTGTCCAGAGCTCGCCGGCAGGTCGTGAACATGCACGTCGTGGGCGGAATGGCGGCGCAGAATCTTGCTGGCCCGCGCCTCGTGGTCGGTATTGCGTGTGCGGACCCAGAGCAGCAGTCCACCGCGGTCGAGCTGCTTCTGCAGGTAGTCGGCATGATGCTTGCCGATCATGCGGGCAAAAATGCCACCCGCCGCCGCCCCGCCGCCGCCGGCCACGGCAGCCGCGGCAATCGCCGGAATGAGTGTGCCGCCCGACGCGACGACAGCGCCCGCCGCCGCGACTGCGCTGACATAGAGCAGAGCACCCATCACCGCCCCCTCTGCGTCGCCGATGCTCTCCGTCGACACGAATGCTGTACGTGGCGTCTTCGGATCGTCCGCCAGCTCACCGATCTTGCGATACTTGTGACCCAGCTTTTCCGACACGGCACCCTCACCGGCAAGCAGGCTGATCTCGGCGCGGTCAAAGCCGGCGCTCTCAAGCTCGTCGATCGCAGCCTCAAGGGCCGGTGCCTCATCGAACACACCGACAGCTTCGCGGATCACCGCATGGCCATGCTCAGACATGAATTGCATCTCCTCGTTGCGCAATACAATTCTCAGGCATTCAATGCAATTTCCACCATGACATAGATCAAGGTGTAGCGGCGGATTGGCGCCTCTTCTGACACCCAGCTCCGGCCGCGCGGTGGCGCCTGCTGCGATACATCGGACTCGGACAATGCCAGCGGTATCACATGATGCTCCTTTGGGTTCTCCTGTTCGCCTCGCTCGGTAGCGTCGGGGCAGTCGCCGGCGCAGCACTGCTGCTGGCTTTCCCCGGCAGTATCCGCAAGACGCTGTTGCCCGGCGTACTGTGCTTTGCGACCGGCACGCTCCTGGGGGCGGCGTTTCTCGGCATGATCCCGAGCGGCGCGGCATCGATCCCAGTCAGAGACATGCTGGAAGTCGTGCTGGCCGGGATCGTCGGCTTCTTCCTGCTGGAGAAGCTGCTGATCTGGCGTCATAGCCATCATGATGGTGCGCGCGATGGCCAGACTAGCGCCGGGGCCCTCATCCTCATCGGCGACGCCTTCCACAATCTGGTCGACGGCGTCGTTATCGCGGCCGCCTTTCTGACATCAATTCCACTGGGCATAGCCGCGTCGCTTGCGGTCATTGCCCATGAGATCCCCCAGGAGGTCGGCGACTTCGGGATCCTGCTGGAGAGCGGATATTCTCCGGTCAGGGCCCTGGTCTTGAACTTGCTGTCGTCCCTGGCGACCCTGCCTGGCGCCGTGCTGGGCTTCTACTGGCTCGCGGGAGCCTACGACGCCATACCCTATGTGCTGGCCATCTCGGCATCGAGCTTCATCTACATCGCCATCGCCGACCTGGTGCCGATGCTGCATCGTCAAGTTGGCCTGGCCTCGGCTGTCCTGCAGATCGCCCTGATCATCGCCGGAATCGCGACCATCGCCGCGCTTCACCATTGACAGAGCCGGAGGCTGCGCCGTGACAACGGCCGCACCGCTTGCTTACAGCAGCGACACGAGCAGCGGCACCAGCAGCGCCGTCGCCAGGCCGTTCAGCCCCATGGCGATGCCGGCGAAGGTGCCGGCCAGCTCGTTCACCTGAAAGGCGCGCGCGGTGCCGATGCCGTGGGCGGCGACGCCGACCGCGAAGCCGCGCGCCCGCCAGTCCCGCATGCCGATCAGGTTCAGCAGCGGCGTCGCCATCATCGCGCCGGACACGCCGGTAAAAATGACCACGACGGCGGTCAGGGACGGCAGCCCGCCGATCTCCCCGGCGATACCCATGGCGATCGGCATGGTGACCGATTTCGGCGCGAGCGAGAGCAGCGTCTGATGATCGGCGCCGAGCAGCCAGGCCACCCCCACCACCGAGACGATGGCAGTGACCGATCCGGCGAACAGCGCGGCCAGCAGGGCGATGAGCGCGCGGCGCACCTTGGCGAAGTTCTGGAACAGCGGCACCGCCAGGGCGACCGTGGCCGGGCCCAGAAGGAAATGCACGAACTGGGCGCCGTCGAAATAGGTCGCGTAGTCGGTCCCGGTCGCCAGCAGCAGGCCGATCAGCAGGGCGACGGCGATGGCGACCGGGTTGGCCAGCGGGTTCTGCCCCAGGCGCTGATACACGCCGAAGCCGATGAGATAGGCGACCAGGGTCACCGTCAGCCAGAGCAGCGGGCTGGCGCTCAGATAGACCCAGATGCTGCCGGCGCTGCCGATCACGCCGCGCCGTCCTCGTCGCGCGCGTCCACGGTGGATGCGGTCAGGCGCCAGACCAGGCGAAACACTACGGCAGTGACGACGATGGTGAGCGCGGTGCTGGCCAGCACCGCCACCAGCAGCGGCAGCCAGTCGGCGCGCAGGCGGTCGGCATGGGCGATCACCCCCACCCCGGCCGGCACGAACAGCAGCGACAGATGGGAGAGCAGCCCCTGGCCGGTGTCGCGCAGCGCGACCGGCGGCTTGCCGCGCATCGCCAGGATGGCGAACAGCAGCACCAGCCCCAGCACCGGCCCGGGCACCGGAAGCTGGCTCAGGCGAACCGCCGTCTCGCCCGCCAGCTGGCAGGACAAGAGCAACGTCAGCGCGGCGATCATGACTCAGCGACGCGCGGCAAGCTGCGGTCCGGCGAGCGGCCGGGCCGCCATTTCCTGCATCGGCTGCTGCACCACGTAGATCGGCGAGGTCGGCGTGGAGTCGGTGACGACGACCACCATGGTCGCCGCCTCGCCTGGCCGGATCAGCCCGCCGCCGAATACAACGGAATCATAGGGCTCGTCGATCTCCTGATTGCCCGAGAACCCGGTGGCGAGGAACGGCCGTCCGGCCTGCCCGCCCTGGCCGAAGGACAGCCCGTCGCCATAGGGGCTGTGGGCCTCGACCACTTCGCGCAGCTCGAGCTCATAACGCGACCACGCGGTGGCGGTGCGGTTGATCACGATCTTGGTCAAGGCGAAGCCGGCGGTATGGTGGCTGCCGATGCGGTTGCCGTAGCTGGTGGACAGGCCGCGGATCACCAGGATGGCGGCCGCCTGGCCGGTCACCTCCTCGACCACCACGAAGGGATCGTCGAGGGTGCCCGCACCGGAGACATCGAGGATGCTGAAGCCGCCGAGCTCGTCGCTGAAACTGAGGCCGCCGACAGTGAAACTTGCCGCCGCGCTGCTGCCGGCGCTGGCCAAGAAGCCAACCAGAACGACAGCCGAAAGTGCCGTCGTCCAAGCGTCCCGTCGAGAAACCAAGCCCGACATGGGCCGATTATCGGCCTGCCGGGCGTCCCGCGTAAAGGGGCGCAGGATTCGGCGGGGGTTCACCGATTGGCGCCCCCAGCCCCGGGCGGTTCCTGTTCCGGACGGTGCCGGAAGCGGGAGTGGAGCCAGCAGCCAGCGGGTTCGCGGCCGGCCCGCTACATGCGGGCGGCGATATGCTCCGCCAGGTGCGCCGCGTCATGCTCGACCCCGAAGATGAAGGCCGACGCCCGTCGGGACAGCCAGCTCAGCCCCAGGAAGTAGACCCCGGGCACCTCGGCTACGCCGCGCCGATGCACCGGCATTCCGTGGTCGTCGAATGCGTCGACCTTCAGCCAGCCGAAATCGAGGTCAAATCCCGTTGCCCAGACGATCGCGGTTACGCCTGCCTCGCGGAGGTTCAACTCCAAGATGGGGTCGGTGATGCA
The DNA here is from genome assembly GCA_964372215.1 of uncultured Rhodospirillaceae bacterium. Classification (GTDB taxonomy): domain Bacteria; phylum Pseudomonadota; class Alphaproteobacteria; order Dongiales; family Dongiaceae; genus DAIMFL01. The sequence goes on from CAYJQC010000014.1 coordinate 41,977, forward strand.
ATTCGATTCCGGTTCGGCCGTTCGCGCCGCCGGCTCTTCGGGCAGGTCGAGACCCTCCCGGGCGGCATAGGCGTCGGCCGCGTCGAGAAAGGACAGGTATGAGGCATCGCCTTGCGCGATATTGCTCGCAAGGTCGAGCGAGAAGCGCATCACGCCATCTCCGAAAGTCCCCGCCCTGCCCAACAGCATCACGCCGCCGGCCGCGAGACGCCGAAAGTCGATCGTGCGGCCGCCATAGGCGCCGCTGACCGCGATCGTCACATGCTTCTCGGACGGATCGCGGGCCGTCGCTTCCCACCGGCCGAGGACACCCAGCCACCAGCAGAAGTCACGCCCACGATATCGTCTGGGAGGCCGCTCATGGCGGCCGACGGACAGATAGACGCGCCGGCCCGCGCGCGAAAGCTCGTCGGCGATCTGGGCGCCGGACGAGCCGGCCCCGACCACCAGCACCGCGCCCTCCGGCAGCTGGCCGGGATGGCGGTACGCGTTGGAATGCATCTGCGCAATCCCGGCTTCCGGCGGGACGACGGCGGGGATGATCGGGCGTTGAAACGGTCCGGTGGCCGCGACCACGTTGGTGGCTTCGATCGCGCCCCCCGAGGTTTCGGCGCGAAAGCCGGTCCCGTCGGCCTTCTTGTGGAGTGCCGTCACCGTGACGCCGCAGCGGACTGGCGCGGCGATCCGTTCGGCATAGGAGACGAAATACTCCACCATCTGGTTGCGGGTCGCGAAGCCGTCGGGATCTACGCCGGCGATCGGCATGGCCGGCAACCTGTCATGCCAAGCGGGACCGTTGGCGTGCAGGCCGTCCCACCTTTCCGAGCGCCAGCGCTCGGCAATCCGATGCCGTTCCACGACGAGGTGGGACAGGCCGCGCTTGCTGAGCTGCTCGCTCATCTCCAACCCGGCCTGACCGCCACCCACGATCAGCGTCTGGACATTCTCAACCGACATCGAGAGATCCTACTCTTGATTGGGCAAGGTTCCTGCTGCGGCCTGGCCACCAGCCGTATCAGAGTGCGGCGAGCCGCTCCAGCGCACCGGCGAGCTTGTCGCGGGCCTGGGTCGCGTCGGCCAAGCGCTGGCGCTGTTCCTCCACCACTTCGGGCGGCGCCTTGGCGATGAACTGGGCGTTGCCGAGCTTCTTCTCGATCTTCGTGACTTCGGAAGTGGCCTTGTCCAGCTCCTTGGAAAGGCGGGCCTCCTCCTGGGCGACGTCGATCACCCCAGCGAGCGGCATTGATATCTGGGCTCCGCGAATAACTGCCTGAGCCGAGAGTTCTGTTGGTAGCCATTTCGCTACGGACACAGTGCCGTGAGCTGTTGCGGAGATTATGGCGGCGTTGCTGGTGAGCCAGCCTTCAACTTTCTCATTCTCCGGAACCACCACATACGGTGTGTCTTGGCGGCTTGGAACATTGTTCTCGGATTTTAGGGACCTTTGGGCCGTAACTAGCTCCGTCACCCAAGTAAATTCCGCGATCGCCGTCTCGTCGATCAGGCCCTCGTAGTAGCTCGGCCAGTCGTCGAGCATCAGCAGCTTGGCCCGCGCCACAGCCGGGCCGCCGGTCTGCTGCCACAGCTCCTCGGTCAGGAACGGCATGAACGGGTGCAGCAGATGCAGCACCTGATCGAGCACCCAGGCGGTGGCGGCCCGGGTCTCGCGCGCCGCCGCGGCATCGTCGCCGGCCAGGACCGGCTTGGTGAACTCCAGGTACCAGTCGCAGAACTCGCCCCACAGGAAATGGTAGATGGCATTGGCCGCCTCATTGAAGCGGTAGTCCGCCATCGCCGCCTCGATGCTGCGGGCGGTCTGCGCCAGCCGGCTGATGATCCAGCGGTTGACCTTCTGCTGACACAGCAGCGGGTCGAACTTGGGATCCAGCGCGCAGCCGTTCATCTGGCAGAAGCGGGTGGCGTTCCATAGCTTGGTGGCGAAGTTGCGGTAGCCCTCGACCCGGGATTCCGCCAGCTTGACGTCGCGGCCCGGTGCCGCCAGTGCGCAGAGCGTGAAGCGCAGCGCGTCGCAGCCGTATTTCCCGATGAGCTCCAGGGGATCGATGATGTTGCCCTTGGACTTCGACATCTTCTGACCGAGCTCGTCGCGCACCAGCGCGTGGATGTAGACGGTGCGAAACGGCACGTCGCCCATGAAATGCAGGCCCATCATCATCATGCGGGCGACCCAGAAGAAGATGATGTCGAAGCCGGTGACCAGCACGTCGCCGGGATAGTAGCGCTCGAGCTCCGGCGTCCGCTCCGGCCAGCCGAGGGTCGAGAACGGCCACAGGGCGGAGGAGAACCAGGTGTCGAGCACGTCTTCGTCGCGCTTGAGCGGCACCGCCACGCCGTAATGCCTCGCCGCCTCGGTGGCGGCTTCCTCCTCGGTCTCCGCGACGAACACCTTGCCGTCCGAGCCGTACCAGGCCGGCACCTGGTGACCCCACCAGATCTGGCGCGAGATGCACCAGGGCTGGATGTTGCGCATCCAGTCGAAATAGGTCGACTCCCACTGCTTCGGCACGAACACCGTCTTGCCGGTCTCGACCGCCTCGATGGCGGGCTTCGCCAGGGTCGCGGCGTCGACATACCACTGGTCGGTGAGCCAGGGTTCGATCACCACGCCCGAGCGGTCGCCGTAGGGCAGTGTCAGCGTGTGGTCGTCGATTTTCTCGACCAGGTCGAGCGCCTGCATCGCGGCAACCACCGCCGCGCGGGCCTTGAAGCGGTCGAGCCCGCGATAGGCCTCGGGCACGTCGTCGTTGAGATGGGCGTTCTCGTCGAAGATGTTGATCATCTCGAGCTTGTGACGGCGGCCGACTTCGAAGTCGTTGAAGTCGTGCGCCGGCGTGATCTTGACCGCGCCGCTGCCGGTCTCGGGATCGGCGTGCAGATCGGCGACGATGGGAATCCGCCGTCCGACCAGCGGCAGCATCACATGGCACCCGACCAGATCCTGGTAGCGCTCGTCGTCGGGATGCACGGCCACGGCGGTATCGCCCAGCATGGTCTCGGGCCGGGTGGTCGCCACCACGATGAAGCGCCCTGGCTGGCCCTCGATCGGATAGCGGAAATGCCAGAGCTGGCCCCTTACCTCGCGCGGCTCGACCTCGAGATCGGAGATCGCGGTGTGCAGCTTGGGATCCCAGTTCACCAGTCGCTTGTCGCGGTAGATCAGGCCTTCGCGATGGAGCTGGACGAACACCTTGCGCACGGCGGTGCTCAGGCCTTCGTCCATGGTGAAGCGCTCGCGCGGCCAGTCGGGCGAGGCGCCGAGCCGGCGCAGCTGGCTGATGATGGCGCCACCCGACTCCGCCTTCCATTCCCAGACCTTCCTGATGAAGTCGGCGCGGCCGAGCTGGTGCCGGTTCTGGCCCATGGCTTCGAGCTGGCGCTCCACCACCATCTGGGTGGCGATGCCGGCATGGTCGGTGCCCGGCTGCCATAGCGCGTCGCGACCGCGCATGCGGTGATAGCGGATCAGCACGTCCTGCAGCGTGAAGGTCAGCGCATGCCCCATGTGCAGGCTGCCGGTCACGTTGGGCGGCGGCATCATGATGGTATAGGGCCGCGCGCTGGTCTGGGCGCCGGCGGCGAAAGCGCCGGCCTCTTCCCACGCAGCGTAGTGCTTGGCCTCGACCTCGTCGGGCCGAAAGGTCTTGTCCAGCATCGCTGAACCTTCCCTCGATGAAACGGTTGAAAGGGTCTAGCGCGTCGCCTGGCAGAACGACGTGCCAGCCCGCGGCGCGCGCGGGAGGGCGGTCAGGATTCCTCTTCGGCGCGCCGTACCATGCGCTCGATCTCCTGGCGGACCAGCCGTTCGACGATAGCGGCGAGATTGGCGTCGAGCCAGTCTTTCAGCATCGGCTCGAGCGCCTCGCGCACGAGATCCTCCACCATGCGGCCGCCGCCGAGCGGGAAGTCCTTATCGTGGCGGACGCTGCGCGAGAGTTGCGACAGCGCCGCCGTGGAGGCTGCAAAGGTGGCTTCGGATACCAGCCGCTCGGGCTGGGGCTCGCCCTTTTCGGGAAGCCGCGCCGCATCCGGCATCGCGGGCTCCTCCTCGTCCTGCTCTTCCAGCTCGATAATGAGTTCCGGTTCCGGCTCTGGCTCCGACGCGGTTTCCAACTCAGCGGCCGGTTGAGGCTCGGGCTCGGGCTCGGGCTCGGGCTCGGGCTCGGGCTCCGGTTCAGCTTCGGCAACCGGCTCGGGCGCCGGTTCAGCCTCGGCAACCGGCTCGGGCTGTGGTTCTGCCTCGGCTACCGGCTCGGGCTCTGGCTGAGGCGCCGGCGGCTCCGGAAGCGCCGGCTCGATTGCCGTCTCGATCGGCAGCTCGACCACGGTCTGCGCCGCCTGGCCTGCCAGACTGACCACGCTGCCGTCCTCGGCCACCATCTCGGTCAGCAGCAGCGCGTCGTCGGGATCCCCGGCCGGAGCTGCCGGCGGTGCGGCAGGCTGTGCCGTCGCCGGGGGTTCCGCCGCGGGGGCGGCTGCCGGTGCCGCAGCGGCCGGAGCGGTCGCCTTGGGCGCATCCGGTGCGGGAGCCGCCTCGGCCTGCTGCGGCGGCTCGGCAGCAGAAGGCGCCGGCGCGCCCGACTCAGCCGGGGCTGGCTCGGCGCCGTCCCCGGGCTTCTGCGGCGTGCCGTCCTCCGAAATGATGCGCCGGATGGAGGCAAGGATTTCCTCCATCGATGGCTCAGGCTGTCCGCGCGCTTCGCTCATCGACTCGACTGCTGCTTCGCCGGTCCGCTACCGCGGAAAATCGTCGATACCATAAACAGTTGAAGTGATGCTGTCACCCGTTCGGCGATGCGCCGGGGTCGGTTTACCTCGGCCCCCGGGACGGGCGGCCAGGGCCGGGAATCTTCCCTAGTCGATGGCCGGACCGATGCCCCACCACTTGTCGCGCACCGCCTTGTAGTACCGCTCGACGTCGTAGACCTCGACCGGCAGGCCGAGATCGAGCGCCGTCAACCGACCGACGGCGGAAACCACCTGGTAGCTGGCGACCACCTCGTCGCGGTTCGCGCGAACCAGGCTGACCCGGGCATCGAGCAGCTCCTGCTCGGCATCGAGGATGTCGAGCACGGTGCGCGACCCGACCGCGGCCTCCTGCTGGACGCCCTCGAGGGCGATTTCGCCGGCGCGGACCTGGGCCTCGAAGGACTGGATCTGCGCCCGCGCCGTCTCCAGCGCGCGCCATGCCGTGGTCGCGGTCTGGGCGGCGGCCCGGCGCTGGGTCTCGATGTCCTGGCGGCGCTGCCCGACCCGCTGCTTGGCCTCGCGGACCCGGGAGTCGACCCCACCGGCCTGATAGAGCGGGATCGTGAGCTGCGCGATGATCGCCGCCGAATCGGTCCGCACGTTCTTGCTGCTGACATCCTCGGCGGTGGTCAGGCTGCCCTGCAGGCTGAGCGTCGGCAGCAGCTCGCCATACACCACGTCGACCCCCTCGCGCGCCGCCTGCTCGGCGTACTCCGCCGCCCGCACGTTCGGGGTCGAGGACGAGCCGGCCACGGTCTCGTCCTGGTTGGCCGGGAGGCCACCTGCCGGCTCGGGCTCGACCAATGTTCCCGGCATCTGGCCGATCACCTGCAGATAGACCGCCCGCGACGAGATCAGCTGGCCCTCGGCCGCGATCCGCTGTGCGGTGGCGCCGGCGAGGCGGGATTCAGCCTGGGCCACGTCGGTGCGGGTGATTTCGCCGACCGAGAAGCGATCCTGCGCCGCCTCGAGCTGGCGCTGCAGCACCTGCTCGTTGCCCTTGTTGAGCTCCAGCACCGCTTCGTCGCGCAGCACGTCCATGTACGCGCTGACACCCTGGAGCAGCGCATCCTGCTCGATGCCGAGCAGCCGCTCGCGCTGGGCCCGCACCAGGTACTCGGCCTGCCGGGTCCCGGACACGGTGCGTCCGCCGCGATACAGCGGCTGGCTGACGCTGAGATCGGCGGAACGGGGCGTACTCGTCTCGTCGCCGGATATGTTCGAGTCTTCCCATTGTTCGCCAAGCTGGCCGTTGATCGCCACCGTGGGCCGCCAGCCGGACAAAGCCTGAGGGACCAGTTCGTCGGTGGCCCGGAGCTCAGCCCGCGCCGCCTGCAACGTCGGGTTGTTGCCGTACAGCGCGGTCAGCGCCTCATCGAGTGTCTCGGCCGATGCCGGCGCTGCGACGCCCAGTGCGACCGCCACCAGCGCAGCCAGGCAGGGTTGGATCGGCGACCAATGCGACTTCCGGGACCAAGCGGCTTTCATCGGCACATCCTCAGAACACGAAGCCAGGCTCCCGGGCGAAACCCGGCAGCATCGAAACCGCGGCATCGAACAGCACCCGACGCGACACCACGCCACCATTCCGGGTCGCCAGGGTCGCGTGGCCCACCGGCCCGGCGCGCACCACGCTCACCAGCCGGCCGCCCTCGGCGAGCTGACGCTCGATCGCCTCCGGAACCCCCTGAACCGCGCCGTCGATCAAGATCAGGTCATACGGCGCCTGGTGCGGATGGCCCTCCGCAAGCCGGCCTTCGAGCACCACCACGTTGTCGATCGACAATTCGCCGAGGATCCGGCCCGCCGCCGCCGCCAGCGACCGGTCCACTTCGAGCGCGACCACGGTATTCACCAGCCGCGCCAGCACCGAGCAGGAGTAGCCGGTACCGGCACCGATCACCAGGGCGATGTCCTCGTGCCGCGGCTCGGCCGCCTGGAGCAGCCGTCCGAGCACCATGGGTTCCATCAGCCAGCGATCGGCGGCGATCTCGATGTCGTCGTCGACATAGGCCACGCTGCGCAGCGCATCGGGCACGAACATCTCGCGCGGCACCGCCCCGAACGCCGCCAGCAGATCCGCGTCGGTGACCCGGTTCGGGCGCAGCTGGCTCTCCACCATGTTGTGCCGGGCCGCAGCAAAGTTCATGGGAGATCCTAGCGTTGGGTTGCGATCCTCGACCCGCCGTCAGTGCGCGACGGCCCGCGAGTCTTATACTTGCCGCGCCGCACCATGACAATGCGGCCGTCCGTCCCGGCCGGCCCGAGCGCGGCGCGCCGGGGCAGGCTTGACCCTCCGACAGGCCCGGCCTATACCCTGCGGGCTCAGCGTCCGGACGGCATGGCCGTTCTCCGGCAACGCCGCTGCCGGCCCGGTGGCAGAGTGGTCATGCAGGGGACTGCAAATCCCCGTACATCGGTTCGATTCCGGTCCGGGCCTCCATCATCGCCTGAGTCCCGGCAGCGTTCGCCGCCGATCCTCGACTCAATTCATTAAGCACGTATTACGGCAATCGGGTGGTTGGAAGCGTCCCGCCGCGATGCGACGCCTGCCCTCGCGACCCTTCCGCCGAAAACGAAAAGCCTCCCGGAAACGACTTCCGAGAGGCTTTCCTAGTCGTTGCCGGGCGCACGAGCCCGACCGGCAGGCCGGTCTCAGTTCTCGGTCAACATCGCCGCCGCGGGCTGCGGCGCACCCACGGTCTCCACCAGCGACCCCATGGTCGCCAGCAGGCGGTAGGTGGCGAACACCTCGGCATAGCGCGCGGTGATCAGGTTGTCGCGGGACAGGTACAACTCGTTGTCGGCGTCGAGCAAATCGAGCAGGCCGCGCTGGCCGATGTCGAACTGCTGGGCGTAGACGTCGCGGGTCCGCTGGTTGGCCTCGACGTTCTGCGACAGGATCTGGACGTTCTGCCCGGAAACCTCGATGGCATTCCAGGACACCCGCGCGTCCTCGGACACCCGCCGCTCGTTGATCCGCAGCAGGTCCGTCGCTTCCGCCAGCCGATGCTTGAACTCGCGGATACGGGCATCGTCGGCACCGCCGCGATAGAGGTTCCAGCGCAGCACCAGCAGGGCCGAGGCGTCGTGCTCGGTGTCGGTGCGGCCATCGAGATTGTCGGCTACCGAGCCGCCGACTTCGAGACGCAGATCGGGGTACAGGCTGGCTTCCTGCTGCTTTACGTCGGCCTGCGCGGTTTCGATGTCGGCGCGGGCGAACTGCACGGTCGGGCTGTTCTCGACCGAGATCGCGACCGCCTGGTCGACATCGGGCGGCAGCACGTCGACCGGGATGGTCGGCGCATCGAGACTGTCGGGCTTCTGCCCCACGACCCGCTCGAACAGCGCTTCGGAGTCCCGCAGATCGCCACGCGACTGCACCAGCGCCGACTCGGCAGAAGACAGCCGCGCCTCAGTCTGGCGGACGTCGGCAATGTTGCCGCCGCCGGCCTGCGCGCGCTGCTGCACCTTGCCGAGCGTGTCGCGATGGACCGCCACATTGTCTTCGGCGATCTGCACCCGCTCGCGGTGACGGAGCACCTCGAGATAGGCCTCGACGGCGTCGAGGCCGGTGAATTCCGCCGTCTCGCCGACTCGATAGGCCGCCGACTTGACACGCGCCTGCTGACGCTCGACCTCGCTGTCCGCGAAGAAGCCGTCGAACAGCAACTGGCTCAGCGTCAGACTGGCCTGGGAGCGGTGCCGCCACTTGCCGTCGTCATGCCCCTGCGCATCGACGGTTGCGTTCTCCGAGAATTCCGGCCCGGTCTCGGCACGCAGATCGACCTGCGGGTAGTACAGGGCACGGCCCTGCCGCAGCTCCTCGTCCACCGCCAACCGATCATTGGCGACCGCACCCACCTCGGGGTTCGTGCTGATCGCCAGACTGACAGCTTCCTGGAGCGTCATCGCATACACAGACGACGCGCCAGCCGTCGCGAGAGTGCCGACTGCCGCCAGCACAACAAAGAACTTAGATGACATCTTGCCCCCTACTTTCACAGACTGAACATCTTGGTCAGTACCGTGATCCAATTAACCAACCATAGCAAACAAGCCGGCGCCTGTCACACCTGCGCTCCTTGCGCCGTCTCTGCCATCTCGCGCCATCGCGCGGATTCGTTAACACGCCCCTTCTACCACCTAATATCCCGTCTTGCATCAGGATTTTGCGCCTAGCGCTCGCGCAACGCATTGTTGCGCGCCCGCAGAATCGGCTTCATCAGATAGTCGAGCACGGTCTTCTCGCCGGTCAGAACGTCGACCGACGCGGTCATGCCCGGGATGATCGGCAAGGGGTCTTCTGACGTTCCCAGGAAATTTCTGTCGGTTCTGAGATATACCCGGAAGAAGCTTTCGCCCTTTTCCTTGTCCTCGATCGCATCGGCGCTGATCTGCTCGACCACGGCGTCGAGGCCGCCGTAGATGCTGAAGTCATAGGCTGTAATCTTGATGATCGCCTGCTGGTTCGGATACAGGAAGGCGATGTCCTGCGGACGGACCTGGGCCTCGACCAGCAGGGTGTCTTCGATCGGCACGATCTCCATCAGGTCCTGGCCCGGCTGGATCACCCCGCCGACAGTGCGGACCTTGATCTCCTTCACCGTACCGTGGACTGGCGAGCGGACCTCTGTGCGCAGCACCCGGTCGCGGTCCGCGGTCAGCGCTTCGGTGGTCGCGGCCAGCTCGGCTTGGCGCTTGGACAGCTCGGTCGCCGCGTCGCTGCGGAAGGTGACCAACCGCTCATCGACCCGGCGCTGGGCTTCGTTCATCGCCGATTCGGCGCGCGGCCGGGCCAGATTGGTGGCGTTGATCTGGGATTTCAGGTCGAGGACCTCGCGTTCGAGGCGCAGCATGTCGACCTTTGACACGACGCCCTGCTCGGCAAGCGGCCGGGTGATGTTCAGTTCCTGGCTGGCCAGGTCGTAGGCCGAGCGCAGCCCGGCCAGCTTGCTGTCGAGCTCCTGCATCTCCTGCTGGCGCTGCTCGATCTGATCCTGGAGAATCTGGATCTGCGAGCGCAGCTGCTGCTGCCGCACGTTGAACAGGTTGAGTTCGGCGCTCGCCAGGTCCGGTGCCTCCTTGAGCAGATCGTCCGGAAATACCGGCTGCGTACTCTCCTTGGCGGCCTGCTCGGCCTGCAGCCGGGCGATCGCCGCCAGCGCCGACAGGTATCGCTGCCGGAGCTCGCCGTAGTTCGCCTCGGCCATCGTGTTCTCGATCCGCAGCAGCACCTGGCCCTTGTCGACGACGGTGCCCTCCTTCACCAGAATCTCGGCGACGATGCCGCCCTCGAGGTTCTGGATCACCTGGATCTTGCTCGATGGGATCACCCGGCCCTCGCCGCGCGTCACCTCGTCGAGCGTGGCCCAGTTCGCCCAGGCGATGAAGCTGACGAAAAACACCGCCACCGAAAGCAGCAGCAGGTGGCCGAAAACACGAGACCCGCCGCGGTCGATGTCGGCGGGATCGACCCAGAGATCGCGCTCGGTGGAGCTCATGACCCGCGTTCCCCGCTCACTTGTCCGCCGCGGCCCGGATCCGCCCCTTCATGAGCGCATCCAGAACCACCGATTTCGGTCCGTCGGCCATGATCTTGCCGCCGTCGATGACGATCAGCCGGTCAACCAGGGACAGCATCGAATTGCGGTGGGTGACCAGGAGCAGCGTCTTGCCCGGCAACGCTTCCGCCAGCCGCGCCTTGAACGCATTCTCCGTGCTGTTGTCCATGTGGGCCGTCGGCTCGTCGAGCAGCAGGATCGGCGGGTTCATCAGCATGGCCCGGGAGATCGCGATCGCCTGGCGCTGTCCGCCCGACAGGTAGCGGCCGCCTTCGCCGACCTGCATGTCGAAGCCGTGCGGGTGCCCCTTGACGAACTGATCGACGCCACCGATCGAGGCTGCGCGCAGCACCGATTCCTCGTCGACATAGGGCGCGCCCAAGCTGATGTTGTCCTTGACCGAGCCGAAGAAGATATGGGCGTCCTGCAGCACGCAGCCGACATTGCGCCGCAGGTCCGCGGGATCGAGCTGGCGGATGTCGGTGCCGTCGATCAGCACCGCCCCGCTCTGCGGCTCGAACAGGCCGAGGGCCAGTCGTTCGATGGTGGTCTTGCCCGAGCCGATGCGGCCGACGATGCCGACCCGCTCGCCCGGAGCGATCCGGAAGGACAGTCCGTCGAGGGCCTTGCCCGGCTGCCCGGGATAGGCGAACCCGACGTCGCGGAACTCGATCGCCCCCTCCACCGTCGGGCGGCGCAGGAAGACCTTGCCCGCCGGCCGCTCGGACGGCAGCTCCATCAGCCGATTGAGGCCCCGGAGCGAGGTCAGCGACTGGTGGAAGCGCACGATCAGGCTCGAAATCTGCCCGAGCGGCGCCATGGCGCGGCCGGTCAGCATCGAGCAGGCGACCATGGCGCCCATGGTCATGTCGCCTTCCGCCGTGCGGTAGACGCCCCAGACGATCACCCCGACCGTCGCCATGTTCGACGCCAGCATGGTGAAGTTGATCGAGATCTGCGACCACAAGCGCGAGGACATGGCCGATTGCGATGCGGCGGCGACGAAACCGTTCCAGTCGCGCTGCATGTGGCCCTCGGCCGAGGCCGCCTTGATCGAGTCGAGGCCGTTGATCGCCTCGACCAGGGTCGCGTGCTTCTGCGCCGCCTCGCGATAGCTGCGCTCGACCGCCCGGCGCATCGGGATCTGGACGAAGGCGCTGACGATGAGGACCAGCGGCACCAGCACCATCGGCACGATGGCGACGGGGCCGCCGATCGACCAGATGACGGCGAGGAACAGCAGCAGGAACGGCAGGTCGACCACCGCCGCCAGCGAGGCCGAGGTGAAGAAGTCGCGCAGGGTCTCGAACTCGCGGATGTTGTTCGCGAAGGCCCCCGACGAGCTGGGGCCGGCCGCCATGCGGATCGACATGATGTGCTCGAAGATCCGCGACGAGATGAGCCGGTCGAGCGCCTTGCCGGTGCGGTCGATGAAATAGCCGCGCAGTGTCCGCAGCAGGAAATCGAAGCCGTAGACCATAGCGACGCCGATCGCGAGGACCCACAGGGTGTCGAACGCCCGGTTCGGCACGACCCGGTCATAGACCGTCATCACGAAGATCGGGCTGGTCACCGCAAACAGGTTCAGCAGCAGGGCCGCCAGCACCACCTCGGTGTAGATCGGCGAGAATTTCACCACCGTGCCCCAGAACCAGGACCGCGGCGCCGCCTGGGCCAGGTCGGCCGAACGGGCGTCAAGCCGGATCTTGGGGCGCACCGCGATCAGGGTGCCGGTGAAGCGGTCGGCGATATCGGCGAGATCGATCTGCAGGCTGCCGTCGAGATTGTCCGGGGTCGCGATCTCGGCGCGGCCGCCCGGCAACAGCTCGAGCAGCACGCAGGCCTCGCCATCCTTGAACAGCAGCACGGCCGGCAGGGACAGCCGGCTGACCTTGTCCAGGCGCCGTTTGATCAGGCTGGCTGACAGGCCGATTCGCTCCGCGGCACGCAGGAACAGCTCCGGGGTCATCCCTTCGGACTTGAGCGGCAGCCCGGCGGCCAGCGCCGTCGGCGATTTCGGCGACCCGAACAGGCGCGAAAGGATGACCAGGGTCAGCAGCAGAGGGTCGTCACGCAGATCCGGCCCCGCGTACTCGGCAGGCGGGGCGGCCGGCTCGACCTTCTCCAACGCGGCTTCCATTAGGTGCCTTCCCTGCGGGTGATTCGACAGGCGCCGATTATGTTTAGTGGATTTTTAGGGATTGGTTAACGGGGCCGACATCCTGCGGCCGAAATTTTCCCAGGGAAAGCCCCTTGCTGCTGTCGGGTGATCCCGGTCACAGGAGCCGGGCGGGCCCGGAATCGCGAAGGCGGGGCCGGAGCCCCGCCTTCTCGACTGTCGAACCGGGGGCCGTGCCGGCCCGCCGCGGGATCAGACCGCGAGGTTTCCCTGGCTGATCAGGGTCTGGATGATGTCGGCATCCGAGCCGGCACCGGTCACCAGGTCGACCCCCTGGAGCACCACCTGCATGGTCGGCTGGAACGAGGCGCCGCCGTCGTGATCGATCAGAATGGTGGTGTTGGTCCCATCGGTCTGGAAGTGCAGGTAGTCGTCGAGCACGTTCGTGCTGGTGGCGTTGTTCACCGAGCTCGGCAGCAGGTCGTTGAAGTCGAGCACGTCGCCGCCAAGCCCGGCGGTGAAGTCGGTGACGGTGTCCGTCACCGTCGGCGCCCCATTCGACGTCACCGTGACGCGCACGTCGTCGATCAGCCAGCCGTTCGTCTCGTCCTCGTTGTACAACGCCAAGGTGATCTTGCCAGCGCCATCGAGGTAGTTTGCTATGTTGCTGGTCAGCGTGCCGTTGAATGTGTTGTCGCTGCCGTCGGCGTCGTCGAGGTCCAGCACTTCCCAGGAGTTGGTGCTGTAATTCCACACACCGAACTGCGCATCTTCTGATCCGCCTGGATTGCCAGCCTGCCTGGCATTGACCGACAGAGCAATCTGATTGATGTCCGACGGGTTCTCGGTAAGTTCGAACTGGGCCCAGAACACGACGTGCCGGCTCGAACTGGCGTTCGTGGTGGTCCAGTATGCCTGATCATCGCCAAACATCTGGCTGTACTGGAAGTCCGAGGCTTCCCGCAGGTCCAGACCGCTCGCCCCTGGTCCTGCGACGGCGGTCAGGCTGCCGTCACCAGCCTGCGCGACCTCGAACTCGTAAGCGTTGGCGATGTTGTTGGCCTTGGTCACGTCCTGGAACGAGTAGGTCTTGGTGGTGATCGCGTACTCGCCCTGATCGCCGAGCGTGAAGCCGAACACGTCGCTGCCGGCGCCACCGGTCATCAGGTCGTTGCCGCTGCCGCCGAAGATGCGGTCGTTGCCGTCCCCGCCGTCGAGGGTGTCGTTGCCGCCCTTGCCATAGATCACGTCGTCGCCGCCCAACCCGTTGATCACGTTGGCTAGGCTGTTGCCGGTGATGACGTCGCAGATCTCGCTGCCGGTCGCGTTCGGGTCGACCGCACCCTCGGCGATGACGATGCGCTCGCCGATGTCGATGTTCAGAGTGGCGCTGTCCTGGTCGCCGCCGATCGCGTCCTGGATCGTGTACAGGAACGCGTCGTGATTGCCGCCGGTGTTCGGCTTCGCGGTGTACTGGTAGGCACCGGTCTCGAGATTGAGCGTCAGGGTGCCGTTGCTGGTGACGATGGTCACCATGTCCGCCACCGTGGTCTTCGAAATCAGCGTACCGCCGCCGCTCAGGTTGACATCGACGATCTTGTTGTCCGGCGAGACCGGGAAGCCGTCCGCGCCGCCGCTGTCATTGGTGATGACATTGCCCGTCACGACGCCCGGCACCGTGTTCGCCAGGGCCGTCCCAAGCTCGGTCTCGTTGGCGACGACGATCACCGGCACGTCGGAGTCGGCATAGCCGCTGGTGCCGGGGGTGAATGCCACTGTGCCGAGGGCATCGAGGCCTGCCTGGCCCGCGGCGATGTCGGCGCCGACGCCGACCGCGATCGCCTGGACTCCCTTGGCCTGCAGCACCTGCTGCCAGGCCAGTTCCTCGTTCGCCTCGATCGTGTTCGGATTGCTGCCGTCGGAGCTGGTCGGCTTGCCGTCCGAAAGGAAGTAGACCAGACCCTGGGTGTTGGCATCGCTCGCCACCCAGCCGCCGTTGCTGATACCGCCCGCCGCCACGGCGACCGCGGTGTCGTAGTCCGTGAAGGTCTGCGGCGTCAGCCCGCTGTTGAGCGCCGTCTGGGCCGCGGCAGCGCTGACGAAGGTCGAGTCGTTGCCGGCCAGATAGGCCGCGCTGTCCGAGAAGGTCACGACCTTGACCTGGACCGTGCCCGAGGTCGACCCGACGTAGCTGTCGATCAAGTTGTTCAGTGACGCGATCGCCAGCGCGAGCCGCGAGGCATAGCCGCCGGGGCCGTCCGGGTCGTCGCTCATGCTGCCGGAGACGTCGAGGATCAGCATGAGCTGGTAGTTGATCGCGTTGCCCTCGACGACGCAGGCATCGTCATCGACCGCGTCGGGCACGCCGCTCTTCGATACCGTCAGCGACCAACCGGCGCTGTCGTTCACGCTGTTGTCCGACGTGTCGTGCTCCTGGCCGCTGGCCGCGACCACGCTGCCCGGAACCGCGCCCGGGGTGTTGGCTTCGCTGCTCACCGCCGTGATGGTGCCGGTGATGGTGCCGTCGTAGCCGGCCGGCAATGCGGCCTTGACCGCGGCTACCGCTGCGCTCAGATCTGCCGGCGACGACACGCTCAGCGTCCACACGCCGCTGCCCGGCGCGGTCTCGGAGAGCGCCGCGCCTGCCGGCGCCCCGTTCAGCACCAGATCGACGCCCGCCGCGGTCGCCGTCGCGTCGACGGTGATGCTGACGGCGATGCTCTCCGAACCGTCGCCGTCGGCGACTGTGGTGTCGTTGGGCTCGTGCGACGGCGCGTTCCACGCCGCGCCGGGGACGCCAGGCCCGGTATTGACCAGCGCCAGGGAGAGGCCGAGCGCGACCTGCTGCGCGCCGGCGGTCTCGCTCCCGGCGGTCGCCGCACCCGCGACATCGGCATAGCGGTCGAGCACGGCGTCGACGTTGACGTCGACGACCTGGGCTGCCGAGGTGAACACCGGCCCGCCGCCCAGATCCTGGGCCGAGGCGGTCACCGAGATATCGCCCGGCATCACGTTGGCGACGTCGACGTCGCTGTCCTCCGGCGGCGTGATGGTCACGGTCAGGATTGCGCTCGTGACCGACCCGACCGGGGTGTAGACCCCCGTCACCGCGCTGTACGAGCCGCCCGCGCCGCCATCCGTCACGACCACCGTCCAACCCGCCGGCAGGTTGAGATTGCCTAAGGACACGGCGGTCAGCTTGTCGGTCGCGTCGACCGTCGAGGCGGTCACCGTGAAGAAGCCGCTGTTGTCCTCCTTGATCACCAGCTGACCCGCGGTCAGGCCGGCCAGCACCACGTTCGGCGTGCCATCTCCCGGAGACACGCTCAGGGACCAGCCGGCGTCGTCGCTGACGCTGTTGTCCGAGACGTCCGGCTCCGCGCCGCTCGCCGGCGCCGAGCCGGCCGGGGTGTTTGCTTCCGTGCTGACCGCGGCGATCGTGCCGGTGACCGTGCCGTCATAGCCGGCCGGCACCGCGGCCTTGACCGCGGCCACCGCCGCGCTCAGATCCGCCGGCGAAGCGGCCGTCAGTGTCCACACGCCGTTGCCCGGCGCGGTCTCGGAGAGCGCCGCGCCTGCCGGCGCCCCGTTCAGCACCAGATCGACGCCTGCCGCGGTCGCCGTGGCGTCGACGGTAATGCTGACTGAAATGCTCTCCGAACCGTCACCGTCGGCGACGGTGGTGTCATTGGGCTCGTCCGAGGGCGCGTTCCACGCCGCACTCGGCACGCCGGGCCCGGTGTCGATCAGAGCCAGGCTCAGGCCGAGCGCGATCTGCTGCGCCGCGGCCGCCTCCGAGCCCGAGGCTGCCGACCCCGTCACGTCGGCGAACTGGTCGAGCACCGCGTCGACCACCAGGGTGATCGGCGCCGAGGTGGTGCCGTTGGTCGCGCTCGGGTCGGTCTTGTCCTCGACGTTGGCCGTGATGGTGACGCCCGAGAGGTCGACGTCGCTGTCCTCCGGCGGGGTCAGTTCGAGGTCGTAGCCGAAGCTCTCGACGCCGGGCTCCAGGGTGATGGTCAGGGTGCCCGCCGCGAAGCTCGCCGAGGCCACGCTCGGATCCGCCTCGAGCGCCGCCAGCGCCGCACCCGACACGCCCCACGACAGCCCCGCAACCACCACCGTGGTCAGCTGGTCGGTCGAATCCCCGGCCGCCGCCGCCAGGTGAACCGTGTTCGCCGCGTCCTCCTTGAAGTAGCCCGAGCCGTCCACCGCGATGCTCGCCGTCGGGGTCCCGGCATCGCCGGCGACACTGGCCGAGAACCCGGTCACGTCCACCCGCACGTTGTCCGAGATGTCCGGCTCCGCGCCGCTCGCCGGCGCCGTGCCGGCCGGCGTGTTGGCCTCGCCGGTGGTGATGCCGAGCTGGCCGGTGATCGCGCCGTCGAAGCCGCCGGGAACCTCGGCCGACAGCGCGTCGATCGCCGCCTGCAGGTCGGCGAAGTCGCTCCAGCCCGACAGCGTGTAGCTGCCGCCGCCGTTGTCGGTCAGCGCCGCCGCGCCGGCATAGCCCGCCAGCACCAGCGTGCCCGTGCTCAGCGTGATCGCCACAGAGGTCACCGCCTCCGAGCCATCCGTGTCGGCGCCGCCGGCGCCGGAATGGGCGAACCCGGCGCCGCTCGAGACCAGCGACAGGTTGAGGTCGATGGTCTGCGTGCCGACCTGCTCGGCCACCGCCGGCGCCGCGCCCTGGCTGGCGTCGGCGAACTGGTCGAGCACCGCGTCGACCACCAGGGTGATCGGCGCCGAGGT
>CAYJQC010000014.1:59278-122591 GCA_964372215.1 uncultured Rhodospirillaceae bacterium
CGTGTTCGCCGCGTCCTCCTTGAAGTAGCCCGAGCCGTCCACCGCGATGCTCGCCCGCGGCGGCTCGGCCACGGGGGTCACTGATGCGCCGAACTCGAAGCTCTGGGTGACCGCGTTGTCGGTAAGGTCGTATTCGTCGCCGCTGGCGCCCGGATTCGGATTCGGAACGGTGTTCGCCTGCTCGGCGGTGGTCGTGCTGATGGTTCCGGTGATCGAGCCGTCGAAACCCGCGGGCACTTCGACCGCGAGCGCCTCCACGGCCGACTCGAGCTGTGCCGCACTTGTGAAGCCGGTGATCGAATAGTCGCCGCCGCCGAGATCGTTCAGGCCGACGCCCGCCGGCCAACCGGCGCCGGTCACCAGGCTGCCGGCCGAGATGTGGACGGTGACGCTGGTGATCGATTCCGATCCGTCGCCATCGGTGCCGCCCGCACCCGAGCCGGCGAACCCGGCATTGACCATGGAGAAGTCGAGGCCGAGCCCGATGCTCTGGGGCGCCGCGCTCTCGAGCACGGTGGGCGCCGCGGCTTGGGCCACGTTCGCCGCTTCGTCGAGGATGGCGTCGACGTCGACATTGACGGTCTTGGTATCGGAAACCGCCACCGAGCTGCCGTCGATCGCCGAGGCGGTCACGGTCAGCTCGGGAACGACGTCGCTGTCACTGTCCGCCGGCGGCGTGAGGGTCACGGTCAGGGTGACCGAGCTGACGCCGCCCGCCGCCGTGTAGATGCCGGTCGCCAGAACGAAGCTGCCGCCGGCGCCGCCATCGTCGACCGAGACGCCCCAGCCCGCCGGGATGTTGCCAATCACGACCTGATAGAGCTCGTCGGATGAATCCGTGGTGTTCGCCGTGATCACGACCTCGCCGGTGCCGTCCTCCTTGATCACCACTGCATCGGGGGTGACAGCGACCGCCGGCGCCTCGGCGACCGGGACGATGCACAGCTCCATCGCGCCATCGGTCACGGCGACGTTGTTGGCGAGCGTCAGCTCGTTTGCAGAATTGCTCTCCAGCTCGCTGGCGATCGCCTGTAGCTGGAGCTGCAGCGTGCCGTTGAAATCCTGCGCCGGAGTGAGAGTCGGCCCGGCCACCGAGACGAGGCCGCTGCCGTCGACCAGCGCCGTCACGTCGAGCTGCCAGCTGCCATCCGCGTTCTGCGTCCAGCCGTTCTCGTCGCCGATTGCGACCGAGAGTTCCTCGGGCAGCGCCGCGATCTTCAGGACATGGGTCTCGGAGCCGTCGAGATCACCGAACTGCGCCTGCAGAGTCAGCGCGATCTTGTGATCCTCGAGGACGCAGGAATTGCCCTGGACCTGGTCCTGGAAGAAGGCGATCTGCTCGCCCTCGCCGGACCCGTTCACTTCGCCGCCCTCGCCGCCAACGAAGGTGGGCTTGTCGGCGACCGCGTCGACCACCGCCAGCACGCTGCCATTGATCAGGCTGGTCAGGCCGCTGTCGGGATCGAGTATCTCGGCCGTCAGGCTGAGGGTGATGTCGCCATCGGTGTTGGCCGGCGGCAGGATGAACACGCTGCCGAGATCGGCGGCGAGGATGGTGATGCTGTTGGTGCCGTCACCGACGATCGTCTGGCCAGGCGCGAAGATGGTGACGCCGTCGGGAATCGCGTTGATGGTGACCGAGACGATCTCTTCGTTGTCGGCGGGAACCAGGGTCACATTGAGCTTCATCGGCGACGAGGAATAGTCGCCGAGATGCTGGTTGGGGGCCCAGTCCTCGAAGCCGCCTGCGAAATCGCCGATGATGAAGTTGGGGTCTTCGCGGCCGCCGCCTTCGCCGCCGTCGACGCTCGTGGAGACGTCGGTCTCCAGCGTACCGGCAGCCCCGTCGACAGCAGTCTCCAGATCGAACAGCGTCGGCTGACGGTTCGGCACGCCGTACTGCAGCGCGGACGGGTCGACCGGTCCTTCGGGCGTCAGCGAGGCCAGGATCGTCGGAGCCTCGCCAGCGCTGAAGCCCGCGCCCTGATTGGGCGCGACCGTGGCGGGCAGCGCGCCGGCAGCGCCGCCCGCGGCGGCCTGGACGTCCTCCGGCGACACGCCGAGCGCGATCAGAAGATCCGCGATGTTGATGACCGTGCCGTCGCCGTTGGTGATCTCGACCGGCGTTCCGGAGAATGCGGCGTCGGCGAAGCCCTGCAGTACCACAACGCCCCCATTGGGCAGCTCGATCTCGATCGCGCCGTCAACCTCGCGCTGGATCGTGTCTCCGAGATCGAAGCCGAGCTGGATGCGTTCGCCCGGCTCGACGATCTCGACCACGCGCTCTCCGCTGTCCGGCGCGACGATCAACGTCTGCGGCGCCTGTGCAAGCTGAACGCCGGTGGCGTCAGTCTCCGGGGTCGACACACCGTCATTCGCAGTTTCGGCAGCGTCGAGAGTCGTCCCGGTCGAATCGGTCATGTCGTTTCTCCACAACACGCGCAGCTATGTTCAGGCCGCTGCGCCACGGATCGGGTTTCTGACAATTTTTCGCTTGGTTGCAGGCAAGATTAGGTTTCGATCCTCGACTTAACCAAGGAGGAACGGAGGCCGTTCAATACAGCCGAATGTGATTAACTGCCTTTTGGCGGCGCCGGCGGGCGATCCAACAAAAGCAGCGCCAATTTCGAAACGAGAAAGCCCGCGTACCGGACGGCCGCGGGCTTGGTTAAGGAATCACATATTCGAGAATGCCGGCCCGGACGCGCCGGGCCGCGCGGAAGTCGATCAGCCGTGCATCGGCGCGATCGTGACCTCGATTTCCGGCGAGTAGTACAGCCGGGTCCCGCCCTCGAAGGCGAAATAGGCGAGGCCGCCGACGTCAAGTCCGTCGGCCGTCAGGTGGCTGTCGGCCACGCCTTCGGCGCAAATCCTCTGATCGGTCAGGATGCTGAGCTGCGTGCCCAGGCCCGTCCCCATCACCACGATCTCGCCGTTGGCGTCCGGCAACAGATCTTCAAATGCCAGCGTGATCGGGAGATCGCCGATCTGCGACGACATGGCGCTGTCCCCCATCAGAGCGGGCGAAGCCAGGGCGACGGAATTCGCTTCCCCGGACTGGGGCAAACTGCCCGCCGCGGGAATTTCTCTACCGTCGTCGATCGGCGTCTCAACAGCCATCGTCTGGCAGCCCGTTCCGTGCTTCGCCGTTAACCACGACACCGAGGCCGTTGGCGGTCCCGGGCGCCGCCGCATCCGCTCCACGGAGGCGACTCGCAAGCACAGAACTACGCTGGAAAGCGCAGGATATCAACAAGTCTGGGAGGATTTTCGTAAAAAGCCACCAAACGGTCATGGCGCCGCTGAGGCGTGGACGAGGCCGCCGCCAGGGTTCCTGCGGACCTCAATGGTTAACGCAGCAACTTCACGGAAACCCCTCGTAAACCCTGATTTTCAGGCCGGCCGCCCGGGATCGACCAGGATCAGATAGGCGATCTCGCCGTCGTCGCGCACCAGGCCGGGACAGATGTTGGCGCGCGCCACCACCAATCGGCCCGGCCGGACATACACGATGCGGGCAGAGAATACCGCAAGGCTCCCGCCCGTGTATTGCTTCACGATGTCCTCGAGCGAGGCCGAAGACTTGATCTGGAAGTAATGCTGGACCGACTTGCCGATCAGCGCTTCCTCCGAGGCGCCCATCCATTCCCGCGCCGCCGAGTTTGCGCGCAGCACCCGATGATCGCTGGCGACCACCAGACACGGGCTTGGGCAGGCATCGGCGATGACCGCGACAGGCACGCCGCCTGCCGCGAGCTGCCGATCCTCGGCCTTCCGCTCGAGTTCCTTGACCCGCTCGAGCGCCCGCTCCAGGCAATATTGCCGCAAAGCGGCGGTGACGTTGGCGCCCGCGCCAGCCTGGTCGGCAATGCGCGCAACCAGCCGGTTGAGCCGCAATCCCTCGCGGGCTGCGAGGAACTCCAGATTGCTCCAGACCGTGTCGTCGAGCTTCAGCGAAAAGCGACGGCCGGCGTGCTGAATGATGCGGTGGCGCATGCGGCGGATCGGAATACGGGAAATCCTGGTCGGCGGGAAGACTAACGGGAGTTGCCGGCAACTTCGTTAACGCGATGCCGCCGGATCGGAGAATCCGCCCGGACTCTGCTGGGAATCTCCGGCATCACCCTGGCCGGCAGGACCGCGCCATGACCCCGCGTTTGCAGAATGTTAAGGCGCGCGGCGGTGAAATGGGCGCAGGCGGCCGGCCAACGGCTCTTCGCGGAGGTTGAACTCATGCCGTTCGTAGTGCGCAACGACAACGGCAATATCATTGCCCTGTTCCGGGAGAAGACGCCCGAGGCTGACGAATACCTGCCGCCGAGCAACCCAGAGGTGCGGGACTTCGTCGAGGTCGCCAGCGAGGACGGCGCGCCGGACGCGGAGTTCTTCCGGTCGGATCAAACCATGATCCGGGTGTACGAGGATCTGCTCGACGTGTTGCTCGAAAAGAAGGCCCTGCTGTTGACCGACCTTCCGACCGCCGCCCAGCGCAAGCTGCTCGACCGCAAGCGACTGCGCAACGAGCTCACCAATATCGGCGAGATCCTGTCGGACGAATCCGACGGCATCCTCTGAGGCCAGCCGCAAGCCGCCATTCAGCCCGGTCCGCCGTAGCGCAGAACCTCCTGGTCGATGGCGCCGAAGATCGAGGCGCCGTCCCGATCCAGCATTTCGATGCGCACGCGGTCGCCGAAGCGCAAGAACGGCGTGCGCGGCGCGCCGTATTCGATTGTCTCCAGCATGCGCCGTTCCTGGATGCAGCACGAGCCGGCGGCGCGGTCGACGTTCGACACCGTCCCCGAACCGACGATCGAGCCCGCGCCGAGCCGGCGAGTCCGTGCGGCGTGGGCGATCAGCGTCGGAAAATCGAAGGTCATATCGTCGCCGGCGTCGGGCTGTCCGAACAACGCGCCGTTGACGTGACACACCAGCGGCAGATGCAGCTTGCCGCCGTCCCAGGCCGGCCCGAGCTCGTCCGGCGACACCACCACCGGTGAGAACCCGCTGGCCGGCTTGCTGTGGAAGAAGCCAAAGCCCTTGGCAAGCTCGCCGGGAATCAGGTTGCGCAGCGAGACGTCGTTGACCAGCGCCACCAGCCTGACATGGCCGGCCGCCGCCGCCGGCGCGACGCCCATGGCCACGTCGTCGGTGATCACCGCGACCTCGGCCTCGAAATCGATGCCCCAGGCTTCGTCGGCCAGCATGATCGGGTCGCACGGTCCGAGCAGGTGGTCGGAGCCCCCCTGATACATCAGCGGATCAGTCCAGAAGCTGTCCGGCATGGTGGCGCCACGCGCACGCCGCACAAGCTCGACATGGTTCACATAGGCGCTGCCATCGGCCCACTGAAAGGCCCGCGGCAACGGCGCGGCGAGCGCCGCCACGTCCAGGTCGAAGGCATCGGGCATCTCGCCCGCATTGAGCAGGCGATAGATCGAGCGCAGCTCGGGCGACAGGTCGACCCAGTCGTCGAGCGCAGCCTGCAGGGTGCGCGCGATGCGCGGCACCGCGACCGCGCGCATCAGCGAGCGGTCGACCACCACCAGAGTGCCGTCGCGCCCGCCCGACTTCAGGGTCGCCAGCTTCATCGGCTCTCCCCCGCGCTGCGGCTCAGATCGGAAGCGCAACCGCCGGCGCCAGCTCGCCGAGCCGGGCGTCGACCGCGGCCGTGTCGGGCAGGCTCGGCTGCGCACCTTCCTTGAGGCAGGCGAGGCCACCGGCGACGCTGGCGCGGCGCAGCGCGTCGGTCAGCTCGAGGCCGGCATCGATCGCCGCGGCGAAGGTGCCGACAAAGGCATCGCCTGCCGCGGTGGTGTCCACCGGACGCAGCGGCAGGCTGGCGATCCGCCAGGCGGCGTCGCGGCGGAAGGCGACCGCACCGGCGGCGCCCAGGGTCACCACCGTGGTGATGCCGAGCGCATGGGCCAGGGTGCGTCCCGCCAGCTCCGGGTCGCGACCGTCGGTGCCGAGCCGCGCGGCCAGAGCGACCACTTCGGTTTCGTTCACCACCAGCCAATCGAGCGCCGCGAGGGCGAGACCGGGGATCGGCGCCGCCGGCGCAGCATTCAGCAGCACGCGCGCGCCGCGCGCGCAAGCCCGGGTCACCAGCGCCCAGTTCTCCGCCAGCGGCACCTCCATCTGCAGCACCACCAGAGTGCCCGGGGCGAGCAGCGAATCCGCAATCTGGCGCTCGCGCAGGCTGGCATTGGCGCCGGCCGCGACCACGATCTGATTCTGCCCGGCCGAATCGACCGAGATGAAGGCGCAGCCGGTCGGTCTCCGGTCGCGCTTCACGCCCTTGAGATCGACACCGGTCGCCGCCAGCTCGTTCAGCACGCTGTCGCCGAAATCGTCCTGTCCGACTCGTCCGAACAGGCGCACGTCGGCGCCGGCGCGGGCCGCGGCGACCGCCTGGTTCGCGCCCTTGCCGCCCGCCACCATCCGATAGCCGGGGCCGAGCACGGTCTCGCCCGGGCGCGGCAGGTTCGGCACTTGCACCACCAGGTCGATGTTGATCGAGCCGAAGACGACGATCATGTCCCCCCCGATGGCCCCGACAGCGCCAATTCCAGCATCCGCGGCGCCGCATCCGGCGGCAACGCGATGCGCAGGCCGGCGGTCGCGGCCTCGACCCCGACGGCGCCGCCGTCGAGCCGGGCCGCCAGAACCTCGCGGCCAGCATAGGCCTGAAACTCGACCCAGCGGGCGCCAGTTACGTCGCGGCCGACCGGCGGCACCTCCAGGCGCGCGCCGAACGGCCCGGTTTCGAGGCGGCGGAAGCGCCCTGTGACATTGGTCCGCAGGAACGCTCGGCCGTCGAGGACGAGCGTCAAGATGCCGTCGGCAATGGTCACGCGGGCGCGGCCGCCGGGGCTGCGCAGCGGACCCAGGGTGCCGTCGGCGCCGTGGGTCAGCTCCCAACCGCTCCACGGCGTCACGTCCATCACCTCGGCGGCGCCGAGCGCCGGCATCAGCGCGCCCCAGGCGTAGTAGGGGTCGGTGTCAGGCTGGTCGCAGGCCGCGCCGGTGACCGCGCTGAAGTTCTCCGGGCAGCGGCCATGCTCGGTCCACTCCGCCATGAACAAGGCCATGCCGTTCTCGGCCAGGGCCCGCGCCGCCGGCTCGAATCCGGCCCGCTTCAGGCCGTGATAGACGAGGAAATTGAGCGGCGGCCAGACCCGGCCGCGCCAATAGACGTTGTCGCCGAAGGCCGGGTCGTCGCGGGTGACCGAGGGCAGCAGCCAGTCGCCGCCGAACTTCGCGGGATCGTCGAGCAGACGCGCCATCGCCGCCGCCTGCTCCGGCGTCGCGGCGCCGGCCAGCAGCGGATAGAAGCTGGTCGGGGCCAGGCTGCGCACGAAGGCGCCGGACCACAGCCGGCTGGCGAAGACTTGGCGTTCGGAGTCCCAGAGCTGGTCGCGGATGCGCTGCTTCAGCCCGTCGGCGCGGGGGCGCAGCCGGTCGGCCGTCTCCTGGTCGCCGAGAGCTACCGCGATCAGGGCCAGCATCTCGCCGTCCAGCGCGATCAGGCTGTTGAGCCCGACATCCTCGCAATCCAGGGTCCAGGTTGTGGTATCGAGCGTCGCCTCGTCATGGGTCGGCGAATTGTCCATGCTCGATTCGTCCTTGGCCGCGAGCTTGGTGCCACGATAGAGCCCCTCGCCCACCGGCGAGGTGCCGTACTCCATCAGCCCGTTGCCGTTGCCGTCGCGCATCCGCCACCACCAGTCGTGGTTGGCGAGCAGCGTGGAATAGGCCCGTTCCAGCAGGTCGCGCGCGCCGGCACGCAGATGGGTCAGCCACAGGGCGAAGGCGGCGATCGGCGGCTGGGTGCGGTCGACCCAGGAGTCACGCCCGGTCATCAGGCACGGCAGGTTGCCTTGCGGCCGTGCCCCGGCCAGCACCGCCTCCCAATTCTCGCGCGCGATGTCGCCGTCGAAATACCCGCCGAGCATGGCGTGATAGACGACGTCGTCGAGCCAGACCCCGAAGCCGCCGAATTTCTGCGACACCCAGTTGCGACTGAGGCTGGTGTAGGGCCGGCGGTTCACGGCATCCCACACGGTGTTCCAGGCGATCACGTCGCGCACCGCGTCGAGCGCGCCTTCGGACGCGCCGGTCTGGCGCGGCAGCGCGTCCGGATCGGACATCGCGGGCGCCGCGAGCGCCACCTGCGCCCGCGTGCCGGCAAGCCGACGGTCATCGGCCAGGCCGACCGCAAAGGTGAAGTCGGGCATCTCCTCGAGATGATAGCGCAGCGCCGCCACCGTTCCTTCGGTGCCGCGCGAGCCGAGATAGAAGTAGCCCTGGGACTGGAACTCCTGCTGCAGCGCCTCGATGCTGTCGTGGAAGGTCGCCAGCAGCGGCGGTCGCAGGCCGCGCAGCACCACGTGCATCGGCCCGTGCCTGGCCGATAGCTCGCCGCTCTCGGGATCGTAGCGCCACCCGATCGGCGTGCCGTCGCTCTCCGGCGGCGCCATGCGCAGCACCAGCACGACCCAGAACCTGAGGCCCCATTCCGCCAGCCGCCCGGCCCGCCAGCGGCCGCGCAGGGTGAACGAATCCGGCTTGTCGTAGTCGAGCGCGAGAGTCGTACCGGCATGGGCGAGGTCGAGATGCAGCGGGTTCGCCGCGATGCTGCGCGGCCCCAGCCGCACCCCCGCGGTGCCCGCGGGAAACCGCGTGAAGGCATTGGCACTGCTGGCATAGGCGCAGAAGCCGAGTTTGAGACCGAGCGGCAGATAGGCCATCTCGGCCGGAAACTCGGCGTCCCAGGTGTTCCAGGCGCGCGCCAGCGGCACCAGAGATTCAGACATCCATCCCTCCGGGCTTGCCTCAGCCGGCCTGCCAGGCGGCGGCGATCCGGCCGGCCGTGGCGATTGCGATCTGCTCCGAGAAGCGCGGCAGCACGTGGTCGATCGCAGCCTGGTGCGCCGGCAACGACCAGCTCGTCACCGCGTCGACGGCGATCACCACGCGGTAGCCGCGATCGATCGCGTCGAGCGCCGTGGCCAGCACGCAGACATCGGTCTCGACCCCTGCGAGCACCAGCGTGTCGACGCCGCGCGCCGCCAGTACTTCCGGCAGCGTTCCGTCGCCGAAGGCCGAGAAGGTGGTCTTGTCGCAGATCGAGCCGAGCCGTGCCAGCGGCATCAACTCGGGCACGAGATCGAGCATCTCGACCGGCATGCGGTCGAGGGTCACCGACGACCAGCGCCGGTAGTAGCGCTGCCAGCCGCCGGCAGCCTGGTCGATCGACTTCGGCGTCACGAAGCGGGTGAACAGGCTGGACTCGGGCCGCGCCGCGACCAGCGCGGCGATCGCCGGGACGATCCGCTGAATGTCGGGCACCCGCCACTCGGTGGCCTCGGCGAACAGCCGCTGCATGTCGACGACGACCAGCGCTGCCGCGGCGCCGAGCGGCTCGAGCGCGGACTCGCCGCTCACGGCAGTACCAGCACGCTGTGGACCGCCGACCAGATGACGCGAACGGCATCGCCGGGCGCGAATCGGCGAGCCAGGCGGTTCTGCTCGAACACCGTGCAGGAGTCCTTCCCCGCGGCGATCCGGTAGGTGATGCTGTTGCCGGAATAGACGGTCTGGCTGATCTTGCCGACCAGACTGTTCATCGCCGCGTTCTCTTCGACTCCGCTGTCCATCGGCTCGAGCACGCATTTCTCCGGTCGCACTGCCAGCACCACGCGGGTGCCGGTGTCGGGCAGCGAATCGGCGGTTACCAGCGTGCCATGCATGTCGGTCTCGACGCAGCCGAGCGCACCGGCCATGCCGGCGACCCGCCCGGGAAAGAAATTGGCGTCGCCGAGGAAGCTCGCCGCAAAGGCGGTCTCCGGCCGCTCGTAGACCTGGTCCGGCGGACCCGACTGGATGATCCGGCCCTCGTTCAGGATCGCGATGCGGTCGGAGAGCGTGAGCGCCTCCTCCTGGTCGTGGGTCACGAAGATCGTGGTGATGCCGACCTCGCGCTGAATCTGCTTCAGCTCGACCTGCATCTCCTGCCGCAGGCGCTTGTCGAGGGCGCCCAAGGGCTCGTCGAGCAGCAGCACCCGCGGCCGGGTGACCAGGGCGCGCGCCAGCGCCACGCGCTGCTGCTGGCCGCCGGAGAGCTGGCGCGGCTTGCGCGCCTCCAGCCCGCCGAGGCGCACCAGCCCGAGGATCGCGCGCACCCGCCGCTCGATGTCGTCGCGGCCGGTGCGGCGCACCGCGAGGCCGAAGGCGACGTTGTCGAACACGCTGAGATGCGGGAACAGCGCGTAGTTCTGGAACACCATGCCGATGTCGCGGCGATGCACCGGCATGCTCCGCACGTCCTGGCCGTCGATCAGGATCTCGCCGCGATCGAGGTCGACGAAGCCCGCGATCGCGCGCAACAGCGTGGTCTTGCCGCTGCCGCTGGGGCCGAGCAGGCCGAAGAACTCGCCTTCGGTGAAGGTCGCCGACACCGCATCGAGCGCCGCCAGGGCGCCGTAGCGCTTGTCGGCGCCGCGCACCTCGACCGTGCTCATCGCTCGCCCCCGAACCGGTAGAGCCGGGCGATCACCAGCATGATGCCCATGGAAATCAGGATGATGATGGTCGAGACGGCGTTGATCTCCGGCGTGAAGCCCTTGCGAATCGCCGAATAGATCTCGACCGGCAGGGTCGAGATCCCCGGTGGCGCCAGGAAGTAGGAGATGACGAACTGGTCGAACGAGACCGCGAACGCGAACAGCGCGGCCGCCATCACGCCGGGCGCCAGTACCGGCGCCGAGATCCGCCAGAAGGTCTGCCACGGGGTGGCGCCGAGCGTCGCCGCCGCCTCTTCCAATGCGCCGCTGCTGCCGCGGAGCCGCGCGCCGACCACGACGATGACATAGGGCAGCGACAGCGCCACGTGGCCGAGCAGCATGGCGTGCAGCCCGCGTCCCAGCCCGATCCAGAAGAACAGCACCAGCATCGAGGTGCCGATGATCAGCCAGGGAATCGTGATCGGCGGAAACAGCAGAAGCTGCAGAAGCGTCTTGCCGCGGAAGCTGTAGCGGGCGAAGGCGAGCGCCGCCATGGTGCCGAGGGTGGTGGCGATGACCGTGTTGGCGAGTGCCACCGCAAGGCTGTTGTAGCTCGCGTCCAGCAGGCGGTCGTTGTGCATCAGGCTCTTGAACCACACCGTGTCGAAGACGATCGGCAGCTCGTACAGCGCCGACTGGTTGAAGGCCATCAGCGCCATGACCACGATCGGCAAATAGAGGAACGCCAGCACCAGCCCGAGATAGATGCGCAGGCCGCCGCCCCAGAGGCGTCGCGCCGACATCGCCTAGACCTCGCCCATGCTGCGCCGCAGGAACGGCGAGGCGAGCGCCAGTATCACCAGCACGATCCCCAGCATGATGAACGACAGCGCGGCGCCGAGCGGCCAGTTGAAGACCACGGTGAACTGATCCTCGATGACGTTGCCGATCATGATCCCCGACGGCCCGCCCAGGATGCGCGGCTCCATGAACGATCCGATCACCGGCACGAAGGTCAGCACCACCCCGGCGAACACGCCGGGCAGGCTGAGCGGCAGGACGACGCGGCGGAAGACGGTCGCACCCGAGGCGCCCAGGCTGCGCGCCGCCTCGATCAGCGAATCGTCGATCGCCTGCAGCGAGATGTAGCAGGTCAGGATGACATAGGGCAGGAATGCGTGGACCAGGCCGACGACGACAGCGGGATAGGTGAACAGGATCCCGATGGAGGGCGCGCCGGGCAGCACGTCCTGGATCAGCCGGTCGATCAGCCCGTCGGCCCGCAGCACCATGGTCCAGGAAAAGGTCCGCACCAGGGCGTTGCTCCAGAACGGCAGCACCACCAGCAGAAACAACGCCTCGCGCCAGCGCCCCTTGACCCGCTTGGCCAGCACGTAGGCCGCGGGATAGCCGATCAGCAGGCAGAGCGCGGTCACATGGAACCCGAGCTTCAGCGAGCGCCAGGTGAGCGTGCGGTAGAACTCCTTGTCGAAGAAGGCGAGATAGTGCTCAAGGGTCAGGCTCGACTCGCGCCCGCCGAACGGCGCCTTGGTCAAGAAGCTGAAATAGAGCATCGCCGCCAGCGGCAGGAAGATGGTGAGCGTGAGCCAGACATAGGCCGGCGCCGTCAGCCCGAAGGCTGCCCAGCGCCGGCGCGTCTCGACGTTCACTCCCCTGTCCTGCCGCGGCGGGTCAGCTTACTGCCCGAAGGAGGTCTTCACTTCCTGCCAGAGCTCCAGATACTCCTGCCGCCGCTCCTCGGGGATCGGCGCCATGAACTGCAACCGCGCGACCACGGCGGGATCGCCGAGCACCTGGCGATTGAATGCCTCGGCAGGAAGCCCGGCATTGGCCTTTTCGTTGGCCGAGGCCGGGGCGCCGACCGCGCTGCCCCACTTCACGTAGAACTCGGGGCTCACCATGAAGTCGATGAACTTCGCGGCGGCCTCGGCGTTCGGCGCGCCGGTCGCGATCGACAGCCCGTCGAGCCAGCCGATGGCGCCCTCCGTCGGAATCACGAACTCGACCGGCAGGCTGAACGTGGTCTTGCTGCGCTCGGCCGAGCCGCTCCAGTAGACGGCAATGTCGAAATCGCCGGCCGCCATGTACTTGTTCCACTCGTCCTCGGAGGACCAGAAGGTCTTGACCTGGGGCTTCAGCGCCAGAAGCTTCGCGCGGATCTGGTCCATGTCGGCCGGATCATTCATGTCCTGGCCGGTGGCGATGGCGGCGAGCTGAATCGCCTCGACCGCATCGTCGCGCCAGCCGACCTTGCCGGCATTGGCCGGATCCCACAGCGCCTGGATCGAGGTCGGCGCCGGGCTGATCTTCTGGGTGTTGTAGGCGTACGAGGTGACGCCCCAGACCCAGGCGACGCCGTACATCTTGCCGTCCATGTTGAGGTAGGGCGAGGTCCGCATCTTCTCGCCGAGGTCGCCGAGATTGCCGATCGCCGCCGGGTCGATCGGCTGGATCAGTCCTTCTTCCGCCGCCAGGCCGGTGAACGAGCTGTTGATCAGGACCACGTCATAGGTGCCGGGGCTGGTCCTGAGCTTGGTCAGCATCTCCTGCTCGGAGTTGAAGTAGTCGTGGACCACCTTGACCCCGGTCTGCTGCTCGAACAGGTCGACCGCCCATTGCTCGTCGGTGCCGTAGCCCTGCCAGTTGAGGACGTGCAGCTCGCCTGCCGCCGTCGCCGCGTGCGGCAGTCCGAGCGCCGCGCCCGCCAGGGTCGCCGCGAAGACGCCGATGGCAGCCCTTCGGTTGATCATCTCCCAGTCCTTTCTCTGATTGCATGTAGACCTCGCGCGGGGCAGCGATCCCCGATCGACCACCACCGCCCGGGCAAGCCGGCCCGTCCCTCGGAAAGCATTATGGCGGCGGCCGGAGTCCGGTCAAGAATCGCCCGCAGGATGCACGATTCCGCGGATACTGGAACATACCAGCGAGCCTCGCTGTCCGCGGCGCCCGGCCCGGGAAGCGCCTTGACAAGCGCCGGCCACTGCATATCTTCCAATCACGACTGAAACGGTCATAATTTCGATGGAGAGCGCACCCAGATGATTCGCGCAAGCCGCTTGGCGGACTATGGTGTCGTCCTGGCGGGACACATGGCGTCCCGGCCCGAGACATTCTACGCCGCCGTCGACCTGGCGGCAGTGACCCAGTTGCCGGCGCCCACCGTCAGCAAGGTGCTGGCCGCCCTGACCCGCGCCGGCGTGCTGTTGTCCCATCGTGGCGCCCGCGGCGGCTATCGCCTGGCCCGGGCCCCCAAGGACATCTCCGCCGCCGAGATCGTGGTCGCGCTCGACGGGCCGATCGCGATGACGCTGTGCATCGAGCACGGCGACGGTGCCTGCGAGGTCGAGACCGCCTGTCCGTCGCGACGCGGCTGGAAGCGGATCAACGCCGCCATCCGCCAGGCGCTCGAAGACGTGTCGCTCGCTGATCTGGCGGCGCCGATCGAACCGCCCCGCCCCGCCTGCGCCACCGACCTGCCGGCGGAAATCGGCATGGCCATCCGCGGCATGTCCTGAGTCCCGAAGAGAGCACATCGATGGATCCGGTCGAGAACACCGCCCTCAGCACGGCGGACACCATCCACTCCAACGCCGGCGACAAGTACAAGTACGGCTTCGTCACCGAGATCGAGAGCGATCGGGCGCCCAAGGGCCTCAACGAGGACATCGTCCGCTTCATCTCAGCCAAGAAGGGCGAGCCGGAATGGCTGCTCGAGTGGCGGCTCAGGGCCTATCGCCTGTGGACCCAGATGGAAGAGCCGGGCTGGGCCAAGATCGGTTATCCCAAGATCGACTACCAGGATTCGTACTACTACTCGGCGCCGAAGATGAAGGACGGCCCGAAGTCCCTGGACGAGGTCGACCCGGAGCTCCTGAAGACCTACGAGAAGCTCGGCATTCCCCTGCGCGAGCAGGAGATGCTGGCCGGCGTCGCGGTCGACGCGGTGTTCGACAGTGTCTCGGTCGCCACCACCTTCAAGAAGAAGCTCGAAGAGGTCGGCATCATCTTCTGCCCGATCTCCGAGGCGGTGCAGAAGCACCCGGACCTGGTGAAAAAATATCTCGGCTCGGTCGTCCCCTACTCCGACAACTATTTCGCGACGCTGAATTCGGCGGTCTTCACCGACGGGTCGTTCGTCTACATCCCCAAGGGCGTGCGCTGCCCGATGGAGCTGTCGACCTATTTCCGGATCAACGCCTCGCAGACCGGCCAGTTCGAGCGCACCCTGATCGTCGCCGACGCGGGCTCCTTCGTCAGCTATCTCGAGGGCTGCACCGCGCCGATGCGCGACGAGAACCAGCTGCACGCCGCGGTGGTCGAGCTGGTCGCCCATGACGACGCCGAGATCAAGTACTCGACGGTGCAGAACTGGTATCCCGGCGACGAGAACGGCAAGGGCGGCATCTACAACTTCGTCACCAAGCGCGGCGCCTGCCGCGGCCGCAACTCGCAGATCTCGTGGACCCAGGTCGAAACCGGTTCGGCGATCACCTGGAAGTACCCGAGTTGCATCCTCCAGGGCGAGAACTCGGTCGGCAAGTTCTACTCGATCGCCATCACCAACAACTACCAGCAGGCCGACACCGGCACCAAGATGATCCATATCGGCAAGAACAGCCGCAGCACGATCATCGCCAAGGGCATCTCGGCCGGCCGTGCGCAATCGACCTATCGCGGACTGGTGCGCATGCTGCCCGGCGCCGCCAACGCGCGCAACCACACCCAGTGCGACTCGCTGCTGATCGGCGACCAGTGCGGCGCCCATACCGTGCCCTATATCGAGGCGCGCAACCGCACCGCCCATGTGGAGCACGAGGCGACGACGTCGAAAATCGGCGACGACCAGCTGTTCTACTGCCGCCAGCGCGGACTCTCCGCCGAGGAAGCGGTGTCGCTCATCGTCAACGGCTTCTGCAAGGAAGTCCTCCAGCAGCTCCCCATGGAGTTCGCCGTCGAGGCGCAGAAGCTGGTCGGCATCAGCCTGGAAGGCAGCGTCGGCTGAGCCGGCGCGAACCCATGACCACGGACGGAACCATGCTCGAGATTGCCAATCTGCACGCCACCGTCGACGGCAAGGAGATCCTGAGGGGCCTCGACCTCGTTATCGGCGCCGGCGAAGTACACGCCATCATGGGCCCGAACGGTTCGGGCAAGAGCACGCTCGCCCATGTACTGTCGGGCCGCGACGGCTACGAGGTCACCCAGGGCAGCGTGCGCTTCGAAGGCAAGGACCTGCTGGCGCTCAATCCCGAGGAGCGGGCGCGCGAGGGCATCTTCCTGGCGTTCCAGTACCCGGTGGAGATTCCCGGCGTCGCCACCATGAACTTCCTGAAGACCGCGGTGAATTCGGTCCGCCGCCATCGCGGCCTGGCCGAGCTCGACGCCATGGAGTTCCTCAAGCTGGTGCGCACCAAGCGCGATGCCATCGGCATCGGCGAGGAAATGCTGAAGCGAGCCCTCAATGTCGGCTTCTCCGGCGGCGAGAAAAAGCGCAACGAGGTGCTGCAGATGGCGCTGCTCGAGCCCAAGCTCGCGGTGCTCGACGAGACCGATTCCGGCCTCGATATCGACGCCCTCCGGATCGTCGCCGACGGCATCAACGCCTTGCGCGCGCCCGACCGGGCGATCCTGATGATCACCCATTACCAGCGCCTGCTCGACTACGTGCAGCCGGACCGGGTCCATGTGCTGGCCGGCGGCCGGATCGTACGCTCGGGCGGCAAGGAGCTAGCGCTGCAGCTCGAGAAGGAAGGCTACGGCGAGATCGCGCCCCCGACCAAAACGGCGGCGGCCTGAGGAACGTGACGGGAAGCCGAGCCATGCCAGCCACCCGCCCCGCGTCCATTGCCCTGCCCTACGCCGCCCGCCAGGCGGCGGCGATCGATCGGCTGCCTGGCGCCGGCGTCGACTGGCTGCGCCGCCTGCGCGCCGACGCCTTCGAGCGGGTCGTCAACGACGGCGTGCCGAGTGTGCGCGTCGAACGCTGGAAGTACACCAATCTCGCCGCCCTGGCGCAAACCGAGTTCGAGGTGGCCGCCAACGATGCCGGCACGGCCCTCCCGGTCGCGCTGCCGCAGTTTTTCGCAGATGGCATCGCCAGCCATCGCATGGTGTTCGTGAACGGCCTGTTCCGCCGCGAGCTGTCCGATCTCGCCGGACTGCCCGACGGCGCGACCGTCGAAAGCCTGGCCGATGCGCTGGCCCGCGACCCCGACGCGCTTGCCGCCAGTTTCGCGCAGCGGGCAGCCAGGGATGGCCTCGAAGCGCTCAATACCGCACTGGCCGCCGATGGCGCCGTGTTCCGACTGGCGCCGGGCGCGCGGCTGGAACGCCCGCTGGTCCTGATCTTCCTCGGCAACGCCGCGGACACGCCCGTCGCCTTCCATCCGCGCAACGTGATCGTCGCCGGCGCCGGCAGCGCCGCGACCCTGGTCGAGCTGCACGTGCCCGCGGCTGCGTCGAGCGCGAACGAGGCGGTCTACTGGTCGCAGCCGGTCACCGACATCGTCGTCGGCGCCGGTGCCGCGTTGCGTCACTACAAGAGCCAGCAGGAGAGCCTGCGCGCGTTCCACCTGGCGTCGACCACGGTCCGGGTCGACGACGCCGGCAGCTACGACAGCTTCAGCCTCGCGGTCGGCGGCGCGCTGGCCCGCAACGAGATCGCCGTGACCCTGGACGGCCCCGGCGCGTCCTGCCGGCTCGACGGCGGCTATCTCGCGCGCGGCCGGCAGCATATCGACAACACCACCGAGATCGTCCACGCCAAGCCGAACACCACCAGCCGCGAGGCCTTCAAGGGCGTCCTCGACGACCAGGGCCGCGGCGTTTTCCAGGGCCGCATCGTCGTGGCCAAGGACGCCCAGAAGAGCGACGGCCAGCAGAGTTCGCGCACCCTGCTGCTGTC
This sequence comes from uncultured Rhodospirillaceae bacterium, assembly GCA_964372215.1. Taxonomy (GTDB): domain Bacteria; phylum Pseudomonadota; class Alphaproteobacteria; order Dongiales; family Dongiaceae; genus DAIMFL01. The sequence continues at coordinate 76,709 of CAYJQC010000014.1, forward strand.
CGATCGCGCCGAGATCGACGCCAAGCCCGAGCTCGAGATCTACGCCGACGACGTCAAGTGCAGCCACGGCGCCACTGCCGGCGAGCTCGACACCGACGCGCTGTTCTACCTGCGCGCCCGCGGCATCGGCGAGGCCGACGCCCGCCGGCTGCTGATCGAGGCCTTCCTGGGCGACGTGCTCGGCAACATCGCCGAGCCGGCGGTGCGCGAGGCCTTCACCGGCGTGGTCGTGCGCTGGCTCGCCGCGGCGCCGGAGTCCGACCGATGAATTCGATCGCCGCCGCGTCGCGCCGCAACTCCGCGCCCTACGATGTCGAGGTCGTGCGGGCCGACTTTCCGATCCTGGCGCGCCAGGTTCACGGCAAGCCGCTGGTGTTTCTCGACAGCGCGGCCAGCGCCCAGAAGCCCCAGCAGGTGATCGACGCCGAGATGCGCTGCTACTCGGCCGAGTACGCCAACGTCCATCGCGGCGTCTACCATCTGAGCGCGCTCGCCACCCAGAACTTCGAGGCCGCGCGCGAAAAAGTGGCGGGTTTCGTCAACGCACGGGCGGCGCGGGAGATCATCTTCACGCGCGGCGCCACCGAGGCGATCAACCTGGTGGCGGCGAGCTTCGGCGACAAGTTCCTCAGGGAAGGCGACGAGGTCGTCATCTCCGCGATCGAACACCATTCCAACATCGTGCCGTGGCAGATGCTGCGCGAGCGCAAGGGCATCGTACTGAAGGTCGTGCCGGTCGACGACAGCGGCGCCTTCCTGCTCGATGCCTATGAGAAGCTGTTGTCTCCGCGCACCCGGCTGGTGGCGATCGCCCATGTCTCCAACGCGCTCGGCACCGTGCTGCCGCTCGACGACATCATCCGCCTTGCCCGCGGCCATGGCGCCAAGGTGCTGGTCGACGGCTGCCAGGCGGTGCCGCACCAGCGGGTCGACGTGCAGGCGCTGGACGCCGATTTCTACGCCTTCTCGGCGCACAAGCTGTACGGTCCCACCGGCATCGGCGCGCTGTACGGCCGTGCCGAGCTGCTCGAGGCGATGCCGCCCTATCAGGGCGGCGGCGACATGATCCGCAAGGTCACCTTCGAGAAGACCGAGTACGCCGATATCCCGTCGCGCTTCGAGGCCGGCACGCCCAACATCGCCGGCGCCATCGGCCTCGGTGCCGCCGTCGACTATGTCAGCGCGCTCGGCCTCGAGCGCGTCGAGGACCACGAACAGGCGCTGCTGGCCTATGCCGACGAGCGGCTGCGCGACGTGCCCGGCCTCACCGTCTACGGCACCACGCCGGACAAGGCGAGCATCGTGTCCTTCACTCTGGACGGCGTGCATCCGCACGACATCGGCACCATTCTCGACCAGGACGGGATCGCCGTGCGGGCCGGGCATCACTGTGCCCAGCCGACCATGGACCGCTTCGGAATCACCGGTACGGCGCGGGCCTCGTTCGGCCTGTACAACCGCTTCGACGAGGTCGACAGCCTGGTGGCGGGCCTCAAGCGGGTCAGGGAGATTTTCGGCTGATGTCGGAGCTGCGCGAGCTGTACCAGGAGATCATCCTGGACCACAACAAGCGGCCGCGGAACCGCCGCCGGCCGGAGCACGCGACCCATGAGGCGCATGGCGACAATCCGCTCTGCGGCGACCAGGTGACGATCTATCTGACGGTCGAGGACGGGGTGGTGACGGACGCCGCCTTCGAAGGCCGCGGCTGTGCCATCTCGACCGCCTCGGCATCGTTGATGACGGATATCGTCAAGGGCCGACCGATCGACGAGGTGCGCGAGCTGTTCCGCCGCTTCCACGAGATGGTGACCGGCAAGGGCGCGGGCGATGCGGACATGACGGACCTGGACAAGCTGCAGGTGCTGTCCGGGGTGCGCGAGTTTCCGATGCGGGTGAAATGCGCGACCCTGTCCTGGCACACCCTGGCCGCCGCGCTCGAAGGCGACGCCAAGGCGGTCAGCACCGAAAAGGCGGGCGACTGACGAGATGAATGCGATGACGGAAGACAGCCTGAAACAAGCCGAAATCCACGCTCCATCTGCGCCCGACACGGCGGCGGCGGCGGCCGGCACCGCTGCGGCGGCGCCGGAGGATCTGCAAATGGCCGTGCTCGACGCCCTGCGCGGCGTGTACGACCCGGAGATTCCCGTCAACATCCACGAACTCGGGCTGATCTACCGCTGCGATGTCTCGGCCGACGGCAAGGTCGCGATCGACATGACTCTGACCGCCCCGGCCTGCCCGGTGGCCGGCGAGATGCCGGGAATGGTGGAAAACGCGGTACGCGTCGTGCCCGGCGTCAACGACGTCAAGGTCGAGCTTGTCTGGGACCCACCCTGGGACCAGTCTATGATGTCGGAGGCGGCCCGCCTCGAGCTTGGATTCTATTAACCAGGACCTGCCAGGATATCGCCATGCGAAAGCTGCCCAATGTCGTCACCGTGACCGCCGCCGCCGCCGAGCGGGTCAAGGCGCTCATGGCCAAGAGCCAGGGCGAGGTCACGGGCCTCAGGATCGGCATCAAGACCAAGGGCTGCTCCGGCTTCTCCTACTCGGTCGAGTATGCCCGGGAACGCAGCCCGGACGACGAGATCGTCGAGGACAAAGGCATTACCCTGTTCGTCGACCCGAGGGCCACCCTGTTCATCATCGGCAGCGAGATGGACTACGTCGAGGACAAGCTGCAGTCGGGCTTCGTCTTCCGCAATCCCAACGAAAAGGGCCGTTGCGGCTGCGGCGAATCCTTCCACGTCTGACCTACGCGATCGGCCGGCTGCGCCGCCCTGTCATCGGAATGCTTCTCCGGCCGACTTGATCTGGCGCAATCTGCGCCGCTCCAGGCTGTGCTTCCATTTCCATATCGTGTGAAGGTCGCCGTCGTCGGGTTGCGGCTGGCGTCGGCCGTCCGCGACGGGAGAGAATGCCATGCCCCGCGTCCTCGACGAATTGCGCCGCGATCATCGCAACATGGCGAAGATCCTCGCCATTCTGGACGCCCAGCTGAAGCTGTTCCGGGCCGGGGAACCACCCGATCTCGACGTCATGCAGCGGGCGATGGACTACAGCCTCGACTATCCAGATCTCTGCCATCACCCGAAGGAGGACCTGATCTTCGAGCGGCTGGCCCGGCGCGACCCCTCGGTCCAGCCCCTGGTCGACCGGCTGCTGCAGGAGCATCGCGAGATCGGGCAGGCGACCCGCCGCTTCGCCGACGCGGTGCGCGTGGTGGCCCAGGACTTCCAGGTGCCGCGCGACCGCTTCATCGAGATCGGCGAAGCCTATCTGGCCTTGAGCCGCCGGCATATCCAGCAGGAGGAAGCCGAGCTGTTCCCCCGCGCCGACCGGATCCTGGACGACTCCGACTGGGCCGAGATCGACGCCGCGGCGGCGCGCAAGCCGGACCCGGTATTCGGCGGCACCGTCGAGGACCGCTACCTGGCGCTGCACGCGCGCATCGTGGAGTTGAGCGGCTGACCGGATGCGATGACCGACAGCATCCACCGGCAAGTCGCGCAGCGATTGCGCGGGGCCGTGTGCCGCGCGCCGGCTCCCTGAGGGCCGGCCATGGGCTGCTATGACCGCCTGGTGCTGCCGCGGCTGATCGACTTCGCCATGGCCAGCGGCGAGGCCAGCCGCTACCGGGTGGCCACGCTGGAACCCGCCTCCGGCCGGGTGCTGGAACTCGGCATCGGCTCGGGGCGGAATCTGCCGTTCTACGGCGGTGGCGTCACCGAGCTGGTCGGAGTCGACCCGTCGCCCGAGCTGCTCGAGATGGCGCGACGGCGCGCCGCCACGGCGGCGTTCCCGGTGTCGCTGGTCGAGCGCAGCGCCGAGACGCTGCCGTTCGAGAACGCCGCCTTCGACATGGCCGTCGCGACCTGGACGCTGTGCTCGATCCCCAATGCGGCGGCCGCGCTCGGCGAGCTCCGCCGCGTGCTCAAGCCGGGCGGCCGCCTGCTGTTCGTAGAGCACGGCCAGGCACCTGACGCCGGCGTCGCCCGCTGGCAGCGGCGCCTGACGCCCTATTGGCGGCGCTGTGCCGGCGGCTGCCATCTCGACCGCCCGATCGACCGCCTGGTCGCGGCGGCCGGGTTTCACATCGAACATTTGGAAACCGGCTATGCCCGCGCGCCCCGGGTGCTGGGCTACATGTATCGCGGCGTCGCCCGTCCCGGCTGAAGCGCAACACCCCCGTCAGCCGCCGGCCCTGGCCGCCAGATACGCCACGGCGCCGTTGATGCTGGCCAGCCTGGGGTAGTCGATTTCGGGGATGTCGATCTTCAGCCGCTCGTGCAGCGCGGTAATGAAGTTCAGGAAGTCCATGGAATCGATGTCGAGTTCGTCGCGCAGCGCGGCGTCGCCGTCGATCGACGACGGGTCCGCCTCCGGGGCGACGTTGCCCAGCTCGGCGAGCACGACGGCCCTGATGTCGACTTCGGTCATAGCGCCTCCGGTTGCTGCAACAGACGATCGACTTCCGCCAGGAACAGCGCGCCGCGGTGGCCGTCGCTGACCCGGTGGTCGGCGGCGAGGCTGGCACGAACCACGGGGTGCACCGCGAGCGCGCCATCTACCGCCCAGGGGCGCTCCACCAGCTTGCCGAAGCCGACGATGGCAACCTGCGGCGGATAGATCACCGCCTGGATCCCCTCGACCCCGCGCTCGCCCAGGCTGGTCACGGTGATCGTTGGATCGGACAGCTCGGAGCTGCGCAGCGTTCCCGCGCGCACCCGCGCCACCAGATCGCGCAGCGCCCGCATGAGATCGTCGAGATCCCGCTCGGCGGTGTCGTGGATCGCCGGTGCCACCAGGCCGCCGCCGCGGATCGCCACCGCCATGCCGACATGGACAGCCGCGCTCGGCCGGAACGCCCCGTCGACATGGAAGCCGTTCAGCTCGGGCGCCTTGCGGAGCCCGAGCGCCACCGCCTTCAGCAGCAGCGCGCCGAGCAGCAGCCGCTCGGCCGGCGGGCGCGCCGCGTTGGTCGCGGCGAGCCAGCGTTGCGCCGGCAGCATGTCGATGGTGGTCTCCAGGTAGTAGTGCGGTATCTCGCGCTTCGACCGCGCCATGGCCGCGGCGATCGCCTGGCGCATGGCGTCGAGATCGAGGCCGCGTCGCGGCGCCGCCGCCGCATCTTTCCGGCCGGCTGCGACCGCCTCCACATCGGTGCTCACCACCGCGCCGCCGGGACCGCTGCCTTTCAGCCCGACGAGGTCGACGCCGCGCTCGCCGGCGATACGCCGCGCCGCCGGCGATGCCCGGGTCGACCCGGCTGGTGGCGGTGCCGCCGGTGACGCGGCAGGTTTCGGTGCGGCAGGCGGCGGCGCGGGCGTTTCGGCTGCGGCCGGATTCGCTGGAGCCGCCGGTCGTACGGCCGCGTCCCCGCCCGACAGCCGGGCGAGCGCTGTGCCGACCGGCACGGTGCTGCCCGGCGCCACCAACAGTTCTTCGATCGTCCCGTCCTCGAAGATCTCGATCTCGATGGCGCCCTTCTGGGTCTCGACCACCGCCACGATGTCGCCGCGCTTCACCGCGTCGCCCGGCTTCTTCAGCCATTCAACCAGGGTCCCGGCCTCCATGTCGGCGCCCAGCGAGGGCATGCGGAACTCGCTCATGCCTTGCCCAGGGTCGCCTTGGCCGCGGCGACGATCGTCGCCGGCTGCGGCAGCGCCGCCTGCTCGAGATGCTGGGGATAGGGGATCGGCACCTCGGCGCTGCACACCCGGCCGACCGGCGCGTCGAGATTCCAGAAGCAATCCTCGGCGATGCGGGCGCTGATCTCGGCCGACAGCCCCCCGGTGCGCCAGCCCTCGTCGATCACCACCGCGCGGCGGGTGCGAGTCACCGATGCAGCCACCGTCTCGCTGTCGAGCGGACGCAGGCTGCGCAGGTCGATGACTTCCGCCTCGACGCCGTCCCGAGCCAGCGTATCGGCCGCCGTAAGCACCTTCGGCAGGGAGCCGCCATAGGTCACCAGGGTGACGTCGCGCCCGCGGCGCCGCACCGCCGCGCCATCGAGCGGCACCGGCCCGGCATCGACGGCCAGGGTGCCGCCCATGTTGTAGAGCATGACATGCTCGAAAATGATCACCGGGTCGGGGTCCTCGAGCGCACTCCACAGCATGCCGCGGGCGTCCTCGAGGGTCGCCGGCGCCACCACCTTCAGGCCCGGCACATGGGCGTACCAGCCCTCCAGGCTGTGCGAATGCTGGGCGGCGAGCTGGCGTCCGGCGCCGGTCGCCATGCGGATCACCACCGGCACGCTGAACTGACCGCCGGACATGTGGCGGATGGTGGCGGCGTTGTTGACGATCTGGTCGAGCGCGAGAAGGCTGAAATTCACGGTCATGACCTCGACGATCGGCCGCATCCCGCCCATCGCCGCGCCGATGCCGGCGCCGACGAAGGCCGATTCCGAAAGCGGCGTGTCGCGGATCCGCTCCGGCCCGAACTCCGCCAGCAGCCCCTTGCTGACGGCGTAGCAGCCGCCGTAATGGCCGACATCCTCGCCCATCAGGAACACCCGGGCGTCGCGGCCGAGGGCATCGCGGAGCGCCGTGCGCACCGCCTCGCGATAGGTGGTCTCGACCGGAGCGGCCGCGCTCATGGCCGCGCCGCCGCGGTGTAGACATCGCGGGTCAGCGTCTCCACCGGCTCCCAGGTGCCGGCCTCGGCGAAGGCGACCGAGGCTTCGACCTCGGCCGCGGTCTCGCGTTCCATGGCCTCGAGATCGGCGTCGTGCAGCGTGCCGGTCTCGCGCAGCCAGGCCTGGTACCGGACGATCGGGCCCTTCTGCTTCCAGGCCTCCACCTCCGCCTTGTCGCGGTAGAGCTGGGCATCGAACATCGAGTGGGCGCGCAGGCGATAGGTGCGACATTCCAGGAATTGCGGCCCGCCGCCGGCGCGAACCGCCGCGACGGCGCGGTTGGCGGCCGCCTCCACCGCCACCACGTCCATGCCGTCGACCGCTTCGGCGGGGATGTTGTAGCTGGCCGCCTTGGCGTGGATGTCGATCTGGGATTCCGACAGCGCCAGCGCAGTGCCCATGGCGTAGAGGTTGTTCTCGCAGACGAACAGCACCGGCAGTTTCCACAAGGCTGCCAAATTGAGGCTCTCGTGGAACTCGCCCTCGGCGACGGCGCCTTCCCCGAAGAAGCAGGCGGTGACGTTGGCCCGCTCCTGCATCCTGTCGGCCAGCGCCAGGCCGATGGCAAGCGGCAGGCCGCCACCGACGATGGCGTTTCCGCCGTAGAAGCGGCTGGCGGCGTCGAAGATGTGCATGGAGCCGCCGCGACCACGGCTGCAGCCTTCCTGCTTGCCGTACATCTCGGCCATGATCGTGGTCATCGGCACCCCGCGCGCGATCGCGTGGCCATGCTCGCGATAGGTCGCGACCACCGCGTCGCCGGGCCCGAGATTGCGCATGACGCCGACCGCATTGGCCTCCTCGCCGATATAGAGATGCAGGAAGCCGCGGATCTTCTCCTGCTGGTACAGCTCGGCACAGCGTTCCTCGAAGCGGCGGATGCGCAGCATCTGGCGCAGCAGGTCGAGCATATGCTCGCGGCTCAGGTGCGGCTTTGCGCTCGCGCTCATCGCTCGTCGCTTTCCAGGGTCGACAGATCGCCCTCGGGCAGGCCGAGTTCGCGCGCCTTCAGCAGCCGGCGCATGATCTTGCCGCTGCGCGTCTTCGGCAGGTTGGCACGGAAGTCGATCTCCTTGGGCGCCACGGCGGCACCGAGCTTCTTCCTCGCATGGCCGAGCAGCTCCTTGCGAAGCGCATCGCTCGCCTCGCGGCCCGGCTTCAGCGCCACGAAGGCCTTTACGATCTCGCCGGCAGTCGGGTCGGGCTTGCCGATCACCCCGGCCTCGGCGACCGCCGGGTGCTCCATCAGCGCGCTCTCCACCTCGAACGGCCCGATCAGGTGGCCGGAGGACTTGATGAGATCGTCGGCGCGTCCGACGAACCAGTAGTAGCCGTCGCTGTCGCGCATCGCCAGGTCGCCGGTCAGGTACCAGCCATCGGCGAAGCACTTGCGGTAGCGCTCGTCCTCGTGCAGGTAGCCGCGGAACATGGCCGGCCAGCCCGGCCGCAGCGCCAGCTCGCCCATCGCCATGGGCTTGGATTCCTCGGTCACCGCGCCGTCCGCGCGATGCACGATGCCGGCCTCGACCCCGGGCAGCGGCCGTCCCATGGAGCCGGGCTTTACGTCGCAGGCGGCGCAGTTGGCGATCATGATGCCGCCGGTCTCGGTCTGCCACCAGTTGTCGTGGAACGGCCTGCCGAAGGCCTCCTGCCCCCAGATCACCGCCTCGGGATTGAGCGGCTCGCCGACGCTCGCGAGAAAACGCAGGGCGGAAAGGCCGAAGCCGCGCGCAAACTCGGTCCCCGCCTTCATCAGCATGCGGATCGCGGTCGGCGCCGTGTACCAGACCGTGACCTTCTCGTCCTGCAGGATACGGTACCAGCGTTCGGCGTCGAACTCCGCCTCGTCGACGATCATGGTGACTCCGCTGGTGAGCGGCGCGACGATGCCGTAGGAGGTACCGGTGACCCAGCCCGGATCGGCAGTGCACCAGAACACGTCGCCCGGATGCAGATCCAGCGCGTACTGCCCGGTGACGTGATGGACCACCACGGCGGCGTGGACGTGGATGGCGCCCTTGGGCCGGCCGGTCGTGCCGCTGGTGAAATGCAGGAGCGCCATGTCCTCGGGCGCGGTGCGCTCGATCTCGCAGGCCGGGCTTTCCGCCGCCAGCGCCTGGCGCAGGTCGATCACGCCGGGGCCGAGATCGGCGCCGCCGTCGATCACCAACACATGCTTCAGCTCCGGCAATTCGGCGCGCCAGTCCGCGACCTTGCGGCGATAGAGCGCGGCGGTGGTCACCAGCACCCGTGCATCGCCCCGCTCCATGCGGGTGCGGATCGGTTCCGGACCGAAGGCCGAGAACAACGGCGAGAACACGCTGCCGTTCTTGAGAGTCCCCAGCGCCGCCACGTACAGCTCGGGCAGCCGTCCGGCCAGCGAGAACACCCGCTCGCCCTTGGCGACACCGAGGCGGCGCAACAGGTTGGCGAAGCGGCTGGTCTGCGCTGCCAGCTCGGCATAGCTGATGTCCCGCTGCCCACCGTCCTTGGCCAGCCAGCGGATCGCCAGCCGTTCGCCGCGACCATGCACGACATGGCGATCGACCGCCTCGTAGGCGATGTTGAGGCCGCCCCCGGGCAGACCGTCGAGGGCGGACTGCGCCGCCGTCCAGGAGAACTCCGCGCAGACCCTGTCGTAGTCGTCGAGATTGGGCGGGACGGCAAAATCGCCGGCTTGTTTGCGGATCGTCTCCCAGGGCACGACAGCTCCTCCCGCCTGGGTCGCCGAGGGCCGCACGGCGCTGCTTCAGGCAGCAGAAGTGTGACCGCCGCGCGGGCCGGCGGCGTTGACCTAGGTCAAGATACCGGCGCCGGCCCTTGGGCAATCCCGACTGCACCCCCATCTATGGCACAGGGCATCCCCACCGCACGGCCCAGGAGCAGCCTGTCCGATGTCAGAGTCCATTCACATCGTCTGCCCGCATTGCGATGCGGTAAATCGCATGGCCGAGGCCCGCCTCGACCAGCGGGGCAAGTGCGGCAAATGCCACCTGCCGCTATTCGAGGGCCATCCGGTCGAGGTCGACGCGGCCCGATTCGAGCGCCATGTCGGCAAGAGCGGAATCCCGATCCTCGTCGATTTCTGGGCGCCCTGGTGCGGCCCCTGCCGGTTGATGGCGCCGGAGTTCGAGAAGGCGGCGGAACGGCTCGAACCGGGGATGCGGCTGCTCAAGGTCGATGCCGAGGCCGAGCCGGGAATCGCCGCACGGCTGCGCATCCGCAGCATTCCGACCCTGGTCCTGTTCAGTGGCGGGCGGGAACGCGCCCGCACCGCCGGCGCGATGAACTTATCCGGCTTGGTTTCCTGGGTCAGTGCACAGGCGCGCTGAGGGGGCAAACATCGTCCAACGGCGACGAAACAACGAGACCCGCACATGTCGGCAAGCCGGCCGCGTGTTCCGAGCGTTCGGCGCGCCCCTTCGGCAGCAGCTCCTCGCGCGTCGGCATGTCCGCGGCTCCTCTCCTGCCCGGTTTTCAGAAGACCCGATAAACCCCTGTTGTTGCTTGACTCAGGTCGAGGCCGGCGGCTCCTGGCCGGAGTACCGAGATGCGCGGCCCGGTGCGAATGCTGTACGCCGCCGGGCAACGGGCGCTAGGCTGTTGGACTAGCTATTGAGCCAAACGGCGCGACCCGATCAAACCATTGCCGGAGGCCACGACCAACAATGACGACCGTCACCCGCGAACAGGTCACCGAAATCGTCGGTCGGATCAACGATGCCCGGATTGCTGAAATCATCGGCACCGGCGCCACCGCGGCCGAAGTGACCGAGGCTTTTGCCTGGCTGAGCGAGGACGAATATCTCGGCGACGATCTGGAAAAGCCGCTCAGCGGCGTGCTGAACCAGATCTACGAGATCCTGCGCGCCGACGAACCCGAGTGGGAGGAAGACTGCGCGCCGCGTGATTGAGGCACGCGATTCCGGCTACCGAACATCCACAACCGAGCGAGGCATCATGAACGAAAGCATCACGTTTCCCCTGGAAGTCGCCTTCCGCGACATCTCCCATTCCGACGCCGTCGAGGCGCGCATCCGCAAGGAGGCCGCGAAGCTGCAGCGCTTTCACCAGCGCATCACCAACTGCCGGGTGGTGGTGGCGGCGCCCGACCGTCACAAGCACAAGGGCAAGCTCTATTTCGTGAAGGTCCAGATCACCGTTCCAAATGGCAATCTATGGGTCAACCGGCGCTCGCCGTACAATCATGCGCATGAGGACGTCTACGTGGCGATCCGCGACGCCTTCAATGCCGCGACGCGCCGGCTCGAGGACGAGGTCAGCCGCAGGCTCAACAAGGAGACAAAGCGCCATGAAACGCCGCCACACGGCGTGGTCACGCGTCTGTTCCTCGACCAGGGCTACGGATTTCTTCGCACGCCCGACGAGCGCGAAATCTACTTCAACGACCAGAGTGTGGTAAACGACGGGTTCAAGCGCCTGGGAGTCGGCAGCGAAGTCCGCTATGTCCTTGCCCCCGACGACGGTCCCCAGGGACCGCAAGCCAGCACGGTGAAGCCGATCGGCAAGCATCACCTGGTCGGCTGATACGACGAAGCAAGAAGCACAACAAAGAGGAGGCCCCGAATGTTCCGCCACATCCTGGTCGCCGTGGACGGTTCCAAGCACGCCACGCGCGCCGCCGTCGCCGCCATCGACATGGCTCAACGCTACGGCTCCGCTTTGGAGGTCATAACCGTGGTGAAGAAGCCATCCGCCGAGATCTCCGAGCAGCTGCGACACTACATGGAGGTGGAGAACATTCCCGCGACGCTCGACGAGATGGTGGACCGCCGCAGCAAGGAGGTCCTGGCCCAGGTCGAGGAACACGCGCAGAAGAAGGGCCTGACGAAGATCATCAAGGTGGCGAAGACCGGGCAGCCCGCCCGCACCATCGTCGCCCACGCCAAGCAGATCGGCGCCGACCTGATCGTCATGGGCAGCCGCGGGCTGGGAGACATCGAGGGCCTGCTGCTCGGCAGCGTCTCGCACAAGGTGAGCGCGCTGGCCGAGTGCAGCTGCCTGACGGTGCGCTGAGGCGGTACGCGCCGAGGCGGCGCGACCTGCCGGAGAGAGGACGTGGCCGAAACGCTGGAACCGTCGCATGCGGAGATGCTCCGCGAGATCGCCGAGGAGGCGCGCGCGACCGCCGCCTATACCGGCCGGCCCGGCTTCGGCACGCGGGTGATGGCGGCCCTGCGCACGGTGAATCGCAGCACGTTCGTGCCGCCATCGGAGCAGGCCCTCGCCTATGTGAACGGGCCGCTGCCGATCGGCCATGGCCAGACCATCTCGCAGCCCTACATCGTCGCGCTGATGACCGACCTGATCGACCCCGAACCCGGCGACGTGGTGCTGGAGATCGGCACCGGCTCGGGCTATCAGGCGGCGATCCTCGGCGAGCTGGTCGGCGCGGTCTACAGCATCGAAGTGGTGCCCGAGCTGGCGACCCGGGCGGCACAGCTCCTGGCCCGCCTGGGCTACACCAACGTCCACTTGAAAAGCGGCGATGGCAATGCCGGCTGGCCCGAGCATGGCCCCTATGACGGCATCCTGGTGACCGCGGGCGGCCCCAGGATTCCGCCGGCCCTGGTCGCGCAGCTCAAGCCCGGCGGACGCATGGTGATCCCGATCGGCACCTGGCCGCATGGCCAGGAACTCACCCTGGTCGACAAGGACGAAGACGGCAGGGTTCACGAACGCGCCATCCTGCCGGTCGCCTTCGTGCCGCTGATCGAGAAAGCCTAGCGGCGACCCGCAGCCTGACCCGCCGGCCGGTCAAGCCGCGCTGTGGCCGCGGCGCACCAGCAGGACCGGGCAGCCGACGCATTCGACGATCGGCGCCAGCGCCGCGTCGGCCGCGCCGCCGGATGCGACGCCGATCACCAGCAGCCGCGGACGCTCCGCCTCGATCACCGGCAGGATGGCGGCGCAGCCGGTCCCGCGCATCCGCCGAAAGGCGAGGTCGAGCCTGGAGCCGCGCAGGCGCCGGCGCACCGCCGCCTCGTGCTCCGCGGCCGCGTCGCCGTCGTCGGCAACCAGGAAAACCAGCAGGCGGCCACCGTCATCGTCGGCGACCCGCGCCGCGACCGCGAGCGCGTCCCCCGCCACTTCGGAGCCGTCATAGGCGAGCGCCACCGCTTCGCCGGCGACGGTTCCGGACACGCCGAACAGCAGCGAGGCCGAACTGCGCACGCTTAGGGCACGGGCGGCCCAGCCGAGCCGGGCGCGGCCGGTGAAGGGTCCGATCGACCTGCCCACCGCGATCAGGTCGGCCTCCAGAGCGGCCGAAACCAGCTCGGCATCCACCGTGCCGCGGGCAACCCGGAACGACCAGGGGATCTGCAGCCGGCCGGCCGCCTCGGCCAGCGCCCGCCGCGCCATCGCCGCCTGCGCCTTGAGCTCGCGCTCGATCGTCGGCGCATCCAGGCTGCGGCCGACGCGCGTGCCGAGATTGACCTCGCGGGCGAACGGCAGCTCGGCCAGCTTGAACAGATTGGCATCCTCGACGAACAGCCCGGCAAGCTGCGCCTGCAGCCGCTTGGCCATCTGGGCCGCCATCTCGAGGGCGGCCAGGCTCTCCCGCGAGGTGTCGAGCGCAACCAGGATTCGCCGGAAGACCACACGCTCGAGATCGTCGACCGGGCGCTCGGCCATCACCGCTCTCCGGCCCTGCCGCCGCCCTCGGTCTTGCCGAGCGCGATCCGGCGCTCCGCCAGGGCGACCAGGCGGTCCTCGACCCGGCGGTTGACGCTGCCTTCCGGAAAGCGGCCGGTGCGGTCGCGCGCGCCCGCAGGGATTCCGGTCAGGATCTCGATCCCTTCATCGATACTGCTTGCCGCGTAAACGCGGAACCTGCCGGCCGCCACCGCGGCGACCACGTCGGCCCGCAGCATCAGGTGCTTGGTGTTGGCAATCGGGATCAGCACGCCCTGATCGCCGGTGAGGCCGCGCTTGGCGCAGATGTCGAAGAAGCCCTCGATCTTCTCGTTGACCCCGCCGATCGCCTGGACCTCGCCGTGCTGGTTGACCGAACCGGTAACGGCGAAGGACTGCCGAAGCGGCAGATCGGCCAGGGCCGAGAGCAGCGTGTAGAGCTCCGCCGAGGAGGCGCTGTCGCCCTCCACGCCACCATAGGACTGCTCGAAGGTCAGGCTCGCCGCCAGGGACAGCGGATGTTCGAGCGCGTAGCGCGCAGCCAGGAACGACGACAGGATCAGCACGCCCTTGGAGTGGATCGGCCCGCCGAGCTCGACCTTGCGTTCGATGTCGATCACCTCGCCGCGGCCGAGCCGCACCGTCGCCGTGATCCGGCTCGGGCGTCCGAAGGAGAAATTGCCCAGGCTGATGACCGAGAGGCCGTTGAGCTGGCCGACCTTCGCGCCCGACGTGTCGATCAGCACGATGTCGCGCTCGATCATCTCGTGCGAGCGCTCGCGCAGCCGGTCGCTGCGGTGGATCTGGGCGTCGATCGCCTGCTGCACGTCATCCGGAGCCACCACCTCGCGGTCGTTGCGCCCGGCCCAGTAGTCCGCCTCGCGCATGAGGTCGGCGATGCCGCCCAATCGCGTGGTCAGCTTCTCGGCATCCTCGGCGAGCCGCGCGCAATGCTCGATCACCCGGGCGACCGCCAGCCGGCCGAACGGCTTCAGGGTCTCGCGCCGTGCGATGGTGGCGATCAGGCGGGCATAGGAGCGGCTCGAACCGCCGTTGCGCTCGGTCTCGTCATCGAAATCGACGGCGACCTTGAACAGCTCCTGGAAGTCCGGGTCGTAGTGGCATAGCAGGTAGTAGTGCTGCCGCTCGCCGACCAGCACGACCTTGACGTCGAGCGGCACCGCCTCCGGCTCCAGCGACACCGTGCTGACGAGACTCAGCATCTGGCCGAGCGATTCGGTCTTCAACTCACCGGCAAAAAGCGCGCGCTTGAGGCTGTCCCAGGCATAGGGCTGGATCAGCAGCTTGCGCGCGTCGAGCAGCAGATAGCCGCCATTGGCCCGATGCAGGGCACCGGCCTTGATCAGGGTGAAATCCGTGACCAGGGCGCCCATCTCGGCCTGATGCTCGACCCGGCCCACCAGGTTGGGATGGGTCGGCATGTCCTCGTACACCACCGGCGCGCCGGCAGCATCGCTGGAATCGACGACCACGTTCACCTGGTAGCGGCGGAACCGATTGCTGTCGCCCATGCCCGAATTGGCGCCCAGTCCCTGCAACATGGGATGTTCGGTCTGCTGCGCCAGGAACGCGTCGGCGTTCTGGATGATGTCCTGCTCGACGGTGTCGAGATAGGCGACGATCGCCGCAAACGCGCGATAGGCCTCACGCAGTGCGCCGATGCCGTGTCCAACCGCAAGGCTCGTCGCTTCACGGTTCAGCTCGCGCAACCGGTCGCGGCGATTCTTGTCCCATTCGGGGAACTCGCGGATGGTGTCCTCGAGCTCCTTCTGAAGCTGCTCCAGGTCGCCTTGCAGCTTCTTGCGGGTATCGTCCGGCAGCGCGCGGAACTCGTCCGGGCTCAGCACCTCGCCCTTCCGGGTCGGCGCCAGGGCCAGCCCCATCGGCGTGCGGATCATCGCGACGTCATGGGCCTGGGCCTTGGTCTGCAACGCCTCGAAGGCGGTTTCCTGCCGCTGCTTGAACTCCTCTTCGATGACCTGCTTGCGGTTGCGGTAGTCCTCGCTCTCGAACACCGCGGGGATCGCCGTCCGGAGATCCTCGACCAGCCGCCGCATGTCGGCCCGCAGTCGCGCGCCGGTGCCGGGCTGCAGGATCAAGGCAATCGGCCGATGGGCGGTCTCGAAGTTGTTGACGTAGCAGAGATCGGGAGGCACCGGCTCGGACCCGGCGGCCTTGTCCAGGAACTGGCGTATGGTGGTGTGTTTGCCCGCCCCCGGCTCGCCCAGCGCGAACAGATTGTAGCCCTTCTGCCGGATGCCGATGCCGAAGCGCACGGCGCTGAGGGCACGTCCCTGCCCCGGCATCTCGACGATATCCTCGACCTCCTGCGTCGTCTCGAACGGCAGGTCGTCGAGATCGCAACGCCGGTACAGCGCCTCGGGCGGCAGCGGATCGATCGGCATGGGAGAACTTGGTCCTGGTGGCTGGCGGAAACCTTTAAGCCCACCCGGCTCGCGCCGGGGCTCGCCAGACTATATGGGGGGCGCGCCGACTGCCGGCAACCGAGGCAGGTCGCCGCATTCGGAATCCCACTAAGACATCGGGCCGCACAAGGCGGCCCGGAACCAATCGATCGAGAAGGATGCCCGCCCGGTCGGGCGGCCGCGTCACCAGAAGCGCACGCGCCCGGTGTCGACGTGGACGAAGCCGGATTTCGGGTAGTAGCCGACGCCGCCGCGCTGCATTTCCAAGGCCGCCTGGCGGACCGTCTTGAGCTTCTTGTCCGGCAAATTGATGTCGATCGCCATGCCCTGCATGTGCAGGCTCT
This sequence comes from uncultured Rhodospirillaceae bacterium, assembly GCA_964372215.1. GTDB lineage: Bacteria > Pseudomonadota > Alphaproteobacteria > Dongiales > Dongiaceae > DAIMFL01. Next base: position 92,806 of record CAYJQC010000014.1, read on the forward strand.
TCTTGGCGACCCCGTTGCTGGCGCTGGCCAGGATCGCGTTGGTCTTGGGCGAGCGATAGCAGGAGATCACCTCGAACGGCTTTTTCGACTCCAGCCGCTGATGCAGCTCCCACAGCATGTCGAGCAGCTTTACGTCGATCTCCTTGATCTCGCCGGTGCGCCAGTCGCGCAGCAGATTGTAGACCTGCTTGAGCGCTGCCGGGCGGTAGCTGCCGTTCTGCCAATAGGTGGCGGTAAGGCGCTCGCTGGTGTGCAGATTGACGAAGGAGAGCTTGCGGGCGGCGCTGCCGACCGTGGTGGCGAAGGCGCTGCCGGGAAGTACCAGGCTGCAGGCCACGGCCGCCACGCCGAGCTGCAGAAAGCGCCGGCGGCTGGCCGTCGAGGAATCAGCAACGCGCTGGTTCACCAGTTGGGTCTCCGTCGTTCGATTTTCCCCTCGCGCCGCGACCGAAGCCGCGAATCACAGGGGCATGTAAACAGTTAACCCGGACTCTGGCAAGCCTCGGTTAACAAAGGATCAATGGCGCGAACGAAACGAAACCGCCGCGATCGGGGGGGCGGTCAACCGATGCCACGCAGGCCCGGCGCACCCCGAGGGTCCGCCCCGGGGTCCGCGGGAGGATTGGCCAGTTGGGGGACGAGCCGCTACAGTCCGGGACATCATCAGCAGTTCCCGCCAGCCCCATGTCCACCGCGCGATTCCCGCATCTGCTCTCGCCGCTCCGGGTCGGCAATGTCACCCTCAAGAACCGAATCTTTTCAACCGGTCATGACACCACCCTGCCGACCAACTTCGTCCCCAACGACGCGCTGGTCGCCTATCACCAGGCGCGGGCCGAGGGCGGCGCGGGCCTGATCGTCATGCAGGTCGCGGGGGTGCACGAGACCGCGCGCTACACCTCGCATCTCCTGATGGCCACCAGCGACGACTGCATCCCCGGCTATCGCCGGGTCGCCGAGGCCTGTCATGCCCGCGGGTGCCATGTGTTCGGGCAGTTGTTCCATCCCGGCCGCGAGATCATGGAATCCCAGGACGGCAGCGCGCCGGTCGCCTACGCGCCCTCGGTCAGCCCGACCGAGCGCTTCCACGTCATCCCGCGCCCGCTCTCCCAACGCATGATCCGCGAGATCGTTGCCGGCTACGCCGCGGCGGCGCGGCGACTCAAGGCCGGCGGTCTCGACGGGGTCGAGATCGTCGCCAGCCACGGCTACCTGCCGGCGCAGTTCCTCAGTCCCCGGTGCAACACCCGTGAGGACGCGTATGGCGGCAGCTTCGAGAATCGCCTCAGATTCCTGCGCGACGTCGTTGCGGCGATACGCGAGGAAATCGGACGCGACTTCGTGGTCGGAATCCGCATCTCCGGCGACGAGATGGGCCATGACGGGCTCGAGGAATGCGACGTGCTCGATGCCTGCTCGGCGCTCGACCGCGACGGCGGGCTCGACTACTTCAACGTGACCGCCGGCACCTCGGCGACACTCGCAGGATCGGTCCATATCGTGCCGCCGATGCTGGTGGACTCTACCGGCTATGTCGCGCCCTTCGCGGCGGCGGTGAAGGCCAAGGTGTCGAAGCCGGTGTTCGTCGCCGGCCGCATCAACCAGCCGCAGACCGCGGAACAGGTGCTGGCGAGCGGCCAGGCCGATCTCTGCGGCATGACCCGGGCGATGATCTGCGATCCCGACATGCCCCGGAAGACCGCCGAGGGGCGGCTCGACGACATCCGCGCCTGCATCGGCTGCAACCAGGCCTGCATCGGTCATTTCCACCTGGGCTATCCGATCTCCTGCATTCAGCATCCGGAGACCGGGCGCGAACTGCGCTACGGCACGCGCAAGCCGGCGGCGGCGAAGCGCCGCGTCATGGTGGCGGGCGGCGGACCCGGCGGCATGAAGGCCGCCGCGGTCGCCGCCGAGCGCGGCCACGAGGTCACGCTGTACGAGGCGAGCGGGCGGCTGGGCGGCCAGGCGCTGCTCGCCCAGCTGCTGCCCGGCCGGGCGGAGTTCGGCGGCATCGTCACCAACCTGGCCCGCGAGATGGAGCTGGCCGGCGTCCGCGTGGTGAGGAACACCCGGGTCGACCGCGGCCTGATCGAGCGCGAGAAGCCCGACGTCGTCATCGTCGCCACCGGCGCCAGTCCCCGCCGGCCGCATTTCGAGGGCGAAGACGACATGCACGTGGTCGACGCCTGGCAGGTGTTGAAGGGCGAGGCCAATGTCGGCAGCTCGGTGGTGATCGCCGATTTCCGCTGCGACTGGGTCGGCATGGGGCTCGCCGAGAAACTGGCGCGCGACGGCTGCCGGGTGCGGCTGGCGGTCAACGGCTACATGCCCGGCCAGCGCATCCAGCAATATGTCCGCGATTCCTGGTCGGCCGTGCTGCACAAGCTCCGAATCGAGATCATCCCCCAGGCGCGGCTGTTCGGCGCCGACGCCGACAGCGTCTATCTCCAGCACACGGCGAGCGGCGAGGCCATCGTCTGCGACGGCGTCAACACCCTGGTCCTGGCCCAGGGCCACCAGCCGCTCGCGGCGCTCGAGGCCGAGCTCGAGGGCTACCCCGGCGAGGTCCATTTTGTCGGCGACTGCCTGGCCCCGCGCACGGCCGAGGAAGCGGTGCTGGAGGGGCTGAAGGTGGCGGCGGAGATTTGAACCAACTCCAATGTCATCGCCGGGCTTGACCCGGCGATCCATGGCGTCGCTCGCGCGAACGGCGGCATGGATGCGCGGATCAAGTCCGCGCATGACACCGAGCTTGAGGAACGAAATGACGGCTTGCGCCTCGTCACCATGGTAGCGACGTTCGGACACCTGGTCGCCGCGATCGGTCCGCTCGGCGATGCGCAACTCAAATGCCATGTCGCCGGTGGCTGGGCCGAGGAGATGCTCGGCCTGCGGCCGGCGGGGCCGCACGGCGATGTCGACCTGATCCACGACGGCGGCGGCCGGGCCGCGGTGGATGCGTGGCTTCGCGGTCCGCCGCCCGGCATCACCGAAATCGCCGCCAAGCGCTTCGCCCGCAAGCGCGCGTTCCTGATGGATGGCATGTGCTGCGAGATCGTGCTGGTGCGGCAGGTGAACGGCGCGCCGGTCACTCTGTTCTGGGGCGACGTGCCATTCGTGTGGGAAAGACCATTGCTGCACCGCTCTCCCTTGCAGCGTGACGGGTATGACCTGTCGGTCTTGTCGGCGGCCAATCTCGCCGCCCTGCGCGCCCGGCACCGGGAGACCCAGCCCTGGCGCTGGCGCGATCCCGCATCGCTGGTCGAGAACAGATCTGCGTCTCAGATTCCCGCTCCCCTTGCGGGAGAGGCTTAGGGCGCGCCCGTCCGGCGCCAAGTCGCGTTGACGTAACGCACTTCGCGGCGCCCGAGCGACCGCATCGCACGCGGCACATCGTCGGTCGCCTGCGGCGTCACCAGCAGAAGCCGCCTTGCGTCTCTTGGGGTCTCGTCATCACGACGTAGGCGTGGACCGCGGCAGCCGTTCTCCTCTGCCGCGACTGCCAGCCAGTCGCGATAGCCGGGACAGTCGTCCTGGGCGAAGAACACCGCCCCGCGGTCGTTGCCGCGCTGGATCACATGCAGCGGCTGATCGGGAAGAAAGCATCGCCCGGCGCGCGCCGTCGAGGCCTCCTCGAGGCAAGCCCGCCGTCAGCATGAGCCGGGGCGCGGGAAATGCCACTCCAACCTCGAAAACCTGGAACAGCCTCTTGACGCTCAGGCCCGATTACGGAAGTGATTGCCCACTCAATACACCTATTCCCATCTAACAAGCCTAGAACTGGGCACCCTCTGCACATCATGCCAGACATCATTTATCAAGGTATCGGCAACTTCTTCGGGCATGTCCATGTCCGCATTATAGTAAACAGCAACCCAGAATTTAGACTCCTCAGCGTTAGACTCTATAGCCCTGAAAGATGTAACATCAAAATCCTTCCGTGACATTCGCACAATGACATCTCCAGGGTCTGGGCTACTCTGTGCAGTCTGAAATTCAAACTGGTTTACTTGGGCAAATTTGCGCAACGTCTCCAAAAATTCCTTTAGATAATTCGGATTGAATCCAACGACCATACTCCGGACTGACACTTGCATACCCTGGACTGAAGCCTGCTGGTCAGAACCGTTGGCAAATCCGCAGAGAATCACACTCGCCGCTAGCATAGATACCATTGCTAAGGCGACACGCGCAGAATTGAGAGGCACATATTTCATGTTCACATACCTTGCCATTGTCGATCAAGATATTCTTTCAATTGACGATCCACCTCGTTGAATATTTTCTCCCCTTGCCATTCATTTATCTTATTCATGCCGGGAACTATACTTTCATTGTTACCGACTCCTGTTGTCCGAACGATCCAGGAACCGTCTCGGTTTATTGTGAGCGATCTGGTAGTTTCGCCGTCGTGCAAAGGGTGACCAGGAACTGTTCTGTTCACGATAGTGCGACCGTCTTCGGAAACTACCGTGTCAACCTGTCCGACGGGCATTTCTGTCATGCGAGGATTAGGTGACAATCGAGGATCGTAGACATGACCGCGCGTAGGCGGACCACCGGGCACAAGGGGACTCGAAGGGTCCTGGCCCGGCCAGCCAAACCTTAAGAACGCGTCTCTGACCATATCTTCCGAACACTCAGCCCCACATATTACATTCTCAGTCTCGTAGTAGTGCCAGCCTGGGCGGGCCGGGCTATAAGGACCATAGGGGCCGCGGATTCGGTTGATGTCCAGCACTCCGTCTTGCTGGCTCCCCGACCCAGATCTAAGTTCGCCGTTCTCACCGCCAAAGTCGACTTTGCCACCCGGCGTGTTGATGTCGGTGCCATACGAACGCCCGCTCGGATCGCTCGCCATGACCGGGTTGTTCCCGGCATAGGCATAGCGGTTCACGTCGACGCCTGGGATCGTCGGGTCGAGGGTGTCCGCCTGGAGGAACCGTCCGAGCACGGGGTCGTAGTAGCGGGCGTGGAGGTAGATGAGCCCGGTCTCGTCGTCGTGGCGCTCGCCGATGTAGCCCTTGGTCTCCGGCACCAGGGCGATCGACTGCAGCCGCTCGCCATAGGGCCGGTAGTTCGAGCGCTGGACCACCGCGGCGCTCGTATCGGTCACCACCCGGATCGAGTTCAGGTGGTCGCGGTGCATCCAGTACGTCATGCCGGCGGTGCGCTTCGTGTCCCCGGGCAGGTACTTGGTCATCGCCCCGCCGGCGATCTCCACGCCTGTCTCGTCGAGTACAATACCAGGCGACCCCACCAGGGCCGGGGCATGAACGGCCGCACGCCGCTCAAGGCGTTCACCGATGGCATCAGAAAGGAGGACAACCCGCAGCCGAAGCCGACCAAGAAAGCCGCCTGACCCTCGCCCGCCGAGGCGGCAGTGTCAGGTGAATACCGTTCCTGTACACCCATACACTTTGCTCACGCGCCGTCCGCGCAGGGTCATTCGACTTCGCGAAACACAAGACTCGCAATTCCTCCAACTGCCCGCTTCATATCGCCAATGATGTTATCCAACAATAGATCGGGCAATTTCTTATCAGTATTATTGTAAATCCCTATCTTAAATACCACTACAGACTCGCCTGCTGGAGAGGAATTATATCCTATTATCCTGACATCCTCACGCTGCATCTGAACAAGGACATCCTCTGGATCTGGGCTACTATACCCGGCTCGAATTGCGAAGGAATACTCATCCGCGAACACATGAAGCTGATGAATAAAATTCAAGAACTGACTTCTGTCGAATGATACTCTCAACTTTCGTATGGGATTTCCAGGATCTATGCTTGACGCCACAGAATCCCCCGTCAGACCCAATGCACAAGAAAACGATAAAACGATAAACAGAAACCAAATGCGTCGCATACCTATACCTTACATCCCGGACCACTGTTGATCAATGTAATCCTTCATCTGTTGATCAACTTTGTCAAAAATATCTGGACCTTGCAGTTGGTTTTCGACACTTGCACCTGGTAGCACGTTATTACCGTAGCCGTGTGTTGTTACACTCCACGAGCCATCAGGGTTTCGCACTGCGGATCTCACAACCTTTCCGTCGAAGAACACGTGAAATCCGGTAGTTCTATTCGTGATAGTCAGACCATCATCGGAGATGTCTACCACAACTTGGCCCGCATACATGCCGGTTCTTGGATCATACACATCATACACATGCTGATCCTCCACGGGTATGGTGGGGTCCTGACCTGGGACGACGAATCGCGACAAATAGTCCCGCATCTGCTCTTCTGAACAGTGGGGACCGCAAACGAGATTGCCCTCTTTGTCCTCTCCGGTCCAGTAGTCGTGCCAACCATACCGGTCCGGCGAGAACTCGTCCCCATAAGGACGTCTCTCTCTACCCGGAACAAAGCCACCTCCATTCTGGAGGCCGCCCTCTCCAAGGATGCTACCTTTGTCATCACCAAAATCGACTTTGCCGCCCGGCGTGTCGGAGCCGTATGACCCACCACTCGGATCGCTGGCCATGACGGGATTGTTTCCGGCATAGGCGTATCGGTTCACATCGACTCCGGGGACGGTGGGGTCGAGGGTGTCGGCCTGAAGGAACCGCCCGAGCACGGGGTCGTAGTAGCGGGCGTGCAGGTAGATGAGCCCGGTCTCGTCGTCGTGGCGCTCGCCGATGTAGCCCTTGGTCTCCGGCACCAGGGCGATCGACTGCAGCCGCTCGCCGTAGGGCCGGTAGTTCGAGCGCTGGACCACGGTGGCACTGGCATTGGTCACCACCCGGATCGAGTTCAGGTGGTCGCGGTGCATCCAGTAGGTGGCGGCGGCGGTGCGCTTGCTGTCCCCGGGCAGGTACTTGGTCATCACCCCGCCGGCGATCTCCACGTCCATGCCGAGGAAGATCGTGGTGTTGCCCGCCGAGGTCTTCTTCACCCGCTCCCCGTCCGGGCCCAGAGCGTGATCCGATCGAACCGAACCGGTTCGATCTGTGAATCACGCTCTACTCCATTGAAGGAAGAGCACGATTCACCGATCGGGTTGACCCAACCCGAGCGGATCGTGCTCCAGGCGAAGGTGACGGCGTTGACCGAAACCGGCCGGCCTCACCCCGAGCCTGTCGAGGGGCTCGCCATCATAGACGAGGGTGTCGCCGGCGGCGTTGGTCATGTTGCCGCCTCATCCCGAGCCCGCCGAGGGAGGCGTCGTAGACGTAGGACCCAAGCGGCGTCGAGGTCACCCCATGGGGCCGCGGGGTTCCCGGCGCCGGGTAGCTGTAGGCCCCTACGCCCGAGTTCCAGGTCATGTTGTCGACGCTGTCGTAGGTCCAGCTCTGGGTGAGCGCCGGACCATTCTCGGTGACAGAACGGCCGGTTCGGCGAAGGAGGCTACGGGAGGCCCGACCGCGACATGCATGCGTGGCTCAATTCCTCCCATGACATGAGTGCGGGGCGACGAGCGATGCTCGAAGCCCCCTACATCCCGTGCCTCGCGCGCCAGTCGACCGGGTGCAGCGCGTAGAACACCGTCGCCGACTTGCCCTTGTCGACCTCGTAGACGATGGGCGTGTTCTCGGGGATCCACAGCACGTCGCCGGGCTTGCAGTCGAACACCGCGTCGCCGGCACGCAAGCGGAAATCGCCCTCGAGCACCACGATCGCCTCGTCGTAGAGCACGGTCCAGGGCACCGAGATGCCCTCGAACCGCGCCACGCCCACGCCCATGGTCTTGCTGATTTCAGGCCCGACCATGCGGGCGATATGGGCCACGCCCTCGGCCGGCTTCGCGGGATCGCCGGCATAAGGCACGAACTGGCGCTCGGTCTTGCGGATCAGCTTCACGGCGGACATGGATGCACCCTCCCTTCACACGACCCCCTCGGAACCGGAAGGCGAGCCTAGCAGGGCGGGAACGCGACATTCCAGAGCGGGCCCGCGCTTGTCGGCCCCTGCCCGCCACCCTACTGTCGACGCCAACATGCGTTGGCATGTGACTGGCATCGACAGGGAAAAGACCATGCGTACCGTCACCGACTTCCCCCGCAAGGTGCGGGAGATCGAGAACCAGTGGATCACGCTGGCCGATGGCTGCCGCCTGGCGGCGCGCATCTGGCTGCCGGAAGATGCCGGCGCGGACCCGGTGCCGGCGATCCTGGAGTACCTGCCCTACCGCAAGCGCGACGGCACGATCGACCGCGATGCCCTGACCCACCCCTACCTGGCCGGCCACGGCTATGCCTGCGTGCGCGTGGACATGCGCGGCAGCGGCGAGTCCGACGGGCTGATGTGGGACGAATACCTGAAGCAGGAACAGGACGACGCGCTGGAGGCGATCGACTGGATCGCGGCGCAGCCCTGGTGCACCGGCAAGGTCGGCATGGTCGGCATCTCCTGGGGCGGCTTCAACGGCCTGCAGGTCGCGGCGCGCCGGCCCAAGCCGTTGAAGGCGATCGTCACGATCTGCTCGACCGACGACCGCTATGCCGACGACATCCACTACATGGGCGGCTGCCTGCTGGGCGAAAACCTGGGCTGGGCCTCCACCATGTTCTGCTATTCCTCGCGGCCGCCCGATCCGGCGCTGGTCGGCGAACGCTGGCGCGAGGTGTGGCTGGAACGGCTGGAGAACACGCCGCTGCTGGTTGCCAACTGGCTGGAGCATCAGCGGCGCGACGATTTCTGGAAACACGGCTCGATCTGCGAGGACTACTCGGCGGTCGAGGCCGCGGTCTATGCGGTGGGCGGCTGGGGCGACGGCTATTCCAACGCCGTGCCGCGCCTGCTGGCCAATCTCAAATGCCCGAAGAAGGGCCTGGTCGGCCCCTGGGTGCACAAGTACCCGCATTTCGCCGTGCCGGAGCCGCGGATCGGCTTCCTGCAGGAGATGCTGCGCTGGTGGGACCAATGGCTGAAGGGCATCGACACCGGCATCATGGACGAGCCCGAGTACCGCGCCTACCTGCAGGAGAGCGAGCGTCCGGCGGCCTACTACGCCCACCGCAAGGGGCGCTGGATCGCCGAGCCGGGCTGGCCGTCGCCCGGCATCGAGGAGCGATCCTGGGCGATCAACGCCGACGGCCTGTCGGCGACGCCCGGCAAGCCAGCGACGCTCGAGATCAGCTCGCCCCAGACCACCGGGCTCGTCGCCGGCGAATGGTGCCCGATCTGGCTGGGCCCGGAATCGCCCACCGACCAGCGGCCGGACGACGCCGGCTCGCTGTGCTTCGACAGCGCGGCGCTGGACCAGCGGCTGGAAATCTTCGGCGCGCCGGTGGTCGAGCTGGAGCTCGCCATCGACAAGCCCCAGGGCGTGATCTCCGTGCGGCTGAACGAGGTGTTCCCCGACGGCGCCTCGGCGCGGATCAGCTATGGCGTGCTCAACCTCTCGCACCGGCAGTCGCACGAAAGCCCGTCGCCGATGGTGCCGGGCCGGCGCACCCGGGTGCGGGTGCAGATGAACGACATCGCCCACGCCTTCGCGCCGGGCAGCCGGCTGCGGGTGGCGGTCTCCACCGCCTATTGGCCGCTGATCTGGCCGTCGGCCGAGCCGGTGATCCTGACGCTGTTCGCCGGCGCCAGCCGGCTCGGCCTGCCGGTGCGGGCGGCGCGCGCGGACTCGCTGCCCGACTTCCCGCCCGCGGAGGCGGCGGCGCCTCAGCAATCGGAGTCGGTTCGCAAATCGGCGAACAGCCGGCACGTCGAGCAGGATCTCGCAACCGGCGAGACCACCTTGCGGATCGTCGACGATTTCGGCGCCCGGCGGATCAGGCCCCATGGGCTGGAGGTCGGCAGCGTCGCCCGCGAGACCTATACGATTCGGCCGGACGATCCCCTGAGCGCGGTCGCCGAAACGCGGTGGTCGATGACCATGGGGCGCGACGACTGGCATGTGCGGACCGAGACCCACACGCGGCAATGGGCCGATCGCGACAGCTTCTTCATCCACGCGGAGATGGCGGCGTTCGAAGGCGACGCGCGGGTGTTCCATCGGGTCTGGGACCGCAAGATCCCGCGCGACAACGTCTAGCGGGCGGCCCGACCGCGGCCCGCAACCGCGCCGCTCGCCGCCCTTCCGGGGGCGGCCGCCGGGCTGTACCATGATCGCGGTACGACTGGTCCAGGCACCGGAGCCGCGATGCTGCCCACGGCCGCCATCCTCCTGTTCGCCGCTGCCGCCTTGCTGCTGCTGGCGGCCGCCGGCCTCGGTGCCGCCAAGCTGAGCTTCCTGTCGCGGGCGGCGCGCGCGACCGGGACGGTGAGCGCGCTCCACAGCGACGGGCCGGCCGAGACCGGCGGCAGCCGGCAGACCATGAGGCCGGTGATCCGTTTCGCCACGCCCGCCGGGGGCGAGGTCGAGTTCACCATGGCCGTCGGCAGCCGCACCCCGCGCTATCGCATCGGCGACGCCGTGCCGGTCCGCTACGACCCCGCCGCCCCGGCCGCCAGCGCCCGGGTGCAGTCGTTCCTTGGCCTGTGGTTCGCCCCGTCGCTGCTCGGCGGCATGGCGGTGCCGGCGCTGATCGCCGGTGCCGGCCTGCTGCTCTGGCACGGCGCCACCGGCCGCGACCTGGCCGAGCTGCGCCGGAGCGGCAAGATCACGACCGCGACCGTGATGGAGATCGATATCGCGCCGCGCGACAAGGATGTCGACGGCACCCCGATGTACGTTCTGAAGCTGGAGGCCGAAGAGAGCGAGACCGGGCGGCGCCTCAGCTTCGTCAGCGACGCGATCGAATCCGAGATACGCCATGCCTACGCCATCGGCGACAAGGTCGTCGTCATCTTCGACCCGGCCGATCCGGCGCGCTACTACGTCGAGGTCAGGTGATCATGCGGTCGGTCGTTCGATGAGAGTGCTCGGCATCGTCGGCTATAGCGGCAATGGCAAGACCCAATTGCTCACGCGCCTGATTCCGGCGCTCATCGCCCGCGGCATCGCGGTCTCGACGATCAAGCACACCCATCACGGCGTGCGCGTCGACGACAGCTACGACGTGAGCCGGCGCCTGACCGATGCCGGCGCCATCGACGTCGCCATCGCCGGGCGCGAGCGCTGGGCCCTGCTGCACGAGAACGAGAGCGCGATGGAACCGCAGGTCGAGGAGTTGATCGGTCAGATGGCGCCGGTGGACCTGGTGCTGGTCGAGGGCTTCAAGCGGCATCCCCATCCGAAGATCGAGGTGCATCGTCCGTCCGTCGGCAAGCCGCTGCTGTGCCGGGAGGATCCGCACGTCATCGCGGTCGCGACCGACGGCCCGCTGCCGATGGTCAATCTGCCGATTCTCGATCTCAACGACCCGCCGGCCATTGCCGGATTCATCCTGCGGCGGACCGACCTGACGCGCGCCTGAGGTTTCCCGGGTCAGGCTTCGAGCGGCGCGGCGGCCGGACTCCCGGCCGCCGCCGTTTCGACTACTCGTCGCCCGATTTCAGATAGGCAATGACGTTCTCGCGCTCGGCTTCCTTCTTGAGGCCGGCAAAGGCCATCTTGTTGCCGGGCACGAAGCCCTTGGGATCGGCGAGGTACTTGTCGAGGGTCGCCTCGTCCCAGGTGAGGCCGGAACCCTTCATGGCGTCGGAGTACGCGAAGTCCGCAACCGTGCCGGAAGCCCGTCCAACGACACCCGCCAGGCTGGGGCCGATCTTGTTCTCGCCCGCCGTCAGGGAGTGGCAGACCTTGCACTTGTTGAAGACCTTCTTGCCGGCGGCGGCATCGCCGTCCGCCAGGGCCGAGCCGCTCACGGCAGCCAGCAGGCCGGCGGCCGCGGCGGCCGACGCCAGGAATCTCAGAGTCATGGACTTCTCCTTCTTCGATCAGGGATTTCGGCAACTCGATCTCGGTTCCCCCGAAGATGCCGACGGATCGGCGCTCCTCGCACCCGGTACGCTGCTCTATTGCCGGGGGTCGCCCGGCGCCGTCAAGTCGCGTTTTTCTCCATATCGGCCGGATCGCCCCGCCTCGCTGTGGCAGGTTATTGATATGGAAGAGAAAGTAGTTTTCTGGACAAGTCTCTCACACGGCCTTGGCGTGGGCCGCCGGCGCGCTCGCCAGATAGCTGTCGAAGGCCGCGGCGGCCAGGCGCATCAGCGGGCGCGCCGCCTCCGGAATCAGCACTCTCGATCCAACGACCTCCACGATGCCGTCGCGCTCGAGCTCGGCCAGGCGCCGGAGTTCGCCGGCGAAATGGTTCGCCGGCCGGCCATGGAGTCGACAGGCGGCGGCCAGGTCGACCGAGAGATCGCACATCAACCGCTCGATCACATGGCGGCGCAGCCGGTCCTCGTCGCTGACCGCGAATCCGCGGGCAGTGGCAAGCCGGCCGCCAGACACCGCCTCGCGATAGCCGCGCAGCGGCACCGCGTTCTGCACGTAGCCCTGGGGCAGCTCGCCGATCGCCGAGGCCCCGAAACCCAGCAGCGCCTCGGCGCTGTCGGTGGTGTAACCCTGGAAATTCCGCCGCAGCCGACCCTCGGCCTGCGCGACCGCCAGGGGGTCGCCGGGCCGGGCGAAGTGGTCCAGGCCGATCCAGGCATAGCCTGCGGCCTGCAGCCGCGCGGCGGCCGTCGCCGCCTGGGACCAGCGTGCTTCGGCCGCCGGCAGTACCGCTTCGTCGATCATCTTCTGGTGGGTCTTGAAACTCGGCAGGTGGGCATAGCCGAACAGCGACAGCCGATCGGGCGCCAGGGTCAGCGCCGCGTCGATCGTCGCCCGGATATGGGCCTCGGTCTGAAGCGGCAGGCCGTACATCAGGTCGATGTTGATCGCCCCGACACCGGCGGCGCGCAGCCGGTCGACCGCCAGCCGGGTCACCGCGATCGGCTGGACCCGGTTGATCGCCGCCTGCACGTCCGGATTGACGTCCTGCACGCCCAGGCTGGCCCGGGTAAACCCCGCCCGGCCCAGCGCCGCCACGGTCTCGGCCGACAGCTCGCGCGGGTCGATCTCGACCGCGACCTCGGCATCCGGAAGAACGTCGAAGCGCGCGCGCAGCCGGTCGGAGAGGCGCAGAACGTCGTCGGGCGCGAGGATCGTGGGCGTGCCGCCGCCCCAGTGGACATGGGACACCGGCTGGCGCCGGCCGATCCGGTCCGCCACCAGATCGATCTCGGCGAGCAGCGTGTCGAGATAGGCGGCCACCGGTTCGTAGCGCCGCACGATCTTGGTATGGCAGCCGCAAAACCAGCACAGACTGTCGCAGAACGGCACGTGCAGATACAGCGACGCCGGCATCGCCGCCGGCAACTCGGCCAGCCAGCGGCCATAGCTGTCGCGACCGATGGCGGCATGGAAATGCGGCGCCGTCGGATAACTGGTGTAGCGCGGCACCCGCTGCTCGAGCGCGCGCAGGCGGTTGGACGGAAGATGCGACGGGCGGGCGGACATGTGGCGGGATTATGCCCGCGTGGGGCCTCGAGACTTTGACCTGGATCAACCTCAGGGCAATTGCCTAGAGCCTTGGAAATCCTGTTAGTTTCATCCCGATCAGGAGCAACGCCAGAACCACGACGAAAAACAGCAGCGAACGGTGGCGAAAGGCCTGGCCGGTCCGCCGCTCGATCAGGCGCACGATCCGGTCGGTGACGACGTAGAGCGCGGTGGCAATCGCGACGTACAACAGCAGCTGGAGATCCATCTACGCGCTTCCTGCCGTCTCGACCGACGGATCGTCAGATGTCGCTGATGCCGCCCCGTCGATCAGGCGTCGCAGGATGCGCTTGAGTCTGCCGGCATCGGCAGCGCCGAGGGTTGTGACCACCGCCGCCTCGTGCCGCCTGGCCCGTGCCAGCAGCGGGGCCACGCGGCGGCGCCCCGCGGCGGTGACGTGGACCAGGCGCTGGCGGCCATCGCCCACCGACCGCCCGCGCCGGACCAGCCCGGCCGCCGCCATGCGGTCGATCAGCTTGGTGACGGTCGGCTGCTTGGCCAGGACCAGGGCGGCGAGGTCGCCCACCGGGACTCCATCGCCCCCGGCCAGGCTCGCCAGCACCCGCCACTCCGGCACGCCAAGACCCGCGGCCCGGACCTCGGCGTGGAACTGGCCGGAGATGTCGGCGCTCGCCCGGGCCAGCAGATAGGCCAGGTAGTCGTCGACGAACCGCCCGCCTGCGATCCGTCCCGCCTTGCGCTGCCGCCCTGCCGCCACCCCGGAATCCTCCGTCATCGTGACTTCCAGATTACATGATTTTTCATGTATCGTGACAGCAGGGAGGATCGCCGTGCTCAGGGACCGCATCGAAGAGAAGTGGATCGACGCCTTCGCCCAGGTCTTCGGGCTGTGCGAGATCAAGGCGGGCGACGAGGTCGCCATCCTGTCGGAGACCCAATCCCGCGAGCTGAACGTGGCGCTGGCAGAGCTCGCCCTGTTGCAGCTCGGCGCGCGGCCGTTCCACTTGGTGGTGCCGACCCCGCGCCAGGAGGCGCCGGTGCCGATACGTTCGACCGGCGCATCCAACGCCCTGCAGCAACTGGGGCCGGCGGTCGCCGCGCTCGCCGCCTCCACCGTGGTCGTCGACTGCACCGTCGAAGGCCTGCTGCATGCGCCGGAGCTGCCGGCGATCCTCGGGGGTGGCGCCCGGGTGCTGATGATCTCCAACGAGCACCCGGAGGTGCTCGAGCGACTGCTGCCCGACCCGGCGCTGGAGCCCAAGGTGCGCCACGGCATGCGTCTGCTCAAGCAGGCCAAGGCCATGGCCGTCAGCTCCGCCGCCGGTACCGATCTGGCAGTCTCGGTCAAGGACGCGCTGGTCGGCGGCGGCTGGGGCTATACCGCGCGGCCCGGCTCGGTCAGCCACTGGCCGGGCGGTCTGTGCCTGTGCTTCCCGACCAAGGGCTCGGTCAGCGGCACGCTGGTGCTGGCGCCGGGCGACCTCAACCTCACGTTCAAGCGCTACATCGAGACCTCGATCCGCCTCACCATCGCCGACGACTACGTGACCGCCATCGACGGCAGCGGAGTCGACGCCGAGCTGATGCGGGCCTATTTCGCCGCGTGGAACGACCGCGACGCCTACGCCGTCTCGCATCTGGGCTGGGGCATGAATCCGGCGGCACGCTGGGAATCCCTGGCGCTCTATGACAAGCGCGACGTCAACGGCACCGAGCAGCGCGCCTTCGCCGGCAACTTCCTGTACTCGACCGGCGCCAACGAGGTGGCGGGGCGTCATACGCTGGGCCATTTCGACCTGCCGATGCGCGGCTGCACCATTGCGCTCGACGGCAGCGTCATCGTCGAGAACGGGCGCCTGCTCGGCGAGCTGGCGTGACCGTCGCCCTGCCCGCCTGGATCGAGCGCGGCGCCGGTCCGCGCGCCGTGGTGCTGCTGCACGGCGTCGGCGGCGGCAAGGAGCTGTGGAGTCCGCAGCTCGATCATCTTGCCGCGCGCGGCTATCGCGCGATCGCCTGGGATGCGCCGGGCTATGGCGACAGCGCGCTGCCGCGGCACTTCGACTGGCCGGAGCTGGCGACCGCACTACTGGCGCTGCTCGACCACCTGGGCCTGCCCGCAATTGCGCTGGTCGGTCACAGCATGGGCGGCATGGTGGCGCAGGAGTTCGCGGCGCGCCACCCGGCGCGCCTGGCGGCCCTGGTGCTGTCGGGCACCAGCCCGGCCTTCGGCAATCCGGACGGCGCGTTCCAGAAGCAGTTCCTGGCCGCCCGGCTCGGCCCGCTCGATTCCGGCAGCACGATGGCCGATCTGGCCCCCGATATTGTCCGCGAGGTCATCGGCGACGAGGCCGACCCGCAGGGTATCGCGCTCGCGACCGCGGTCATGGGGCGCGTGCCCGACGACACCTATCGCCTGGCCATCGCCGCCCTGATCACCTTCGACCGCCGCGCCGCGCTCGCCGCGATCACCGCTCCGACCCTGGTGCTGTCAGGCGAGCGGGACCGCAACGCGCCGCCAGCGATGATGGAGCGCATGGCCGCACGCGTCGCCGGCGCGCGCTATGCCTGCCTGCCGAAAGCCGGGCATCTCGCCAATGTCGAGCAGCCGGCCGCCTTCAACGCCACGCTCGACGAATTCCTCGATGCCCTGGAGCCGAGCTCATGGACTTCCACCTGACCGACCGCCAGCGCGAGCTGATCGCGCTCGCCGGACGCCTGGGCCACGAACGCTTCGCGCCACGTGCCGCCCGCTACGACGCCGAGGCCTCGTTCCCGTTCGAGAACTACGCCGATCTCAGGGACAGCGGACTGCTGGCTTTGTGCGTTCCCGAGGCGTTCGGCGGGCGCGGCGCCGATTACCAGACCTACTGCCTGGTCGCCGCCGAGATCGGCCGGCACTGCGGCGCCACCGCCCTCACCTTCAACATGCATTCCTGCGCCATGATGTGGTCGGGGCCCTTGGCCGACGACCTGCCGATGAGCGAGGACGACCGGCGCGGCCATGGGGAACGACGGCCGCGCCATTTCAAGCGCGTGGTCGAGGACGGCGCGGTCTACGCCCAGCCGTTCTCCGAAGGCAACGAGGCGGCCGCCGGCAAGGCGGCGTTCGGCACCGCCGCGCGCAAGGTCGTGGGCGGCTGGCGGCTCAACGGCAAGAAGATCTTCGCGTCGCTGGCCGGCGCCGCCGACTATTACGGCGTGCTGTGCACCGAGGAAGTCGAGGGCAAGCCGCTCGACCGCCGCGACACGCTGTATCTGGCGGTCAAGGCCGACACGCCCGGCGTCAAGGTGGTCGGCGACTGGGATCCGCTGGGCATGCGCGCCACCGTCTCGCGGACCCTGCTGCTGGAGGACGTGCTGGTGCCCGACGGCGAGGAGCTGATGCCGCGCGGGCTCTATCACAAGGCGGCCGGCTTGTGGCCGCACATGTTCATGACCCTGGCGCCGACGTACATGGGCCTCGCCGAGGCGGCCTACGATTTCACCGTCGCCTATCTGCGGGGCGAGGTGCCGGGCATGCCGCCGGTCAAGCGCCGGATGTTCGCGACCAAGCAACTCGCGGTCGCCGAGATGTACATCAAGCTGGAGCAGACTCGCGCGCTGTTCCACCGCGCGATCTCAGACGCCCGGCTCGATCCCGACAAGCCGTCGCGCATGCGCGCGCTGGCCGCCCAGTACACCATCATGGAGAACGCCAACGACCTGGCGCGGCTCGCCATCCGCACCTGCGGCGGCCATTCCATGCTGAAGTCGCTGCCGCTCGAGCGGCTGTACCGCGACAGCCGCTGCGGCGCGCTGATGCTGCCCTGGACCGCCGAGATCTGCCTCGACCGCCTCGGCCGCGAGGCGCTGTACCAGCCGGGCGAGCGGGACGACTGAGCAAGGCGATGGATCTTTCCGGTTGGATCGAAGGCTGGGCGGCACAGGCGCCGGACAAGACCGCCGTCCATTTCGAGGGCGGCGAGATCACCTATGGGGAGATGGCGGCGCGGATCCGCCGCCTCGCCGCCGCGCTCAAGCACCGGCTCGGGGTTGGCCGCGGCGACCGCGTCGCCTATCTCGGGCTCAACCGGCCGGAGATGCTCGACCTGGTCTTCGCCTGCGCCCGGCTCGGCGCCATGCTGGTGCCGCTCAATTGGCGCCTGGCCGCGCCCGAGCATCTCTACATCCTCGGGGATTGCGGCGCCCGCGTGCTGGTCGCCGAGCCGGACTTCGTCGCGCAGTGCGCGGCACTTCGCGCTGCGCTGCCCGACCTGAAGGCGGTCGCTCTCGACCGCCCGGCCGAAGGCTGGCTGTCCTATGACGCTGTGCTGGCAGACGGTGCCGGCGACGACGCCAACCCCCATGTCGATCCGTCCTGTCCGCTGCTGCTGGTCTACACCTCGGGCACGACCGGCCATCCCAAGGGCGCGGTGCTGACCCAGGACGCCCTGTTCTGGAACGCGGTCAACGCGACCCACGCGCACGACCTGACGAGTGCCGACCACGTCCTGACGACGCTGCCGATGTTCCATGTCGGCGGACTCAACATCCAGACCCTGCCGGCGCTTCATGCCGGCGCGACGGTGACGCTGCATCGTCGATTCGATCCGGCCGCCACCCTGCGCGACATCGCGGCCCGGCGGCCGACCACGACCCTGATGGTGCCGGCAACGATGTCGGCGACCATCAGGCATCCCACGTTCACCACGACCGATCTCGGCTCGCTGCGCCTGATCATGACCGGCTCGTCGACCATCCCGGCGGCGCTGATCCGCGCCTTTCACGACCGCGGCGTGCCGGTCGGCCAGGTCTACGGCGCCACCGAGACGGCGCCGGTGGCGATCTATCTGCGTGCCGGCGACGCGCTCGGACGCATCGGTTCCGCCGGGCGGCCGGCGATCCATTGCGGCATCCGCATCGTCGACGATGCCGGCGCCGACCAGCCCGCCGGCGCCGCCGGCGAGGTCCTGGTGACGGGCCCGAACCTGTTCCTGGAGTACTGGGGCGATCCGGCAGCGACCGAGGCGGCGCTCCGGGACGGCTGGTTCCACAGCGGCGACATCGGCCATCGCGACGCCGACGGCTTCATCTGGATCGACGACCGCAAGAAGGACGTGGTGATCTCCGGCGGCGAGAACATCTATCCGGCGGAACTGGAGAACGTTCTGGCCGACTGTCCCGACATCGTCGAGGCGGCGGTGGTCGCCCGGCCCGACGAACGCTGGGGCGAGGTCGCGGTCGCCGTGGTTGTGGCAAGGGCGGGCAGCGGCCTCGACGCCGCCGGCGTCCAGGCGCTGTTCGACGGCCGGCTCGCCCGCTTCAAGCATCCGCGCGACGTGGTCTTCGTCGACGCCCTGCCGCGCAACGTCATGGGCAAGATCCTGAAATACGAGATGCGCGCGCGGTTGCGGGGCTGAGCCAAGCTCACCGCCACCCCGGTCCCAGCGTAACGCGGGAATCTGGCAGGCCGCTGCCCGCGCGGCTGGGCGGAGCCCTTGATCTCATCCCCGTTGCCGCCAGCCGGCCGCGGGTGTATCTACTCCGGCCGCCCGGGCCGGCAGCCTCCCAGACCGCCCGCGGGCAGCGAGGCGCGCGACCTTTCGTGACCAACCCGATCGATCCAACCGCCCCCGACGGCACGGCCGAACCGTCCTTGGCGGCCGTTTCGGACTCGACTGCCGTGTTGTCCGCGGGACCCGGCCCGCTGTCGGTCGAGGCGGCGGCGACCCCTTTCCTGCCGATGGCCGCAGATCCTTCGCAGCCCGGCCTGGGAGCCGAGGGCCCGGCCGGCCTGCGCGCCTTGGCCCGCGTGGCCCGCCAGTTGGGCAATGCCGAGCAAGCCGTTGCCCTCTACCGGGAGGCCGCGTTCCTCGATTCCGACGATCCCGCCGCCGCCATCGAAATGGCGCTCTATGATGCCGAGCTCGGCCGCCACCGCGACGCGGTCGAAACCCTGGAGCGCGCCGTGCGGCGCCATCCCGAACTCGCGGCCTTGCGCTTTCATCTGGGAGCAACGTGGCGCCGACTCGCCGAGCCCGAGAAGGCGGCGATGCAGCTCCGGCGCTCCCTCGCGCTCGACCCCGAGGATCTGCTGGGGGCCGCGGCCGAACTCGCCACCCTGGACGCCGGCACGGCCGACCTGCCAGCGACTTACATTCGGGCGTTGTTCGACCAGTATGCCGACGACTTCGAGCGAAACCTGATCGAGAATCTCGGCTATCGCGGGCCCGGGCTGCTGCGCCGCGCCGTCGAACGTTGCTGGCCGATCCCGGCCGGCGGCGCCGACATCCTGGACCTGGGCTGCGGGACCGGCCTCGCCGCGACCGCCTTCCGCGACGTCGCCCGGCGCATCGACGGCGTCGACTTGTCGCCGCGCATGATCGAGAAAGCCGCACGACGCGGCGTCTACGATTCCCTCGAGGTCGCCGACGCCGTCGCCGCCATGGCGGTTTCGGCGCCCCGCTGGAATCTCATCCTTGCCGCGGACATGCTCGTCTATTACGCTGATTTGGCGCCGCTTTTCAGCGCCGCCGCGCGGGCACTGCCCCCCGGCGGCGCCTTGGCCGCGACCGCCGAAACAGCCGCCGGCACGGCGCCCGTGCTCAAGCAGACCCGACGCTTTGGCCATCCGGAATCCCATCTGCGCCAAGCCGCCGCTACCGCCGGCCTGCGGGTCGCGTTGCTGGAGCCGGCCTCGGCGCGTACCGAGAAGGGCCAACCCGTCCCGGGCCATGTCCTGGTCTTGGCCAAGGACGCCTGACCGGGGCCGTTTCCCGACCGCGGGAACTCCGGCGGCGGGCTCAGTTCACCCGATTGCGCAGAATCCCATCCCTGAAGTAGGCCAGCACGGTTTCCGCCGACTTGCGCCTGAGATCGACATAGCTGTCGGGGCTGTAGAACGCCGCATGGGGCGACAGCACCAACCGCGCCCGCAGCTCCGCCTCGCCGGCCTGCCATGCGGCGACCAGGGGATCGTCCGCCGGCGGCTCGCTCGGCAGCACGTCGAGCGCGGCCGCCGCGATGCGGCCGCTCCGCAAGGCCTCCAGCAGCGCCGCCGTGTCGACCATCGGGCCGCGCGCGGTGTTCACCAGGATCGCCGATGGCTTCATCTGCGCCAGCGCGCCATGGTCGATCATGCCGCGCGTCTCGTCGGTCAGGGGGGCATGCAGGCTGACGATGTCGGCCTGGCGCAGCAGCGTCTCCAGGAAATCGACCCGGCGGATGCCGAGCGACAGCTCGGTGCCGCCCGCCCGGTACGGGTCGTAGAACACCACGTCCATGCCGAGCGCCTTTGCGCGCAAGGCCGCCGCGGTGCCGATCCGCCCGAGGCCGACCACGCCGAAGCACTGCCGCGCCAGCCGGCGGACCGCCGGCGCCTTCAGATAGCTCCAGCCCTCGACCGCATCGGCCCGCAGCGCGGCATCGTAGGCGACCACGCCACGCGTGATCGCCAGCATCAGCGCGATCGCGTGATCGGCTACGTCCGTGGTGCCGTAGTCCGGCGTATTGCAGACCACGATGCCCCGGGCACTGCAGGCCGCCAGGTCGATGTTGTCGAAACCGACGGCGGCGCGCACGATCTGCCGGCACCTGCCCAGCCGGTCCACGATCGCACGGTCGATCGGCAGGTCGTGATAGCAGACGATGGCGTCGCAGCCCTGCCACAGCGCGTCGGGCACCTGCTCGGCGCGGCGGGCGCGGAACACGTGCAGCTCGGCGGCGTTGCCGAACGCCGCGCGCTCGATGTCAGGCTCCCCCACGAAATCGACGTCGGGGTAAAGCACGCTGATGGTCATGTCTCCCGCACCTCCGCTGGATCGCGCGACGCTGGCGCATCGCTTGCCGTTGTCTTAGTTCCCGGTCCCGGCGCAGGGCTGCGCCGTGCCGCGCAGCTCCTGGAACGCCGCGGTAAAAAACTTCTTTAGCCGCTCGAACAGCACGCCGCGATTGTTGCGCTTCCAGATGCCGTGGCCCTCGTCGTCGAAGGTCAGCAGCTCGTAGGGAACACCGGCGGAATCGAGGGCCGCGCAGGCGAGCTCGGTATTGACCGGGGTCACGTTGGGATCGCGCAAGCCATGAACGATCAAAAGCCGTCCCTGGATGTTCTCGACGAAGTGGATCGGTGAACGCTGGTGGTAGAGATGTGCCGCTTCGCGCGGCGTGCCCCCCATCATCTCCTCGCTGTACAGCCTGCCATGGGGCAGCTCGGTCGCGTCGTAGTCCCTGGACAGATCGGTCATGCCGCAGATCGGCGCCGCGGCGGCGACCAGCTCGCGCGGCCAGCGCGTGATGGCGCACCACGACGAATAGCCGCCATAGGACACGCCACAGACGCCGATTCGGCCGGGAACGGCGATCCCGGCGGCAATCAGCGCCTCGATGCCCGTACGGATGTCGTCCTGCTCGCGCCCGCCCCAGCGGTCCTCCTTGATCGCCTCGCGGAACATCACGCCGTTGCCGGTGCTGCCACGGTAATTGGGATCGAGGATGTTGAAGCCTTCGCCGGCCAAGTACTGGATCGCCGTGTTGACCTCGTCCTCGCTATGCAGGGTTGGACCGCCATGGATCCACACCACCGTGCCAATGGCCGCTTTCCGGGCTCGATAGAGCCAGCCCTGGATCAGCAGGCCGTCACTCGAGTTCCAGCGGAAATCCTCGGCCGGCGTGAACGCTTCCGGCGAAAGCGGGGTGAACTCCCACACCCGCGACAGACTCCGCGTCTCCAGCGGAACCGCGCCGCCCGGGGTGAAGCACACGAGATCCGAGGGGTGGGTCGAGCTGTAGGAGAACCCGACCCAGTCGTCACCGGCCGCCGGCCCGACCGGCATCAGCGACCTCGCTGCCGGCCGCACCGGCGTTTCCCTGCCGGTCACCGTGTCGAGCAGCGAGGCCCGCGGCCGCGACGCCTCGATCTCGATCAGCATCACCTTGTCGTCGTCATTGCACGCCAGGACGCCCTCGACAAAGCGCTTCGGATCATCCACCAGCCAACGGATCGAGCCGTCCTCGGGGTCGCAGATTCCCACTCTCTCGTGGGTTTCCGTCTCGGCCAGCAGCAGCAATCGGCGGCCATCCGAGTGCCAGCTCGCGACGACCTTCCGGGCCGCCCCCAGATTGACCACCTCGCGGTCGTTCCGTCCGTCGATGTCGACCAGCCAGACCTGGGCGCCGGAAGGATGCAGGTCGTGCCGATGGTAGAGCACATGCGTGCCCCGGCGATTGAGTTGGGGTCCGTAGTGATCGCCGCGCCGCCGTCGGGCAAGCGGCACGCGCTCGCCGGTCGCGAGGTCGTGGCGATAGATCCAGCTTCCTTCGATCTCGCGACCGGTATCGATGTCGAGATTGGCCGAATACACCAGCCAGCGCTCATTGGGATGCAGGATTCCGCCGTAGATGAAGTGGTTCGGCGATGGCGCGGTCAGCGGCACCATACGGCCGGATTGATCGATGTACAGCCTGAACAGCTGGTCGCGCTCGTCGCCTCGAACGTCCTGCGCCACGATCAGCGATCCGCTGTCGGGTGCCCAGGAACGCGGGATCGTATGCTCGAGCGTCGCAGTCAGCTGGCGCGGCGGCGCCGAGCCATCGGTCGGGGCCAGATAGACATCGGCCGCCTGACCGACGCTGGCCCAACCCCAGGCAACCCACCGCCCGTCGGGAGAGACCCGTGCGTTCCACGGTACCGGGCACCGCACCCAGTATTGCGAAAGCTGTCCCGGCGGAGCAAGCAGGCTGGCATCGTTCGTGTACATGTGCGTCGTCCTGAAAGGCGGAGTCCGCCGCTGTGCCACCTATCGACGGCGGTGCGGAGGTCTGCCCGTCCGATCGATGGACGGGCGCCGGAGGCTCTTCAAGCGATGCGGGCATCGGTCGAACGAAACGGATGGCCGCGCGCCGGCCGCGGGTGCGATCGGCGTCAATCCCCGGACGTGGGAGGATCGTCCGATATCTTCAGCCGCGCCCCCAGTTTCCCGCGGTCGCCGGACAGGCGCCGGGCCATGCGAAAGCAATGGGCGCTCATCGCTCGAGCGCCTTCATGTAGATCGACTGCCCCTCGCCATCGGCGTAGTAGTCCGGCAGCTCTGCCGCCTTGCGGTACCCCATGGCTGTGAGGAACCGGCGCGCCGGTGCAAAAGGTTGCGCATTCGATGCCCCGGCATAGGCTCGCCGGCCGCCGCGCGTCACGATCGCGGCCTCGGCCCGGGTCATGAGCTCGCGCCCGATTCCGGCCCGCTGGCGTCCGTGCTCCACCGCCAGGAAGGAGAGATCGAAGCGATCGGTGGTGCCGACCGCCGGGCCGAAGCAGGCATAGCCCACCAGCCGGCCGGATTCCTCGGCAACGACGAACTCCTGACCGCCCGCGTCGCCGCGCTCGATACGTGCCGCCGCCATGGCGACCGCCGCGGCGCTTTGCGCCGTCGAGAACACGCCGCTGGTCGCCGCCAGCACTCGCACCTGCTCGATATCGCTGCGGCGCAGGGTATCGCGCCATTCAACGGGCGCGGGAGCCGCCGGCGCACTGCCACGGACACGGCGCAAGGCCGGCGCAGCGCGCCATGCCGCGTCGGATATTCCCTTGAGGAAATGGCGCGCGTTGACGCCCAGCGTGCGAACCCGATAGCCGCCTTCCTGGACGATCAGCGTCGGCAGGCCAACGCCGCCGAGCAACTGCCCCATGCTCTCGAAGTCCGCCGCGCTGTTGCTCCAGGTGCCGGTGGGATCGCCCTTCGCGGTGTCGAGCCCCAGGGCAAGAACCAGATAGGCCGGATCGTGACGCTGGATGCGGCGAATCGCGCGCTGCACGGCCTCGCGATGCTGGGCAGGCGTCGTGTGCTCTGCGAGCGGAATGTTCAGGTTGTATCCGGCGCCGGCCCCGACACCGGTCTCCTCCCGGAATCCGCTGAAATACGGATAGGCGAAGCGCGGGTGCCCGTGGATCGAGATGGTCAGCACGTCGGCCCGGTCGTAGAAAATATCCTGCGTGCCGTTGCCGTGATGATAGTCGATGTCGAGCACCGCGACACGGCCGAACCTGCTCAGGTGATTGGCCGCAATGGCGGCGTTGTTGAAATAGCAGAAGCCACCGAAAGCCTTGCGCTCGGCGTGGTGCCCGGGCGGCCGCACCAGGGCATAGGCGAGCCGGGCGCCCTCGAGCACCCGATCCGCCACGGTGAGGGCGCAGTCGACGGCGCCGCGCGCCGCGTGCCAGGCATTGGTATTCAGCGGCGTGAACGTATCGATGCAGTAGTAGCCGGCCGCCACCGTCCGCTCGCGCGGCGGTCGTGCCGAATTGCGGATCGGAAAGACATAGGGGTAGAGCGACTTCCCCGGCTCGACGCTGAGGCAGGCCCGCTCCAGATAGTCGACCAGGGCGCCGTCGTGCACGGCACGGATGTGCCGATCCGGATAGTGCTTGACGGAAACCCGCTCGACCAGCCCGGACTTGTCGAGTTCCCCGAGGATCGAGCGGAGCCGCACCGGCGCCTGAACGTAGCCGCGTTCGCGAACGTGGTGGATCTCGTGCTTGTCGTTGACCGCCATGGGAATCCGCTCGGCCGCTTCATGGCGATGCGACACGGCGCGGTACGCCTCGCTCCGGAGATAGCGCGGCGTGCGAAGCACGATTGGATCGTCGCTAAACGACTTCACCACCATGTCGATGTAGGCTGGCGGGCATAGCTCGCCGTACTTGCGCTCGAGAATAGCACGCACGATGACCCGCGCACGGTCGCGCTCCGGCAGCGCGTCTTGGCCCAGGCGATCGAACACCAGCAGGGGTGGGTCGCTCTCCCCCGGATTCAGCGGTGTCTCGTACGACGTCCCGGCGATCGGGCGCGCACCGAATCGCTCGTAGAACCGCAGGCGCGCGACATTCTGCTTGCGAATCTCCGGATTCGGGCTGAGCGCCGGATCATCCGGCAGGCATTCGAGGAAGATGCCGATCGCGCGCAGCGTGAAAGCCAGCTCCCGCACCCGCTCATAGAGTGCCGCGCCGACGCCGCCGCCGGTCGAACCGGGGGCCGCGGCGATGGTTTCGAGGAAGCAGAAGTTGAGATCCGGCGCATGCATGAGCACCGCGCAGCCACGCACCTGGTCGCGCGCATCCTCGGCGACGAACAGCACCGTCCGGAAGCGATACTTCAACGGATTGCGCAGTTGCTCCGCCAGCTTGTCGATATCCGCCACCGGCATCGCCGCGAACTGCTGGATCAGAATTGCCCGCGCCTGATCGATCGCCTGCCGATTGGCGGGCGTCGTGTCGTCGGGCACGCGGCGGATTCGAAACATCTGGCGACGCTCTCCATCAGGTCGGTTGACGAGGCCGAGCAGCCAAGCGGATGGTCTGCTCTGGCGGGCGACCGACTCCTGCACTGGCCGGGTCGGTCGCGCAAAGCGACCGGAACCGCGAGCAGCCCGATGCGAAGCGGGCGGTGGCGACATGTGCCGGATCGGAAAGCGCCGACAAGGCGCTGGCAGAATCCTACCCGGAGCGACCGCATGCGGTCAATTTCGTGCCGCTATGCGTTGATCTACAATGATTTTTCAATACTCGCTATCGGTGCCGAATCGATGTGATGGCAGGCCGCGATGTGGCCCTTGCCATAATCGGCGAGTGGCGGTTCCACGCGGGCGCACAGGTCGCTCGCCCGCGGACAGCGGGTACGGAAGCGGCAGCCCGAAGGCGGATTGATCGGCGACGGCAGGTCCCCGGTCAAGAACACCCGCTGGCGCGCCCGCTCGAGCCGCGGGTCGGGAATCGGCACCGCGGCGATCAACGCCTGCGAATAGGGATGCAGCGGCCTTGCATACAGGTCGTCCCGCTCCGCCACCTCCATGACCTTGCCGAGATAGAGCACCATCACCCGGTGGCTGATATGCCGAACCACGCTCAGGTTGTGGGAGATGAACAGCAGCGACAGGTCGAACTCCCGCTGCAGGCGCATGAGCAGGTTGATGATCTGCGCCTGGATCGAGACGTCGAGCGCCGAGACCGGCTCGTCGCAGACGATCAGTTTGGGGCGCACCACCATGGCGCGGGCGATGCCGATGCGCTGGCACTGGCCGCCCGAGAACTCGTGCGGATAGCGGCCGGCATGCTCCGGCGCCAAGCCGACGAGTTGCAGCATTTCCTGCACCCTTGCGCGCCGCTGGGCGCCCGAGAGTTCGGGGTGGAAGTTCCGAAGAGAGCGTTCGACGATCTGCCCGACGGTCATGCGCGGGTCGAGCGAGGCCAGCGGATCCTGGAAGATGATCTGCAGATTGCGCCGCTCGCCGCGCAGCGTCGCGGCGTCGAGGCCGAACAGATCGCGGCCGAGCCAGACGACGGAGCCGCCCGAGGCCTCCACCAGGCGCAGGATGCCGCGGCCCAGGGTCGACTTGCCGCAGCCGGACTCGCCGACGATGCCGAGGGTTTCGCCGACGCCCAGGTCGAACGAGACCCCGTCGATGGCGCGCACAACCGGCACGACGCCGCCGAAGATCGACGGCCGGCGCAGCGGGAAATGCACCTTCAGGTCGCGCACCGAGAGCAGCGCCTCGCCCATCACCGCATCCTCACGGCTGGGCCAGATGGCAGGCCACCGCGCGCTCCCCGCGAACCGCCAGTACCGGCCGTTCCACGGCGCAGCGATCGAGGCGGACGGCGCAACGCGGCTCGAACGGACAGCCGGGGGCCGGCGACAGCGGGCTGGGCGGCTGGCCGCCGATGGTCGACAGCTCGCCATGGGTCGAAGCGTCGAGACGCGGAGTCGAGGCCAGCAGCCCCTGGGTGTAGGGATGCTTCGGCTCGTAGAACACCTGGTCGATCGTGCCCTGCTCCATGATCCGGCCGCCATAGAGCACGATCACCCGGTCGCACAGCTCGGCGACCACGCCGAGATCATGGGTCACCAGCACCACCGTGGTGCCGCTGCCGCGCGACAGCTCTGCCAGCAATGCAAGGATTTCCGCCTGCACGGTGACGTCGAGGGCGGTCGTCGGCTCGTCGGCGAAGATCAGGGCGGGCTGGCACAGCAGCGCCATCGAGATCATCACCCGCTGGCGCATGCCGCCGGAGAACTCGTGCGGATAGCGCCGGATGCGGCCCCGCGCGTCGGGAATCTTCACGCGTTCGAGCATCTCCACCGCGGCGGTCGCCGCCTGCCGTCGGTTCATGCCGCGATGCCTGGTCAGCACCTCGGTGAGCTGGGACTCGACCCGCATGTAGGGGTTCAGCGAGGTCATGGGGTCCTGGAAGATCATCGACATGGCCGAGCCGCGGATCCGGTCGAGCTCCGCGGGCGGTGCGTTCAGGATCTCCGCGCCGCGGAACCGGACGCTGCCGCTCGACGTGCCGTTGGCGGCCAGCAGCCCCATGATCGCCATCAGGATCTGGCTCTTGCCCGAGCCCGACTCGCCGACGATGCCGACGCGCTCGCCGGCGCCGACCGAGAAACTGACGTCGTTCACCGCGGCGAGCGCGCCCTCGTCGGTGCGGAAGGCGACCGAGAGACCGGCGACGTCGAGCAGCGGTGCGGCTTCGGCGCTCGCCATCTCAGCGGTCCTTGGGGTCGAAGGCATCGCGCAGGCCGTCGGCGATGAAGTTGAGGCTGAACAGGGTCGCCGCCAGGAACAGGCCGGGATAGATCAGCAGCCACGGCGCCGACGCCATGTTGGTGGCGCCGTCCTCGATCAGAACGCCCCAGCTGGTGCGCGGCTCCTGCACGCCGAGGCCGAGAAAGCTCAGGAACGACTCGCCGAGGATCACCTCCGGCACGGTCAGGCTGGCATAGACGATCACCGGGCCCATGGTGTTGGGGATGATGTGCCGCAGGATGATCGACACGCTGCTGCTGCCGCCGGCCCGGGCTGCCTCGATGAACTCGCGCCGTTTCAGGCTCAGCGTCTGGCCGCGCACGATGACCGCGATGGTCAGCCACTGCACCGCGCCGATCGCCAGGAAGATGGTGACGAGGCTGCGCCCGAACACCTGGGTCAGCAGGATGACGAAGAAGATGAACGGCATGGAATAGAGGATGTCGACGATTCGCATCATGACGCTGTCGGTGACACCGCCGACATAGCCGGCGACGGCGCCGTAGAGCACGCCGATGATGACGCTGACCAGCGTCGCCACCAGTCCGATCCACAGCGAAATCTGGCCGCCCGTCAGCACCCGCGCCAGCAGGTCGCGGCCGAGCTCGTCGGTGCCGAACCAGTGGCCGCTGGCGAAATCGGCGGCCGCGCCGATGTTCTCGAAATCGGCCGTTTCCGCTTCATGGGCGATCAGGTACGGGCCGGCGAAGCAGGCGAAGACGACGAATCCCAGAACCCCGATGCTGACGACCGCGGCCCGGTTGCGCATCAGCCGGCGGAACGCGGCCTGGAGCTGGCTGCGCCCTTTCGGCGCCGCCCCCGCGATGTCGCCGGGCCGGCGGACCGCTTCAGTCATAGCGTATGCGCGGGTCCAGCACGCTGTACATGATGTCGACCAGCAGATTGAACAGGATGATGAGAAAGCCGTAGAAGATCACCACGCCGAGCACCAGGGTGTAGTCGCGGTTCGACGCCGCCTCGACGAAGTAGCGGCCGATTCCGGGAATGCCGAAGATCTTCTCGATGACCACCGAGCCAGTGATGATGCCGGCGGTCGCCGGGCCGAGATAGGCGAACACCGGCAGCAGGCCGCCGAGCAGGGCATGGCGGGTGATGGTGCGCCGCTCGCCGATGCCCTTGGCCCGCGCGGTACGCACGTGGTTGCTGCGCACCGCCTCGATCATGCTGCCGCGGGTCAGCCGCGCGATATAGGCGACATTGGGAATCGCCAGGGCGACGATCGGCAGCAGCTTGGTGTGCCAAGTACCGTCCCAGCCGCCGACCGGAAGCATCAGCCAGGTGACGCCGAACAAAAGCTGGAACAAGGGCGCCATCACGAAGGCCGGAATCGCGATCCCGCTCATGCCGACCGCCATGACGCCGTAGTCGACGGCGCTGTTCTGCCTGAGCGCGGCCATGGTACCGAGCAGCACGCCGACCACGAAGGACAGCAAGGTCGCCCACAGCCCGAGTTCGAGCGACACCGGGAAGCCCTGCCAGATCAGCTCCGACACCGTGTTGTCGCGATACTTGAAGGACGGGCCGAAGTCGAACTGCATCACGCCCCAGAGGTAGCGCAGGAACTGCAGCCACAAGGGCTCATCGAGGTGGTAGGCACGGTTCAGGTTGGCGATGACCGCCGCCGTCGCCTTGCGATTGGCGTCGAACGGGCCGCCCGGCGCAACCCGCATCATGGCGAACGAGAGCGCGATCAGCACCAGCATGGTGGGAATCGCGGCCAGCGAGCGGCGGAGGATGTATCGGCCCACCGGGATCTCCGAGGCGGTTCGTGGCGCGCGCCCCCCCCGGGGGGGGGGGCGGGGGGGGGGGGGCGGGAGATGGGGGTGTGTGTGGAGGGGGGGGGG
>CAYJQC010000014.1:122601-127222 GCA_964372215.1 uncultured Rhodospirillaceae bacterium
GTTGTTTTTTGCGCCCCCCGGGTTTCCCGCCGGGGGTGCGCCCGGCCCCCCCGGGTGGGGGCTGCCGGACGGGTTCCGCTACTTCTCGATGGTGATGTCCTTCGAGGGGTGGGATTCGATGGCGTTGTCGATCCAGCCCTTGACGTAGGGCTTCACCAGGTGCCGGGAGATGGCGCTGGCGATCGGCGCCACCAGATAGTCCGCGAGCAGCACCCGCTCGGCCTTGGACAGCAGCAGGTAGCGCGCCGCCGGGTCCGCCGTGGCGGCCGCCTGGTTCATCAGCTCCTCGTATTCCTGATTCTGCCAGTTGTAGCCGGCGTCGGCCGACGGCTTCATGTAGTTGAGATAGGTCTCGGGCCCCGGGAAATCGCCCACCACGTTGTCATTGAAGACGTCCCAGTCGCCGGCGTAGAAGCTGTCGAGCCAAGCCTGGAACTCCTGGTTCTGCAAGTCGACCTGGGCGCCCAGCACCTGCTTCCACATGATCGAAAGCGCAAGGCCCTCCTTCTTCTCGGTCTCGTCGGTCGTGCTCAGCAGCGAGAACTTCAAGGGATTGTCGGGCCCGAAGCCGGCCTCGGCCAGGAGCTGGCGCGCCATCTCCTCCCGTTCCTCCTTGGCCATGCCGGCCTCGGCGATCTTCGGCGCGACGTAGTTCGGATCGAGCGGCGGGCTGTAGGAGTAGAGCGGCACGTAGCCACCGCGGATGATCTTGTCCTGCAGGACTTCGCGGTCGATCGCCATGGACAGCGCCTGGCGCACCCGGATGTCGTCGAACGGCGGCTTGGTGATGTTGAAGCTCAGATAGAAGATCTCCGTGCTCGCCATCAGGCGTGCCTCGTCGCCGAACTGCTCCTTGATGGTCGCGACCTGGTCCGACGGAATCTCGTTGGTCACGTCGATCTCGCCGGCCTGATAGCGCTTCAGCTCGGTGTTGGAGTCCTCGGTCACGTCGTACCAGACCTCGTCGAGCTTGACGAAGTCGGCGTCCCAGTAGTTCGGGTTCTTGACCAGCAGGACGTGCGACTGCGGCACGAACTCCTTCAGGATGAAGGCGCCGTTGCCCACGAGATTGCCGGGCTTGACGAAATCGTCGCCGTACTTCTCGAACGACGGCGTGTGCAGGGGCGAGGTCTGAAACGAATTCAATACGAACAGGGTATGGGGCGCCGGCTCGTCCAGGGTGATCACGACGGTGCGGTCGTCCGGCGCCGCGACGCCGACCTGGCTGGGGTCGGTGATCTCCTTGGCGTTGAACGCCGCGGCGTTGTGCACCAGGATGACCGTGGTGAAGTAGTAGCCCTTTTCGGACGCGGTGTCGGGATCGAGGGTCCGGATGATGCCATTGACGAAGTCTTGCGCCACCAGCGGCGTGCCGTCGGACCACTTGAGGTCGGGCCTCAGGTGGAAGGTGTAGGTCCGGCCGTCGTCGCTGATTTCCCAGCGCTCCGCCGCGCCGGGAACGACCGTGCCGTCGGCGCCGTACTCCACCAGTCCTTCATAGATGTCGGCCTGGATCCAGGCCTCGCGCGCGCCGAAGTTCAGATGCGGATCGAGCGTGCTCGGCGAAGCGCCGAAACCGCGATGCAATACCTGTTGCGCCGCTGCCTCGCCGGCCGACAATGCGATGCCGCCGAGCGCCGCCGCCATTGCGCAGACCGCAGCGAACTTCTTGACCGTCTGGAACATCACGCCCCCTGTCGGATTGTTTTTCTGCTTCGGACCCGCGGAAGATGCGTCGGTTGCCGGCGCCTTCCGCGCACGGTCCGCCGCCTCTGCTTGTGCCACACTCCCCCCATGATGCCGCAAGCGCAATCGGAAGTCTTCTAGCCAGATTGCGACCCGTGCTCTCCTTGGAGAACTTCGACAAGTCCGCTCAATCTATTGCTCTGAAAACGCAATCAGGCCGTCAAACGCGACGTCCTCGCGGCGGATCAAGCAAGTTGGAATCCGCCGCAGAAGGTCGCTGAAGCGGCCCTTGGCTTCGAACCGCTCGCGGAACCGCGAGGCCGCGAGCCGCGCCGCCAGGCGCGGCACGATGCCGCCCGCGATGAACACGCCGCCGCGCGCGTCGAGGGTGAGCGCCAGGTTCCCGGCGAAGCTCCCGAGCATGGCGAGGAACAGCTCGACGCTCCGGCCGCAATCGGCGCAGCCTTCGCCGGCGTGCCCGGTGACCATCTCGGGGGATCGGGCATGGGGCCGCCGACCGGCAAGCACCGCGACCGCCTCGTGCAGGTTCACCAGCCCCGCGCCCGACAGCACCCGCTCGGCCGATACGTGGCCGCAACGTTCGCGGATCCGGTCGAAGATTCTCGCCTCCTCGGCATCGGCTGCCGGCATGGTGGCGTGGCCGCCTTCGGTGGCGAGCACCATCGCCCGGCCCTCGACCGTCAGCAGATGGGCGACACCGAGACCGGTCCCAGGCCCGAGGATGGTGCACGGCGCGCCGGGACAGCGTTCTCCCGGACCGACCTGCAGCAGATCCTCGTCGCGCAGGCGCATCAGCGCCCAGGCGTTCGCCGCGAAGTCGTTCACGAGGCGCACGTTGCCGATGCCAAGCTCGCCCTCCAGGCGCGCCGCATCCAGGGTCCAGGCGCTGTTGGTGACGCGCACGCGCCGACCGTCCGGCGCGACCGGACCGGCGGCCGCGAACACCGCCCGGGCGGGCGGGCTCGCCACGCCCCGCTCCTCCAGGAAGCCGGCGATCAGGAGTATCGGATCGGGATGCTCGGCCACGGCGAAATGGCCGATCGGCGCGAGCCGGCCGTCCAGGGACAGCGCCAGCCGGACGTTGGTGCCGCCGACATCGCCGAGCAGCACCACGGTGCCGCCGCCTTGCTCCCCCGCCATCTGCGCGGGTCTCCCTGTTCAGCCCTGCGCCGTCCCGCTCAGCGCGTCGAGGAAATTGTCGCGCCAGCGGTCGATATCGTCCCGCGACAGCCGTTTGAACATGCGCTGCCAGCGCGACACACGTTCGTCGCGCGGCATGTGCAGTGCCTGCTGCATCGCCTCGGCGACACCCTCGACATCGTAGGGATTGACGATCAGCGCACCGTCCATCTCGGCCGCCGCCCCGGCGAAGCGAGAGAGCACCAGCACCCCGGGATCCTCCGGCGCCTGCGCCGCCACGTATTCCTTGGCGACCAGATTCATGCCGTCGCGCAGCGGCGTCA
Organism: uncultured Rhodospirillaceae bacterium; assembly: GCA_964372215.1. GTDB lineage: Bacteria > Pseudomonadota > Alphaproteobacteria > Dongiales > Dongiaceae > DAIMFL01. Next base: position 125,772 of record CAYJQC010000014.1, read on the forward strand.
CCAGCCCGACCCGGCTGGCCCGAAAGAAACCCGCCAGCGCGCGCCGGGAGAAGCCCTTGTTGAGATAGCGCAGCGGCGCCCAGTCGAACTCCGCATAGGTGCCGTTCAGATGACCGGCGATGGCCTCGAGCTGTCGGCGGATCACGTCGTACTCGGGCACCCCCTCGCGGGTCGGCGGCGCGATCTGCAGGAGCACCACCTTGCCGCGATTGTCGGCGTGGCTGTCGAGCAGGGATGCATAGGCCTCCATGCGCTGCACCAGCCCCTTGGAATAGTCCAGCCGATCGACGCCGATCATCAGCGAGCGGCCAGCCAGACTTTCCAGAAGCCGCTGCACCTGCCGCGTCTCCTTGCCCTCCACGGCCATGCTGGCGAAGTTGGCCGTGTCGATGCTGATCGGAAAGGCGGCGGCCTCGAGCCGGCGGCCGAATGCCTCCACCGTGCCGTCCGCCTGCACCTTTCCCCCGGCCTCGAGTTCGATGTAGTCGTGAAATGCGCGCAGATCGCTGGGCGTCTGGAAGCCGACCAGATCGTAGCCGCACAGGCCCTCCACCAGCTCGCGATGGTTCGGCAGGGCGAGCAGCACTTCGAGCGCCGGCCATGGGATGTGCAGGAAGAACCCCATGCGCTGCCGGCAGCCGGCACGGCGCAGGATCTGGCCCATCGGAATGAAGTGATAGTCGTGCACCCAGACGAGATCGTCATCCCGCAGCAGCGTCCGCAGGCTCTGGGCGAACATCTCGTTCACCCGGCGATAGCCGATGCGGAACCGGCGGTTGAAGTCGGTCAGGCCCGGGCGGTAGTGGAACAGCGGCCACAGCACCCGATTGGCGAAACCGTTGTAGTACTCCTCGTGATCCAGGGGCGTCAGGTCGACGGTCGCGAAGGTCACCTTGCCGACGTCGAAGGTTTCGGGAGCGCCAGTCGCCTGCGGCGTCACCTCGCCGCTCCACCCGAACCAGATGCCGCCGCGCTGGCGCAGCGCCGCCAGAACGGCGACCGCAAGTCCGCCGGCGCTGCCCGACTTGGTCTGCGCCGGCAGCGCCACGCGATTCGAGACGACGACCAGCCGGCTCAAGATGCGTCCTCCCGGGTCGTTGCGAGACGATCCAGCCAGGCGATCACGGACGACACGTCGGGCAGGCGAAGGCGAGCGCGGGTCTCACGCCCGTCGCCGACCCGGATCGACCAGCCGCCCATGCGGTTCGCCATGTCGAAGCCGTCCTCGTCGGTGACGTCGTCGCCGATGAAGACCGCCCGGCGGCCGGCGAAAGGCGGTTCCGCCATGAACGCCGCGACGGCGTCGCCCTTGTGACTGCCGCGATGGCGAATCTCCAGCACCATCTTGCCATCGAGCAGCGCCAGTCGATCCTCGGTTCCCGCCAGCAGCGCCGCAACGAGGCGGGGGGGCGCCCCCCTCCACCCCACCGCGCCACCCAAAAAACACCGCC
>CAYJQC010000015.1:0-125772 GCA_964372215.1 uncultured Rhodospirillaceae bacterium
CCGCCGCCGGCACCGCGGCGGTGCTGCTGCTGGCCGGCGGCGTCCTGCTGGCGGCCGGAACCGCCCGGGCGCAGGACGCCCCGGCCGACCCCGATGCCTTCGCCGCCGCCGCCCTGGCGGACACCCGTCTCGCCTATGTCCGCACCGGCGTGCCGGCGGTCGACGCCACCAGCCGCGCCGGGCTGCAGGGCCTGAGCCTGATCCTCAACCAGCGCACCTCGGTCGAGGCGCTGCCGCCGATGGGCGTCGATGTCGAAACCGACGAGCTCGGCTTCTTCCCGCTGCTGTACTGGCCGATCCTGGCCGGGCAGCCGCTGCCGTCCGATGCCGCGCTGCGCCGGGTGAACGAGTATCTCAAGAACGGCGGCAGCGTGCTGTTCGATACCCGCGACCGCGGCGGCGCCAACCTGTTCGGCGCGGTCTCGCCGGAGACCGAGCGGCTGCGCCAGATCGCGCGCGGGCTCGACATCCCGCCGCTCGCCGTGGTGCCGCCCGACCACGTGCTGACCAAGGCGTTCTACCTGATGCAGGAATTCCCCGGCCGCTGGACCGACGGCCAGGTCTGGGTCGAGGCCCAGGAGAGCCGGCTGAACGACGGCGTCTCGCCGGTCATCATCGGCAGCAACGACTGGGCCGCGGCCTGGGCGGTCGACGATCTCGGCCGCGCCATGTTCCCGGTGGTGCCGGGCGGCGAGCGCCAGCGCGAGATGTCCTATCGCTTCGGCGTCAACCTGGTGATGTACGTGCTGACCGGCAACTACAAGTCGGATCAGGTGCATGTGCCGGCGATCCTGGAGCGGCTCGGCCAATGAGCGGCGCCCTGGACGCGCTGTCGATCGAGCTGGCGCCCTTGCTGCCGTGGCAGGTGGTGGCCGCGCTCGGCGGCCTCGCCGCGCTGCTCGTCGCCTACGCGCTGGCGCGGCGCGCGCGCGGCGCGCTGTGGCGCGCGGCGGCGGCGGCCGTACTGGTGGTCGCGCTGCTCAACCCCTCGCTGATCGAGGAGCAGCGCGCGCCGCTCGACGACGTCGCCGTGCTGCTGGTCGACCGCTCGCCGAGCCAGCGACTGGCCGAGCGCGCGGCACAGACCGATGCCGCGCTGGACGCGCTGCGTCAGCGGCTCGCCGGGCTCGCCGGCCTCGAGGTCCGGGTGGTCGACGCGGCGCGCGATGCCGGCGACGACGGCACCAAGCTGTTCGGTGATCTCGGCAACGCGCTGGCCGACGTGTCGCGCCGGCGCATCGCCGGGGTGATCGCGCTCAGCGACGGCGAGGTGCACGACGCGCCCGCCGACCTCGGCGCGCTCGGCTTCGACGCGCCGGTCCATCTGCTGCTCACCGGGCGGCCCGACGAGGGCGACCGCCGCCTGGCGGTGACCGAGGCGCCGAGCTATGGCCTGGTCGGCAAGGAGATCGAGCTCAAGCTGCGGGTCGACGACCTGCCCCAGGCCGGCGGCGCCGCGACCACCGCGCTCAGGATCAGCCGCGACGGCGAGGCGATGCCGGCGGTGCCGTTCGCGGTCGGCACCGAGCAGAGCCTGACGCTGATGCTCGAGCATGCCGGGCCGACGGTGTTCGAGCTCGAAGTCGATGCCGGGCCGCAAGAGCTGAGCCTCGCCAACAACCGCGCCGTGGTGGTGGTGAACGGGGTGCGCGACCGGCTGCGCGTGCTGCTGGTTTCCGGCGAGCCCTATCCCGGCGAGCGCAGCTGGCGCAACCTGCTGAAATCGGATCCGTCGGTCGACCTGGTGCATTTCACCATCCTGCGCCCGCCGGAGAAGCAGGACGGCACGCCGATCAACGAATTGTCGCTGATCGCCTTTCCGATCCGCGAGCTGTTCGACCTCAAGCTCGACGAGTTCGATCTCATCATCTTCGACCGCTACCGCCGGCGCGGCGTGCTGCCGCGCGCCTATTTCGAGAACATCGCCCGCTATGTCGAGAACGGCGGCGCGCTGCTGGAATCCTCGGGCGCCAGCTTCGCCGGCCCGCTCAGCCTGTTCGATTCGCCACTCGGCCGGGTGCTGCCGGGCGAGCCGACCGGCGAGGTGATCGAGCGCGGCTTCCAGCCGCAGGTCTCGGAGATCGGCCTGCGCCACCCGGTGACCGCCGATCTGGTGCCGGCGGACGGCAAGCCGACTTGGGGCCGCTGGTTCCGCACCGTCGACGCCGTGGTGCGCCACGGCACCACGGTGATGACCGGCGCGGACGATCGCCCGCTGCTGGTGCTCGACCGCTTCGGCGAGGGCCGCGTCGCCCAGCTGATGAGCGACCAGATCTGGCTGTGGGGCCGCGGCTTCGAGGGCGGCGGACCGCAGGCCGACCTGCTGCGCCGGATCGCCCACTGGCTGATGAAGGAGCCGGAGCTGGAGGAGGAGGACCTCAGGGCGATCGTGGTCGAGGGCCGGCTCGAGGTGACCCGGCGCTCGCTGAGCGAACAGGCGGTCGAGGTCGAGGTGACGCTGCCCTCGGGCGCGCTGCGCCGCCTGCCGCTCGAGCCGGCCGGACATGGCCGCTGGAGCGCGGCGCTGGCGGCCGACGAACTCGGGCTGTACCGCATCAGCGACGGCACGCATACCGCCTTCGCGGCGCGCGGCGCGCTCAACCCGCTGGAATTCGCCGATCTCCGGGCCACCCCCGAACCGCTGGCGCCGATCGTCGCGGCGAGCGGCGGCGCCACCCAGTGGCTGGCCGAGAGCGCCCTGCCGGCGATCCGGCTGGTGCGCCCGGGACGCGACACCGCCGGCCGCGGCTGGATCGGCCTGCGGCACAATGGCGACTATGTGGTGACCGGGGTCGAGCGCCTGCCGCTGCTGCCCGCCGCGCTGGTCCTGCTGCTCGGCCTCGGCACCGCCATGCTGGCCTGGTGGCGCGAAGGCCGCTGATGGCGCTGGCCAATATCGCGGCACTGACCGGCTGGGTCGCGCTGTGCCTGGCGGTCGGCTGGATCGGCGCCCAGGTGACGAGGCCGGCCCTGGTCGCGTGGTACCCGGCCCTCGCCAAACCGGCCTGGACCCCGCCCGCCATCGCCTTTCCGATCGTCTGGACCGCGCTCTATGTGCTGATGGGCGTCGCCGCCTGGCTGGTGTGGCAGCGGATCGCCGAGGCCGGCGCCGCCGCAAGCGGCAAGGGCGTCGCCCTGCGCTGGTTGCCGCTGATTCTCTTCGTCCTGCAGCTCGCGCTCAATTCGTTGTGGTCGACGCTGTTCTTCGGCCTGCGCAGCCCGGGCCTCGCCTTGGCCGAGATCCTGCTGCTGCTGGTCGCCATCGTCGCGACCATGATCGCGTTTCGCGCGGTCTCGGCGCTGGCGGCGGGACTGCTGCTGCCCTACCTGCTATGGGCCGGCTACGCGACCGCGCTGAATTTCGCGATCTGGCGCATGAACGGTTGAAGGCTGCAGGCCCTCGTCCCAGTACGCAAGCGGCCCGAAGCGCGCAGCCAGGAAGTCGACGAAGGCGCGCACCTTGGGCGACAGGTGACGGCTATGCGGGTAGATCGCGTAGATCCCGGTATCGGCGTCGGTCCAGTCTTCGAGCAGCGGGACCAGCGCACCGCGTCTGAGATCCTCGCTGACGATGAAGGTCGGCGACAACAGGATGCCCAACCCGCGCAAGGCGAACTGGCGCAGTACGTCGCCGTTGTTGGCCGAGAGCGCCGCATCGACCCGCACGCTGACCGGACCGTCGGGGCCGCGGAACCGCCAGTCGTTGCCGGTCGCCAGATAGGCGTAGGACAGGCAGGCGTGGGACGCGAGCTCGGCCGGATGCTGCGGCCGTCCGGCGCGTTCCAGATAGGCCGGCGCCGCACACAGCACCCGCCGGTTCACCGCCAGGCGGCGGGCGATCAGGGTCGAGGGCGGCAACTCGGCGATACGCACCGCCACGTCGTAGCCCTCGCCCACCAGGTCGACGACCCGGTCGTCGAGGGTGAGCGCGACCTTGATCGCGGGATGCCGGGTCAGGAACTCGGCGACCGCCGGGCCGAGATGGCCGAGCCCGAACGACATCGGCGCGTTGACCCGGAGCAATCCGCGCGGCGCCTCGTCGAGGTCCATCACCGCGCGCTCGGCGGCGGCGGCCTCGGCCAGGATCCGCACGCAGTGCTCGAAATACACCGCACCGGCCTCGGCGACGCTGAGCTGCCGCGTGGTGCGGTTGAGCAGCCGCACCCCCAGGCGGTCCTCGAGCCCGGCGACCTGCCGGCTGACCGCGGAACGGGTCAGGCCGAGCTTGCGCGCCGCAGCGCTGAAGCTGCGGCCCTCGACGACCTCGACAAAGGCTGCCATTGCCGAAAGATCAGCAACGGCAAGGCGGTGATTTGTTGCCATTCCCGCAACAAACTAGTTCCGAACGGCCGCCTGCTCAATCGCCGGTGGAGCCGCCATATTAGCGGACAGCGCCGGGCCTCGGGCCCGGTCCCTGCCCCCAGGGGGGCGACGACACCGTATTGCGGAGGCGGAGATGGCGAAGATCCTGGTGCTCTATTACTCGAGCTACGGCCATATCGAGACCATGGCCGAGGCGGTCGCGGAAGGCGCGCGCAGCGTTCCCGGCACCGCGGTCACGATCAAGCGAGTGCCGGAGCTGATGCCCGAGGAGGTGGCCCGGAAGGCCGGGGTGAAGCTCGACCAGAAGGCGCCGATCGCCAAGCCGGAGGAGCTGGCTGACTATGACGGCGTCATCTTCGGCACGCCGACCCGCTTCGGCAACATGGCGGCGCAGATGCGCAACTTCCTCGACCAGACCGGCGGGCTGTGGGCCAAGGGCGCGCTGATCGGCAAGGTCGGCAGCGTGTTCGCCAGCAGCGCGACCCAGCATGGCGGCCAGGAATCGACCCTGCTGTCGACCCATATCACTCTGCTGCACCAGGGCTTCGTGGTGGTCGGCCTGCCCTATTCGGCGCAGGAACAGATGACGCTCAGCGAGATCTCCGGCGGGTCGCCCTACGGCGCCACCACCATCGCCGGCGGCGACGGCAGCCGCCAGCCGAGCGAGAACGAGCTGAAGATGGCGCGCTTCCAGGGCAAGCACGTCGCCGAGATCACCGCCAAGCTGGCGAAGTAGCCGCGGCGAGTGGCGTGCGGGACGGTCGATGATCCCGGGAACCGGTAGCGAGGGACGAGGGCATGGGACTGCTGATCGAGGGCCAGTGGTACGACCGCTGGTACGACACCGAAGGAACCGGCGGCCGCTTCGAGCGGTCGGAAAGCGTCTTTCGCAACTGGGTGACGCGGGACGGCGGCAACGGGTTCAAGGCCGAATCGGGCCGCTACCACCTGTACGTGTCACTGGCCTGCCCATGGGCGCACCGCACCCTCATCTTCCGCAAGCTCAAGCGGCTCGAGGCGCACATCTCGCTGTCGGTGGTCGACTGGCTGATGGGCGAGGACGGCTGGGTGTTCAGCGACCGGCTGGGCGTCATCCCCGACAGCGTCAACCAGGCCGCGTTCCTGCATCAAGTCTATACCAAGGCGAAACCCGACTACAGCGGCCGGGTGACCGTGCCGGTGCTGTGGGACAAGCAGCGCGGCACCATCGTGAACAATGAATCCTCGGAGATCATCCGCATGTTCAATGCGGCGTTCGACGACCTGCCCGGCGTCAATGCCGGTCTCGACCTCAATCCCGAGCCGCTGCGCGCCCACATCGACAAGGTCAACGCCACGGTCTACGACAACGTCAACAACGGCGTCTACAAGGCCGGCTTCGCGACCAGCCAGAGCGCGTACGAGAGCGCCGTCGGCGCCCTGTTCGAGACGCTGGACGACCTCGAAAGGCGGCTGTCGAGGCAACGCTACCTCGTGGGCGACCGGCTGACCGAGGCCGACTGGCGGCTGTTCACCACGCTGGTCCGCTTCGACCCGGTCTATGTCGGGCATTTCAAGTGCAACCTCCGCCGGCTGGCCGACTATCCCAACCTGTGGAGCTACACCCGCGAGCTGTACCAGATGCCGGGGGTCGCCGGCACGGTGAACATGGCCCACATCAAGGGCCACTATTACGAGAGCCACCGGATGATCAACCCGAGCGGCATCGTACCGGCGGGACCCGACATCGACTTCGCCGCGCCGCACGACCGGGCCCGCCTGGCCGCCGTCTGACCGTCTGGCAAATCACCGCGGACTAGAGCGTTTCACTGCCGATTGGAATCATAGGGGATTCACCGATCAGGCTGGGCCAACCTGATCGGATCGTGCTCTGCTACAGTGCCGGCTCCAGGTCGCTGTGGAACAGGGCCAGGGAGTCCTGCACCGAGGCCTCGCCGCAGCCCTTGTCGTCGATCAGGTTGCGCATCTCGGACTTCGCCTGCTCGATCAGGGTGAGGCGGCGGCCGGCACCGATCGCATAGTGGATCTTCTCGTCGATCACGCCCGCCATCTTTTCGTGCGCCGCCTGGTCGAAGCTCATCTTGTCGCATTTCTCGGCGGCGACGATGGCCCGGTGATAGCTGCTGTAGGTGGCCTCCACCGCGGCGTCATCGGCCCGGGCCGGGGCGGCCAGCAGCAGGCCGAGGGCAACGAAACCGGCAAGGCCGGCGGCATGTGAGCGGATCATCGGTCAGGGTTCCTCTTCGCTGGCCGCAGGCCGGCGCCTGCTGGGCCATCAGGGTAGTGCGTCGCCGGCGCCTTGCAAAGCCCGCGGGCGGACACCTGCGGGCGGCGATGGGGTCAACGAACGTTGCGCGGTTCGGTTCCCGCCTCTACCGTGCGCGAGGACGGCAACCGGGCGCAGCGGCGAGGACCGGAGCGACATGCGGCGAACCACGCGATTCCGCCGGCTGATGGAGGCGCCCGAGATCCTGGTGCTGCCGGGCATCCACGACGCGCTGTCGCTGCGGATCGCCGAGCAGGCGGGGTTCAAGGCGGTGGCCGCCGGCGGCTATGCCGCGACGGCGAGCCTGCTGGGCGCCCCCGATGTCGGCCAGCTCACCATGACCGAGATGGCGGACATGTACGCCCGCCTCGCCGACCGCAGCGAGCTGCCGATCTTCGCCGACGCCGATACCGGCCACGGCAACACCAGCAACGTCGCGCGCACCGTGCGCACCTTCGAGCGCGCCGGAGTCGCCGCCCTGTTCCTCGAGGACCAGGTGGCGCCCAAGCGCTGCGGCCACATGGAGGGCAAGCAGGTGGTGCCGCCGGTCGAGATGGTCGGCAAGCTCAAGGCCGCGCTCGACGCGCGGGTCGATTCCGACCTGGTGATCTGCGCCCGCACCGACGCCCGCGCGGTCGAGGGGCTCGACGCCGCCATCGCACGGGCGGAGCTCTATCGCGAGGCCGGCGCCGACCTGATGTTCGTCGAGGCGCCGCGCTCGGTCGACGAGCTGCGGCGCATCTGCTCGCAGATCGCCGGGCCGACTCTCGCCAATTGCATCGAAGGCGGGCGCACCCCGGCCCTGCCGGCGGCCGAGCTCGAGGAGATGGGATTCGCCGCGGTCGCCTGGCCGGTCTCCGCCAGCTACGCCATCGCCAAGGCGCTGCGCGAGGTCTATGCCGCGCTCGCCGCCGAGGGTACCACCGAAGCGGTCGAGGACCGCATGGTCGACTTCGAGGAGTTCAACGAGCTGATCGGGCTCGATGCGTTGCGCGAGGCCGAGGCCGCCTGCGACGCCTTCGCCCGGCGCGTGGTCTTCTCCCATGATCCCGATGCCGCCTGATCCGGCCGCTGCGGCGCCGGCCGGCCGCAAGCCGCTGTCGGGCGTGCGCGTGATCGATTTCACCCGCGTCCTCGCCGGCCCCTACTGCACGGCGCTGATGGCGGACCTCGGTGCCGACGTGCTGAAGATCGAGAGCCCGGAAGGCGACGACTATCGGCGCGTCGGGCCGTTCGTCGGCGGCGAGAGCATGCTGTTCGCCGCCGCCAACCGCGGCAAGCGCTCGATCGCCCTCGACCTCAAGGCGCCGCGCTCCCTCGACGTCATCCGCGCCCTGGCGCGTGGCGCCGACGTGGTGGTCGAGAATTTCCGTCCCGGCGTGATGGCGCGCCTCGGGCTCGGCTACGACGCGCTCCGCGCGGAGAACCCGCTTCTGGTCTATGTCAGCATCTCCGGCTTCGGCCAGACCGGCCCCAACACCGCCCGGCCGGCCTACGACATCATCGTCCAGGCGATGAGCGGCCTGATGTCGGTGACCGGCGATCCGGACGGACCGCCGACCCTGGTCGGCGAGGCGATCGGCGACGTGGCGGCTGGATTGTTCGCTGCCTGGGGCTGCATGGTGGCGCTGTTCGATCGCGAGCGCAGCGGCCAGGGGCGCCATGTCGACGTGGCGCTGTTCGATTCCCTGCTGGCGATGATGCCGACCCCGGCCTGCCGCCATTTGCTGGCCGGCGAAACCGTACAACGGGTCGGCAACCGCCATCCGCTGTCGGCCCCGTTCGGCGCCTATGCCGCGGCCGACGGGCACTTCGTCGTCGCGGTGCTGAACGAGAAGCTGTTCGCGCTGTTCGCCGAGGTGATCGGCCGGCCGGAACTGGCCGCCGATCCGCGCTTCGCGACCGACGCGCTGCGCTGCCGCAACGAGCCGGCGCTGCGCGCGGCGCTGGAGGGTTGGGCCGGCGCGCTCACCGCGGCCGAAGCGGTGGCGCGGCTCGCCCGCGCGGGGGTGCCGGCGTCGCCGATCCTCTCGGTCGCCGAAGCGTGGTCGTCGGATCAGGCGGCGGCGCGCGGGCTCGCCGATCCGATCGACGATCCCGTGCGCGGGCCGGCTCCCTATCCGGAGCAGCCGGTGCATTTCAACGGCGCGCCGCGCGGCCACCGCGCGCCGGCGCCGGCGCTCAACCAGCACGAGGCCGAGATCCTGGCGGAGATCGGCGAGGAACCAACGTGCTGAACGACGACCTCGAAGACGACGAGCGGCTGCTGCTCGACACCCTCGCGCGCTTCGCCGCAGAGGTCCTGATGCCGCGCGCGCGCGAGCTCGACGAGTCCGAGATCTTCGCCACGGTCCACTTGCCGGATCTGGCACGGCTCGGGGTCATGGGGCTCAATCTGCCGGAGATCTGGGGCGGCGCCGGGATATCGCCGCCGGCGCTCTATCGCGCGGTCGAGATCATCGCCGCCGCCTGCGGCTCGACCGCGTCGATGGTGACGGCGCACTACCTGGCGACCGATTCGCTGGCGATCGGCGGCGACGACGCCCTGCGCGCCCGGTTCCTGCCGGCCGCCGCCGCGGGCGAGGCGCTCGGCGGTTTCGCCCTGACCGAGCCGGCGGCTGGCTCGAACCCCGCGGACATGCGCAGCGAGGCCGTGCGCGAGGGCGACGGCTACCGGCTGCGCGGGGTGAAGCACTTCATCTCCAACGCCGGCGCCGCGGACTTCCTCGTGGTCTTCGCCAAGACCGACCGCGCCGCCGGCGCCCGCGGCATCAGCGCCTTCGTGGTCGAGCCCAAGGCCGCCGACGGAATCCGCATCGCGCCGGCCGAGAAGACCATGGGGCTGAGGGGCGGCCACATCTTCGAGATCGATTTCGACTGCCGGGTTGCCGCGGAGAACCGGCTGGGCGCGGAGGGGAGCGGCTTTCGCACCGCGCTGAAGGTGCTCGACGGCGGCCGGGTCGAGGTCGCGGCGCAGGCCACCGGGATCGCCGGCGCGGCGCTCGATGCCGCCCTCGCCTGGGCCAGGGAGCGTCATGTCGGCGGCCATCCGATCGCCGAGTTCCAGGGCTTGCAATGGATGCTCGCGGACATGGCGACCGAGCTGCAGGCGGCCCGCGCGCTCGGGCTCGACGCCGCCCGCCGGCGCGGCACCGGCGCGCGCTTCTCGACGGAGGCGGCGATGGCCAAGCTGTTCGCCACCGAGGCCGCCTCGCGCATCGCCGACCGGGCGCTGCAGATCCACGGCGGCTATGGCTACACCAGGGCGCTGCCGATCGAGCGTTACTTGCGCGACCTCAGGATCTTCCGGATCTACGAGGGCTCGTCCGAGATCCAGCGCAGCATCATCGCCCGGAGCCTGCTCGCCGATTGACGGCACGGGGCAGCAATGCCGAGGGCCCGCGCCTTGCGGCGCGAGCCCTCGCTGTCGTGATCGAAAGGCGAAAGATCAGGCGGCGCGCACCGCCTGCAGGAACTTGTCGACTTCGGTCCGCAGATGCTCGCCCTGGCGGGCCAGCTCGCCCGAGGCCGACAGCATCTGACCGGCAGCGGCACCGGTCTCGCCGGCCGCCTGGGTGACGCCGGAGATGTTGGAGGACACTTCGGTCGTGCCCGCCGCCGCCTGCTGGACGTTGCGGGCGATCTCCTGGGTCGCCGCGCCCTGCTCCTCGACCGCCGCGGCGATGCCCGAAGCGATCTCGTTGATCGAGCCGATGGTCTGGCCGATCGACTGGATCGCGCCGACCGCATCCTTGGTGGCCTGCTGGATGCCGGTGATCTGGCCGGTGATCTCCTCGGTCGCCTTGGCGGTCTGGGTCGCCAGGTTCTTCACTTCCGAGGCGACCACCGCGAAGCCCTTGCCGGCCTCGCCGGCGCGCGCCGCCTCGATCGTGGCGTTCAATGCCAACAGGTTGGTCTGGCTGGCAATGTCGCTGATCAGGTTGACGACCTCGCCGATCTTCTGGGCCGCGTCGGCCAGGCCCTGGATCTGGGCGTTGGTGCGCTCGGCATCGGTGACCGCCTTGCCGGCGATCTCGGCCGACTGGCTGACCTGGCGGCTGATCTCGGAGACCGAGGCGGAGAGTTCCTCCGCCGCGCTCGCCACCGTCTGCACGTTGGTCGAGGCCTCTTCCGACGCCGCCGCCACCACCGTCGACTGGCGGCTGGTCTCCTCCGCGGTCGTGCTCAACGCCTGGGCGGTCGACTGCATCTCGGTGGCCGAGGACGACACCGTCTCGACGATGCCGCCGACGCTCGCCTGGAAGCTGTCGGCGAGCTCGTTCATCGCCCGCTTCTTCTCCACCAGGGCGCGCTTCTCCGCCTCGACCTGCTCGGCCTGGAGCCGGGTCATCTCGATGGCGTTGTCCTTGAACACCTGGACCGCGTCGGCCATCGAGCCGATCTCGTCCTTGCGGCCGCGGCCGACGATCTCGACCGAGGTGTCGCCGCCGGCGAGGACGGTCATGGCGCGGGTCATGCCGTTCACCGGCTTGGTGATGCCGCGGGCGATGAAGAAGGCGACGATGGCGCCGAGCAGGATCGCGGCGAGCGAGGCCGCGAGGGTGATCTGGGTCACGCCGGTGATGGCCGTTTCGGTCTCGTCCTTGAGCCGGGCCTGATCGTCCTCGGCGGCGATCTTGGTCTCGTCGCTGGCGGTGCCGATCTGGTCGAGCAGCGGCAGCAGCGTCTCGGCGATCAGCTTGTCGCTTTCCGTGGTCGATGCGGCGGCCTCGTCGAACGCCGCACGGTACTCCGTGAGCTTCGCGACGACACTGGCCAGCAGCGCCTTGTGGCTGGGATTGACCAGGCTCGAACGCAGGCGGGCGATCTCCGGCTCGATGGCGGCGAATTCCGCGGCCACCCGCTCGATCGCGCCTTCTTCGCTGGTGTCGATGTAGGATTCGACGTACTTGCGGATGACCAGGAAGCCTTCCTGCACGACGCCGGCATAGGCGGCCTGCTCGAACGCCCCGGCCGCGACCGATTCCTCCATAATCGCGGTCAGGCTCTTGCGGATCTCGATGGCGGCCGGGTCCAGGGTGTCGGCCACGATGCCTTCGATCTTGTTGATCTCGCCCACCACCGTGTTGAATCCGGCGGCATAGTCGTCATACAGCGCCGCCACATCGGCGAGCTGCGCCGCCTGATCCGGATCGGTCAGGCTGGCCTCGAGCTCGGCCAGCCGCTGGGCCACCGCGGCCTGCAGATCCTGTGCCTGTTTCAGGGTGTCGTCGTCGAAGGTCAGGACGTACTCGCCGGCCTGCCACGCCATGGTCATCATCTCGGCGTCGAAATCGGTGAGCGCCACCGCGTCGCTCGACACGTCGGCATAGCCGGTGAAATCGCGGCCGATTTCCAGGACCTCGTAGACGGCGAAGCCGGCCATGGCGGTCATGAGCGTCAGCACCATGGCGAAGCCGCCACCGATCTTGGCGCCGATCTTGAGATTGGGCAGTAGTTTCAACATGGCAGGCTCCGAATCTAGGTTTTCCCGACCTTCGTACCGGCGCCGCTCCAGGCGCTCGCCAGACAGGGCAAAGCCGACGGTGCCGATCACCGGGCGGTCGAACAATCGTCCGAAAGCAGTTTAGGAGTGCTTAAGTTGCGAATGCGCATGGCGAATTCGCACCATAGGTTCTTCTAAGCCGGCCATTGGCGCGGCGGCGGTCCGGGACCGCGCCCACGTTCCGGCCGCGCCGCCGGTTTCACAACTGCGTGGGTCCGGCCCGTTTGACCGGAACCCCGCCGCCCGGTCTGCTACGCTGGAAATCTCGATGCACTGCGCCGGAGAGCGCGGCCGATCCCGACATGGAGGGCAGCGATGCGCCAGGACTACATCGATCTCTACGACGCCTACACCCACGAGCATCTCGACCGCCGGCGCTTCATGCGCCGGCTCGCCGCGCTGGCCGGCGGCAGCGCGGCGGCGGCGGCGATCGTCGCGGCGATCGAGGCGAACCAGGCCCAGGCGGCGATGATCGCGCCCGAGGACGCCCGCCTCGCCAGCCGGCGGATCGGGTTTGCCGGGCCGCAGGGCGAGCTGCAGGGCTATCTGGCGCGGCCCGCCGAGGCGGCGGGCGGGCTGCCGGGGATCCTGGTGATCCACGAGAATCGCGGCCTCAACCCGCATATCGAAGACGTCGCGCGCCGCGCCGCGCTCGCGGGCTTCGTGGCACTCGCCCCCGATTTCCTGTCGCCGCGCGGCGGCACGCCCGACGACCCCGACGCCGCCCGCGACCTGATCGGCAAGCTCGACCCGGCCGAGACCGTCGCCAATGCCGTCGCCGCAGTCGCGTATCTGCAGGGGCACGAGGTCGGCAACGGCAGGGCCGGCGCGGTCGGGTTCTGCTGGGGCGGCGCGCTCACCAACCAGGTCGCCGTCAACGCGCCCGGGCTGGGCGCCGCGGTCGCCTTCTACGGCCGCCAGCCGAGCGCCGAGGAGACCGCCAGGATCAAGGCGCCGGTGATGCTGCACTATGCCGGGCTCGACGAGCGCATCAACGCGGGGATCGCCGACTACGAGGCGGCGCTGAAGGCGGCCGGGGTCGACTACACCCTGTACATGTACGAGGGCGTCAACCACGCCTTCCACAACGACACCTCGGCCGAACGCTACGACCAGGCGGCGGCCGAGCTCGCCTGGAGCCGCACCATCGCGTTCTTCAGGGAAAAGCTGGCGGGCTGAACCCGGCGCGCGTTAGCGGTCGGCGAGCGCCAGCCTGGCGCCGAGCGCGACGAACGCGCCGGCGAAGCTGCGGCGCATCCAGGCCAGCACCCGCGGGCGCGAGATCACGCGATCGCGGATCGCCGCGGCGAACAGCCCGTAGCCGACGAAGACCACGAAGGTCATCAGCATGAAAACGCCGCTCAGTTCGAGCATGCGCGACAGCGGACTGGTCTCGCCGGCGCTCACGAACTGCGGCAGGAACGCCAGGAAGAAAATCGACAGCTTCGGATTGAGGATGTTGACCAGGATGCCGGTCGCGATCACCCGAACGCCCGAACGGCGCGTGATGCCCTGTTCCACCCGCAGCGCACCGCGCTCGCGCAGGGTGTTCCAGGCCAAGTACAGCAGATAGGCGACGCCGAGATACTTGAAGGTCTGGAAGGCGAGCGCGCTGGCATGGAGCAGCGCCGCCAGCCCCAGGATCGCCGCGGCCATGTGCGGAACGATCCCGATCGTGCAGCCCAAGGCAGCCACCACGCTGGCGCGCGACCCGTGGCTGAGCCCGGCCGCCAGGGTGTAGAGCACGCCGGTGCCGGGCGCGACGACGACGATCAGCGACGTGATCAGGAACTCGATGCTCACGGCGGCGCCTCCTGGCGCGGGGAGAAGCGGGTCACAGAGCACCAGAATGTCCGCCCGCGACGCGCCGGGCAAGCCGCGGCACGCCCCATGTCGCCTTCAGCGCCGGCGACCCAAAGAAAGAAGGGCCGCGCTTGCGGACGGCCCTTCCATCATCTGACCTCGGTCGGAGCCGAGGACCACGATTACGGGTCAGCTCACGCCGAAATCCGCGGCGGTGACAACCCAGGTCCCGGCAACCGGCCGAAAGCGATAATGAGACACTGGATCACCTCCTTTCATTTGTTGAAGCGGCGGGAATCACTATGGCGTGCGGTCCCGGACCCGACAAGACACAAATTGTAGTCACCTCCGGTGACCTTCTAACGCCCCTTCCAGACCGGATCGCGCTTCTCGGCGAAGGCGCGGGCGCCCTCCAGGTTGTCCTCGCTGTCGTAGAGCGCGTCGACGCTGGCGAACTGGCGCCGGGCGATCCGGTTCATGGTGTCCTGGAAGCCGCGCGTCTCGGCCTCGCGCGCCACCTCCTTGATGGCGGCGAACACCAAAGGCGGGCCGCCGGCGAGCAGCCGCGCCACCTCCCAGACCCGCTCCATCAGCTTGTCCTTCGGCAGGATCTCGTTGACCAGGCCCCAGCGATGGGCCTCGGCGGCGTCCATCCAGCGCCCGGTGAACAGGAGGTCCATGGCGACGTGGTAGGGCATGCGCTTGGGCAGCTTCACGGTCGCCGCGTCGGCCAGGGTGCCGGCCTTGATCTCCGGCAGGGCGAAGGTGGAATGGTCGGCGGCGTAGATCAGGTCGGCGGACAGCGCCAGCTCGAAGCCGCCACCCACCGCCATGCCGCTGACCGCCGCGATCACCGGCTTGTCGAGGCCGCGCAGCTCCTGGACGCCGCCGAAGCCGCCGGCCCCGTAATTGCCGTCGACCGCGTCGCCGCCGGCGGCGGCCTTGAGGTCCCAGCCGGCGCAGAAGAACTTGTCGCCGGCGGTGGCGACGATGGCGACGCGCAGCGCGGGATCGTCGCGGAACGCCTTGAAGGTCTCGCCCATCAGCCGGCTGGTGGCGAGATCGATGGCGTTGGCCTTCGGCCGGTCGAGGGTCACCTCGAGGATCGCCCCCTCGACCCGGGTCTTCACCACGTCGCTCATGTCGCAGTCTCCTCCATGCGGATCAATGCGTCGGCGGCGACCGCGCCCTGGCCCGCCTTGCGCAGCATCAGCGGGTTGATGTCGAGCTCGCGCAGGGTCGCGGCATGGCGCTCGGCGAAGCCGGCGAGCGCCAGCGCCGCGTCGGCCGCCGCCCCGCCGCAGCCGGCGGCGGCGCCGCGATAGCCCGCGAGCAGCTTCGCGACCTTGAGTTCGCCGATCGCCGCCGCGATCTCGGCCCGGGTCGCCGGCAGCAGCAGGGTGCGCGAATCCTGCAGCAGCTCGGTCAGGATGCCGCCGGCGCCGATGGTCAGCAGCATGCCGTATTGCGGGTCGTTGACCAGGCCCAGGATCAGCTCGGCCACCGCGCCCTCGATCATCCGCTCGACCAGCAGGCCCTGGCCGAGCGGCAGCAGCGCCGCCGCCGCGGCGCGCAGCGCGGCCTCGTCCCGGAGATTGAGCCGGACGGCGCCGGCCTCGGTCTTGTGGGCCAGCCCGAGCGCCTTCAGCGCCACCGCGCCGCCGAGCGGCGCGGCGGCCGGGGCCGCGGCGTCGGCGCTGTCGACCGCGCGCCCGTCGGGCACCGGCACGCCGGCGCGCGCCAGCAGCGTCTTGGCCGCGGCCTCGGAGAGCAATCGCGGCGCGCCCCCCGGCGCCGCGACGGGCGGCACCATCGCCGGTGCCGGCTTGGCCCAGGCGGCGCCGATCTCGGCCGCCGCCGCCGCCGCCGCCAGCGCGTCGTCGATGCCGCAGAGCGGCGCGATGCCGCGGGCCATCAGGTCGGCGGCGTGGGCCTCGGTCAGGTTCTCCGGCAGGCTGGCCACCACCGCCGCGCGGCCGCCGGTCGTGCGCGACGCCGCCTGAAGCGCGTTCAGGGAGTAGATCCAGGCCGCGTCGGAGCAGCGGTCGCCGCGGGGAAAGTCGAGCACCAGCATCGAGAGATCGAAGCCCGCCGCCAGCATCGCCGTGAAGGTCGCCGTCATCTCCGGTTCCCGGGCCCAGGAGAAGGTGTGGTAGTCGAGCGGGTTGGAGACGCTCACCAGGGGATGGGTCGTCACCGCCACCGCACGCTTCTGCTCGGGCGTCAGCGGCCGGAAGCGGACGCCGACCCCGATCGCCGAGTCGGCCATCAGCGCCGCCTCGCCGCCCGAGCAGCTCATCGAGCAGATCTCGGCACCGGGCAGGGCGCCATGGACGTGCAGCAGCTTGAGCGTCTCCAGGAAGGCCGGGATCGAGCGCAGCAGCGGCACCCCGAGCTTGGCGAAGAAAGCGTGGGCGCCGGCCGCCTCGCCGGCGAGCGAGGCGGTGTGCGACAGGGTGAGCGAGCGCGCCTCGGCCGAGCGGCCGATGGCGAGCGCGATCACCGGCACCCGTTTGGCCCGCGCCTCGGCGACCAGGGCGGCGAACGCCGCGGTATCCTTGAGCCCCTCGATATGGAAGCCGAGCGCGCTCACCCGGCCATCGGCGAGCAGCCCGCGGCCGATCTCCGCCAGCTCGGTCTGCGCCTGGTTGCCGGCGGTCGCGACATAGGCGATCGGCAGGCCGCGGCGCTGCATGGTCATGTTGATGGCGATGTTCGACGACTGGGTCAGGATGGCGACGCCGCGCTCGATCCGTTCGCCGCCGTGCTGGTCGGGCCACAGCAGGGCGCCGTCGAGATAGTTGATCAGGCCGTAGCAGTTCGGGCCGATCACCGGCATGTCGCCGGCGGCTTCCAGCAGGCTCGCGGTCAGGGCCGCGCCCTCGGCACCGGCCTCGCTGAACCCGGCGGCGTAGCAGACCACCCCGCCGGCGCCCTTGCGGCGCAGCGCCGCGACGATCTCGACGGTAAGCGCCCGGTTGACCCCGAGGAACACCGCATCCGGCGGCTCGGGCAACGCCGCCACGTCGGGCAGGCAGGGGAAGCCGTCCTCCTCGGCCTTGCTGGGGTGGACGCGATAGAGCGGTCCGGCGAAGCCCATGCGCCGGCATTGCCGTGCCGCTTCCGCGGCCGGGGCGCCGCCGATGAACGCGATGGAGCGCGGCCGGAACAAACGCGACAGATCACGCATGATGTTGGATTCCCGGCCTCAGGCCCCGAGCGGCCGCAGCAGGCTGCGGCTGATGATGTGGCGCTGGATCTCGGAGGTGCCGTCCCAGATCCGCTCGACCCGGGCGTCGCGCCAGAAGCGCGCGAGCGGCAGGTCGTCCATCAGCCCCATGCCGCCGAAGATCTGGATCACCTCGTCGGTCACATGGGCCAGCATCTCGCTGGCGAACACCTTGGCGCTGGCGATCTCGCGCTCGGCCGGCAGCTTCTGGTCGAGCCGCCAAGCGGCGTGCAGGGTCAGCCAGTCGGCGGCGTCGATCTCGGTGATCATGTCGGCGAGCTTGAAGCTGACGCCCTGGAACTTGCCGATCTGCTGGCCGAACTGCTTGCGCTCCGCGGCATAGTTGAGACCGTAGTCGAAGGCCCGCCGGGCGCGCCCGACCGCCATGGTCGCGACGGTGATCCTGGTGGCGTACAGCCACTCGTTGGCGGCCTCGAAGCCCTTGTGCAGCTCGCCCAGGATGTTGGCGTCGGTCAGGCGGCAGTCCTCGAACTTCAGGATGCAGTTGTGATAGCCGCGATGGGAGACCGAGCTGTAGCCCGGCAGGATCTCGAAGCCCGGCGTGCCGCGATCGACCAGGAAGCAGCTGATCAGCTTCTTCTTGCCCTTGGGCGTGTCCTCCTCGCCGGTGGCGATGAAGACGATGACGAAATCCGCGATGTCGGCGTGGGAGATGAAGTGCTTGGTGCCGTTCACCAGCCAGTCGCCGCCGACCCGCCGGGCCGCGCATTTCATGCCGCGCACGTCGGAGCCGGCGTCGGGCTCGGTCATGGCGAGCGCGTCGAACTTCTCGCCCTTGACCGCCGGCAGCAGGTACTTCTCGCGCTGCTCGCCGGTGCAGGCCATCAGGATGTTGGACGGCCGGCCCCAGAACACGGTCAAGCCCATGGCGGCGCGGCCGAGTTCGCGCTCGAGCAGCGCGAAATCGAGATGGCCGAGGCCGCCGCCGCCGACCTCCTCCGGCATGTTGGGCGCGAAGAAGCCGAGCTCCCTGACCTTGCGCGCGATCTCCTGGCCGAGCTCGCGCGGCACCTCGCCGCTGCGCTCGACCGCGTCCTCGTGCGGGTACATCTCCGTCTCGACGAAGCTGCGCACGGTGTCGACGATGAGCTGCTGCTCGTGGGTCAGGCCGAAGTCCATCTCTTTGTCCTCGTCCGTACGCTGCCCTCACCCCGTCCCTCTGCCGCGTTCGCGGGAGAGGGGGACGCTGCTGCCATCAGCCGACTCGCTTGCCCCCTCTCCCCGAAAGGGGAGAGGGGGTGAGGGCTCGCGCGCTCTCTTGGCGAACTCGCCTCTACTTCTTCCGGGGCGCACCGACATGGCGGCCGACGCAATCGGGCCGCGGCAACCTGGCATGGGCCTCGGCGATCGGCGCGAGCTTCGCCAGCACCGCGGGATCGGCCGGGCAGGCCTTCTGCGCCTTCATGTCGACATGCAGGAACATCTGCTCGGCGGTCGCGACCAGCGCGCCGGTGTCGGTGTCGACGATGCTGTGCAGCACCTGCAGCCGCTTCTCGTCGCTGCTCAGCACCTGGCTGTCGACCGCGAGCGGCGTGCCGACCTTGCACTCGCCGAGATGCATGATGTGGGTCTCGGCGGTGTAGTAGCTGCGGCCGGTCGCGACGTAGTCGATGCCGGCGCCGATGTAACGCAACAGCGCGTCGCTGCCGTCGCAGAACACCTGGAGATAGCGGCTCTCGTTCATGTGGCCGTTGTAGTCGATCCAGCCGGCGGGCACGCGGGTGTGGTGCAGCCGCAGCGGCCTGGTGATGTCGACCGCCGCCGGCTTGACCGCGTGGGCGCGCGCCTGCAGCCGCTCCTCGTACATCTTGAGGGCCTCGCCGGCACCCCAGCCCTCCCCGCCGTTCCAGCCCTTGAGCGCCTGCATGATGGCGACCAGGTTGTCGTCGCGGATGCGCTCGAGCTCGCGGATCGAGCGCCCGGCCGCCTGCTCGTCCGACTGGCGCGCGATCTTGTCGACCAGCGCGTCGTCGAGATCGACGACGTCCGTGTACTTGGTCCACGGCCATTTCAGACAGGGCCCGAACTGCGCCATGAAGTGGCGCATGCCGGCCTCGCCGCCGGCCACCCGGTAGACCTCGAACATGCCCATCTGGGCCCAGCGCAGGCCGAAGGAGTAGCGCATCACGTCGTCGAGCTCCTTGACGGTCGTGATGTCGTCCTTGATCAGCCAGAGCGCCTCGCGCCACATGGATTCCAGCAGGCGGTCGCCGACGAAGGCCTCGATCTCCTTGGCGATGGTGACCGGCTTCATGCCGATCGACGCATAGATCTCGTGCGCCCGGGCGATGCTGCCTTTCGACGTCTTCTGGCCGCCGACCACCTCGACCAGCGGCAGCAGGTAGACGGGATTGAAGGGATGGCCGACCACCAAGCGCTCGGGATGCGCCATCTCCTTCTGCATGTCGGTCGGCTTCAGCCCCGAGGTCGAGGAGCCGATCACCGTCGCGACCGGCGCCGCCGCGTCGATCTCCCTGAGGATCTTCTGCTTCAGCTCGAGCCGTTCCGGCGCGCTCTCCTGGATGAACTCGGCGTCCTTGACCGCCTCGGCGACGGTCTTCGCGAAGGTGAGCTTGCCCTTGGGCCCGAGCGGGAACAGCACCATGGCCGTATAGGCGCGCTCGGCGTTGGCCAGCACCTCGGAGACCTTGCGCCCGGCTTCCGGGTCGGGGTCGTACATCGCGACGTCGATGCCGTTGAGCAGCAGCCGGGCCGCCCAGCCCGCGCCGATCACGCCGCCGCCGATGCAGGCGGCCTTCCTGATGTCAGCCATGGTCGCCCGTGTCCCCTACCAGCGCTTCGTCAGCTTGAGCTTCTCGCGCACTTCCTCCGGGCGGAGCAGCTTGACCCCCATGCCCTCGGCGATGGTGACCGCCCGGTTGACCAGCGAGCCGTTGGTCGCCAGCACACCCTTGTCGAGCCAGATGTTGTCCTCGAGCCCGACCCGGATGTTGCCGCCGGCGAGCAGCGCCAGCGCCACATAGGGCATCTGGTCGCGGCTGATCGAGAAGGCCGAGAACAGCCAGCCGGCCGGCAGATTCTGCACCATCGACATGAAGGTCGGGACGTCGTTCGGCGCGCCCCAGGGAATCCCCATGCAGAACTGGATCAGCACGGGGTCGTCGATCAGCCCCTGG
Source organism: uncultured Rhodospirillaceae bacterium (assembly GCA_964372215.1). Lineage (GTDB taxonomy): Bacteria > Pseudomonadota > Alphaproteobacteria > Dongiales > Dongiaceae > DAIMFL01. The sequence continues at coordinate 20,286 of CAYJQC010000015.1, forward strand.
TCCTTCAGCCACTTGGCGAGCCAGAGATGGCCGGTATCGAAGACCTCGACCTCGACCCGCACCTTGAGCGCCTGCATGCGCTTGGCCATGTCCTTCAGCATGGCCGGGGTGTTGGTCATGATGTAGTCGCTCTCGCCGAAATTCATGGTGCCGCAATCGAGGGTGCAGAGCTCGGGCAGCAGCTCGGCGACATGGGCGACGCGGTCCTCCGCGCTCGCCATGTCGGTGCCCTTGGCGGCCGGCGGCAGCGGCGCGGTCGTCGGCCCGAGCGTCAGGTCGCCGCCCATGCCGGCGGTGAAATTGATGACCATGTCGGTCTTCGAGTCGCGGATCCGCTCGACCACCTCGCGGTAGTACTTGACGTCGCGAGCCCCGGCCCCGGTCTCGGGATTGCGGACGTGGATATGGACCACCGCGGCGCCGGCTTTGGCGGCCTCGACCGCCGAGGTGGCGATCTGCGCCGGTGTCACCGGCACCTTGTCGGACCGGCCCGTGGTATCGCCGGCGCCGGTCAGCGCGCAGGTGATGAAGGCCGCCCGGTTGACGTTCAGGTTCATGGCATTCCCTCCCTCTCGGAACCGCGTAAGACTATTGAAGCGAAAGCGGCATTGCTTGATCTTACGCGCAGCAAATCGTACGAATCGCGCCATACCCGATGTTTCGCCGCGACCCCGCGCCGCTCGACCTCGAGATCCTCGTGCTGCCGAACGCCACCCTGATCCTGGTGGCGGCGGTGATCGAGCCGCTGCGCGCCGCCAACCGCATCCTGGGCCGCCGGCAATACCGCTGGACCATCACCACGCCGGACGGCCAGCCGGCCATGACCACCTCGGGCATCCCGATCCCGGCGGCGCGCGCCTTCGCCAGCCAGGGCTCGCGCGACCCGCTGCTGGTGGTCGCCAGCTACAACGTCATGGAGCACGCGTCGCCGGAGTTGATCAAGCGCCTTGGCCGGGCCGCCCCGGTCCGCCCGATGATCGGCGGCATCGAGGCCGGCGCCTGGCTGCTGGCCCTGGCCGGGCTGCTGAACGGGCGCCGCGCCACCACCCACTGGGAGGACCTGGACGATTTCGCCGCGCGCTTTCCGGACATCGACGTGCGGCCCGACCGCTTCGTGATCGACGGAAGGCGATTCACCACGGGTGGCGCCTCGCCGGCCCTCGACATGATGCTGGAGCTGATCCGGGCCCGGCAGGGCTATCCGCTCGCGCTCGACGTCGCCAAGGCCTTCATCTACGACCAGAGCCGGGCGTCCGAGGAGCCGCAGCGCGCGCCCTCGCTGGGCCGCCTGATCTCGCGCGAGCCGCGGGTCGCCGCCGCGGTCAGGGCCATGGAGCGGCATATCGAGGAGCCGCTGTCGGTCGCCCAGGTGGCGGCCGCAGCCGGGATCAGCCGGCGTCGGCTGCAGAGCCTGTTTCTGGAGACGCTGAAGGTCAGCCCGCACGCCTACTACCAGGCGCTCCGGCTCAACGTGGCGCGGCGCATGCTGATCGAGTCGCGCCGGAGCGTCGCCGAGATCGCCGCCGCCGGCGGCTTCAATTCGGCCGCGGTATTCTCGCGCGCCTATCGCGCCCAGTACGGCGAGGCGCCCAGCGACACGCGGCGGCGGGCGCGGGCGGCGTGACGATGGGGATGGACGAGGTCAGTCCGGGGCGTTCAGCCGCGGGCGGCTTTCTGCGCGCGGGACAGCATGATGCTGCTGTAGCCCTGCTCGCGGTTCGAGACGTCGCCGGAGCCGATCTCGCGGACCTCGATGGCCGAGAAGCCGGCAGCGGCCAGGATGTCGCGCATCTTGCCCGGCGTAAGCGTCAGGGTCGCGAAGCTGCGGCCGTCGCACATCCAGTTGGTGGAGCGGGCGACGTTGACCAGCGCCAGCCAGCCGTCCGGGCGCAGCATGCGCTGCGCCTGGGACAGTGCCCGGGTCAGGGTCGCCGCGTTGGGCAGGCACTCCATGGCGAAGCAGGACTGCACCAGGTCGAAGCTGGCCGCGTCGTAGGGCCAGGGCTGGCCGAGATCGGCCACCTGCAGGGACTCGATCTGGCGCGCCTTGGCGGCGATCTGCTCGGGCGGCGTGGCGGCAATGCCGAGATGGGCGACCGCGTGGCGCGCCGCTTCGAGCAGGCCACCGTCGATCCGGCCGCGACCGGCATCGTCGATCTGGGCGCGGGCGCTGCGGATGTTGGCCTCGCTCAGGTCGAAGCCGTGATGCTCGTGGCTGCCGGGAATGAACACCGCCCAATAGAGCGCCGTCGGGCCGCAGCCGGCATCGAGGATGCGCAGCCGGCGTTCCGCGCCGAGCGGCTTGGCCACGTCGCTCAGGAACTCGCCGGCGACCCGGTTCTCGTGCCCCAGGCTCTCGTAGTACTCGCGCCAATAGGCGCCGGACGCGAAGACCTCCTCGGCCGAACCCGGCTGCGTTCGTGTGTTGCCCGACGCCGGCTTCACGCGCTGGCCCGCAGGCGCCCCGTCTTGCGCCCGAAGATGGCGTCGTTCAGCTCGGTGAAGAAGCGGCCGTAGCAGTCCATGTAGGCGACCACGCCGCGATGCGCCTGCTCGACCAGCTCGGGGCGGCCGTCGGTGTAGAGCTGGACCGTTTCGACGCCCATCTCGCGGTGCGACACCTCGACGTCCTCGTGGACCAGCAGGAAGTTCAGGATCGGATCGTCGTCGGCCTTGAATCCGTAGTGCTCGCGGAACTCCTGGAAGGTGCGCAGGAAGACGCCGAAGTCGAGCGGGGCGGTGGCCTCGTTGGCGACGTGGAAGCCGAGGCCCTCGATGATCGGCCGCTCGCGATAGTATTCGCGGATCACGCTGCCGAACTCGAAGGCGGTGGGAACGATGTAGCGCTTGTCGGTCAGCTCGGCGGCGCTCATGCCCCAATGCGCGGCCATGTCGACATAGAGCTGGTGGTGGCTGGGCAGCAGGCCGGTCTCCATGTCGTTGAGGCCGTACTCGTCGACCGCGGCGAACAGGATGCGCGCGGCGCGGCCGGTGGCGCCGAACGGATCGTGGCTGAACCAGTCGTCGGTCATGCGGCTCGACAGGCGAACGATGCCGGGCGGCACCTCGAGCACGAACTGCCCCTCGGACGCGAGCAGGGTGCGCATCTCGGTCTCATTGAGCGGACGCGACTTCAGGTTCTCGCCGAACTCGTTGAGGATCTTGACGGCGGGATGGGAGAACACCTCGGTCTTGAGCTGCTCGATGTTCGGGCTGATGTCGAGCGGCTGGTGGACGTCGTTCGACTGATCGACGGACCTGCCTCGGACATAGTGGGCGTTCGACATGACTACCTCTGATATATGCCGACTTCTTGAAGCTTCTCGACTGATCAGAGCATGTTGGTGATTAATGAATTCTGAACCCACCGTGTCGATTTATCATTAGGAATCCTGCCATTTACGAATGAATTCAGACACATGAAACAAGCTTAACCTTACATACTCTCTGGGAATGGGCGCCGAAAGACCACGAATATTGTAGAGTGACATCTGCACACTTGACGGGTGGCACCCTGGATGTGCGCCGTATTCGCGTCAGGCTCAAGCGGTCAGCGCGGACCGGCGGGCGTGGGCCAGGATGAACGCGACCACCAGCGCTCCACCGACCAACGTGGTCTGGCTCGGCACCTCGCGCAGCATCAGCCAGGCCCAGGTCGGACCGAGGATCGTCTCCAGCATCATCAGCAGGGTGACTTCGGGGGCGCCGAGGTCGCGCGTGCCGTAGGACAGCAGTACGGTGGCGAGCGGCACCACCACGACGCCGAGCAGCACCATCAGCCAGATCTGCCCGCCCGACAGCTCCAGCGGGACGGCATGGGGCCAGGCCAATCCGGCGGACAGCAATCCGCCGAGCGCGATCAGCGGCAGAAAATGGCCTTCCCGGCAGGGCCGCAGCGCCACGTAATAGCCGGCGGCGCAGGCCGCGTAGCCCAGCGCGAACAGGTCGCCGGCGGCGTGGCCGGCCTGCAAGCTGCCGCCGAAGATGACCAGGAGTCCGGCGAAGACGCCGAACACGGCAAGCCAGGTGACCGAACTGACCCGCTCGCCGAGAAAGAGCCAGCTCAGCACCGCCGCCACCAGCGGCGTGGCGCTGGCGATCACCAGAGTGTTGGCCACGGTGGTCTGCTGGATCGCATTGACGAAGCAGAACACGGCACCGGCGAAGGCGACGACCGCCAGGCCCTGCGCGCGGCCGAACAGGCCTTGCAGGCGGATCGTCCGGTACATGATCGGAAGCAGCGCGACGATGGTCAGGCCGAGCAGGACGCCCCGCCACCAGACGATCGTCCACATGTCGGCCTGCACCAGGCGGATCAGTATGCCTTCGGCGCTGATCAGCGCCGCGCCGGCGACGGTCAGCACCAAGCCGCGCCGATACCCGGGCAGTAGAGGACTCGTCAACATCGGGCTCGGTCAGGTCGGCCGTGAGTCACGATCGAGCCCGCATGCCCGCCGCCTGCATCCCCTGGTGCGACCTGTCCCGCCGTTCGATGCCGCCTTCCGGTGGCGACATCAATCCGGACGGGAACCTGATCACGGCGCTGGTGCCGCAATTGACTTCGCTCGATATCAGCAGCGACGCGCCTTGAAGCTCGGCGAGGCGCTTGGCGAGCGGCAGGCCCAGCCCGGTGCCCTGGAACCGGCGCGCCAATCCCTGCTCGACCTGGCCGAAGGGTTCGAGCGCGCACTCGATGTCGGCATCGCTCATGCCGATGCCGTTGTCGGACACTGAGATCAGCAGATCCCCCTGCCGATCCGTGTTGACTGAGACCACGACGGCACCGCCGCGCGGCGTGAACTTGATGGCATTGGACAGCAGGTTGAGCACGATCTGGCGCAGTCGCAGCGAATCGGCGCGCAAGGTCCCGGACGGCATCCTGCCTTCGCAGACCAGGCCCAAGCCGTTGCGCTCGGCTTCCTGGCGCATCATCGCCATGAGGGCGTCGATCAACTCGCCGACGTCGATCGGCTCGCGGAGCACCTCGAGCTTCCCCGCCTCGATCTTGGAGAAGTCGAGCAGGTCGCTGATCACCCGCAGCAGATGCGTGCTGCTGTGGCTGATATCGTCGAGGTACTCCCGGTAGCGCGCATTACCGATCGGGCCGTAGGTTTCAGACCGCATGACATCGGTGAAACCGATCACGGCGTTGAGCGGCGTGCGGAGCTCGTGGCTCATGTTGGCCAGGAATTCGCTCTTGCTCCGGCTCGCTTGTTCGGCCCGCTCGCGCGCATCCTGGAGCTGCGCCTGCGTCGCCTCCAGTTCGAGGCAGCGCAGAGTCAGGTTGCGGTTGGTGGTGCGCAGCTGCCGCTCCGCCTTCCACCGCGCCGTGAGTGCAAGCGCGAACTGCTGCACCTCGGTCGCCTGGAAGGGCTTGGTGATGTAGAACAGCTTGTCGAGCGGCGGAACTTGCTGAGCGATCGCGCGCGGATGGCTGTCGGCATGGGCGGTCACGATCACGATGTTGATGTCGGGATCGATGGCGCGAAGGCGCGCGGCGGTCTCGACGCCGTCGATGCCCGGCGGCATGCGCACATCGAGAAACGCCATCGGAAAGGGCTCGCCCCGTTTGCAGGCGGCACTGGCCGCCTCGACCGCCTCCTCGCCGCTACGGCAGAGCAGCGGCTCGAACACCGGCATTGTGTCTACCGCAGAGGCGGGCCCGAAGAGCTCGGCCTCCAGAGTCTCGATGGTGCCAACTTCGCGCGCCGGATTGAGGCTGGTCAGGACGGTGCGGTACGCCTCCAGCACCGAGCGCTCGTCGTCTGCAACGAGGACACGATAGATGGGCGCGACGGTGCTTGTCATGCCGCAAGCTCGGCCGCCGACGGCGCGACCGGCAACAGCATGTGGATGCTCGCTCCCGCGCCCTTTCCGCCGCTCTCGGCATACATCCGCCCGGCCATCGCGGCGACGCTGTTGGCCGACCAGTGCAGCCCGAGCCCGCCGGTCTTGTCCTTCTTGGTGCTGAAGCCGCGCTCGAACAGATTGTCGAGATTGGTGGGGTCGATGCCGGCGCCATCGTCATGCACCGTCAGATGCACCATCTCCTGACCTTCCTCGTCGGTCAGCCCTGCGAAGATCTCGATCCTGCCGGACGTGCGACCGCGCTCGCCGATCGCCTCGGCAGCGTTGATCATCAGGTTGCCGAGGATCTGGGTCAGCACGATCGAATTGCCGTGGACGGCCGGAATCTGCGCGATGCCAGGCTCGACCCGCACGTCGATCTTCAATTCGCCGCGCGCCGGGATGAAACGGGTCGCCTCCTCGACGACCTTTTGCAGGCTGACCGGCTCCATCTGCCGGTTGCCCATGCTGAGCGCGGTGTGATCCTGGAGAATCTGCTCGATATGGCGGTTCTGCTCGGCGATCAGCCTGAGGTCCTGCGCAAAGCTTCCGCCCTGATCGCGCAGCTTGGCCATCGCCGCCTCGATGTAGTCGACCAGCTTGCGCCGCCGTTCAGGCGGCACCTGGTCGGTCTTGAGCTCGCGGAAGGCGTCGTCCAGATGGGCGGCCGGCGGCGCGGCCGCCATCTCCGAGAGCTTCCACAAGCTCACCGCCACCGGACTCAGGGCATTCCGGATATTGTGCATGACCCCGGCCGCGATCTCCGACATGCCGCTCTGGTAGGACTGCTCGAGCAGGCGGCGCCGGGCGTTGTCGAGCTGGGTCGTCGCAGCGTCGAACCCGCGGGCCAGGACCCCGATCTCGTCGTCGCGGTCGATGGTCACGCGCCGCGAGAGATCCCCGGTCTGGCCGACCTCCAGCACGTGGCGCGTCAATCGGTTGAGCGGGACGACGATTTGCCGGTTCAGGATCAGCCAGATCGCCGCCATGATCAGCAGGCCGGTGACCACGGTCGACAGGCCGGCAACGCCCAGGGTCGTGCGCCCGATGCCGCTGATGCGGCGCGGCGTATCGACCTGCAGCACGATCGGCGCCGCATCCTGGAGCACCGGCAGCAGGCGATAGCCGGGCAGCACGTCGCCCATCGACTCGTCGTAGACATAGTCTTGCCCAGTCGCGAGCTCGGCCACGATGGGGTCGAGCCGCGGCGGCAGCTTGTCGGGATCGGTCTGGAACACGGCGAACTGGACATGGGTCTGCGCGACCAGGCTCGCCACCATCTCGTCGTCGACCAGGCGGCCCATGAACAGCGAGCCGCGGAACGGGCCCTCGCGCGTGCTCTGGACGATCGGGAAGCCGGCGAGCAGCATCGGGCCGTGCTCGGTCATCAGGATGCCGGAGGTCTGACCGCCGGTGACGTGGGGCAGGAACGGGTCGTCGGGCGCGAAGGCGGCGCCGAACTGCGCCACGTCGATCTGCTCGCCGCTTTGGAGATTGTAGGCCTGGGCCTTCACCCGGTTGCCGTCGATGTCGTAGATGGCGATCAGGCTCAGGTTCAGGTCGTGCATGACATCGAACGTGAAGCTCTGCCGCTCGTAGTCCTCGTTCGGCGCGACCGCGTACTCGTAGGTCGGGTCCCAGGCGCTCCAGTCGCGCGAAACCCGCTCCAGATCCTCCTGCTCCTTCTGGACCCCATCGACCACCCGATCGACGTTCTTCTGTGCCGCCGTCCTTTCCAGCTCGATGAAGGCCGGCCAGAACACGAAGCCGAAGATGGCACCGTTGCCGAGGAGCAGGATCCCGACCACCGCGCCGAGAACCAGCATCACCTTGGTCTTCAGCGAGGCGTTCGCTCGATTCTTTCTGGCTTGCATCAGCTTCACTCTCAACCGACGGGCGTAGAGGACAGCGTGCGGCAGCGCCCAGGCCGGGGCCATGCGTTCGGGTCAATCGCCCCCGGGGCGCCGCCGCGAGTGCGACATATGGTCGCTAATCTGACAGCCGATTCCTAACAATGTATTTACGTATTTAGTTTGTGGGAACAGGTGCTTATGAGTGCCACTGGCCTGATTCGATGCCACTTCGGACGGACGCTGCCGGGCACCCCCGCCGCTGCGAAAGAGGGATACCGCCGGCGGGATCGATCCGCGCCGGATTGGTCCCTGGCGGTCGCCAGAATGGCGCTTCATCGCGGCCGGACTTTCGACAAGGATGAGCGCCGCGGCTGCGGCGCGAAATCTCGCGGCACCAGGGAACAGGAAACCGCCGGGCCATGCCAGAACCGGGCTACGACTACATCATCGTCGGCGCCGGATCGGCAGGCTGCGTGCTGGCCGATCGCCTGAGCCAGTCCAGGCGCCACCGGGTGCTGCTGCTCGAGGCCGGCGGCAGCGACCGGCGCTTCTGGGTCCAGGTGCCGATCGGCTATGGCAAGTCGTTCTACGACCTGCGGGTCAACTGGATGTATCGCACCGAGCCGGATGCGGGCCTCGACGGCCGCAGCGGCTACTGGCCGCGCGGCAAGGTGCTCGGCGGCTCGAGCTCGATCAACGCCATGGTCTATGTCCGCGGCCAAGCCGAGGATTTCGACGAGTGGGCGGCGCTCGGCAATGCCGGCTGGGGTTGGGCCGACGTGCTGCCCTATTTTCGCAAGTCCGAGGATCACTGGCGCGGCGCCAGCGCGTTTCACGGCGCCGGCGGTCCGCTGCGGGTCTCGAGCCAGGCGCCGGACACCCATCCCCTGTGCGAGGTCTATCTCGAGGCGGCGCAGCAGGGCGGCCTGGCGCTCAATCCGGATTTCAACGGCGCGACCCAGGAAGGTGCCGGCCTCTACGAGATCACCACGCGCGACGGCATCAGGGCGTCGACCGCACGGGCCTTCCTGCGGCCGGCGCTCGGGCGGCCGAACCTGCGGGTCGAGACCGCGGCGCACGCCACCAGGATCCTATGGGAGGGCCGGCGCGCGGCCGGCGTCGCCTATCGCCAGCGCGGCCGCGAGCACGAGGCGCGCGCCGGACGCGAGGTGATCCTGGCCGCCGGTGCCGTGAACTCGCCACAGCTCCTGCAGCTGTCCGGCGTCGGCCCGGCCGATTGGCTGCGTCCGCTCGGCATCGCCATGGTGCTGGACTGCCCGGCGGCCGGCCGGCACCTGCAGGATCATCTCGGGATCGACCACCTGTATCGCTGCCGGCGGCCGACGCTCAATCAGGAGCTGCGGCCGTGGCGGGGCAAGCTGGCGGCCGGGCTGCGCTACGTGCTGTGGCGCCGCGGCCCGCTGTCGCTGAGCGTCAATCAGGGCGGCGGTTTCTTCCGCAGCAGGGCGGAACTGGCCCGCCCCAACATGCAGCTCTACTTCTGCCCGGTCAGCTACACCCGGGCGCCGCCCGGCAAGCGGCCGATGATGAGCCCCGATCCGTTCCCGGGGTTCCTGCTCGGCATCTCGCCCTGCCGGCCGACCAGCCGCGGCGAGATCCGCGTCGGCTCGGCCGATCCATTCGCCGCGCCGCGGATCCAGCCGAACTCGCTGGCGACCGAGCGCGATGTCCAGGACATGCTGGAGGGCGTGCGTTTCATGCGGATGCTGGCAGCCACCCCGGCGCTGTCGTCGATCATCGAGCGCGAAATCACGCCGGGCCCCGCGGTGCAGAGCGAGGCCGAGCACATCGCCGACATCCGGCGCCGCAGCTCCACCGTGTTCCACGCTGCCGGCACTTGCCGCATGGGTCCGGACCCGGCCCAGGCGGTGGTCGACGCCCGCCTGAAGGTCCATGGGATCGGCGGGCTTCGGGTGATCGACACCTCGGTGTTTCCCGCGGTCACCTCGGGCAACACCAACGCGCCGACCATCATGGTCGCGGAGAAGGGCGCCGATCTCGTGCTGGCCGATGCGCGCTGACCCCAGCCTCGGCGCCGTGCGGCATGATTGTCCTGCCGCGCGATGCCGGCCTGGGATGGCAGGCGAATCCGGTCCGGCCAGCGTTGTGATAAAATTGTGGCATCGCCCTGGCCTGTGAACTGCTCCACCCGCGCCAACGCCCCGCCGATGCTATAGAGTCACCTAACGAGAAGACGTGGGGGGCCGTCGTCTTCAGCGATTGATTTCGGCTGCCACCCATGTCGGCACCTGCGGCGAGGTCACGACCATGCGCAGACTGACGGGTTGGCTGCAGCTTGCCTGCGTGATGCTGCTCTGCAGCGTGGCGAGCCCGGCGTCGGCACAGAGCAGCCTGAGCGAAGGCTATGCCGCCGGCGACCTGCCCTACTCGGCATCCGAGCGCGCCGGCCGCGAGATCTGGTTCTTCGCCACCGCCTTCAACGACCGCTTCTTCACCTATTCCTATCCGCAGCGCCTGGGCGCGGTGATCGACTGGTACAAGGTGCTTGGCGCGCCGCACCGCAAGGACCTGTTCCAGGCCTGGGGCGCCATTCCCGACCCCGATTGCTGCGTTCCCGGCGAGCCCGACTGCCCGGCCAAGTCGCTGGACGAGACCTACGGATTTCCGTGGTGCCCGGGCGACGACCAGCTGCTGCCGTTCGTCGGCCGCGCGGGCTACCGCGACCCGGCCTGCGACTTCCAGGACGGACCCTACAACCAGTCGACGCCGCACGGTCCGGTGGACCAGCGCCAGAGCGCCTGCGACCTGCGCTTCGGCACCTCGACCGGCGCGCTCGGCCTGCGCAAGTTTCCCAACCCGCGCTTCGATCCCGAGAAATGGACGGCGTTGAACGGCAGCCTCGGTGCCTGGGACGGCTATGACAGGTTCTTGAGCGACGACGCCAGCGACTCCGACTCCCGGGTCAACCGCCTGTTCGACGGCTCGATCGAGCCGCCGTTCCGCGTCGGCATGGCCTGCGGCGCCTGCCACATCAGCTACAAGCCGGACAATCCGCCGGACGATCCGAACCACCCGGCCTGGGAAAACATCAGCGGGCTGGTCGGCAACCAGTACAGCCGGGTGTCCAACATGCTGGGCTCCGGCATGTCGGAGCATCGCCTGGAATGGCAGCTGGTGGCGCGGGCGCGGCCGGGCATCGTCGACACCTCGGCGCTGCCGATGGACCAGGTGTCCAATCCCGGCACCATGAACGCCCTGATCAACCTCGCCCGGCGTCCGACCTTCGAGCATCTGATCCTGAAATGGCGGATGGCGTCGAGCTGCGCCGCCGACGCCGACCCGGCGGCGTGCTGGTGCGAGCCCGACAAGCCCGGCAAATGCTGGGAGCGCAGCGAGCGTACCGAGATGGTGCCGAACATCCTCAAGGGCGGCGAGGACTCGATCGGCATCAACGAGGCGATCCAGCGCGTCTACTTCAACATCGGCAGCTGCGCCGAGCAATGCTGGGTCAACCACATTTCCGACCTGCGCGCCGCCGATCCCGACCAGCGCAATTATGGCCAGACTCCGTTCGACATCGGCCAGTGCCGACGCGACTGCGCCAGCTTCCGCGCCATCGAGGACCGGCTCGACGACGTGAAGGCGTTCTTCATGACCGCCCGCCCGACCGACCTCTGGGTCGCCCGCGGCCTGGCCAGCCGGCGCGATCTCGAGATCGCGCTGGACCAGGAGTACGGCGAGAACGCCGTCGAGCTCGGCCGGAGCGTGTTCGTGGAACGCTGCGCGCGCTGCCATTCCAGCCAGTCCGGCCCGTACGAGAATGTCGATTTCTATGCCACCGACCCGGACGATCCGAGCCTGCGGATCGACTGGCTCGGCAACGACGCACCGTCGCTGGCCACCGAGATCGGCACCTACACCGCGCGGTCGCTGCATTCCAACCACATGCCGAGCCGGGTGTGGGAGCAGTACACCGCCCTCGATGTGCACCAGCGCCCGGCCGATCCCAACCTGCCCGAGGTGATGAAGGGCAGCGGTCGCGGGTACTACCGCAACATCTCGCTGCTGTCGGCCTGGGCCCACGCGCCGTTCATGCACAACAACGCCATCGGTCCGGAGATCTGCGGCAAGCCGGCCGATGCGGGCGTCGATTTCTATCGCTCGCCCTATGTCGACGCCGACGGCAAGCCGCTCGCCGATCCGCCGGCCTGCTGGCCCTACGACCCCAGCGTCGAGGGCCGCTACAAGCTGTACAAGGCCTCGATGGAGGATCTGCTGAATCCGGGTCGGCGGATCGCCAAGATCCCCTATCTCGACCGCGACGCCATCATCGACGTCGCGCCGAAGCTGAAGATCGGCGACATCGAGACCGGCCTGTCGCTGCGGGTGCCGCAGGGCTATCCGGCCGTCGCGCTCAACAGCCTGCGGTTCAAGGACTTCCTGCAGGACCTGGTGCTGGTCGAGCGGCGCCCGGAGAAGTTCCAGGAGAAGTACGCGACGCTGCTGACCGACGCGCAGCGCGCCGAACTGGAAGCCGGGCTGAAGGGCCTGCGGACCACCATCCTCGCGGCCTCGGGCGACCTGATCCTCGACCTGGTCGGCGACCAGGGCGAGTTCATCCAGCGCTACTACTCGAACGTGCTGGAGCGGGTGGAGAACGCCGGGCACCGCTTCGGCGAGGACCTGACCGACCAGGAGAAGCAGGCGCTGATCGCCTTCGTGGCGACTCTCTAGAACTCCGTTTGACGAGATGAAGGGGGCGGCTGTGCTGAAGCGCGTTCTGATCGGACTGGCGATCCTCGTGGTGATCGCCGCGGGGGCGGCAGCCCTGTTGCTGTCCGGATCGCAGGAGGACGCGGTTGCCGAGCGCCCGGACATTCCGTTCGCGCCGCTGAGCGATCCGTCGATCCACGACCCCGACAACCCGACCAAGGTGTTCCGCGTCGACTTCGCCAGGGTCGAGCACGATGTGCCCCTCGGGCGCGCCGACCTGATGAAGCTGACGCCGGCCGGCCTGCTGGCGCTCAACCAGGAGGAGATCGACCAGATCTACGGCCGCCTGACCGCCGGGCCGATTCCCGACGGTCCCTATCAGGGCGACCTGTTCTTCGCGCGCGGCGGCGAAGACACGCTGGTGCCGCGGCTGGAGCAGATCCTGGGCGGCCTCGAGGGGCGGCTGGCCGGCCGCAAGGTCGAGCTCCTGGAAAAGCTCGGCCGGGCGCTGTGGAAGGGCAAGATGTTCTATCGCGATGAGCGGGTGCTGCGGAACTTCATCGACGATTTCGAACCGCTGCGTTCGCTGATCGACGAGCCGAGCGCGCTGATGACCGCCGAGGTGCCGCGCGAAGGCTGGCTCAAGTGGATCCGCCCCACCACCAATGTGTGGCTGCTGTTCCCGGCCAAGCTTTATTGCGGGCAGAGCCTGCTCGATTCGCGCCGGGAGTCGGTGATCATCGACTACGCCTACACCGACGAGCTGCCGGGATACCAGGCCAGCCCGGATGGCCTGGCGGGCCGCAACGCCATGCGCATCCGCGACGAGATCCGCATGGTGCGGCCGGGCTTCTATCTCGGCCGCGCCTATGCCCACGGCATCTTCCTGCTCAACTTCACGCTGTACAATCCGGAGGTGGCGGACGCGGACGCGGCGGACTTCGCCGCCGGCGCCGAAACGCCCGAGGATTGCTGGGTCGGCGAGCAGGCGCGGAGCGCGGGGCTGCAGTGACCCCGGCATGACTTCCATGCGCAGTCTCGCCAGCGCGGTCGCCGTGGCGGCGGCACTGGCGCTCGCCGGGCGCGCCGGGTGGAGCGCCGAGCCGGGTCTCGCGATCGGGCCGGATCAGCCGGGACCGCAGCAGCCGGCGAGCGGTCGCTCGCTGTTCGACGAGCTGTTCGCCACCCCCGACGGCTACGACATTCCCTTCCCCTTCGAACGGATTCTCCAGGCGATCGACGCGCGGATCGCACCGGCGCGGGTGCGCACCGCCTTGTTTCCGCTCGGCCGCTCGCTGCAACGCTTTGCCGCGGACCCCGGGTATTTCGAGTCGCCGCGACTGGTCGTCGCGGTCGCCGCCGAAGGCGCCGCCGCGGCGGAACCGGCGCCGGGCGAACTGCTGCTCCGGGACCGCCTCTATCTCGGCTACCAGCCGGCGGCAGAGACCATCGAGGCGATCAGCTACAACGAGGCGGCCGGCCGCTTCGAGTTCCAGGAGATCACCGACTACAGCGCCGGGCAGACGCCCCGGGTGGCGTATGCGACGCGCGAGTTCTGCGTCGCCTGCCACCAGGGCCAGGCGCCGATCTTCTCGCGCCCGCTATGGAGCGAATCGAACGCCAATCCTGCGATCGCCGCGCGCATGGCCGGGCTCGGCGCCACCTTCCACGGTGCACCGGTCGCCCAGGGCATCGACGGGCTCGACGATTTCGACCGCTCGACCGACCGGGCGAACCGGATCGCGGTGATCAATCTCCTGTGGGACCAGGGCTGCGGCACCGGACCCGACGGCGCGGCGTGCCGCGCCATGCTGTTCAAGGCGGCACTGCGCTACCGGCTGACCGGCGCGCGCGCGGAATGGCAGCCGGCCGTCGCCGACGCAACCGCCCTGCGCCTGCATCGCCGGCTGGGCGAACTGTGGCCCGGGGGGCTCGCGATTCCGTCGCCGGACCTGCCGAACCGCGATCCGCTGCCGGCGCTCGCCACCGCGCAGCACGCCGCCGACATCCTGGAGACCACCGGCGCGATGAATCCGGAGACACGGCGCGGGAATCTGCTGCTGTGGACCTCGGCCGCCGACGCGCCGGACACCCTGGGCGCGCTGGCCCGCGACGTGGCCGAGAGCTTCGCCGCAAGCGACATCGCCTGGCTCGACGCCCGGCTGGCGGCGGCGTCCTCCGCGACGCAAGTCAGCCACCGCGCGCCGTGCCGGCTGACCCGGGTGCCGGCGGGCATGGATCGCACCGAATTCCGCGTGCGATGCGGCGGCGGCGATGACGGCATCGGCATCGCGGGCCATGTCGTTGCCGACCGCCAATCCGTCTCGGACGGACGGATCGACGAGATCTCGGTCGGGCGCGACGGCACCATCCGCCGCCTCGCCGTCGCCGGCGGCACGATCGCCCATGACGGCGACGCGACGGTGATCGGCGTCGTGCCGCGCGAATCCGGGGCCGGGCTGAGCGCGCGCCTGCCGTCCGGCGGCCGGATCGCCGGTCTGCGGTTCGACTTCCGCGAGGGCGGCGATTCCGTCGAGATGGAAATCAGCGACGACATGCCGGTGCTCGACGCGGCGATCGACCGCCTGGTGGCGGCCGACGCCGAGGCGCTCGGGCCGGGGCCGCTGCGCCGCCGGGCGCTGCTGGCCGCACTCGCGCAGACCCTGGCGATCCAATAGGGCACCCATGACAGACGTCTCCTCCGCCTGCCGTCCGTTCTGCCGCTGGCTGTGGTACGCCGCCCTGGCGGCGGCGGCCGTGGTGATCGTCTTCGGCGTCTACATGACGTTCCGGCTCACCACCGACCGGGCCGAGTCCTTCGTCGATCCGGTCGCGCAGTTCAAATACGGCTCGACCGGCGGCGACAAGAACTTCGGCATCCCCTACCCGATCTGGGAAGTGATGCCGATCATGTTCCGGAACTACCTGCCGGCGGGGCATCAGGACGAGGGCTGGGCCGCCTTCGGCTTCATCTTCGAGGACCAGAAGGATCTGCCTGATGGCTTCGGCCGCACCCGCCCGGTCGGCACCTCGCTGCGCAACAACATGGGAATCGAGCGGATCTTCGTGAACTGTGCGGTGTGCCACGCCGGCACCGTGCGCGCCGCACCGGACGCAGTGCCCGAGATCTATGTCGGGATGCCGGCCAACCGCATCGACCTGCAGGCGTTCCAGAACTTCATGGTGGCCTGCGCCTTCGACGAGCGCTTCACCCCGGAACACATGCTGGCGGCGATCGACGCGGCGGGGATCGAGATCGACCTGATCAACCGGCTGGCGCTCCGCCTCGTCGGCATCTACCAGGTGCGCGAGCGCATCCTGACCATCGCCCAGCGCTTCAGCTTCGCCGCGCGGGAGCCGCAGTTCGGCCCCGGACGCTTCGATACCTTTTCGCCGGCCAAGGCGCTGTTGAACTGGCCGATGGACGAGCTGCCGGCGCACGAGGCGGTCGGCGTCGTCGATTTCCCGTCGATCTGGCTGCAGGAACAGCGGCGCGACATGCAGCTTCATTGGGACGGCAACAATACCAAGCTGGAGGAGCGCAACCGCAGCGCCGCCTTCGGCACCGGCGCCTTGCCGCCGATCCTCGATCGCGTCTCGATCAAGCGCATGGAGGACTGGCTGCTGACCGTCGCGCCGCCGTCCTTCGAGGCAGAATTTCCGGGCAAGATCGACAAGACCCGACTCGAGCGCGGGCAAGAGGTCTACCGGGCGGAATGCGCCGAGTGCCACGGCCATGACGGCCGCGACTTCGGCGGCGAATACGTCGGCAAGGTGACGGCGATCGGCGAGATCGGGACCGACCGCCACCGCTTCGACAACTACACCTACGAGCTGGCGGTCAACCAGAACGTGCTCTATGCCGAGTTCGGCGACGAGCGCTTCCAGAATTTCCGCAAGACCGAGGGCTACGCCAACATGCCGCTCGACGGGGTCTGGCTGCGCGCACCCTATCTGCACAACGGGTCGGTGCCGACGCTGTGGGACCTGCTGCAGCCGCCCGAGCGCCGGCCGGCGGTGTTCTATCGCGGCTACGACGTCTACGACACCGGCAATGTCGGCTTCGAATCGCGGCCCGGGATGATCCCGCCGGAACAGCGGAAATCGCTGTTCTGCTACCAGACTCGCCTGACGCCGACGCCGGCCTGCGCGACGCCGCCGCAGAACAACGGCACCTGCGGCGCGGGCGGCTGTCCGGGCAACGGCAATGGCGGACATCTCTACGGCATCACGCTGGCCGAGGGCGACAAGCGCGCCCTGGTCGAGTACCTGAAAACCTTCTGACCAAGAGGGACGGCCATGACCGGAGGCACGAGCGACAGGGGCGAAGGGCCGGCTCGGAAGGACGCGGCCCGCAAGGCGGCATGGCGGCGCTACGGGTTGTGGGCGGGGCCGATCATCCTCGTCGCGATCGGCCTGATCGGCTTCGCCTATGCCAACTACAAGTTCTTCCGCGACGTGCCCCAGGTGGTCTGCGGCGACGTCGAGGAGGCCAACAAGAAGTCGCTGTGCGCCAGCGATGCCGAGGAGGAGTTCAAGTATGGCTCGCTCGGCTCCGAGGCCACCCGCGGCGTGCCCTATCCCCTGTTCCACGTGCTGCCGCGGGTGTTCGCCGACCTGCTGCCGGGGCCGGGCGGCTATCGCGCCTTCGGCATCCCCTGGGAGGAGGGCCGCGAGCTTCCGGTCGGCTTCGCCAAGAAGACCCTCGGCTTTCCGCGCGTCACCCAGAACTGCGCCGTCTGCCATACCGCGACCTATCGCACCAGCGCCGACGCCAAGCCGGTGATCGTGCCGACCGGACCGTCGCACACCACCGACGTCCAGGGCTTCCTGGATTTCCTGGGCGCGGCGGCGAACGACTATCGGTTCAGTCCCGACGTGCTGATGCCGGCGATCGAGCAGAGCTTCGACCTGTCCTGGGACGACAAGCTGATCTACCGCTTCCTGATCATTCCCTTCGCGCGCCAGGCGATTCTCGACCAGGCCGCGCAGTTCGCCTGGATGCACCAGCGGGATCGCCCCGCCTGGGGGCCGGGCCGCGACGATCCCTTCAATCTCACCAAGTTCTTCATGATCAAGATCGATGACGACGGCAGCACCGGCAACGCCGACTTCCCGTCGATCTGGAACATGGGGCTGCGCGAGGGACAGTCGCTCAACTGGGCCGGCGAGACCCGCGATCCGCTCGCGGTGTTCATCGATTCCGCGCTCGGCCTGGGCGCGCCGCCAGGTCCGGCCTTCATCGAGCAGATGAAGGCGCTGCGCGCCTATCTTCGCTCCAAGGCGCCGCCGCTGTTTCCGGACGATTCGGCGCACGGCTTCCAGATCGACCGGAACCTGGCCGCGACCGGCAAACCGATCTTCGACGAGTACTGCGGCTCGTGCCACGGCTGGGACGGGCGCTATCTCGGCAAGGTCATCCCGATCACCGAGATCGGCACCGATCGCGACCGCTTCGACACCTGGAGCCAGGAGAATGCCGACGCGACCAACAAGGTCGCCAAGGAGATGGGCGTCGATCGCAAGGACATGGTCAAGGACGTCGGCTATGCCAGCCAGCCGCTCGACGGCATCTGGCTGCGCGCGCCCTATCTGCACAACGGCTCGGTGCCGACCCTGCGCGACCTGCTGAAGCCGCCATCCGAGCGGCCGCAGTTCTTTTACCGCGGCTGCGACATCTACGATCCCGCCGCCCTCGGATTCGTGTCCAACGGCCCGACCGACGACTGTCCGCGCGCGGCGCCGTTCGACACCGGGCTGCGGGGGAACGGCAAGGGCGGCCACGACTACGGCACCGCGCTCGACCCCGGCGAGGTGACGGCGCTGCTCGAATACCTGAAGACGCTGTAGGAATCCGGCCTCCGGCCTGGAAGGGGAAGAGCATGAGCGAACCGACTGGCGCGCCGCCATACATCCCAGCGGAATCCGACGGTGACATCCGCCGAGCCGATCTGCCCGACGCCGACGCCGCACTGATCGAATCCGAGCTTGCCTACATCGCCGCGAAGAAGCGTGGTCGCGTGCCCCATGTCGAGGAACTGCTGGCCCGGCTGCGCGGCGGCGGAAAGCCCGGTGCGGCACCCTATCTCTTTGGCCTGGCGTTGTCGGGCGGCGGCATCCGGTCGGCCACGTTCTCGCTCGGCGTGTTGCAGCGTCTGGCGCGGGCGCGCCTGCTGGAACGCGTCGACCACCTGTCGACCGTCTCGGGCGGCGGCTATATCGGCGCCGCGCTGTCCTGGTGGATGAGCGGACAGACCGGCTGCCCCTGGAAGATGGATCTGGCCGAGGATTTCCCCTACGGCATCCGCGATCCGCAGAAGGCGAAGCATCACGACAAGTCGATCCTGCGCTATCTGCGCCAGAGCGGCGAGTACCTGACGCCCGGCGGCGGCATCACCATCTGGTCCGGCGCCGCGATCGTCGGGCGCGCGGTGCTGCTCAACCTCCTGGTGTGGGTGCCGGTCGTCGCCTTCCTGTTCCTGGCGCTCCGCTGGATCGGCAACCTGCCGATCCTGAACGGGCTGCACAGCATGCTGCAGATGCTGGCGCCGGAGGCGTTGCCGGCAGTGGCGCGCCTGATCGGCACCTCCGACACCTTGGCGAATCAGCAGTTGGTGCCGTCGCTCTTCCTGCTTTGCCTGCTGCTCGCCATTCTTGTCTCGGCCCTGTTCGTGCTGTCGTCGATCAACTATTCCGTCCTGTCCTGGATGGGCCGCGGCGAAGCGGACGAGCGCAAGATGCAGCGCTCCGCCGAGCAAAAACTGAAGGGCTCGATCGCCGATCTCGATTTTCGCGAGGGCCGCGATTCCTGGATCTCCTTCCTCCGCACCGTCGCCCGCTGGCTGATCGTCGGCGCCCTGGCGCTGTTCGACCTGGTGACGCTGTTTCTGCTGTTCCAATGGCTGAGCGGGCCGATCGAGCCAATGTTCGTCGACAGCGCCACACCGGTTTCGGTCAGCGGCCAGCTCGCCGCCGAGTGGCCGCGCGCCCTCGCGCTCGGGGCCGTCGCCGGCCTGCTGATCGCCTACGTGGCGCGGCGCGACCGATGGACGGGCTCCGATCTAAAGGGTTTCGCCCAGATCTACGGTGTCGTCGCGGCGCTGTTCCTGGCCGACGCCCTGATCGCCGGCGCGATCGCGGCCGGCTGTCCGCCCTACCTGCTGTCGGGCACGATCAGCCTGCCTTGGATTTCCGGGCTGCTCCAGCTCGTCGTCCTGGTCGGCGTGTTCGTGCTGGTGAACTTCTGGGTCGCCTATCTCATTCGCTGGCTGACCCGGGTCGAAGGGTTGTCGGTCCGCTATGGCGGCCGCCGCTTGTTCGAGCAGTTCTTCGGCGCCGCGACGTTGCTGTCGCTGGCGCTGCTCGCGCTCGGCGTGGTTCCGCTCATCGATGCCTGGATCGGGCAACGATTCGGCGGGCTGGAGGGCGTCGCCAGCATCGCCGCCGGTGTTGCCAGCGCCATCTGGGGCCATCTGCGATCGAGCAGCGGAAAGCCGGGCGGCGCGCGGACCAAGATCGTCCTGATCGGCGGCTCGGTCCTGTTCCTGTACGGCGTCGCCCTGCTCGGCTATCGGCTGGCGGTGACGTTCGATCATGGCGAGCCGATGGCCCGCGCCGGGCTCGCCTGCCTGTTCCTGCTGTCGGTGCTCACCGGCTGGCTCACCAACATCAACTACATCTCGCTGCATCGATTCTATCGCGACCGCCTGATGGAATCCTTCATGCCGGATTACGAAACGGTGGAAGAAGGTGTCGCCGGGCCGGCGCGGCGCGCCGACGAGCTGCGGATTTCCGACCTGTGGCAGGACGGCGCGCCGATGGGGCCGTACCACATCGTCAACACCAACCTGGTGCTGGCAAACTCCAGGACTCGCAAGTACCGGCTGCGGGGCGGCGACAACTTCATGCTGTCGCCGCTGTACTGCGGCAGCGCCGCCACCGGCTGGCAGACCTCGGACACCCTGGCGAACGGCGAGATGACCCTGGCCTCGGCCATGGCGACATCGGGTGCGGCGGCCAATCCGCGCAGTGGCGTCGGCGGCAAGGGGCTGACCCGGAACCGCTTCGTCTCGCTGCTGATGACCCTGCTGAGCTTCCGGCTCGGCTATTGGATACAGCGGCCGAGCGGCCAGCGGATCAAGCTCAAGCGGCCCAATCATTTCCGGCCGAGCGGCTTCTACTCGGTCTTCAATGTCGGCTACCAGGAAACCAACTCGCTGCTCGAGCTGAGCGACGGCGGGCATTTCGAGAACCTGGCGATCTACGAGCTGGTGCGCCGGCGCTGCGGCCTGATCATCGTCTGCGACGGCGGGCAGGACATCGAGGGCTCCTACGGAGATTTCGTCACCGCGATCCAGCGGATCGGCCAGGATTTCGGCGCCACGGTGCAGTTCGACATGGAGGCGGAGAGTCCGGATCCCGGCCGGCCCTGGGCCTGCGCGTTCCGCCACTCCGGCCCCGAGGCGCTGATCGCGCGGTCCCAGAGCGACAAGTATCCCAAGAGCGCCGAGTACGCGGAGAAGGGCTATTTCGTCGCCACCATCGACTATGGGCGGCGCGGCGGCGGCGCCTGGCCGGAGAAGGGCACGGTGATCTATCTCAAGACCACCATGATCGACGCGCTGTCGATGACCGCCAAGGGCTACAAGGGCGCCAACCCCGACTTCCCCGACCAGACCACCGCCGACCAGTTCTTCGACGAGGAGCAGTTCGAGGCCTATCGCGAGCTCGGCTACCGCATTGCCGAGCAGATGATCGGCGATCTCGCGCTCGACACCCTGTTCGAGACCCGGCCGCCCTACGACAAGCTGCGCGACAATGACCGGTTCCGCTCCAGCAGGCGCGATACCGATCGGGGGATCGGGCCGGGCCCGGGCGACGTCACGGAGCCATCCTGAAGTCCGCTCCCTCGGGCAGGGTCTGGCCGCCATCCACGACGATGGTGGTGCCGGTGATGTACTCGGCCTCGTCGGACGCCAGGAACAGGACCGCCGCCGCCACGTCGCGTGGCGTGCCGAGCCGTCCCAGCGGCACCATGTCCTGCATCGACCGGATGAATTCCGGACTGCGCTGCCGCTGCATGCCCTCGGTCAGGATGTTCCCCGGCTCCACGCCGTTGACCGTGATGCCATAGGACGCGAACTCGATCGCCGCCGACTTGATGAAGCCGACGATGCCGGCCTTGGTGGCCGCGTAGTGGCCGTGACCCGGGCTGGTCACGCGCGGGCCGGTGATCGAAGACGTGAACACCATGCGGCCATGACGCTGCGCCTGCATCGGCGCCAGGCAGGCCTTGGCCGCGAGGAACGTGCCGCGCAGGTTGACGGCGCAGACCTCGTCCCACTCCGCGACCGAAATGTCCTTGATCAGGTGCCAGGGATAGATCCCGGCATTCTGGACCAGGATGTCGATGCGCCCGAAGGCGGACAGCGTCGCCGCCACCGCGGACTCGACAGCCTCCGGCCGGGCGACGCTGCCGACCTGGAAGCGGCAACGATCGGGACCGCCGAGGCGGCGTGAAGTCGCTTCGGCGGCGGCGGCGTCGGTGTCGACGATCAGCACCTGGGCCCCTTCCTCGACGAAGCGCTCGGCGATGCCTTCGCCGATGCCCTTGGCCGCGCCGAACAGGAGCGCGGTGCGCCCCGCTAGCCTTTTGGTCATGGATACCGTCACAGATAGCGTTTGCGGATCGAGGTCTTGAAGGCGTCGAGCAGCACCGCCGCCAGCACCAGCCCGCCATGGATCATCTGGGTGTAGTGCGGCGGCATGCCCATCACGTTGATCGCGGTGCGGATCGCGCTCAGCAGCAGCACGCCGGCCAGCACGCCCGACAGGCTGCCGACGCCGCCCTTCAAGCTGACGCCGCCGATGACCACCGCCGCGAAGGTCTCGAACAGCATGCCGATGCCGAGATTGGCCGTGGCGCCGGCGGTGCGCGCGGCGAGCAGCCAGCCGGCAAACGCCGCCAGCATGCCGCAGAGCACGAAGCTCCAGACCACGATGCGATCGACGCGGATGCCGGCGCGGAACGGCGCGATGGCGTTGCCGCCCACCAGGTAGAGATAGCGGCCGAAAGGCGTCTTGCGCAGGGCGAACTGGAAAACGACGAAGACCACCAGCATGAGCCAGCCGAGCAATGGCAGGCCCAGGAAGTCGCCTATGGCGATGGCGCGCAGCTCGCTCGGCAGGCCGAACACCGAGCGGCCGCCGGACAGCGCCACGACGGCGCCGCGCAGCATGATGAAGGCGGCAAGCGTGGCGATGAAGGCGTTGATCCTGAAGCGCACGACCAGCAGCGCGTTGCCGGCGCCGACCGCGGCGCCGAGCAGCAGCGAACCGAGCAGCGTCACCGGCAACACCAGCCAGCTCGGCTCCAGCACCCAGCCGAGACCGGCGCCGTTGGCGCCGAAGAAGATCGCCGTCGTCATCGCCGACAAGGCCATGGTGGATTCGATCGACAGGTCCATGTGCCCCGCGATGATCACCAGCGAAAGCCCGACCGCCAGGATCCCGACGAAGGCGGACTGCTCGAGAATGTTGAGAAATATGCCGACCTGGAAGAAGCCGTCGATCGACAGGGAAAAGACCGACAGAACGATGGCCAGGATGAACCACACCAAGTGATCGAGCGCGAGCTCGATCAGGCGCCGCTGCAACGGCCCGAGGCCCGCTTGCGGTTCCGCGCCCTGCCGGGCAGCCGACTGCGACATGTCTGATATCCGTGTAGCTGAAGCTGCCGGGCCCGCCCGGCCCCGCCCCCGGCATGGCCCGCGCTCGAGGGCTATTCCACCGGCGTAACCGGCGCTTCAGGCACTTTCAGATTGCCCCAGAAAGTGGGGTTGTCGACGGTGTCCTTGGTGATCGCCGCGCCGGGGATCTTGATGTTGGGACCCCATTTCTCGATGGACAGCTCCGAGTTCAGGCCGAGCACGTCGTACATGCCGGGCTTCAGTTCCTGCTTGGCGACGATCTTGTCCATGAACATGGCGATCGCGTAGGCCTGGGCGTAGAGCGGCTGCTCGACCTCGACCTGCTCCCAGCCCTGGCGGATGAGGTCGAGCCCGACCGGCGCGCCGTTCGAGCTGACCAGCATGACATCGCCCGGCTTCTTGCCGTTGGCCTCGAGCACGGCGACGACCGGCACCGCCAGATGGGCGGCGTGGACGAAGATCAGGTCGATGTCCGGATTGACCAGCAGCTGGTCGGACGCGATGTTGCCGGCGTTGGTCGCCTCCCACTGCATCGCAGCGTGGGTCAGGATGGTGACGTCCGGGAAGGCCGCCATCTTCTCCTCGAAGCCCTGCTGGATGTCGAGGGTGTAGGGATCGCCGGGATCGCCGAGGATCTGCAGCACCTTGCCCTTGACCGTGCCGTAGCGGTCCTTCAGCAGGCCGGAAATCGAATCGGCGGCGACATAGCCGATCTCGACCGTGCCGGCGACCGAAGTGAAGTCGAGCGGCGTGCTCTTGATCTGGCGGTCGAAGACGATGACCGGAATTCCGGCCGCCCGTGCCCGCTCGATTCCCGGCACGACCGAGTCGAAATCGACCGCGGCCAGGATGATCGCCGACGGCTTCAGGTTGATGACGTCGTCGATCTGGTTGAGCTGCAGATCGGTCCGGTTTTGGGCATCGAGCGACACGACCTCGTAGCCGACCTGGCCGAGGAAGCCGGTGATCGAGCTCACCGATTCGGTCTGGAACTCGTCCAGCAGGGTCGGCACCAGGTAGTAGACCTTGCCCTTGGTCTCGGCCATCGACGTCCCGGCGCCGGCCATCAGCATCAGGCCGGCGACGAGCGCGACAGCGATGCGCTGCATCATTCTCATGATCATTCCTCTCTCTTCCAAGACTGCCTCCCGCTGGAGATCACGACGCGGCGCGGCGCGTCAGGTCTCCGGTGATCATCCGCACGACCTCTTCGGGGGTCGTCTCGGACGTTCGCACATCACCCGACACCTGCCCCTGGCGCAGCACCACGATGCGGTCGGCCACCTGAAAGGCATGGGTCATGTTGTGGGTGATGATGATGACGGCGATGCCCTGGTCGCGAACCCGGGCGATCGTCTCCAGCCCGCGGCGCACCTGCTCCACGCCGAGCGCCGCGAAGGGCTCGTCGAGCATCACCAGCTTGCCGCCCCAGTGGACGAAGCGGTTGAGCTCGATCGCCTGGCGCTGGCCGCCCGACAGGTGCTCGACGTCGATGCGGACCGATGGAATGCGGGTGCCGCCGTCGCGCAGCACCCGTTCTGCAATCTCCTGCATCTCCGCCTCGCGCAGGATGGGGATGCCGAGCACGCGGCGCACCAGCTCGCGGCCCATGAAGAAATTCGCCACCACGTCGACGTTCATGCAGACCGAGAGATCCTGGTAGACCGTCTCGATGCCGAGCGCCTTGGCTTCGGTGGGCGAGCCGAAATGCCGCTCGACGCCATCGAACAGCATCCGGCCGCCGGTGGCGCGCAGGCCGCCCGAAATGATCTTGATCAGGGTCGACTTGCCGGCACCGTTGTCGCCCAGCAGCGCCACGACCTCGCCGGCCGCCACCGAGAAACTCACGCCGTCGAGCGCGATCACGGCGCCGAAGCGCATCTGGATCCGATCCAGGGTCAGCAGGGTGCCGTCGGTCATCGTCGGCCCCCCGCGCGCAGGCTGTCGGCGCGGCGCGGCGCCGCCGCGTCGAGTCCGTCCCGATGGCCGAGCACGGCGTCCAGGCCGCGTTCCTCACGGACATCCGGCGCCCCGGCGAACAGCAGGCCGAAGCGCGGCGACAGCATCCCGGACAGAGCCAGGACGGCGGCGCCGTGCAGCGCGCTGCCCGACCCCAGGGTCGACAGGCGCAGCCGCGGCTGCCCGCGCTCGGATCGGTCGCTCACCGAGGGCAGCAAGGGGTGCAGCTGCTGCTCGATGCGCTCCAGCAAGCCCTGCGGCAGCATGCCCCCCAGCACGACGCATTGCGGGTCGAACAGGTTTTCCACGACATTGATCGCGCGCCGCAACAGCGGGACCGCCTGATCGAGCCAATCCTGCAGGACCGGGTGCCGCGCGGCGGTCAGGGAGGCCAGGTCCGCGGCCGCGTCCGGGACCCCCGCCTCCTGCAACCGGCATCGCAGCGCGTGCAACGACACATAGACCTCGAGGCAGCCGCGATTGCCGCAACTGCAGAGCTTGCCGTCGGGCACCATGGGAATGTGGCCGAACTCGCCGGCATTGCCCCACGCCCCCGACATGGGCTGGCCGTCGATCACCGCGCCGCCGCCGAGGCCGAGGCCGAAATAGACGTAGTAGAAATTCTCGAGATCGCGCCCGACCCCGTGCATCTTCTCGCCCAGCGCCGCCGCCGCGCTGTCGCCGCCCAGGAAAGCCGGAAGACCGGTGAGGGCCGAGAGCCGTTCGGCGATCGGCACGCTGTTCCAGCCCTGCAGCGTCGTCGGGCCGATGAAGCTCATGGAGTCGACGTTGAACGGACCTGGCATCACCAGCCCGACGCCGAGCACCTGCCCGGTCTGCGCCGCGGCGCAGAGTTCCCGCACCATGGCCGCCATCAGCGGCAGCGCGATGTCGGGCGTGGTGGCGGGAAGCTGCAATGTCCGCTCGGCCCGGACTCGTCCGGCCAGGTCGACTAGTATCCCCATGAGGGAGCCGGGCGAAAGCTGGAGCCCGACGGCGAAACCGCCATCGGCATTGATCGTCAGCCCGATCGCGGGCTGGCCGCGCCCCTTCGGCGCCTGGCGCCGCGCCACCAGGAAGCCGAGCTTCTCGAACTCCTGAACGATGTTGGAAACGGTCTGGAGGCTGAGCCCGATGCGCCGGGCGATGGCGGCGCGCGAAATCGGCGCGTGCAGGCGGATCGTCTCCAAGACGATACGACGATTATAGGGACGACCGAACTCCTGGTTGGTCCCGCGCAAGCGCACCGGCACCCCCTGTATTGTTCTATTGTCGTTGCCGCAATTGAGCGTCCGGCGCGGCCATTAAGTCAAGTGGATTTACTTAATAGAGCCGCCATTCAGCTTCTGCCACAGGGCGACCGCCTGGCCGGTTGCCGCCACGTCGTGGACCCGCAGCACCTGCACGCCCTGGGACAGGGCCAGTGTGGCGGCGGCGAGCGAGGCCGGCTGGCGCGCCGCCGGCGCCAGGTCGCCCTGGCCGAGCCCCAGCCCCTTGCGCGACAGGCCAATCAGAATTGGGCAGCCGAGGCCGTGGAACAGCGGCAAGGCGCGCAGCAGCTCCAGGTTCTGCGCCCCGCGCTTGCCGAAGCCGAAGCCGGGGTCGACGATCAGCCGGCGCCGTGGGATGCCCGCCGCCTTGCAGGCCGCGATCCGCGCCTCGAGATAGTCGAACACGTCGAGCACCACGTCGTCATAGACCGGCGCCAAGTTCATGGTCGCCGGCTCGCCCTGCATGTGCATCAGCACGACCTGCGCGGCGCTCGCGGCCGCCACATCCATGTTCTCGGGCTCGGCCGTCAGCGCGCTCACGTCGTTGATCAGGTCGGCGCCGGCCGCGAGCCCGGCGCGCATCACCTCGGCATGCCTGGTGTCGATCGACACCAGCAGATCGGGGAACTCGGCGCGCAGTTCCGGCAGCCCGTCCAGCACCGGCCGCAGGCGCGCGAGCTCCTCCGCCGGCGCCACCGGCGCGGCGCCCGGCCGGGTCGATTCCCCGCCGATGTCGACGATGTCGGCGCCCTCCTGTGCCAGCGCGCGGCATTGCGCCAGCGCCGCCGCGGAATCGCGATGCGCGCCGCCATCGGAAAAGCTGTCGGGGGTGACGTTGACGACGCCCATCAGCCGCGGCCGGTCGCCGAGGTCCTGCCGGGGCGCTTCGATCCGCTCCAGCAGCGCGGCGATCCGCGCCGCCGGCCCGTCGCCGCGCGCCGACCAGCGATGCAGCGCGCCGGCGTCGACCACCACGCGCCTGGTCGTCGCCGGACTGCGGATCGTCAGTTCGCCCAGGGTCATCGCGAGCGGCCCGCCGGCGAGCGGCCGCGCCCGGCCGTCCACCACCAGGCCCGCCGCGATCCGACCGGCGACCAGCCCGGCAGGCTGGACATAGAGACGCGCATCAGCGCTGACGTCGGCGAGCGCGCGCTCGAAATCGGCGACGGCGTCGCGTGCGGGCATCGCGATCACTCCTGTCCGGCCGCATCGATTGCCAAGACAGGATACCGGCGGGCGGGGTGACGAGCCAGCCGACCCGACAGGTAGCCGCCCCTGCCGAGGCAACGCCGATACGATCGTAACGGAGGACGTGCAGCACAAACGAAGTAGTTGCGCGACGAACCTTCCGGAGTCTCGATGGATATCGCCCCGTCGAAGTGACCTGGAAACCCAAAAGCAGTATCCGCAACTGATGTTGCAAGGCTTGCTTGATCAGCTCTCAGGAACCGGAAAGCAGAATCTCGCCCTGGCCGTCGATGGCGAGATCGCCGACCAGCCGGCGTGCCCGGCCGGACAGCCCGGCGAGCATCGCCGCCGGCGCGCCTTGGGCGCGCAGCCAGCGCACCAGCACCGGCACGAAGCCGAGATCGTGGCTGCCGCAATCGGCGAAGGTCGGCAGCGCGTCGCGCGGCGGCGTACGCAGCAGCAGCGTGCCGCGCTTCATGCCATAGCCGGGACAGGCGCCGACGGCACCGCCGACGACCAGCGTGCCGGCGATGATGCGCGAGCCGGCGAAGGCGCCGGCATCGCCGGACACGACGATGACGCCGCGGCGCATGCGATCGCCGGCGCGGTCGCCGACATTGCCGTGGACCAGCACGACGCCGCCGCCCATGCCGCGCATGTCGCCGGGCAGCGCGCCGCCGAGATCGTCGCCGGCGGCGCCGAGCTCGACCGCACCCCCCATCAGGCCCGCCGCCGCCCAGGGCCCGGCGCGGCCGCTCACCCGCAGCCGGCCGCCGCGCATGAACTGGCCCGCGTAGGCGCCGACATCGCCGTCGACGGCGATCGTCCCCGCGGTCATGTCCCGGCCGATGAAATCGAGTCGGTCGCAGGACTCGCGGATCCCGATCTCGCCGGGGTCGCCGGGCGTGATCTCGAACAGCTCGCCCGCGGCCAGGCGGCGATTGCCGCTCGTGAGTTCGATGCGGGCGATCTCGGCAGCGCTGCGGTCGCGCAGGCGATCGGGGGTCAGCGGCGACAGGTCCACGCGCTGCGGCGGCGGCGACTTCAGCCGGAACTCCAGGCCGCTCACGCCATGATCTCCCGCAGATGGAAATGGAACTGGCCGAGCTTGCCGCCGTAATTGCCGGCGGTGATCGCGACCACGCCCTCGGCCACCCCGGGGGCGCAGGCGGCGGCGATCCCGGCGCGCATGGCGGCGGCGATGTCGGCGGCGGCGAGCCCGTCGATCACCACCTCCAGCACCGCCTCGATTCCGGGTCCGAGGGCCGAGCGCGTCGCCCCGCGCAGGGTCGGGCAATAGGCGTCATTTGTCGAGGCCGGCAGGCCCTTGTACTTCGACCCGACCTTCGAGCCCGAGCGCACCATGCCGCCCGGGAACGGCATGATCACGTTGGGCAGGCGGCGGATCGCGGCGACCGCCGCCTCGGTGGCGGCGAGCGCGGCGGCGCGCGAACGGGCGAGGATCAGGAAGTTGCCGCCGCCCACGCCCTTGACCATGCCGACGTCGTGCTCGCAGATGAACTCGCCGTCCATCACCGGCAGGCGCCAGAAGCGCCGGCCGCCAAGCTTCTTGGCGATCTGGAAGCCGTCGCCGAAATAGCGCAGGGCGGCGCCGAGCTTCAGCCGGTCCTCGCCGTCGATGCCGGCGAAGCAGGCCGATCCGGCGGCGGTCAGTACGCATTGCCCGACCCGCGCCTGGAGCTGCTTCTGCAGCTCGGAGGTCGAGACGGCGAAGATCAGCACGGCGACGCCCGGCCGGCCGTCCGGCGTCTCCGCCGGCGCCAGCGCCCGCTCGATCCCGGCCTCGCAGCCGCAGGCGATCACCGAGGTGGCGAAGCCGGTCAGGCTGTCGGCGGCGATGCGTGCCCAGCGCTCGCTGTCGGCGGTGATGAGAAGGCGCGTCGCCTTCATGCCGAAGGCCTCGGCGAAGCTGTCTTCGATGGTGACGCCGCCGATGATCATGTGCCGCTCCGCACCCGCTCGTGGCGCACCAGGCGGCCGCCGGCCTCCTCGATCTCGCCGTCGGCGATCTTGAAGCTGTCGAGCCGCAGCGTGCGGTAGTCGTCGAAATGCCGGCGCACCGGCGCTTCGATGCCGCGGTCGAACGCCGCGCGGGCGACATGGGTCGCCCCCTGCACCACGGCGACGACGGCGCCCTCGCGCACCACCAGGGTTCCATCCTTGAACACCAGGTCCGGCCGCTCGAACATCGCCTCGCGGTCGGCCTGCTCGCTGTAGACGGCGATGTCGGCGGCGGCGCCCGGCGCCAGATGCCCGCGATCGGCGAGTCCCAGGATGCGCGCCGGCCCGGCGCGGGTCAGGATGGCGATCTCGTACAGGCTGTACTCGCGCGCCAGGCCCGACAGCGCGCTGGTCTCGGCCGCCGCCGGATTGATCGTCTTCAGCACGTCCTGGCGGAATCCGCGATCCATCAGCAGGCGGATCAGATGGGGATAGGTGGTGAACGGCGCGCCGTTGGGGTGGTCGGTGGTGAGAAACACGCGCCACGGATCGTCGATCAGCAGGAACAGCTCGAGCCCGATCGCCCATTGCAGGGCGTTGACGAAGTTGCGGTCGCGATAGCGGAACGGCACCAGCCCGCAGCCGGCGTCGCACTCGATGTCCATGCACAGCCACTTGCGCGGATGGGCATGACGATGATTGCGATACTGCATCATCGTGTCGCCCGAGGTGGTGACGGTCTGCCCGAACATGATCTGCCCGACATCGACGCTGATGTTCGGATTGCCGTTCACCGCCTCGGCGATCTGCGCCGCGCCGGAGGAGAAGCCGCGCTTGCCCTCGCTGCCATAGCTGTGGAACTGCACATGGGTGAGATGCAGGCGCCTGCCGTCCGCCGCGCCGATGGTGCGCAGCGTCGTCTCGAGGTTGCCGGGCACGCCGAGATCGTTGCAGTGCAGATGCAGGGGATGGGCGAGGCCGAGATCGTCGACCGCCTGCGCCAGGGCGGCGATGATCCGGCGCGGCGCCACGCCGTAATGGGGGCCGGGCCCCTCGAAGGCGATGGAGCGCTCGTTGAACTTGAAGGCGCTGATGCCGCCGGGATTGACCACCTTGATGGCGAGCGCCTGGGTCGCCTCCAGGGTCCAGGCGACATAGTCGGCAATCGCCGCGCGCGACGCGCCCTTGGCCAGCATGCCGAGCAGGATGTCGTCGTTGCCGAGCAGCGCGTAGCAGCCCTTGTCGATCATCGGCACGTCGGCCAGCTCGGCATGGGCATGGCGCGCATTGGCCGGCAACATCGCCGGCTCGAACGCCGCGGTGTAGCCGAGCTGGGCATAGCGATAGCCGGTGGTGAAGCTCGACGGCGTGGTGAGTCCGCTGCCGCCGCGCAGGATGTCGCTATGCGCCTCCGGATTCTTACGATGGTCGTCCACCATCATCTGGCGCGCGAGGCCGACCTTGCCGCCCGCGATGTGGCTGTGGATGTCGATGCCGCCGGCCATGACGATCCGACCGGACACGTCGAACACCCGATCGGCCTTCGCGCCCGGCCCGGGATCGGCGACGATGCGTCCGTCCTCGATCCAGAGATCCATCCTGGCGCGATCCCGGCCGTTCGCGGGATCGACGACGAGGCCGCCGCTGAGTCGGGTGATCGTCACGCGGCGGGTCCCTGGTCGCCCAGCCCGGCCTCGATGCGCGCCAGCACGGCGGCGGCGTCCGGCGCTGCGCCGGCCCGCAGAGCGGGCAGGCGCAGCGCCACCATGCCATCGGTGCGGAAGACCTGGCCGGGATGATCGACGCCGGGAATGCCGACGGGAATGTAGGCGGCGACGGCGCTCGCCTCGGGCGGGGCGTGCGGCGCGAGCAGGACGGTCGGGACCGCGAGCGGCGCCGGCAGCGTCGCGGCGCCGAAGGCGGAGATCCAGACGACGGCGTCGGCCTCGCCCTCGGCGATCATGCGGCGCCCCGCAAAGCGGAACGGATCGTGCTCGGGCACGCCGCTGCCGAAGGCGGTGCGGACGGGATAGCCGGTCTGCCAGGTGCAGACCTGGTTGACGCCGAACAGATTGCCGCCGCCGCCGAGCGCCAGCACCGAACAGCGGGTCTTCAGCGTGACCTGGCGCGCGAGCTCGAGCAGCGCTTGCCCCATCAGCTCGCCGCCCGCGCCGGCGAACAGCGATGGCGCCCACACCAGCACGCCATAGCTTGCGCCGTGCAGCCGCTCCGCCAGGCGGCGCAGCGCGGCAACATCGAGCCCGGGGGCGGCGCGCTCGTCGATCGTGCGGCCGCGCAGCAGCGCCGCCAGCACGGCCACGGCTTCCGGCAGGCGCTCGTTCGGGCAGGAAATCTCGCTCAGCGCCGGCCACGGGGCGGCCCCATCAGCGGCCGGCGGACCGAGGCGGACGACCTCGCGCCGCAGCGGCGCCGCGCTGAACAGCGTCTGCGCGGGGGCGAGGCAGCGCTCGACGAAACGGGGAAAGGCCGGCGACGGATCGGGCCCGATCACCACTACGAGATCGCCGCGGTTGCGCAGCTCGCTCAGCGTGGTGCCGAGGCCGCCGGCGTCCTGGACGACGCGCAGATTGCGGAACAGCGCGTCCGAGTCCGGGTGATCGACGACCCCGCCCAGCCGGTCGGCGAGCCGCAGCGCGGCGCGCGTGCCGGCGACATCGGCCGCCACCATGAACACCGGCGCGCGGGCTTGGCGCAGCAGCTCCGCTGCGCGCGCGACCGCCCGCGACGGCTCGGCGGTCGCCCCGGCGAGCTGCGCCGCGGGCCGCGTCGACGCGGCCTCGAAATGCCTGCGGCTGAGCTGGCAACCCGCCGACGTCACGTCGATGCGGTCGGAAGTGGCGACGACCGTAAGATCGTCGCAGATCAGTCCGCAGAACGGGCAGCCGGCCTGCATCGACCCGCCGGCGGGCCGTCCGGTTGGGGACCGCTGTCCCGCTTGGGCACCCGCAGCCATCGCAGCCGGTCAGCGGTCATACTTGATGTAGGCGAAGCGCGGATCCTGCGGCGGCGTGCCTTCGAGGGCGCCACCGTGCTGGCCCGGCTGCCAATGGACGACGTCCTCGATCTTCCTGGCGAGCTCGAAATCCTTGTCGGTCACGCCCTTGGCCGCATGATTCATCAGCCGCACCTCGACCCAGGCATAGGATGCTGTGATGTCGGGATGGTGCCAAGCGGCCTCGGCCAGATGGCCGACGGTGTTGATCACCATCAGCGTTCCCTTCCAGCTATGCGTGCGGTACTTGCGGCGGATCCAGCCGTTCTCGAGATACCAATGCGGCAGCTCGGCCTTCAGCCGCGCTTCGATCTCCGCATCGGCGTAAACTCGATCCTTGTCGGACATGGCATCTTTCCCTGCCATCCCCAATTGCCGACAATGCGCTAGACTTGGTGAGGCCAATACTGCATGGACGCCGGCATGATAGTCCCCGAGGCGGACGCAAGCAACTCGCCACCCGGCGCCGGCCGCGCTCGCCGCGCCGTCGAGCGCGTGAGCGTCACCGTTCCTGCCCGGCTTCACCTCGGCTTCGTCGACCTCAATGGCGGGCTCGGGCGGCGGTTCGGCAGCCTGGGCATCGCCCTCGACGCGCCGCGGACCCGCATCAGCCTGCGGCGCGCCGCAACGCTGGCGGCGGCTGGACCGGACAGCGAGCGGGCGCTGCGCTATCTGCGCATCCTGGTCGATCACTTCCAGGTCGACAGTCGCCTGCAGCTCGGCGTCGAGGAAACCATCCCCGAGCATGTCGGCCTGGGGTCAGGCACGCAGCTCTCGCTGGCGGTCGGCGTCGCGTACTGCCGCATCGGTGGCATCGCCGCCGATATCCGCGACATTGCGCATCTGCTGGAGCGCGGGGCGCGCTCGAGCATCGGCATCGCCACCTTCGAGCAGGGCGGCGTGGTGCTCGACGGCGGACGCGGCGCCGCCGATCTGCCGCCGCCGGTGCTCAGCCGCCTGCCGTTTCCCGAGCCGTGGCGCATCCTGCTGATCTTCGACCATGCACGGCACGGCATGCATGGCGACGCAGAGGTCGAGGCGTTCCGGCGCCTGCCGTCGTTTCCCGCCGATGCGGCCGCGCATCTCTGCCGGCTGATGCTGATGGTGGCGCTGCCGGCGCTGGTCGAGCGCAATGTCGACGAGTTCGGCGCGGCGATCGCCGAGTTGCAGCGCATCATCGGCGATCATTTCGCGCCCGCGCAAGGCGCGCGTTTCATGAGCGCCGGCGTCGCCGATGTACTGCAATGGATTGAATCGGAAGGCGTTTGCGGCGTTGGACAAAGTTCCTGGGGACCGACGGGATTCGCCGTGGTCGGATCCGCGGACGACGCCGAGCGGCTGCGGCGCGCGGCCGAGCGCCGCTGGCCCAGGGCGAGCGGCCTGAGCTTCCAGGTGAGCCGCGGCCGCAACCGCGGCGGCGATGTCGAGGTCGTCTTCGCCGCGGGCTGAGACGGGGCAAGGCTCTTGTATTCTGCCGCAGCAGAGGACAAGACTCCGCCCTGAACTTTTCCGCGACACGACCCAAGGGGCATCCCGCTTGCGCAGGGAGGGCGAGTTGGAAGGGCCATTCATCCTGCACATGCTGAGCCCGCTCCGTCACGTCAGCCCGTTTGACGTGAACATGGCGCTCGACGCCGGTTTCGATACGGTCGTTCCCTATACCGGGGTCGAACTCGGCGAGGTCACCGGATTGGTGCAGGACGCGATCTTTTCGCGCGGCCCCAAGGGTGCCCGGCGCACCGCCATGTTCATCGGCGGCCGCAACGCCATCCTGGCGCTCGACATGCTCGCGACCGCGCGCAAGGCGATGGTGCCGCCGTTCGCCGTCTCGGTGTTCGCCGATCCCGCCGGCTCGTTCACGACCGCGGCGGCGATGGTCGCCAGCGTGGAGAGGGCGCTGGCCGCCAAGCTCTCCTCGTCGCTGGCGCAGAGCCGGGTCTGTGTGTTCGGTGCGACCGGCGTGATCGGCTTCTCGGCGGCCGTCATCGCAGCGCAGCAAGGGGCCCGGGTAACGCTCGTCGGTTATGACGGGCCCGACCGCGTCAAGCGCCTCGCAATCGATGCCGGCGGACGATTCCAGGTCGAGGTCGACCACGCCGACGGCAGCAGCGAGGCGCTGAACTCCGCCGCGATCGCCGATACCGACGTGATTCTCGCCGCCGGCCGCGCCGGCGTGCAGATC
Source organism: uncultured Rhodospirillaceae bacterium (assembly GCA_964372215.1). Classification (GTDB taxonomy): domain Bacteria; phylum Pseudomonadota; class Alphaproteobacteria; order Dongiales; family Dongiaceae; genus DAIMFL01. The sequence goes on from CAYJQC010000015.1 coordinate 54,965, forward strand.
CTGAGCCGCGATCAGCTCGGCCGGGCCAGCCGCCTGAAGATCGCCGCCGATGTCAACGCCGTGCCGCCGGCCGGGATCGAAGGCATCGGCATGCAGGACGACGCCAAGCCGCTCGACGGCACCGGCGCCGTCGCCATCGGCCCGCTGGCCATCGGCAACGTCAAGTACAAGGTCGAGGCCGGGTTGTTCCGCCGGATGATCGAGGCGGAGAAGCCGCAGTTTCTGGATTTCCGCGACGCCTTCGACCTGGCGCGAGAGATCCTTGGCTGAGCCGGCCACATTTCTGCTGGTTGCGCTGTCCGGACGGGCCCTGGCGCAAGCGGCGCATCGCGCCCGGCGCCGCGCCGTGGTGCTCGACCTGTTCGGCGACACCGACACCGGGAGCCACGCGGCCGACTGTCTGGTGGTCGCCGGCGACCTCGAGCGCGGCTTCGACGCCGAAGCGCTGGTCGCGGCGGCAGAGCGGCTCGCGCCGGCGGGCTGCGGCCTGGTCTATGGCGCCGGCTTCGAGGACCGGCCGGCGCTGCTGGCGCGGCTCGCCGCCGGCCGCCGGCTCTATGGCAATACACCGAAAACGGTGGCGCGGATCAAGGACCCGAGGGCGTTCTTCGCCCTGCTCGATCGGCGCGGCATTCCGCATCCCGCGGTCGCCTTCGAGGCGCCGGCGGATCCCGCCGGCTGGCTGGCGAAGCGGATCGGCGCATCGGGCGGCGGCCATGTCGCGCCGGCCGCGGCGGACAATGCTGCGCTGCCCGATCGGTACTACCAGCGCCGCGTCGCCGGCCAGCCGATCGGCGTGTCGTTCCTGGCGGACGGCAGCCGCGCGCTGATGCTCGGCTGCAGCGAGCAATGGGCCTGGCCCGGCGGCGACGGCCGCTCGTTCCGCTTCGGCGGCGCGGCCCAGCCGGCCCCGATCGGCGCCGCGATCGCGACGGCGCTCCCCGGCCTGCTCGACGCGGTGGTCGGCGAGACCGGCCTGGTCGGGCTCAACAGCCTCGACATGATGGTCGACGGCGACGACTTCGCGGTGATCGAGGTGAACCCGCGGCCGGGCGCCAATCTCGACATCTTCGCGGGCATCGGGCCGGCGGCGCTGTTCGAGCTGCACCTGCGCGCCTGTGCCGGCGCGCTGCCGCCGGCGCCGCCCGCCGCGGCCCGACCCGCCGCCATGGCGATCGTCTATGCCGATGCCGCGATCCGGGTGCCTTCAGGCATCCGCTGGCCGGACTGGGTCGCCGACCGCCCGGCGCGGGATAGCCGGATCGACGCCGGCGCGCCGCTCTGCACGGTGCTGGCCAGCGCCCCGGCCGCGGCGGCCCTGGGCCCGCTGATCGACCGGCGGATCGCCGAGGTGAAGTCGTGGTTCCGGCCGGGCGCCGCTTCGCATCGGGTGCCGGCCGCCGCGAATGCCGGCGCTGCGGTCGAAGTCGCGATCGGCGGCTGAGCTTCCGCGATCCGGCCGATGTCACCCAACGCCACCAGTCCCGCGCACCCGGCGGTCAGCCTGAACCGTCGCGTGGCGCCGCTGGTCGAACGCCTTATCGCCGACGCGGCCAGCTTGCGGATCGGGATCGAGCATACGCCGGCCGGGAGCGTCATCGTCGACGCCGGAATCAGCCGCGCCGGCGGGATCGAGGCCGGGCTGCGCATCGCAGAGATCTGCATGGCCGGGCTCGGTCGCATCCATCTGGCCGGCGGCGGCCCGTTCGCGCGCTGGCCCTGGATGCTGCACGTCCATGCCAGCGATCCCGTGCTCGCCTGCCTCGGCAGCCAGCTCGCCGGCTGGCAGCTCGCGGTCGGCGAAGGCGCCGACGCCTTCCACGCGCTGGGTTCCGGTCCGGGCCGCGCCCTGGCCGCCCGCGAGCCGCTGTTCGACGAGCTCGGCTACCGCGACGTGGCCGACAGCGCCGCGCTGGTGCTCGAGGTCGACAGGCCGCCGCCGGCGGCGCTGATCGATCGCGTGCTGCGCGATTGCGGCGTCGCGGCGGAGCGCCTGACCCTGATCCTGACCCCGACCAGCAGCCTCGCCGGCACCGTGCAGATCGTCGCCCGGGTGCTCGAGGTCGCGATGCACAAGCTGCACGAGCTGGGCTTTCCGCTCGACCACGTCGTCGATGGCGTCGGGGCGGCGCCGCTGCCGCCGCCATCACCGAATTTCGTCGCGGCGATGGGGCGCACCAACGATGCGATCATCTATGGCGGCGCGGTGCAGCTGTTCGTGCGCGGCCCCGACGCCGACGCCAGGCAGCTCGCCCACGACCTGCCCAGCACCGGATCGCGCGACTTCGGACGGCCGTTCGCCGAGGTCTTCAAGGCCTACAAGGGCGATTTCTACGCCATGGACCGCCTGCTGTTCAGCCCGGCCCAGGTCAGCGTCACCGCGCTCGACAGCGGCCGCAGCTTTTCCGGTGGACGGGTGGATCCGGCCCTGCTCGACGCGTCCTTCTCGTCATGACCGAGGCGATCCGCGTCGCGCTGTTCGTCGACCAGCCCGACTGGCATGCGCGCCGGCTGGTCAAGGCGTTCGCCGCCGAGGGCGCCGAGGTTACGTGCCTTTCGCTCAGGGACTGCGGCTTCCGCACCGGCTCGGGGCACGGGCTGGTCCTGCCGGGATTCGAGGAAGCCCTGCCGGACGGCGCATTCCTGCGCCAGATCTCGGCCGGCAGTTTCGAGCAGGTGACCATGCGGCTCGGCGTCCTCCACGCCCTGCGCGAGTTCGGCGTGCCGGTCTGCAACGACGCGCGCGTCGCTGAGCGTTGCGTCGACAAGTCGATGACCAGCTTCCTGCTGCACCGCGCCGGGGTCGCGACCCCGGTGACCTGGTCCGTGGAGTCGCCGGCCCACGCGCAGGCCATCGTCGCCGCCGAGGCGCGGCCCGGCCGGCCCCTGGTGCTGAAGCCGCTGTTCGGCTCCCAGGGTCGCGGGCTGCGGCTCGTCGACGGCGTCGAAGCCCTGCCCCCGGCGGCGGAGGTCGACGGCGTCTTCTACCTCCAGCGCTATGTCGCCGGAGCGTCCGACGGCTGGCGCGACTGGCGGGTGTTCGTGGCCGGTGGCCGGGCGGTCGCCGCCATGATCCGCCATGGCATCGAATGGCGCACCAATGCCGCGCGCGGTGCGCGCTGCGAGGCGGCACCGGCGACCGGCGCCATCGCCGAACTGGCCTGCGCCGCCGCCGATGCGGTCGGCGCCGACTATGCCGGGGTCGATATCATCGCCGACGCCAGCGGCGCGCTGATGGTGCTCGAGGTCAACAGCATGCCGGCCTGGAAGGCGCTGCAGCAGGTCAGCCGGACCGACATCACCGCGGCGCTGGCCGCCGATTTCACGGCCCGCCTGCGCCGGTCGCGCGCGACGCTGCCGTCTCTGCGCGAGCCGGCCGCCGCGGCCCCATGAACGCCGCGGCCGGCTGGATCGGCCAGGCCTATGTCGAGGCCTGCCGGGCCGAGCTCGCGGCCCTGAAGCCGGGCAACGTCCATGCCTTTGCCGACGGCCATCGCATGACGGTCGCCGATTTCGAGGCCAGCGCCATGGCCAGCGCGCCGGCCATGGACGCGGCCGGGCTGGCGGTCGGCGCGCGCATCAAGCTCGGCATCGAGCGCACCCGCGACGCGGTCGGTTGCAACACCAATCTCGGAATCGTGCTGCTGTGCGCGCCCCTGGCGGCAGCGGCGGCGACCGGCGCGCTGCGCAAGGCGCTGCCCGCGGTGCTGGCCGGGCTCAGCGTCGGCGATGCCGAATTGGCCTTTGCAGCAATCCAATTGGCCGCGCCGGCCGGGCTCGGCGACAGCGCCGAGCACGACGTGCGCCAGCCCGCGCGGGTGACGCTGCTGACGGCGATGCGCGCGGCGGCCGCCCGCGACAGCATCGCGCGGCAGTATGCAACCGACTTCGAGGACGTCTTCGCGCTCGGCCTGGCGCGGCTCGCGGCCGGCCGGACGCGCTGGCGCGATCCGCGCTGGGCGACGACCTCGGCCTATCTCGGCTTCCTCGGGGCCCTTCCCGACAGCCATGTCGCGCGCAAGCACGGCATTGCGGCCGCCGAGGCACTCCGTCGCGCCGGCTCAGCGCATGACGCGGCGCTGCTCGATGCGGCGGATCCCGAACAGATGACGACGGCGCTGCTGGAATTCGATGCGACGCTGAAGTCGGCGGGCATCAATCCCGGCACCAGCGCCGACCTGACCGTCGCCAGCCTGTTCGCGCACCGGCTCGGCGCGAGGTTTTCAATCCCAGATGCGGCTGACCCGCGGCGCTGATCGGCGCCGCTATGCGCCGCCGCATCCAGGGTCCTTGCCGTCTGCGGGACATTGTGACTACCATTCGCGTCGCATGTCCTCTGTCTGACAGAGGTGCTGTCTGGCCAACCGGTCCGTTCGCGTTCGCGAAGGGATGCTGCAAACAAGGATGGCTCCGTGCGCCGGGAGAGATGACTGATCCGGCGGGGGCTCGACGTTCCGGCAACCCGCCGTGTGAGCATTTCCAAGTCCAGAACCGTTCGCATAGGGAGGGAGATTAGATGGCCAAGATCAACAGGGTCCTCGTCGGCGAATCGCTCGTCGGAGATGGCAACGAGGTCGCCCATATCGATCTGATCATGGGACCGCGCGGCAGCGCCGCCGAGACCGCATTCTGCAACGCGTTGACCAACAACAAGGACGGGTTCACGACGCTGCTCGCCGTGATCGCACCGAACCTGCCCTGCAAGCCCAACACGATCCTGTACAACAAGGTCACGATGAAGTCGGCCAAGCAGGCCGTGCAGATGTTCGGCCCGGCGCAGACCGCGGTTGCCCGGGCGGTGGCCGATTGCGTCGCCGACGGCACCATCCCGGCCGACGAAGCCGACGACGCCTTCATCTGCGTCGGTGTGTTCATCCACTGGGAAGCCGCCGACGACAAGAAGATCCAGGACTACAACTATCAGGCCACCGTGGAATCGATCAAGCGCGCGGTCGCCGGCGAGCCCAAGGCGCGCGATGTGCTGGCCAAGAAGGACACGGTCAAGCATCCCTTCGCCGCCTGACTGCCCGGCGCGTCGGATCAGGCGGGATCGGCCGCGGCGGCAAGGATGTCCGCCCGGCCGATGCGTTGATCGTGAAGCGCAGTTGCCACGAGGACGCCGCTGACGCCTCGTCGCGCAAGTTCCAGGAGGTCTTCGCCGCCGCGAACCCCGCCGGCGGCGAAGATCTGCCTCCCGCCGGCACGCCGTTTCACCTCCGCCAGCCGCGCGAAGTCCGGACCGGCATCGCTGCCCACCCGGCTCAGCGTCATCACGATGATACGCGCCGGCCAGTCGGCGACCCGATCGAGCAGGTCGGGCGGACCGATGAAGCGGTCGTCGCGATAGTCGAGCGACAGGATCAGCCGTTCCGGGCCCGCGCGCAGCTTGCGCAGCACGTCCGGATCTTCGACCGCTTCGCTGCCCAGCACCAACTGCCCCGGCATCCGGCCCAGCCAGGTTCGGCAGGCATCGAGCCCGCCGAGACCGCAATCCACCCAGATCTGCAGGCCGGGGAACTCTTGATGCAGCTCGACGATCCGATCCGCGTGGCTGCCGTGTCCCTGGATCGCATCGAGATCGGCGATATACAGCGCGGCGAAGGGGTGCACGCCGAGCAGTCCGCGCACGACGTCGGCGGGAAGGCTGCCGCGGCACAGGCGCGACTCGATCGGCAGGTACTTGTCGCGCTCGCCGCGGCGCGCGTGCACCACCTGGCCGGACTTGAGATCGATGACCGGAATGACCTGCATGGGAGACCGCGTTGCGCGTTTTCGTTTGCGAGTTCGTGACCGGCGGCGGGCTGGTCGGCCGGGCATTGCCGGCCGGCCTCGCCCGCGAAGGCGACATGATGCTCAGGGCCCTGGTCGGGGACCTGGCCGACGTGGCCGGAATCGAGGTCGTGTTCCCGCGTGACGCCCGGCTCGGCGATCCCGGGCTTCCCGGCAGGATACGCTGGATCGGCGATGGCGACGACCCCTGGAACGACTGGGACCTCGCCCTGGCCGAGGCCGACGCCGCCTGGCCGGTGGCGCCGGAGAGCGCCGGCGTGCTCGAGCGGCTGAGCGATCGCGTCCTCGCCGCCGGATGCAGGCTGCTCGCCTGCCCGCCGTCGGCGGTGCGGCTGGCGGCGAGCAAGCGCCGGACCGCGCGACGCCTGGCGTCCCACGGCATCGCCGCGCTGCCGGGCACGCTCCTGATCGAGGCGCTGGCGCATGGCCTGCCGCCGGCGGAAGCCGGCTGGGTGGTCAAGCCCGATGACGGCGCCGGCGCCGAGGAAACCCAGCTGTTTCGCAGCGCGGACGCGCTAGCGCAGGGCGTGCCGGCCGATCCCGCGCGCTTCATCGTGCAGCCCTATCTGCCGGGCCGTGCGGTCAGCCTGTCGCTGCTCTGCGCCGGCGGCCGGGCCGCGCTGCTGAGCTGCAACCTGCAGGATGTCAGGATCGCCGGCGGCCACTTCCGCTATCACGGCGGCAGTGTCGGCGGCAGCGAGGAGAACCGCGGCCGCTATGCGCCGCTCGCCGCAGGGATCGCGGCGGCGCTGCCCGATCTCTGGGGTCATGTCGGGGTCGACCTGGTGGAGGCGCCGGGCGGCCCGGTGGTGCTCGAGATCAACCCGCGTCTCACCACCTCCTATGTCGGACTGCGTCCTGCGCTGGGTCGCAACCCGGCGGCGCTGGTCCTCGAGCTGCTCGAGCGCGAGCTGGACGCCATCGCGCTGCCCGAGGCCCGCCAGCCCGCGCGAGTCGATGTCGATGACGCCGCCGCCTGATCGCCCGGCCACCGGCTGGGACCTCGGCGGCGCCCATCTGAAGGCCGCCCAGAGCGACGCCCGGGGCCGGCTGCAGGGGGCGCTGCAACTGCCGTGCCCCCTGTGGAAGGGCCTCGACCATCTGGTCGCGGCGCTCGACGAGGCCAAGCGCCGGCTCGCCCCGACCCATCGCCACGGCGTCACCATGACCGGCGAACTCGTCGATCTCTTCGCCGACCGCGCCGAGGGCGTGGCCCGGCTCGTCGAGGCCGTGCGGCAGGCCCTCCCCGACGCCAATATCGCCATCTATGCCGGGGCCGCCGGCTTCGTCGCGCCGGCGGCGGCGCGCAGCCGGGTGCGCGAGGTGGCCTCGGCCAACTGGCATGCCAGCGCGTGCTTCGTCGCCGCCCGCTGTCCGGCCGGATTGTTCGTCGATGTCGGCAGCACCACCACCGACGTGGTGCCGTTTGCCGATGGCGCGGTGCGCAACGCCGGCTTCAGCGATGCCGAGCGGCTGGTCGCCGAGGAGCTGGTCTATACCGGGGTGACGCGCACCCCGGTCATGGCGCTGGCCGACAGCGCGCCGTTCGCCGGCGAGCGGCAGCGCCTGATGGCCGAGCATTTCGCGACCGCCGCCGACCTCCACCGCCTGACCGGCGCGCTGCCGGCGGACGCCGACCAGCACGACACCGCCGACGGCCGCGGCCGCAGCGCGGAGGACAGCGCCCGACGCCTCGCCCGCATGCTCGGCCGCGATCTCGACTCCGCCGAGCCGGCGGCGTGGCGCCGGCTGGCGCGGCATCTCGCGGAGCGGCAGCTGCAGCAGATCCATGGCGCCGCCGAGCGCGTGCTGTCGCGCGGCCTGATCGGCGACGACGCGCCGGTCGTCGGCGCCGGCATCGGCCGCTTCCTGGCCGACACGCTCGCCGCCCGGCTCGGGCGCCCCTATGTCGACTTCGCGACCCTGGTCTCGGGCGCGCCCGAGACCTGCGAATGGGCGGCGCGCTGCGCCCCGGCGGGGGGGGGCGCCGCCCGCCCCGCCGCCACCGCCGGCTGAGCGTCCGCGGCGGCGCGCAGCGCGGCGCAGACGCCGGCGAGCCGCGCCGGATCGAGCGCGCTGGTCCGGCCGGTGCCGCACAGCGCGCCGCGGAAACCGAGATAGTCGGGCCGCAGCGCCGCCAGCGGCGCAATGTCGCCGAGGCCGAGCGAGCCGGCCAGGCCGGTCAGCAGCCCGGCGCCGCGGGCGCGGCCGACGAATTCGGCAAGCCGGTCGAGATCGAGATGGTGGCGCAGCCCGCCGCCGCCCTTGTCCGCGGTATCGAGCATGACGCCGGCCAGGCCGATCGCGCGCGCCCGTTCGACCAGCGCGAAGTCCGGCGCCTGGTCGGCGAACAGCACCGCGACGATGCGCCGGCCGGCACGGGCCGGCACGCCCAGGGCCGCCAGGCAGCCGTCGAGGTCGCCGCCCGGAAAGATCCCGACCTTGACGAAGTCGACGCCGAGCCCGCCGACGCGCGCCGCCGCCGAACCGACCAGATCCGGCTGCATCGGCAGGTCGCCGACGGTGGCGCTCACCGGGCGCTGTCCGCCGACGCGCTCGACGATCGCGCGGATCACCGGCGCCGACAGCGCGCCGAGCGCGCCGGCCGACGGGTCCTTGAGATCGATGATGTCGGCCCCGGCGGCGCAGGCCAGCACCGCCTCCGCCGCCGTGGTCACGCTGGCGAGCAATCCGGTCATGGCACGGTCCTGGTCATGTCTGCGCTGTCCCTTCGGTGGTCTTGTGCTCGGCGACGCGGTTCATCAGCCAGTCCCAGGCCTGGCGCTCGCGCGGCCCGGCGGTCTTGTCGACCGCGATCCGCAGATAGGCGATCTCGCGCTCGATCTTGTCGGCCGACAGCATCTGCAGGCGGCTGACCAGGATCGCCGCCTCGACCACCGCGGCCTGGGCGCGGTTGAAGCCGCGGAACGGCGCGTGCGTCTCCTGATGCACCACCCGGCACAGGAAGCGCGGCCGCAGCGCGTCCTCGGACACGCGCAGCACCTCGAGTTCGGCATGGGACAGCGCTTGGTCGAGCACCGCGCCGGGCACCTTGCTGGCGGGGCGGGTCGGCCAGTCGCGCCGCCCGGTCAGGCAGCCGGCGAACACCAGCACGTCGTCGGTGAAGTTGGCGACGGCAAAGGGATTCGCTTGCAGATTGTCGAGGGTGGCCGACGGCCGGAACGGCGCGATGACGAAGCCGTCGGCCTCCTCGATCAGGCCGATCGGCGCGACATGGACCCGGCCCCGGGCATCCCGGGTGGTCACGATCGTCTCCCGGATCATGTCGGAGCCCGCTTCCGGCGCCGCGCCGGCAGGGTGGGGCCGGCCGGCTTGAACTGCGCGAGATCCTCGCGCGCCGGGTCGACCGCGCAGCCCCAGCCGAGCGGCTGGTCCTGAACATAGCGCTTGCCGAGCAGCCAAGCGATCCGCGCCTTGGACAGCTCGCTGCCGAGATAGAAGGCATGCCCGCCATCGGCCTCGACCCCGAGCAGCGGGAAGATCTCGTAGGGGTCGGCGGCGACGTGGTGGCCGCGTCGGCTGTAGACGTGGATGCCGTCCTCGGCGACCTCGACGCGGAAATTGTCGTCGCCGACCTGGGCCGCCAGCTCGGCGATCTCCTCGGGCGCGCTGGCGAACGGCTTGCGCTCGTGCAGCGAGAGCAACGCGCCGCCGATCCCCGCCGGCAGGCTGCCTTCGGCGCGCGCCGCGAACATCAGGCGGCGCGCGGCATCGGTCTCCTGCACCGCACGGCGGCAATGCGGACTGACCTGCACCACCAGGACGTTGCGGATGTGAAGCTCGGAGACGACGCCCATCAGCAGCGCGGTAACCCCGCCGGAATCGGCGTCGGTGAGCTCGGTCAGGTTGCCGGTCCCCATCAGGATCTCGGCCTCGGGGCGCAGCCGGCGCAGTTCGGCGTAGCGGCCGAGCGACGCGGTGAAGCCGAAATGGATGGGATCGAGGATCGGGTCGGCCAGATAGGGCCGGCCGCGCGCGTCGAGCGCATCCATCGCCCGGGTCAGCGAGGCGAGCTCGCCGTGCCGCGCGGGGATCAGCACCGGCAGCGCGGCAACCTGGTCGGCGATCCCCAGGGTCTCCTCGCTCAGGCTGAGCAGGTAGTCGGCGCCGGCGCGACCGCCGCGCAGCAGCTCGTCGGGGTCGGCGGAATCGACGCTGACGGCAAAGCCGGCCCGGCGCAGCGCCGCCACCGCCTGCTCGAGATGGGGGAACGGCGTATCCGGCAGGCAGCCGAGGTCGACGACGTCGGCGCCGGCCGCCCGATAGGCCTCGGCGCGGCGCCTGATGCCGTCGAGATCGAGGCTCGGGGCCTCGACGATCTCGGCGAAGATCCGCACGTCGTGGCGCGACAGGTCGCGCGGCTTGCCGGTCCTGCCGAAGAACTCCGGCAGGTCGCTGGCGTCGTCCGGCCCGCGCTGGAAGCGGGTGCCGAAATGCGCGTCCAGCGCCGCGAGATCGGCCCGACAGCGGCCCGGCAGCACCACGCGGTCGGCCGCCACCGGCGCCGGCAGCCGCCGACGGATCAGATCGCCGGTCATCAGCGCCGCGACCTTCACGCCGAGGTCGCGCACCTCGTAGGTGAACTCGGCCGGCTGCATCGCCTCGAGCACGCGGGCGACCCGCGGCTGGGCCAGCCGGCCGGTCAGGAAAAGGACATGTTCAGGCATGCGAACCGGGCGCGCAGCGCCTCCGTGAGCTCGGCCAGCGAGTCGACGACCCGGGTGGCCTCGAACGTCCTCAGCCGCTCGACGTTCTCGAGGTCGATGCGCCGGGGATACACCTTGACCAAGCCGCCGGGCGCCATGGTCTCGAGCTCCGGCGCGGTGTCGCAGGCGAAGACGATGCTCGGGACGCGGCACTTGCCGGCCTGGGCGAAGACGTTGGTCGCCAGGGTGTCGGAGATGCCGTAGACGCATTTCGCCACGGTGTTCGAGGTCGCCGGCGACACCACCAGCGTGTGGTAGACGCCTTCGTAGAACAGCCCGACCGGGGCCGCGCTCGCTGTGGTGTCCTTGAAGATGCGCACCCCGCGCGGCAGCCGGTCGACGTCGTCGCGGTACATGCGCACCACCTCGGCGGCGGCGCGGCTGACGAACAGGTCGAGTTCGCCGATCCGGCTCATCAGCGCCAGGCTCTCGGTGAAGAAATGTCCCGACCCCGTCAGCGCCCAGGCCAGGCGCGGCGTGCTGACCTTCTTCGCCATGCAGATGCGTCTCCCGTCATCTCGCCCTCGGCCGGCCCGGACGATGGCGCATGTTAGGACGGATCGCGGGCGCCGGTCACGGCCGCCGTGGCATCGCCGCCGGCCGCTTGCAGCGGGGAATCGAGGCCGACCGGCGTGCCCGCGATGGTGCCGGCGCGCAAGGCTGCCCGCATCGCCGCATGCCCGGCGGCGTCGATGCACAGGCAGCGGGCGACGCCGCGCCGCAGGAAGGCCGGCAGCAGCGGATCGACCACGCCGCTTCGCGCCAGCGCCTCCGCGGTGTCGCCGGCGGCGATGGCCACGGATTTCACCAGTACCAGGCCGTCGGCGGCGAGCTCCACCGCCAGCCAGGCGGCCAGGCTGTCGGAGGTAACGTCCCAGCTCTCGGGAATCTCGGGGCGGCCCAGCGCCATGGCGGACGGCAGCCATACCGGCACCTCGCCGGCGGTCAGCGCCCGCCGGATCGCGGCGCGGCTGGCGGCGGGACGGAGCCCCGGCTGCAGCGCGGCGAGCATGCGGGCGTTCTGCTCCATGGCGGTGATCGCGAGGCGGTGCGCGGTGGCGTCGTCGAAGCGCCAGCGGCGCTGCATTTCCCGCACCGCGTCGGCGAAGCCGCCCCCGCCGGGCACCAGCACCACCCTGCCGGCGCCCGCCGCGATCGCCGCGAGCCAGTCGGGAAGCGCCGGGGAGTCGAGCAGGCTGCCGCCCAGCTTGACGACCCAGCGCGCTATCCGGCGACCGCCGGAACGGATGGGGACGGGCAACGCGGCGCGGTTCTCAGTCGGCCAGGCCACGCCGGCGCCGGACGGAGTCCGCCGCGGTTCCGACGCTCGACGGGAACAGGTCGGCAACCGTCGGATAGTGCTGGCGGCGGCGCTCGAACTCGACGCCGACGCCGGCAGCGGCCGGCTCGACGTCGAGCTTCTCGACCATCACCCGCACGTCGAGCACTCGCGGATCGGCCAGGCAGCAGTCGATGATCTGCTCGGCCAGGGTCTCCACCAGGTTGATGTGGCCCCGGCCGGTCAGCTCGCGAATGTCGGCGACGACGGTATCGTAGGACAGCACCTTGGCGAGGTCGTCGTCGATCGGGCCGGCGGCGCACTGCACGCGCATCTCGACATTGAAGCGCACCCGCTGCGCCCGCAGGCGCTCCTCGGGATAGGCGCCGATGCTGCACATCAGCACGAGATCGCGGATGAAGATGCGATAGACGCCCTCCGCCGCGCTCGGTGGCACGGTCGCGAGACACACCGCGTCCGCATCGCCCGCCGCGTCGCTCCAGGGCCGCTTGATCGACATGACTCGCCCGCTCCTCTGCTGCGGCCGGCGCCGCGAGGCCCGGCCCCGTAGGGACGGGGCCAGCATGTCAGAAGCCCCTGGGGCTGACAATGCGGCGGCCCGGCACGGCGCTGCCCGCAGCCGGCCTGTTGCATCGGGTCGCGATGTGTACTGATCTAGGCGCCATGCGATTCCGCTCGGCGGACCGGAGGCAGGACTGATGGATTCATTCGACAATCGCCCGCCGCGAGGCACCGGCTGGCGGCGGCGGGCGCGGCGCGGCGCGGCAGCGCTTGCCCTGGCGTCGACCCTGGCGGTGCTCTGGCCGGCGCGACCCGATGCGGCCGCCGGCTACCCGACCGAGACCCTCGCCGACTACGTCTTCGCCTGCATGGCGAGCAACGGCCAGACCCGCGACATCCTGCGGCGCTGTGCCTGCAGCATCGACGTGATCGCCTCGATCATCCCGTACGAGAAGTACGTCGAGGTGGAGACCATCCTCAGCATGTCGCAGATGTCCGGCGAGAATGCCGGAGTATTCCGCGATCCCACCTGGACCCAGGAGGTGGTGGCCGATCTCCGGCGGGCGCAGGCGGAAGCGGAGATCCGCTGCTTCTGACCACCGGCCCGAAGGATCAATCGAAGCGGGCGCTGGCGCGGTTGAGCGCCTGGTCGAGGCCAATGATCTGATCGACGCCGTGGGCGCCGGTGAACCGGGCGTTCTGCAGGTCGGCCGCGGTCAGGTCGGCGCCGGCAAGGTCGGCGGCGCTGAAATCCGCGCCGGCGGCCTCGGCCCGCATCAGGTTGGCACCGACCAGCTTGGCGCCCGAGAAATCGGCGAACTCCAGCATCGCCCGCGACATGTCGGCGCCGGTGAAGTCGGCGCCGCGCAGATTGGCGTTGTGCAGCGACAGGCGCATCAGCCCCATCGACTGGTTGCGCATGTCGGCACCCATCTGCGTCCCCGCCAGATTGGCGCCTTCGAGATTGGCATTCTCCATGTTGCAGACGAACTTGCCGCCCGAGAGGTCGGCGCCGCGCAGGTCGGCCTCGGCCAGGATCGCCGAGAACGCCTCGGCACCGCGCAGGTCGGCACCGCGCAGGTCGGCGCCCCGCAGGATCGCCAGATCGATCAGCGCGCCCGAGAGGTCGGCGCCCACCAGCTTGGCCCGCTTGAGATTCGAGCCGGTCAGATCGGCGCCGCGGAAGTCGACACCGGTCAGATCGAGGCCCGCGAGATCCCGACGCGACAGATCGGGGCGTGCAGTCCCCTGATGCGCGGCGAGCAGCGCCTTCACCTGTTCCGCCGTCATCTCCGCCGCCACCACCGTTCCGGCGACGGCGCACAGCGCGGTCGCAGCAATCACCGTGGCGATCGCGGCGCGCGTCAGACGCAGCAACCGGCGGCACGATGCCGGGCGGCGCGGCCCGGCACCACCCGGTGCGACACTGTTGGAAATGACCAGGGCTCCCATCGTCGTCTCCCTTGTTGTCGAGCTGCCGTGGGCCGTCATCGCAAGCTGCAGCAGACGTCTTCACTGCGCTGCACAATCACGACCGCGACTGCCACCAACGTCCTTCGCGTGACAGCCAAAGTCGCGATCGGGCAAGCAACATGCGAAGGATACTTGCCGTGCGACGCAATGTCCCTATAATGGTGCCGTCGCTACCCTCATGATCGGAGCCAACCGATCGAGGGACCGGGATACTCAACGTAGTCAGTCCCTGCGGACAATCGTAGCGAACGAGCTGGCGCAGCCAGCCGCCTCTAACACGGAGGTGTTGTCCCAGCGAAGCGGTCACAAAACGACAGCATCAGCAAGTCAACGGCAGAAGCGGCAGAAGTTCGCTTTGGCTGGCGCAACCGCTTGAGCGGCTGTCGATCATAGGGAGGAGTACGCAATGAGGCGGACGTTGCTTACGACGGGCGTCTTGGCTTTTGCGGTAGCAGCGATGCTGCCGGGCCCTGCATCTGCGAACGACGATCTGATCAAGATGCAAGGCAATGCCAAAGAGTGGGTCATGCCCACCGGCAATTACTCGAACTGGCGTTACAGCGAGCTCGATCAGGTCAACAAGGACAACGTCGCCAATCTGCAGGTGGCGTGGACTTTCTCGACCGGCGTGCTGCGCGGCCACGAAGGCGGCCCGCTGATCATCAACGACGTGATGTACGTCCACACGCCGTTCCCGAACATCGTCTACGCGCTCGACCTGAACGACGATGGCAAGGTGATCTGGAAGTACGAGCCGAAGCAGGATCCCGACACCATCCCGGTGATGTGCTGCGACACGGTCAATCGCGGCGTCGCCTATGGTGACGGCAAGATCATTCTGCACCAGGCCGACACGACGGTGGTGGCGCTCGACGCCAAGACCGGCAAGGAAGTCTGGAAGGTCGCCAACGGCGACGCGACCAAGGGCGAAACCGGCACCGCTGCGCCCATGGTGGTGAAGGACAAGGTGATCATCGGCATCAGCGGCGGCGAATTCGGCGTGCGCGGCAGCGTCACCGCCTACAACCTCGCCGACGGCTCGATGGCCTGGCGCGGCTACTCGATGGGCCCGGACAGCGACACGCTGCTCGATCCCGAGAAGACCACCCATCTCGGTCAGCCGGTCGGCGTCGATTCCGGCACCGCGACCTGGGAAGGCGATCAGTGGAAGATCGGCGGCGGCACCACCTGGGGCTGGTACTCCTACGACCCCGATCTGAACCTGATCTACTATGGGTCGGGCAACCCGAGCACCTGGAACCCGGCACAGCGCCCGGGTGACAATCGCTGGTCGATGACCATCTTCGCCCGCGATCCCGACACGGGCATGGCGAAGTGGGTCTACCAGATGACGCCACACGACGAATGGGATTACGACGGGATCAACGAGATGATCCTCTCGGACATCGACGTGGGCGGCAAGCCGACCAAGGCCCTGGTCCATTTCGACCGCAACGGCTTCGGCTACACGCTCAACCGTGAAACCGGCGCCCTGCTGGTGGCCGAGAAGTTCGATCCGGTGGTCAACTGGGCAACCCATGTCGACATGAAGACCGGCCGGCCGCAGGTCGTCGCCCAGTATTCGACCGACCAGAACGGCGAGGACGTGAACAGCGTCGGCATCTGCCCGGCGGCCCTCGGGTCGAAGGACCAGCAGCCGTCGGCCTATTCGCCGAAGACCAAGCTGTTCTACGTGCCGACCAACCATGTGTGCATGGACTATGAGCCGTTCCGGGTGAGCTACACCGCGGGCCAGCCCTATGTCGGTGCCACGCTGAGCATGTATCCTCCTAAGGGAGAAACCAACCTCGGCAACTTCATCGCCTGGGATGCGAGCACGGGCAAGATCAAGTGGTCGATCCCCGAGCAGTTCTCGGTGTGGAGCGGCGCGCTGGCGACCGCCGGCGACGTCGTCTTCTATGGCACCCTCGAGGGCTACATCAAGGCAGTGGACTCGACGACCGGCAAGGAGCTCTGGCGCTTCAAGACGCCGTCGGGGATCATCGGCAACGTCACGACCTATGAGCATGGTGGCAAGCAGTACATCGCCATCCTGTCCGGGGTCGGTGGCTGGGCCGGCATCGGACTGGCGGCGGGCTTGACCGAGGATACCGCCGGGCTCGGTGCGGTGGGTGCCTACAAGGCCCTGTCGCAGTATACGAACCTGGGCGGTGTGCTCACCGTCTTTGCATTGCCCAACTGAGTAGCGTCTAGCCTCACCTGTCTCTGGGCCCGGCATCCGGTTTTCCGGATGCCGGGCATTCTTTCGAGCGGTGCGGCGGGTGGCCGGTCGACATGGGCTTCACGACGGAAATCAACGCGAAGAGGGCCGGATCGCGCGAGGCGCTGGTCGGCGCATGGCGCGCACGTCGCGCGAGGCCCCGATTTCGCCACGACGAAACAAGGATTTGCGTATGCAGGCGAAGCTGAGGATGAGACGCAGTGCGTGGTTCCCGCTCCTGGCGGTTGCGGCGATTCTGGTTTGCACCTCGCCCGCGCGCGCGCAGGAGTTCGACCCGGACAACCCCTATACGATCGATGCCGACGGCACGGTGAGCTGGCCGGTCTATAGCGGATTTCGCCGCTACCACGCCGAGTGCCATGTTTGCCACGGTCCCGACGGACTCGGCAGTTCGTTCGGCCCGGCGCTCGTCAACTCGCTGAAGACTCTGAGCTACTACGACTTTGCCGAGATCGTGGTGAACGGCCGCAAGAACGTGACGACCGCGCAGGAAAACGTCATGCCGGCCTTCGGTCTCAATCCCAACGTCATGTGTTTTCTCGACGACATCTATGCGTATCTGAAGGCACGATCCGACGATGCGATCGGCCGCGGGCGACCCGCGAAACACTCGGCCAAGCCGCCGGAGGCGAAGGAGCATGAGGATTCCTGCCTCGGATCCTGAGCAGAGAGCCATGGCATGAGCGCGCTGCATCCTGCGATCCGTCCCACCGCCGCCGCAATTGCGGCGACCATGCTGCTGGCCATGGCCGCGCAAACGCCGGCTGTCGCGGCCAGCGCGGAAGCGGTCGATCGCAGCGCGCTGCGGGTCTGCGCCGACCCCGCCAACCTGCCGTTCTCCAACGACAAGGGCGAAGGATTCGAGAATGCGATCGCCGAGCTCCTGGCCGGCGCGCTCGGCGTGCCCGTGCGCTACACGTGGTATCCGGATTCGGTGGGCTTCATCCGCAAGACGCTGCGCGAGCGCCATTGCGACCTGATCATCGGCACCATCTCGAACAACGACATGCTGCAGAACACCAATCCCTACTACCGCTCGGCCTTCAGCCTGGTGTACCGGGCGGATTCCGGGCTCGCGCTGGGCTCGCTCGACGATCTGACCGGAAAGACCCTGGAGATCGGCGCCATTGCCGGGACGCCGCCGGTCACATTGCTGGCACAGAAAGGTTTGTTGAGGCAGCTCCATTCCTATCAGCTCATGGTCGATACGCGGTTCAACCATCCGGGCCAGGACCTTGTGCACGATGTCGCCGAGGGAAAGATCGATGTCGGCGTTCTCTGGGGGCCGATTGCCGGCTATTATGCCAAGCACGAGACCGCGCCGCTCGTCGTGGTGCCGCTGCACTCCGGTGATTCGCCGATGCGTCTGGACTTCCGCATCACCATGGGGGTGCGCTTCAATGAGCCGGAATGGAAGCGCGACATCAACAATGTCATCCGCGACAAGCAGGATGAGATCAACCGGATCCTCCTCGACTACGGGGTGCCGCTGCTCGATGAACAGGAAAACCAGATCACCGAATAGGGCGATGGGCGCGCTGGCAGCGGTTCTGCTCGCGTCCTCCGTCCTGCTGTCTGCGGTTCCGGCGCTCGCCGGCGCCGTCAAGGTGGGCGTGCTCAAGTTCGGGACGGTGAACTGGGAGCTCGACGTCATCAAGCACAACGGATTCGACGCGGCGGAAGGCGTCGATCTCCAGACGATCGAGTTCGCCAATGTCAATGCGACGGCCATCGCCCTGCAGTCCGGAGCGGTCGACGCGATCGTCACCGACTGGCTGTGGGTGACGCGGCTGCGCGCCGAGGGCGCCGACTTCACCTTCGTGCCCTATTCGATCTCGGTCGGTGCCCTGGTCGTGCCGCCTGATTCGCCCATCGCCACGCTCGCCGATCTCGAGGGCAAGCGGCTCGGCATCGCCGGCGGGCCGGTCGACAAGAGCTGGCTGGTGATCCGGGCGCTGGCAGCGCAGCGCGACGGTCTCGATCTCGACCAGGCGGTCGACAAGGTGTTCGGCGCGCCGCCGCTGCTCAACGAGCAGATCGACCTCGGCGAGATCGACGCGCTGATCAACAACTGGAACTTCGTCGCCCAGCTCGAGGCCAAGGGCTACCGCCGACTGATCGGCGCGGCCGACGCCGCCAAGGCGCTCGGCATCGAGAGCGACGTCCCGCTGTTGGGTTATGTCTTCGGTTCCGGCTGGGCGGCACTGCACCGTGACGACGTGCTCGGGCTGGTCCGGGCGAGCCGACGCGCGAAGCAACTGCTCATCGACTCGGACTCGGAATGGGACCGGCTGCGGCCACTGATGCGCGCCGCCGACGAGCCGACATTTCTGGCGCTGCGCGACGAATTTCGGCGCGGCGTGCCGCAGCATTGGGGTGACGCCGAGCGAGCCGATGCGGCGAAGCTGTTCGAGATCATGGCCAAGCTCGGTGGCGCGGATCTAGTCGGCAGCAGCAGCACGCTGCAGCCCGGCACATTCTGGGACGAGGTCGCCTACTGAGGGAGATGCGGACGTGGCGGACTCTATCGCAGCGCGCCGCATCCTTCGTCGCGCTGCTGGCGATCTGGCAGGTCGGATCGCTGCTGGCGGATCCGCGACTGCTGCCGTCGCCGGAAACGGTTGCCGCGGTGCTTGCCGCCGGGATCGCCGACGGTTCCCTTCCCTATCATGCCGGAATCACCCTGGCGCGGGTCGCGGCGAGCTTCGGTCTCGCCATGCTGATCGGCACCGCGATCGGCTTGGCGATGGGACGGATGCCGCGACTCGATCGCTTCTTCGACAGCTGGCTGGTGTTGTTCCTCAACATCCCGGCGCTGGTGACGATCGTGCTCTGCTATGTCTGGTTCGGACTGGTCGAGGCGGCGGCGATCGCCGCGGTCGCGCTCAACAAGATTCCGACCGTGGTCGTCACCGTGCGCGAAGGCGCGCGGGCGCTGAGCCGCAGCAATCTGGAAATGGCGGAGGTGTTCCGGATCGGTCCGGTCAAGACGCTGCGCCATGTCGTGCTGCCGGAACTGGCGCCGTTCCTGATCGCCGCGGCGCGCTCGGGCCTCGCCCTCATCTGGAAGATCGTGCTGGTGGTCGAGCTGCTCGGCCGCAGCAACGGCGTCGGCTTCCAGCTCTACCTGTTCTTCCAGTTCTTCGACATCGCCAGCATCCTGGCCTACACGATCGCCTTCGTGGTCGTGATCCAGCTGATCGAATGGCTGCTGCTGCGGCCGATGGAGCAGCGTGCGAGCCGATGGCGGAGGTGATCCGCCACGAGATCGAGGTCCGCGAGAAGCGCTTCGCCGCGGTCGGCAAGGCGACCGCCGTGCTGGCGCTGGCGGACCTGCGGTTCACGGTGTCCGCGGGCGAGTTCATCTGCCTGTTCGGGCCGTCCGGCTGCGGCAAGACCACGCTGCTCAACATCATCGCGGGGTTGGACCGCGACTTCACCGGCGGCATTTCGTTACCGGTGAGCCCGCGTCACGGCAGGCCGGTGATCGGCTATGTGTTCCAGGAGCCGCGGCTGCTGCCGTGGCGGACCGTGGCCGAGAACATCGCCCTGGTGCTGCGGCCCGGACAGAGCCCTGATATCGTGGACGAGCTGCTGGCGGCAACCGGACTGAGCGAGTTCGGCAACGCCTATCCCGAACGACTGTCCCTAGGGATGGCGCGCCGCGTCGCGCTGGCCCGTGCCTTCGCGGTCGAGCCGGATGTGCTGCTGCTCGATGAGCCCTTCGTCTCGCTCGACGAGCCGACGGCGGAGTTGCTGCGCGATCTCTTGCTGCGGATCTGGTCGGCACGCCCGACCACGGTGCTGTTCGTATCGCATGACAGCCGCGAGGCCGTGCGCCTGGCCGATCGCGTGGTCGTGCTGACGGCGCGGCCGGGCCGGGTGAAGACCATCCTGGCGATCGATGTGCCGCGCGCCGAGCGCGGCGATCCATCGCAGCTCGAGACGCTGCGGCGATCGCTGGCCGCGGGGTTGGCGGAGCCGGCGCTGGCGACGGCGCCGTGCCGCGATCGACCGGAGAGTGCCGGAGCTTGATCCACCATCGGCAACAGGGACCGTTCGGCCTGGTCGCCGCCGCCATGGTGATGGCGCGCTGGCGCTCGCTGCTAATGCAGCTTAAAATCATTCCGGTATCTAGCCGGCGCGCCGCCGAGGGCCTCCGCAACGGGCCATGGCGCGCGGGCGGCTGCCGCGAAGCCGCACGGGGACGCGTCATGGGAATGCTGCCGGGCCGCGGGATCGGTTCATTTCTGGCCATGCTGACGCTGGCGGCCGGAACCGCCCTTGCGCAGGACAACGCGGGCGACGTCGCCGAGGTTCGGATCGCGTACATCACCGAGGCAGTGAAGACGCTGCCGCCGTTGTCGCTCGTCGATCCGCCGGTGTTCGACAATGGCCTGCTCGGAGCCCGCCTCGGCATCGACGACAGCAACACCACCGGCAAGTTCACCAAGCAGCATTTCACCCTGGACGAATCCGTGGTCCCCGAAAGCGGCGACGTGGTCGCGGCGGCGCGCGCGCTGCTCGCCGAGGGCGACCGGTTCATCGTCGCCGACCTGCCGGCGTCGCAGCTGCTCGCGGTCGCCGACCTGCCGGAGGCGAAGAACGCGCTGATCCTCAACGTGCGCGCCAAGGACGACGCGCTGCGCGGACCCGACTGCCGCGCCAATGTTCTCCACGTGATGCCGAGCTACGCCATGCTCGCCGACGGGCTGGGCCAGTACCTGATGTGGAAGCGCTGGACCGACTGGTTCCTGGTGGTCGGCACCGGCGCCGACGACGAGCTGTTCGCGGCGGCGCTGCGCCGTACCGCCACGCGGTTCAATGCCGACATCGTCGAGGAAAGGGTGTTCGACGCCGAGCCCGGTGCGCGACGCACCGATACCGGCCACGCCCAGATCCAGAAGCAGATGCCGGTGTTCACCCAGGATGTCGACTACGACGTGCTGCTGGTCGCCGACGTGCGCGATGCCTTCGGACAGTATCTGCCGTATCGCACCTGGGAGCCGCGCCCGGTCGTCGGCACCCAGGGCCTGGTCCCAACCGCCTGGAGCCGGGTGCTCGAGCAATGGGGCGCGACCCAGATGCAGAATCGCTTCGCCGAGCCGAACGGACGCTGGATGACCGAGCGCGACTACGCCGGCTGGCTTGCCGTGCGGGCGATCTCGGAGGCGACCACCAGGACCGGCAGCGCGGCGTACGACGCGGTAAATGCCTATATCCGCTCGCCGAAGTTCGGCGTCGCCGGGTTCAAGGGGCTGGCGCTGTCGTTCCGCGACTGGGACGGACAGATGCGCCAGCCGATCCTGCTGGCCGAGGCCCGCACCCTGGTTTCGGTTTCACCGCAGGAGGGATTCCTGCACCAGTTCAGCGAGCTCGACACGCTGGGCGTCGACCGGCCCGAGACGAGCTGCCACCTGCAATAGATGTTGCCGGAAGGAATGCCAGAATGAGGTTCATGCCGGTACTGACCGCGGTCGCCGCGCTGCTCGCCGGCGGACCCGCTGTCGCCGAAACCATCTACGTATCGAACGAAAAGGACAACACCATCAGCGTCATCGACGGCGCGACTCTGGAGGTGATCAAGACCATTCCGGTCGGTCAACGACCGCGTGGCATCACGCTCAGTCGAGACAACAAGCATCTCTATGTTTGCGCGAGCGATGACGATCAGGTGCAGGTGATGGATCTGGCAAGCGGCGAGATCGTCAGCACCCTGCCCTCGGGACCCGACCCCGAACAGTTCGTCCTGCACCCCTCGGGCAATCCGATGTACATCGCCAACGAGGACGACAACATGGTCACGGTGGTCGATGTCGTCAAAGGCTACGCGCTGACCGAGATTCCGGTGGGCGTCGAGCCCGAGGGCATGGGCATCAGCCCCGACGGCAAGGTGCTGGTCAACACTTCCGAGACCACCAACATGGCGCATTTCATCGACACGGCGAGCCACGAGATCTTCGACAACGTGCTGGTCGACGCACGTCCACGCTTCGCCGAGTTCTCACCCGACGGCAGCCAGGTCTGGGTTTCCGCCGAGATCGGCGGCACCGTCAGCGTCATCGACAGCGCCACCCGGCAGATCCTGCATGTCATCGGCTTCGAGATCGCCGGGATGCAGGCCGAGGCGATCCAACCGGTGGGCGTGCGGTTGACCAGGGACGGCAAGCTCGCCTTCGTGGCGCTCGGGCCGGCCAACCGGGTTGCCGTCATCGACCAGAAGAGCTTCGAGGTGATCGACTATCTGCTGGTGGGTCAGCGGGTGTGGCAGCTCGCCTTCAACGCCGACCAGTCGCGGCTCTATACCACCAACGGCGTCAGCAACGACATCTCGGTGATCGATGTCGGCGACCTCGAGGTGTTCAAGTCGATTGCCGTCGGCAACCAGCCATGGGGCGTCGCGGTGGCGCCGTGACCCGAGCTCGCAAGCACTGAGACAGGAAGGAAGTCCGCGATGAGAACGTCCATGCTGCGCCGCCTGTCGTTCGCCGCCGCGGTTGCGGTCTGCGGCCTTGCCGCATTGCCGGCCACGGCCGCCAACCTGGTGACCAAGGCCACCGACCTTCCGACGCTCGAGCTATCTGCCGGCAAGGCATTTCCGACCGAACCGATGGAGCTCGAGGCCGGCAAGTACTATCGCTGGAAGATCGAATGCGACGGTACGGGCGAGCTCGGCATCGCCGCGCCGGAGTTTTTCCGCTTCATCTGGATCAACGAGGTGGTGATCAACGGCATCGAGGTGCGTCCCCTGGGCCTGCACTCGATCGAGTTCGACGACGAGGGCGCCGCCACCATCTCGTTCGTGCCGATCCGGTCCGGATCCTACGAGTACTTCATGCCGAACGCGCCCGGCGACGCGTTCCGCGGCACCATCGTCGTCAAATAGGCATCGATGGCGGTCGGCACCGGAGGATGGGCATGACGGCACAGCCCGGGCTCGCGAGTTCCGCTGCGACCGCGGCGGTCACGCCGGCGCTGGATGTCGCCGCGGTCAGCCACAGCTTCGGATCCGTCAAGGCTCTCGACGAGGCGACTTTCAGCGTCGCCGCCGGCAGCTTCACCTTGTTGCTCGGGCAGAACGGCGCCGGCAAGACCACATTGTTTTCGTTGATTACCCGGCTCTACAACAATCGCAGCGGCGCGATACGCGTGTACGGCTTCGACGTGCGGCGACAGCCGTCGGAAGCCCTGGCGCGGATCGGCGCGGTGTTTCAGCAGCGCTGCCTCGACCTCGACCTGACCGTGGCCCAGAATCTGCACTATCACGCCGCGCTCCACGGCATCGGCCGGCGCGCCGCGGCGGCGCGCATCGCGGCCGAGCTGGCGCGCCAGGGCCTGGCCGAGCGGGCAAACAGCAAGGTTCGCCAGCTCAGCGGCGGCCAAATGCGCCGGGTCGAGCTGGCGCAGGCCTTGCTGCACGAGCCGCGGCTGCTGCTGCTCGACGAGCCGACCGTCGGTCTCGACATCGGCAGCCGCCAGGGACTGGTCGACCATGTCCGTCATCTCTGCCGGGAAAGCAACATCGGCGTGCTCTGGGCAACCCATCTGATCGACGAGGTGGGCGACGACGATCGCGTCGTCATCCTGCACCAGGGCCGGGTGCTCGCGCACGGGCCGGTCGAGACGGTCAACCGCGCGGCCGGCGCATCGAGCATTCGCGAGGCCTTCGCCACTTTGACAGGAGCGGGCAGAACGTGACGCCGATCGCCTATCTGCGCTGCCTCGACGGCATCGTGCATCGCGAGGCGCTGCGATTCATCAATCAGCGTGGCCGATTCATCGCCGCGCTGGTGCGGCCTCTGGTGTGGCTGTTCATCTTCGCCGCCGGCTTCCGCGCCGTGCTCGGCGTCTCGATCATACCGCCCTACCAGACCTATGTGCTGTACGAAGTCTATGTCACGCCGGGCCTGGTGGCGATGATCCAGCTCTTCAACGGCATGCAGAGTTCGCTGTCGATGGTCTACGACCGCGAGATGGGGAGCATGCGGACCCTGCTGGTGAGCCCGTTGCCGCGCTGGTATCTGCTCGGCTGCAAGCTGCTGGCGGGGACCGTGGTCTCGGTGCTTCAGGTCTATGTCTTCCTGCTGATCGCCTGGTTCTGGGGTGTCCGGCCGCCGGCCCTCGGCTATGTCACGCTGCTGCCGGCGCTGCTGCTCTCGGGGCTGATGCTCGGCGCGATCGGCCTGTTCCTGTCGTCCGCGGTCAAGCAGCTCGAGAATTTCGCCGGGGTCATGAACTTCGTCATCTTCCCGATGTTCTTCGCCTCGTCCGCACTCTATCCGTTGTGGCGCATACGCGAGGCGAGCTACGCGCTCTACCTCATCTGCTCCTACAATCCCTTCACCCATGCGGTGGAGCTGATCCGTTTTGCGCTTTACGGACAGTTCAATCTCGAAGCGTTCCTGTGGGTGGCGGGATGCCTGATCCTGTTCGCCGGCATGGCGGTCTACGGCTACGATCCCTCGCGCGGGCTGATCTCGCGCCACGCCGGACCGCCGGGGTGAGCGGCGGTGGCAAGATGGGTGTTCCCTGCGTTAGCCGGCCGAAGGAGGGTCGCCGATGATCCGCGCTCGCAGATTCGGTTGCGATGGCGCCGCCTGCTTCCTCGGCATCGCGCTGGCCGCTCTGCTCGCCGTACCCGCCACGGCCGCCGATCCATCGGACGCGGACTGGCCGTGCCAGCAGCGCAAGGTGCCGACGATTTCCGCCGGGCAGATCTGGACCGGCCCGTCGCTCGAGGAAGTCGGCCGATCCTGGCAGGACGATCCCGAGGTCGCCAATCTCGCCCATGAGGTCGCCGCCCGGCGTACCGAACTCGACGAGGCCAAGCGGCTGATCGCCGAGCTGGCTGCATCCGCCGGTGCCGACAAGAACCGCAAGCTCACCGCGCTGGCCGCCGGCATGCTGGCGATCGTCAACGGCGATCGCGGTTCGATCATCGCGGGGATCGAGCGCTATGCCAAAAGTCAGAAGGCGCTCGCCGCCAGGATCGAGCAGCAAACCGCGGAGCTGGAGTCGCTGCCGGCGGATGGAACCGCGGCCGAACAGTCGCAGCGCGCCGATCTGCAGGAAATCCTGGACTGGGACAGCCGGATCCTGCTGGAGCGCGAGCGTTCGCTCACTTATGTCTGCGAGCTTCCGGTGCAGATCGAGCGCCGCGCCTTCGCGCTCGGGCGCGAAATTCAGAGCCATCTCGACCCCTGATTCCGGCCGATCGGCTGGCAAGTTCGGGGGGCGACGGGGTCGGCGGCGCATCTGGACGCAATTGAGCGCTGCATCGCAACAAATAAGGCGCCACTAAATGTTGCGGGGCCCTGGACTTGGGACCGCGAAAGACAGCGACCAGTATCCGAATCGGGACTGCAGGCTGCTTTTGGTGCGTCCCTATGCGCGGCCTGGTCGCACTCTTGTTGCGGCGCAATATCGGCCCTGTGGCGGGCCCGAACTTGGGCCCCTGAAAACCACAATCCCTGTTGCCATATAGTGGGATTGCCGTTAACATTGGAACGGTTCAATTACGACGTTTCTACATGGACCACCACAAGACATCAGTCGGGAGGAAGTGCGATGGCATGGACTTCACCAAAGGTCGTCGAGATCTGCGTCGGCCTCGAAATCAACAGCTACGCCTGCGCCGAAGTTTAAGCGAAAGCCTTGAGCGCTCCGTCACCGCTCGCCGGGACCGCAAGGTGACGGTGGACGGGGCGGGGCGTTCGGTTTTCCCACTCGAAATCGTGTCGAAGTGTTGCGGCTCCTGGTACTTGGATCCGCCGCGGGCGGCGGCTTTCCTCAGTGGAACAGCAACGACGCGGCGTCGCAGCGGGCCCGTCGCGGCGACCCCTTAGCATCCCCGCGCACCCAATCGTCGATCGCCGTGAGTGCGGATGACCGCCGCTGGGTGATCTTCAACGCATCGCCGGACCTGCGGCAACAGATCAACGACAACCCCCCGTTGCATCCAGGCGACGGCAAGCGGCACAGCCCGATCGTGGCGGTGGTGCTGACCAACGGCGACGTCGATCATGTCGCCGGATTGCTGACCCTGCGCGAGAGCCAGCCCCTCGCCGTCTACGGCACCGGCCGGGTGCTGTCGATACTTGCCGCCAACAGCATCTTCAACGTGCTCAACCCGGAGTTCGTCGAGCGCCGCACCCTGCGGCTCGACGCGGCGGTCGAGATCGCCGATCGCGACGGCGCCGGCACCGGAATCGTGATCGAGCCGTTCGCGGTGCCGGGCAAGGTGGCGCTGCATCAGGAGGACGCCCGGGCCGGGCCCGGTTTCGGCACCCAGCCGGAGGACACCATCGGCCTGCGCATCTCGGCGCGCGACGGCGGCTCGCATTTCTTCTATGTGCCGGCCTGCGCCGCCATGACCGACGCGCTCGCCAATCGCCTGCGGCGGGCGCCCATGGTGCTGTTCGACGGTACGCTGTGGCGCGACGAGGAGATGGTTTCCGCCGGCGTCGGCATCAAGACCGGGAAGCGCATGGGGCACATGAGCATGGCCGAGCCGGACGGCACGCTGGCCGCCTTCGAGGCGCTCGATGTCGGGCGCAAGATCTTCATCCACATCAACAACACCAACCCGGTCCTGCTCGACGATTCGCCGGAGCGCGCGGCGATCAAGGCGGCGGGCTGGGACGCCGCCCACGACCGCATGGACATCCGCCTGTGACCGAGTTCCTGACCGCCGAGGAATTCGAACGCCGGCTGCGCCAGATCGGCGAACAGCGCTATCACAGCCGGCATCCCTTCCACAAACTGCTGCACGAGGGCCGGCTGAACCAGGGCCAGGTCCAGGCCTGGGTGCTCAATCGCTACTACTACCAGTTGAGCATTCCGATGAAGGATGCCGGCCTGATGTCGCGCGCCATCGACCCGGCATTCCGGCGCGAGTGGATCGGCCGCATCATCGACCATGACGGCACCAAGGCCGGCGAAGGCGGCATCGCGCGCTGGCTGGTGCTGGCCGAGGGCGTCGGTCTCGATCCCGACTATGTCCGCTCGCTGGCCGGGCTGCTGCCGGCGACCCGGTTCGCGGTCGACGCCTATGTCCGCTTCGTGCGCGAGCGCAGCCTGCTCGAGGCGGTCGCCTCGTCGCTGACCGAGCTGTTCGCGCCCGACCTGCACAAGACGCGGATCGAGGCGTTGCTGCAGAACTACGACTTCGCCAACGAGCGGACCATGGCGTATTTCCGCACCCGCCTGACCCAGGCGCCGCGCGATGTGCAGTTCGGCCTGTCCTATGTCCTGCGCGAGGCGCGCACCCGCGACCAGCAGGAGGACTGCCTGGCGGCGCTGCGCTTCAAGACCGACGTGCTGTGGTCGCAGCTCGACGCGCTGCATCACGCCTATGTCGAGCCGGGGAACGTCCCGCCCGGCGCCTTCGTGCCGGGCGACCGGCAGTGAAGGAACGCGCGGTCATCGCCGAGACCTCGGTGCCGCGCCTGGCGTCCCATGCCCGGCTACAACACGACAAGCACCGCGACCAGTGGGTGGTGCAGGCGCCGGAGCGGCTGCTGGTGCTCGACGCGACGGCGCACGAGATCCTGCGGCGCTGCGACGGCGTCGCCACGGTTTCGGCCATCGTCGACGACCTGGCCACGGCCTATGCGGCGCCGCGCGACTTGATCGCGCGCGACGTCTGCGCGCTGCTGCAGGATTTTACCGACAAGGGAGTCATGATCGCATGATCCCGATCGACGCTGCCACCGACGCGACCGCCGAGACCGCGCCGGACACGGTCCCGCAGCCCAAGCTGGGCGCGCCACTGGCGCTGCTGGCGGAGCTCACCCATCGCTGCCCGCTGCAATGCCCCTATTGCTCGAACCCGCTGGCGCTCGAGCGCGCGAACAACGAGCTCGACACCTTCGAGTGGCGGCGGGTGATCGACGAGGCCGCCGCGCTCGGCGTGCTGCAGATCCATTTCTCCGGCGGCGAGCCGACGGCGCGGCGCGACCTCGACCAGCTGGTCGCCCATGCCCGCGGCGCCGGGCTCTATACCAATCTCATCACCGCCGGCGTGCTGCTCGACGCGCCACGGCTCGCCACTCTGGTCGGCGCCGGGCTCGACCATGTGCAGCTCAGCTTCCAGGACAGCGAGGCCGGCAATGCCGACCGTATCGGCGGCTACAGGGGCGGCCATGCCCGCAAGCTCGAGGTCGCCGCGCTGATCCGCCAGGCCGGGCTGCCGCTCACGCTCAACCTCGTGGTGCATCGCCAGAATCTCGACCATCTCGACGATCTCCTGGCGATGGCGGTCGAGCTCGACGCGCACCGGGTCGAGATCGCCCATGTCCAGTACTACGGCTGGGCGCTGAAGAACCGCGCCGCGTTGATGCCGACGCGGGCCCAGCTCGAGCGGGCGACGGCCACCGTCACGGCGGCGCGCGAACAGCTCAAGGGCCGCCTGGTGATCGACTACGTGGTGCCCGACTACTACGCGAAGCGGCCGAAATCCTGCATGGGCGGCTGGGGACGCCAGTTCCTGAACGTCTCGCCGGCGGGCAAGGTGCTGCCCTGCCACGCCGCGGAAACGGTCACCTCGTTGGATTTCGATTCGGTGCGCCAGCGCAGCCTCGGCGACATCTGGCGCAACTCCACGGCGTTCAACCGCTTCCGCGGCACCGCCTGGATGCCGGAACCGTGCCGATCCTGCGACCGCCGCGAAATCGACTGGGGCGGCTGCCGTTGCCAGGCCTTCGCCCTGCTCGGCGATGCCGCGCTGACCGACCCGGCCTGCGGTTTGTCACCCAATCACCAGCAGCTGGTCGGAATCGCGGAACAGGAAGCCGCCTCCGACAGCCCCGCCTTCGTGTATCGCCGGATCGGCGGCGCCTGAGCCGGGGCCCGCGCCGGCGCATTCGCCGCCAGCGGGATTTCGGACCATTCAGGGCCGGTCGACCGGTACGCCACCTCGCCGGGTGCGGATTTGCGCCGGCCGCGCTATGGTGCGGCTGACAGTTGCAGCGTCGGCCGCGAAGCCGCCCGGGGTCATGCGGACCGAATACCGGACCACGTTAACCATTCTGAAAACGCTTCGCGGTAAGGCTGGTCGATCGGATCCTGCGTCGACGCCGTCGCCCGCCGAGTTGGCGGCCCGCGGCAAGCCAAAGAAAGCCCGCACGCGATGTTCAAGATTCTGATCCTGATCTGCTCGATGCAACTGTCGCCGTCCGAATGCCAGATCAACAGCGCGATCGACGTCATCAGCGGTCCGGAAGCCTCCGACGAGGTGACGTGCGGGCTGTACGGCCAGGCCTATGTCGCGGAAACCGCGCTCGCCGCCGGGCGCCGCGAGGACGAGTACCTCAAGATCCAGTGCACCCGCACGACGATCGGCAAGACCGTCGGCTGACCGGCATCGGCCGCCGCCGCGCGCCTTAGCGGCGAACCGGTCGGACTCGGCGGCAGAGCAGCACAAGGGAGCTGCGAGTCGGCGCGATCGCTGTCGGACGCGGCGACTCCTCCCGCCGGTATCCCCGAACCGCGACACCACGACCCCGGCACGGCGGCGCATGCGCCCGGGCGCACCTTCCCCGCGACGCAAGCGAACTTCAGGACGGGGTTTCCAGCCAGCCGTGGGACGGCGTCGGCGCGGACTCCGCCTCGGCCGGCACCCAGGTGGCGCGGGCGGCAAGCTCGTCGAGCGACAGATGGCAGCGCAGGGCAAGGCTGCCGCCTTCCGGCCGGCGCCACGGCGGCGGCGTGGTATCGCAGATGGCGCCCGGCTGCCACGGGCAGCGCCCGGCAAAGGCGCAACCGCCCGGCTGCCCGGGATCGCGCGCGCGCTGCCGCGCGCCGCCGGCCGGCCGCAGCGGCTTGCCGGGGCCCGGCACCGCCAGCAGCAGGCTGTGGGTATAGGGATGGAACGGCGGCGTGAAGATGTCGGCGGTGCGGCCGACCTCCATGAGCTGGCCGTGGAACATCACCCCGACCCGATCGGCGAGCATCCGCACCACCGCGAGATCGTGCGAGATGAACAGCATGGCGACGTCGTGCTCGGCGCGCAGCCGACGCAGGAGATCGAGCACGTTGGCCTGCACGGAAACGTCGAGCGCCGAGAGAATCTCGTCGCACAGCAGCAGCGCGGGCCGCGCGACGAGCGCGCGGGCGACGGCGACGCGCTGGCGCTCGCCGCCCGAGAGCTGGTCGGGATAGCGCCCGGCATAGCCGGCGTCGAGCCTGACGTCGCGCAGCGCCTCGGCCACCAGCTCGCGGATCCGGCGCCGATCGTGATCGAAGAACATTTCCAGCGGCCGCGCCAGGATGGTCCCGACCCTGGCGCGCGGATTGAGCGAGGCGTCCGGGTTCTGGAAGATGTACTGGATCTGCCGCCGCTGCTCGCCCGAGCGGGCGCGCACCGAGTCGGGCAGCGCCTGGCCTTCGAGCAGGATGCGTCCCGCCGCCGGACCCAGCAATCCGCTCACGGCCCGGGCGACGGTCGACTTCCCGCTGCCGGATTCGCCGACCAGCGCCACGGTCTCGCCGCGGCCGATCTCGAGCGAGAAATCCTGGACCGCGACGAACGGGGCGGCGCCGACCAGGCGCGCGAGCCATCCGCCGCGCACGCCATAGGTCAGTGTCACGTCTTCGATCGCCAGCAGCGCCGGCTCGGGCGCCATCGCGCGGCGCGCCGGATCCGGCGGTTCGGTCACCGCCAGGCTGGGCACCGCCAGGGCGCGCCAGCGCTGGCAGGCGACCTCATGGCCGGGTGCCACGCGGTCGAGATGCTGGTGACTGACGGCGCAGGATGGCTCGGCGAAATCGCAGCGCGGCGCGAACGGGCAGCCGGCCGGCAGCTTTTTGCGGCGCAGCAGCCCGCGCAGCGGATGGACCGGCGCATCGGCGGCGCCGTCGATGCGCGGGATCGAGGCGATCAGCCCGCGGGTATAGGGATGGCGCGGCTGGCGGAACAGCTCGGGCGTGGGCGCGATCTCGACCATGTGGCCGGCATACATCACGCCGACCCGGTCCGAAATCTGCGACAGCAGGCCGAGATCGTGGGTGACGTAGAGCATCGACATGCCGATGCGACCGCGCAGCTCGGCCAGCAGCTCGACGATCTGCTCCTGGGTGGTGACGTCGAGCCCGGTGGTCGGCTCGTCGAGCACCACGAGATCGGGCTCGCAGGCGAGCGCCATGGCGATGCAGACCCGCTGCTGCTGGCCGCCCGAGAGCTGATGGGGATAGCGCGAGACCAGCTGCGCCGGCGTCGGCAGGCCGACCAGATCGAACAGCTCGACGGTGCGGTCGCGGGCCGCGGCCTCGTCGGCGGCGCGGCCGTGCACCCGGAGGATCTCGGCGATCTGCTCGCCGACGCGGATGCCGGGATTGAGCGCGGTCGTCGGATTTTGCGGCACGAAGGACATGCGGTCGCCGCGCAGCCGGTCGAGCTCGCCCCGGCGCAGCTCGAGGAGGTCGCGGCCCTGGAACAGCACGCTGCCGCTGTCGACCCGGCTCGCCACGTTGCGGTAGCCGAGGAGCTGCAGCGCGACCGTCGACTTGCCGCAGCCGGACTCGCCCACCAGGCCGAAGGTCTCGCCGCGGGCAATCTCGAGGCTGACCCGGTTGATGACCGGCAGCCAGCCGTCGTCGTGCCGGTAGGAGATCGAGAGGTCGCGGACCTCGAGCAGGGTCGCGTCGCTCATCGGTCGCCAAGCCTGGCGGTGCGGCCGAGGATGCGGGCAAGCCCCTCGGTAAACAGGTTGAGGCCGACCACCAGCGAGGCAAGCGCCAGGCCGGGCCCCAGCACGGTGACCGGCGAGACGAACAGCAGGGCGCGGTTCTCGCTGATCATCAGCCCCCATTCCGGAATCGGCGGGCGCATGCCGAAGCCGAGGAAGCCGAGCGAGCCGATCAGCACCGGCGCATAGCCGGCCCGCAGCGCGAACTCGACCAGCAGCACGCTGGTGGCGTTGGGCAGCAGCTCGCGCCGCATCACCGACCAGGCGCTCTCGCCGCGCAGCCGCGCCACCGTCACGAAGTCGCGGGTGGCGATGTCGATGGCGGCGGAGCGCGCCATGCGGGAGATGCGCGGGGCATAGACCAGCGCCACCACCAGGACCACCAGCACCGGATTGCCGGCGATTTCCGGCCCGGCCGCGGCCATGGCGAGCAGCGCCAGGACCAGGAACGGAATACTGATCAGCGCCTCCAGCACGCGCTGCAGCAGATCGTCGAACCAGCCGCCGAGATAGCCGGACAGCAGCCCGGTGACGGCGCCGACGACCAGGCCGAGCGCAGTGCCGCTCAGGGACAGCAGGATGACGATGTGACTGCCATGGATCACCCGGCTGAAGATGTCGCGCCCGAGCTGGTCGACCCCGAACGGATGCGCCCAGCTCATGCCCGCCAGCGGCGCGCCGGTGCCCATCTGGGCGAACCCGTAGGGCGCCCAGAGCGAGCCGGTCGCGGCGACGGCGACGTGCAGCGCCAGGATCACCGCCCCGATGCGGAAGCTGCGCGGCGCGCGGCGCCAGTAGCGGGCGAGCCGCGCCAGGCGGCCGTCGGCTCCGGAGCCCAGAGCGGTGGTCGCCATCGCTCAGGCGTTCCGCAGGCGCGGGTTCAGCAGGATCGCGCCGATATCGGCCAGCAGATTGGCGACGATGTAGACCGAGGCGGCAAGCACCACCGTGGCCTCGATCACCGGCAGATCGCGCAGCTGCAGGGCGTCGACCAGCAGGCTGCCGAAGCCGGGATAGCTGAACACCTTTTCCACCACCACCACGCCGCCGACGAGGTAGCCGAGATTGAGCGCGGTGACGTTCAGCGTCGGCACCAGGGCGTTGGGCAGGGCGTGGCGCCACAGCACGCGGCGCGCCGGCAGGCCCTTCAGCTCCGCCATCCGCACATAGTCGGAGTCGAGCACCTCGATCAGGTTGTCGCGCAGCATGCGCACCGCGTACACCGCCATGACGATGGCGAGCGTGACGGCGGGCATGGTCATCGCCCGCAGATACTCGATGGTCCCCGAACTCTGATCGACCAGCGACATCGCCGGCAGCAGCGGCAGGGTGATCACGAACAGGATCATCAGCATCGTCGCCAGCAGGAAATCGGGCATCGACAGCAGCATTAGGGTCACCGCCGACAAGGCGTGATCGACCGCGCGGTCGCGCCGGACTGCCTGGATGATCGCGGGAATGATGGTAAGCGGCATGTACAGCAGGAAGGCGTAGAACGACAGCAGCACGGTATTGAAGATGCGCGGACCGAGAATGTCGGCCACCCGCCGGCCGCTCACCAGGGACTGGCCGAAATCGCCGGTCACGAGGTGGCCGAGCCATTCGCCGTAGCGCAGCATCGCCGGGCGGTCGAGTTCGAGACGGTCGCGCAGCACGGCAAGCGATTCCGGCGTGGCGTCGCGGCCGAGGATACGGGTGGCGACGTCGCCGGGCAGGATTTCGAGCATGCCGAAGACGATGAACGACACCAGCAGGAGCGTCAGGAGGGACAGCAGCGCCCTGGCGATCACCAGTCGGAGCACGGGCAAGGTTTCCGGTCCTCCGTCATGCCGGATCGGGGCGCCACCGCCGCCGCCCAGGGCTGTCGTGGCAAGAAACGGCCCCCGTGGCGCGCGATGCGCCGCGGGGGCCGCCGAAGTTCAGCCTACTGGCAGGTCAGGTCTTCGAAGTTGAGGTTGAAGTTCTGCGCCCGTGGCGTGTAGCCGGAGCAGCCTTTCCGCAGCGCCAGCACCTGATGGACGAACATCGGCAGGATCAACCCGCCCTCGCTCGCCAGCAGCTGGCCGGCCTGCTGGTAGAGCTTGGTCCGCTCCGCCGGGTCGACCGTGGTGTTGGCCTTGAGCAGCAGGGCGTCGTAGTCCGGCCGCTCCCAGTGGGTCTCCTTCCACTTGGCGGTCTGGGTATAGGCGACAGCCAAGCCCTCCCCGGGCGGCCGCATCGACCAGGCCGAGGTCACGATCGACTTCTGCAGCCAGACGTCGTCCCAGAAGCTCTCGGCCGGGGTGACGATGACGTTGATGTCGAAGCCGGCCGGCTTCGCCATCTCGGCATAGACCTGCGCCATGCGCACCATGCCGGGCACGCCCTCGGCGGTGTAGAGGTCGAAGCTCAGCCCGTCGGGATGGCCGGCCTCGGCCAGCAGCGACTTGGCCTTGTCGATGTCCTGCTTCGGCGCCTCCGACACGTACGACGCCGGGTTGCCGAGCGGGACCGGGTTGTCGGCACCGGGCTCGCCATAGCCGAGCAGGACGGTGTCGATCATCGCCTGGCGGTCGACCACCGCCTTCATGGCCTCGCGCACCTTGATGTTGTCGAAGGGTGGCGCATCGACCCACATCGAAATGGTCATCGAGTTGGAGGCGCCGGTTTCCAGCAGCGTCACGCTCGGATCGTCCTTGAGCGCCGGGATGACCGCCGGATCGACGTTGAGCACGAGATCGACCTGTCCGGCCTTGATCGACGCCATGGCGGCCGTCGGCTCCTGCGCCACGGTGATCCGCAGGCAGTCGGCCTTGGGCTGGCCGGCGTTCCAGTAGTTCGGATTCTTGCGCAGGATGCGGACCGGCGCATTCGGCTCGAACTGCTCCTGCATGAACGGTCCGGTGCCGTCGGCCTTCAGACGCAGCGCTTCATGGGTGGCGCCGTCCGGCACGATGTTGGTGAACTTGTTGCTGATCAGCACCGGCAGCTCGACCACCGGATTCGGGGTGACGAAGGTGACGGTGTAGGGATCGGGTGCCGAGATGCCGTTCGGATCGAGGAACGCCAGCACCGCGAGCGCGCCCGAGCCGAGTTCGGGATCGAGCAGTCGCTTGAAGCTGTAGACCACGTCGGCCGAAGTGAAGTCCTTGCCGCTGTGGAATTTCACGCCCTGGCGCAGCTTGAAGGTCCAGGTCAGCCCGTCGTCGGAAACCGACCAGTCGGTCGCCAGCTCCGGCAGCACCGTGAAGTTGTCGTCGACATCCACCAGGCGGTTGTAGACCGCGAAGGTGTGATAGGCGTCGTCGCCCGAGTGCATGTCGGCGGGATCCATCGACTGCTTTTCCCCGCTCCACTCGTAGCCCAGCACCTTGACGCATTCGTCGCCAGCGGCAGCGAATGCCGCACCGGACGCGACGGCGAGGCTGCTGCCTGCCAGCGCGACTCCGGCGATAAGGGTCGCCATCCTCATTGTCTGATCCTCCCGCCCGTAAAGCTGTTCCCTTGCAGCGTCCGAACCCTTTTCCCGACCTCGCCCCTGGGGCGCCGGCCGGTTACCCGGGTCATTGTCATCGAATTCCGGTATGCCGGAATTCAGTTCGGGTATCTAGACTTGAACAGTATCCGTGTTGCTTTTGCCGAGTCAAGAAATCGGGACGCCAGCGGCGCAGCGATCGAACCCGTGGCTGCCTCGACACTGCCGGCCTCAGAACAGGCTGGCGGTGATCCCGCCGTCGACCGTCAGCACGTGGCCGTTGACGAAGGACGATGCCGGCGCGGCCAGGAACAGCACCGGCCCGCACAACTCCTCGGGCTCGGCCCAGCGCTTCAGCGGCGTGCGCGCTTCGATCATCCGGACGAACGCCTGGTCGGATTCGAGCGACTCGTTCATGGGCGTGCGGAAATAGCCGGGCGCGATGGCGTTGCAGGTGATGCCGTCGCTGCCGAGCTCGGACGCCATCGAACGGGTCAGCCCGACGACGCCGTGCTTCGCCGTCACGTAGGAGGCGATGCCGGGTCGCGCGACCAGCCCGAGGACCGAGGCGATGTTGATGATGCGGCCATAGCCGCCCTTGCGCATCGCGGCGGCGGCGCTGCGCCCGACGACGAACAGCGAGGTGAGATTGACGTTCATCACCCGGTCCCAGTCGTCGCGCCGATGCGCCTCGACCCCGCCATAGACGGCGATCCCGGCGTTGTTGACGAGGATGTCGAATCTGCCGTGGCGATGCACGAGATCCGCGGTCGCCGCCGCCACCGCGCCGTCGTCGGTGACGTCGAACGCCATGGCCTCGACCGCCAGGCCGCGTCCGGCAAGCGTGCCGCAGCGCGCGTCGAGCACCGCGCCGTCGATGTCGTTGAGCACGACATGGGCGCCGGCGCCGGCGAGCGCCTCGGCCATGACGGCGCCCAGGCCGCGCGCCGCGCCGGTCACCAGCGCCACCCGCCCGGACAGATCGAACAGCGGCGCTTGCGCCGGTCTGGGGGCCGGGAATGCCGCATCCGCCGGCGGGGCGGGCTGGACCAGCTCGATGGTGAAGCCGTCGGGATCGCGGAGGTAGCAGGCAAAGCCGCCGGGATTGGGACCGGTTTCGATCCGCACCGGCGGCGACACGAAGATGACGCCGCGGCGGCTCAGGCGGTCATGGGTATCGTGGATCGAGTCGGTGGCCAAGGCGAGATGCGCCGCGCCGGTATTGCAGGTTCGCAGGTCGAGCTTGATGCCCTTGGGCGAGACGTATTCGATGAGCTCGAGATGGTGTGCCGACTGGCCGACCGGCGCGCCGGGAATTGCGAGCGAGGCGATGCGGAGCTCGGCATCCGGAAAGCCGACGACGGTCTCGATGAACTTGCCGACCCGGGTCCGCGTGCTCAGCAGCTCGAAGCCGAGCAGATCGCGGTAGAACGCGATCGAGCGGTCGAGGCCGGAGACCGTCCACGAGGTATGCCAGACGCTCCGCAGCATGTCAGCGCCTCCCGGCGACCGCTGCCGCGGCCCGGCTGCCCGGCGTCAGCAGCTCGTTCAGCGCCGCAACGATGCGCTCGCTGTTGGGCAGCAGCGCCTGCTGCAGCACGGGCGAGGCCGGAATCCGGCTGTCGGGGGTGCCGACGCGGCGATGGCGGATGTGCAGCCGATCGCCGTTGCGCTCGATGATGCGGGCCACGATCTCGGCCCCCATGCCGCCGGTCAGGTTGGCCTCGTGGGCGACGACGACGCGCCCGCCGCAATCGTCGATCACAGTGTCGATCGCCACGTCGTCGATCGGCGACAGCCAGCGCAGGTCGAGCACCGCGATGCCGCGGCCCGCCGCGGCCAGCGCCTCGGCGGCGGCGAGGGCGGGTGCCACCATGGTTCCCCAGCAGACGACGACGGCATCGCGGCCCGGCCGGCGCAGGCGGGCGCCACCCACCGCTTCCGCCGAATGCCGTCGCGCCACGCTCCCGCGCTGCTGATAGAGCGCGCGCGCCTCGACGACGATGCAGGGATCGGGATGCGCGACCGCGGCGCGCAGCATGTCGTAGGCGTCCTGCGGCGTCGCCGGCAGCCCGACCCGCAGCCCCGGAATATGCGCCAGCAGCGCCTCGAGCGATTGCGAGTGCTGGGCGCAGGAGCCGGGCGTCGCGCCCTGCTGCGTGCGCACCACCATCGGCACGCTGCATGCGCCGCGGGTGACGTAGCGCACGTTGGCGGCCTGGTTGATCAGCTGATCGAGCGCGACCAGCGCGAAATCGGCCCACATGATCTCGACGACCGGGCGCAGCCCGCAGATCGCGGCGCCGACCGCCGATCCCAGGATCGCGGCTTCCGCGATCGGCGTGTCGAACACCCGGGCGGCGCCGAATTCGCGCTGCAGGTTGCGGGTCGCCCCGAAGATGCCGCCGGCATGTCCGACATCCTCGCCATAGACCACCACGTCCGGCCGCCCCGCCAGCTCGTCGTGCAGCGCGGCGTTGACCGCCTCGACATAGCTCATCTCGGTGGCGGGCGCCGCATCGACCGGCACCGAGGCGTGCGGTTCCGGGACCTGCGCGACGACATGGTCGCGGGCACCCGCCGGATCGGGCAGCGGGGCCGCCAGCGCGGCGTCGCTCAGCGCCTCGATCTCGCCGTCGACCTCGCGCCCGATGGCGGCCAGGCGGTCCGCGTCGACGCCGCTGTCGCGCAGCCGGTCCGCCAGCAGTCGGATCGGGTCGGCCGCCTCGGCGGCGGCGCGATCCTCCTTGGGCCGGTAGTGCTCGATGTCGCGGTTGTAGTGGCCCCACAGCCGGATGGTGCGGCATTCCAGGAACGAGGGCCCCTCGCCGGCGCGCGCCGCGGCCAGGGCGAGGCGCACCGACTCGCGGACGGCGATGGGATCGCCGCCGTCGATGGTCGCGGCACGGATGCCGCAGCCGCTGGCGCGCGTGGCGAGACGCTCGGTCCTGACGATCTCGCGGGTCGGCGTCATTTCCGACCAGCCGTTGGACTCGCACAGGAAGATCACCGGGAGCCGGCGGCCAGCGGCAAACACCATCGCCTCGTGCAGCGCGCCCTGGCTGGTGGCGCCGTCGCCGAACGAGACCAGTGCGACGCCGCCTTCGCCGGCCTGTTCCAGGGCCATCGCCACGCCGCAGGCGATCGGCGCGCCCGCGCCGACGATCGAGTTCTCGCCGATGAAGCCGCGCTCGGGCGCCATCACATAGGCGGAGCCGGCGCGCCCGCCATTGATTCCGGTGGCGCGGTGACAGACCTCGGCCAGCAGTTCGGCCGGCGCGATCCGCGTTTCCAGCGCCCAGCCATGGCCGCGATAGGTGGCGACGACGCGGTCGCGCGGCTCCAGCGCGGCGGCGGCGCCGACCGGGATCGCCTCCTGCCCGGCACAGAAATGCAGCGATCCGGCGATCGCCGGCGGGGTGCGCGCGCTCAGGTCCCAGCAGCGCCGCTCGAACGCGCGGATGAACGCCATGCGACGATAGGCGTCGAGCGCGAAGGCCGCGTCGGCCGCCGCGATCGGCCGCGCTTCCCGCCGTTCGATGCCGCCGGTCGCCGACATTCCTGCCTCCCCGCGTCCCGGCTCTTGTCGTGCCGTGGTGCCGTGTTCGTACGCGCGGTCGTCACGGCCGTCGTCCAGGTGCGACTTCACGGTAGGGCGCGTGAGGGACTTGTGTCAACTTATGATCTGATTATCATATTCTGATACACTTGATTAAGCGGGGCGCGGATTCCAGATGTCGAAACCCGGGTCGGACATGGCGGCGATGCCGCCGGAGGCAGCGCCGGAACGACAGCCGCGCGTGCAGTCGGTGGCGCGTGCCGTGGCGATTCTGGTCGCCGTCGCCCGGAGCGACGAAGGGCTGCGGGCGATGGAGATCGCCGGCGCGCTGGCCCTCGGCCGGCAGGCGACCTACCACCTGCTCCACACCCTGGTCGGCAGCGGCATGCTGGTGCGCAACCAGCAGGGCCGCCATGTGCTCGGGCTGCAAACCGCGCTGCTGGCCGACGCGTTCGTGCGCCAGCTCTCGCCGCCGGAGCATCTGGCGCCGCTGGTACGCCGGGTCGCGGTCGAAACCGGCGAGACCGCCTATGCGGTGGGCTGGCGCGCCGGGGAGATCGTGAACCTGGCCGCGGTGCCCGGCAGCAACGCGATCCAGGCGATCACCGTACCGCAAGGCTATTCCCAGCACGCCCATGCCCGCGCCACCGGCAAGCTGCTGCTCGCCCTGGCGCCGGCCGAGACCCGCGAACGCTACCTGGCGAGCCATGCGCTCGAACCGCGCACGCCGCAGACCCTGGTCGGCCGCGCAGCGCTCGACGCCGAGCTCGATCGCGTGAGGCATGCCGGCTTCGCCACCGACCGCGAGGAGTTCGCGGCCGGCCTGTGCTGCCTAGCCGTGCCGGTCGGCGGCACCGCCGCGAGCTTCGCCATCGGCCTGTCGGCGCCGGTCGCGCGCTTCGACTCCCGGTTCGACGACTATCTCCGGGCCATGCGTGCCGCCGCCGGGGCGATCCAGCGATAGCGGCGTCGCGGCGATGTCCGACAATTCGGACTCCGGTGCGGCAACATGGACTTGAAGCCGCGCCGTGCTAGCCTGCCGCCGCCCGCAACACAGGGAAGCCGGGAATGACGTCGATCACGCTGCGCGGCATGACTTGGGAACATCGGCGGGCGGTCGATCCGCTGCTGCGGACGCTCGACGGTTTTCGCGAACATCGACCGGACGTCACGGTCGACTGGACGACGCGGCCGCTGCACGGCTTCGAGTTCGCCCCAGTCGAGGCGCTGGCGCGCGACTTCGACCTGATCGTGCTCGACCATCCGTTCTGCGGCGACATCGCCGCCGCGCACTGCCTGCGGGCGCTCGACGCGCTGGTCGACGACGCGCTTGAGAACGCCTTCGTCGGCCCGTCGCTTGCCAGCTATCGTCTCGACGGTCACGTCTGGGCTCTGCCGGTCGACGCCGCCTGCCAGGTCGCCGTCGGCCGCCCCGATCTGCTCGCCCGGCTCGACCGCGCGGCGCCGCTGAGCTGGGAGGAGACCCTGGCCCTCGGTCACCTGGCGCATGCTCGCGGCCTACGGCTCGCCATCGGGCTCAAGGGCGTGCACAGCCTGATGACCTTCTTCACCCTGTGCGCCAATCTCGGCCGGCCCTGCGCGGTCGCCCCCGACCGGCCGCTGGTCGAGCGCGATACGGCGCGCACGGCGCTGGAGGCGATGCGCGCGCTGGTCGCGCTGTGTCCCGCCGAAGCGCTCGACTGGAACAGCATCGCGCTGCACGAGGCGATGACCGCGCGCGACGACCTGGTGTACTGCCCGGCAGTCTATTGCTATGCCACCTACGCCGAGGCCGACATGCGCGCGCCGCTGCGGTTCTTCGACCTGCCCGGGCTCGACGGCAATGGGCCGCGCGGCTCGACCATCGGCGGCGCCGGCATCGGCGTATCGGCGCAATGTGCCGATCCCGAGGCCGCCCTGGACTATGTCCGCTATCTCATGGCGGCGGGGACCCAGCGCAGCTTCGCCGCGCATCATGGCCAGCCGGCGGCAGCGTCGGCCTGGGAGGATGCGGCGATCAATGCCCGCTTCGGCGACGGCTACGAGGCCACTCGGGCGACCATCGAGGCGGCCTGGATCCGGCCGCGCTATGCCGGCTATCTGGCGTTCCAGGCGGCAGGCGGCGCGCTGATCGAGCAGCATCTGCGCGGGGCGCTGCCCGAGGCGACGCTGCTCGACCGGCTCATGGCGTTGCATGCGGGAAAATGCCGCCCCGGCGCATCGGCAGGCTCGGCCTGAAGGGGCAGCGTCGGACCCTTGGGGGTCGCGGCCCGCGCCGGTCCAAGGAAGGCACCCCTAGCGCTGTCGACGCAGGGCGCGCCGGGCGATTCAGCCGGCGCTCGGCGCGCCGAGCCGGCTCGACAGCCGCTCCGCCGCGTCGCGCACCGCCGAGACCAGCTTCTCGCGATTGACCTTTCCCAGGCGCTGCTCGGGCGCGACGATGCTGATGGCGGCGACGCAGCGCCCGGAGGCGTCGATCACCGGCGCGGCGACGCAACCGGCATGCTCGTTGGTCTCGTTGATCTCGAGCGCGTAGCCCTGCCTGCGCACCTTGCGCACCTGCTGCACGAACTGCTCGAGATCGGTCGGCGCCTTGCCGGTCGGCGATTCCCGCAGCCGCGTCTTCAACAGCTCGCGCAGCGCCGCGTCGTCGAGATCGGAGACCAGCAGCCGGCCGGCGGCCGCCCAGTTCACCGGCACGCGCGAGCCGACCCGGCTGATGATGCGGATCGGCCGGCTGCCCTCCTCCTTCAGCAGCACCAGCATCATGCCGTTCTCCAGAGCCGAGAGCTGGACCGTCTCGCCGGTGGCGTCGCGCAGCTCCTCCACCACCTGGCTGCCCTCCTTCAACAGGTCGATCTGGGCGCGATAGGCCATGCCCAGCTCGAACAGGCGGCGCCCGAGGAACAGCCGCCCGTCCTTGCCCAGCTGCTCGACATAGCCGGTCTCCGTCAGAGTGCGCACCAGCTCGTAGGCGGTCGATTTCGGAATCTTGAGCGCGGCGACGATCTCGCCCACCGCCAGCGGCTCGCCACGTTGCAGCATCAGCTCGAAGATTCCGAGCGCTCGCCGCACGCTGCGCGAACCGGAACTGCCATCCAAATCCGCCGTCGCCGCCGCCTTGCGCCTGCGCCCAACCATCGCCGTTCCCCGCTTCGCCGCCTTGTTTCCGACATTCTGCACTATCGTCCGATATTTGGCATTGCTATCTTGCGCCGCCGCGGGATCAACGGCGACGGCGAGGGGCGAGCATGCGAATCACCGACATCGAGGTCATCGAACTCAGGGTGCCGGGCTGGACCGGCGCCACCTTCGACGGGTCGTACGACAATTGCGTGATCCGGGTCCACACCGATTCCGGCGTGACCGGAATCGGCGAGGTCGACTCGGTACCATCGGTGATTCGCGCCATCGTCGAGGCGCCGCGCTCGCACAGCCACGCCATGGGCCTCAAGGAAATCCTGATCGGCCGCGATCCGCGCGAGGTCGAGGCGCTCTGGGAGTCGATGTACGACGCCACCAGCTACTACGGCCGGCGCGGCGTGGTGATCCACGCCATCAGCGGCATCGACATCGCGCTGTGGGACATCCGCGGCAAGGTCGCGGGAAAACCGCTCGCCGAGCTGCTCGGCGGCGCCAGGCGCGAGCGCGTGCTGGCCTATGGCACGGTCTATCCCTTGGGCGAGACTCCCGACGAGGTCCGGCGCACCATCGACCGCGGCCTCAAGCTCGGGCTCAAATGCATCAAGATCGTCGCCGACCCGTTCTGGCGCGACGACCTGGACAAGACCGCCGGGCTGATCCGCGCCGCCCGCGATCATGTCGGCCCGGACATCCGCCTGATGGTCGACGCCGCCACCGCCTGGGCGCGCGCCGAGGACGGCCTGCCGCTGATGCCGATATTCAAGGAGCACGATTTCTTCTGGGTCGAGGCCCCGCTGCCGCTCGACGACCTGGCGGGCCATGCCCGGTTCCAGGGCTTCGGCGTGCCGATCGGCGGCGGCGATCTCGGACTCACCACCCGCTTCGAATACGACCAAATGTTCGAGGTCGGGCGCATCGACATCGCCCAGCCCGACGTCACCATGGTCGGCGGCCTCACCGAATTGATGCGGCTGTCCGCCCTGGCCCAGGCCCGCGGCCGCCGGGTGGTCACCCACGGCTACAAGTCGAACATCACGATCGCCTGCAATCTGGGATTCCTGGCCCAGCACCGGGCCGAGGAGCCGCTGGAGTATTCGACCAGCGAGTCGCCGCTGCGCTGGGAGCTGACCAACGAGGGCTTCGACATCGACCACGACGGCATGGTCGCGGTGCCCAAGGCGCCCGGCCTGGGCGTCAGCTTGAACGAGGCGACGATCGAGCGCTTCCGCGTCCGCTAGACCCAGATCGCCTTGGTTTGAATCAATCCGATGCGTGAATGCGATCCGATCGCGCTCTAAACCCGATCGATCCGCCAGCGCGCGACCAGCTCCTCGTTGAGCTCGATGCCGAGGCCCGGGGCGGT
Organism: uncultured Rhodospirillaceae bacterium; assembly: GCA_964372215.1. Lineage (GTDB taxonomy): Bacteria > Pseudomonadota > Alphaproteobacteria > Dongiales > Dongiaceae > DAIMFL01. The sequence continues at coordinate 98,204 of CAYJQC010000015.1, forward strand.
CGGCAGCTCCATCCAGCCATCGACCACCTCCGGCTCGGGCGACACCAGCTCGCGCCGGAGCGCGCTGTCGAACACCCGGGGCGAGACGTACTCGAAGATCGGCGCGGCCGGGCAGGCCGCTTGGAAATGCCGGCCGATCGCCGAGGTGATGCCGGTCTTCCAGCCATGGGGCACCACCTGGGCGCCGTGCAGCTCGCACAGCTCGGCGATGCGGCGGATCTCGGTCAATCCGCCGGCCCGGGTGATGTTGGGCTGGACCACCGCGACCTTGCCGGTCTCCAGCCATTCGCGAATCTCCCAGCGCGTCGCCGCCGCCTCGGCACCGCCGATCCGGATCGGGCTGCGCGCCGCGAGCTCGGCATGGCCGCGCAGGTCGTCATGCTGGAGCGTCGCCTCGGCGAAGAAGATGTCGCAGTCGGCGATGCGGTCGAGCACCCAGCATGCGTCGTGCCAGCTGTGCCAGCGGTAGCCGAAATCGACCGCCATCAGGATGTCGTCGCCGAGCATGCGCCTTCCGTCGCGGATCAGGCCGACCAGCTCGCGGTCGCTGACCAGTTCGTAGAACAGCACCTCCATCTTCACCGCGCGAAAACCGGTGTCGAGCGCCGCGCCGAACTGGCGCTCGATCTCGCGCATCAGCTCGGCGATCGACCGGCCATGGGCCAGGCCGGGATAGACGGTGCAGTAGGGCCGGAGCCGCTCGCGCCGCGCGCCGCCCATCAGCTTGTAGGCGGGAACCCCGAGCTGCTTGCCGGCGAGATCGTGGAGCGCCACGTCGATCGCCGAGAGCGCGTGGATGCCGAGGCCGCGCCGGCCGGGCCAGAACGTGCCCTCGTACATTTTCTTCCACAGGCCGGCGGTCTCCAGCGGATCGGCCCCCACCAGGATCTCCGAGAGATTCCGGCTCCACAGATGCGCGGTCGGCATCTCGACGAAGCTCTTCACCACCATCGGCGGCGCGTCGGTCTCGCCGATGCCGTGGCGGCCGTCCTCGTCGGTGACGCGCACGATCACCGTGTCGACGGTGCCGTCGAGATCGTCACGCGCCTGCTCCGGCGCGGCGACGGGAATGACCTCGACCCGGGCAATGCTGGACATGCGACCTCTCCTGATTCCGATATTTTGGACAATATTATGAAATTGCGGACTGTGGCCGCAAGCTTCTAGGATCGCGTCCTGCCGCAAGGGGGTGCCATGAAGATCACCGCGATCGAGACGCTGCGTTTCACCGGCTTCGCCGAGAACCAGGTCTGGCTGCAGATCCACACCGACGAAGGCCTGATCGGCCTCGGCGAGACCTTCTACAATCCGGCGACGGTCGCCGCCTATGTCCACGAGGTCGCCGCGCCCTATCTGCTCGGCAGGGACCCGCTGCAGATCGACCGCCATGCCCGGCACCTGAACGGCTATCTCGGCTTCAGCACGACGAGCGCCGAGATGCGCGGCAACTCGGCGGTCGACATCGCGCTGTGGGACATCTTCGGTCAGGCGGTCAGCAAGCCGATCTGGCAGCTGCTGGGCGGGCTCTCGCGCGAGCGCATCCGCGTCTACAACACCTGCGCCGGCTACGCCTACGGCGCCAAGCGTATGGAGCACCAGGCCGGCACCGAGGCCGGCCGGGCCACCGCCGGACCCTACGAGGATCTCGACGCCTTCATGAACCATGCCGACGAGCTGGCCGAAAGCCTGCTCGCCGAGGGCATCACGGCGATGAAGATCTGGCCGTTCGATCCCTATCTGACCGGCAATCTCACCATGCATCTCGACCCGGCCGACCTCGATCGCGGGCTGGAGCCGTTCCGCAAGATCAGGAAGGCGGTCGGCAGCCGCATCGACGTGATGCTGGAATTCAACAACGCGTTCAACCTGCCGACCGCGCTCCGCATCGCCCGCGCGGTGGAGGAGTTCGCGCCCTACTGGTACGAGGATCCGATCCGGGCCGACGACATCGGCGCGCTCGAGCAGTTCGCCCGCGGCACGCGGATTCCGCTCGCCGCGACCGAGACGCTCGGCACGCGCTGGGGTTTCCGCGACCTGCTGGAACGCCGCATTCCCCAGATCGTCATCGTCGACCTGTCCTGGTGCGGCGGGCTGTCGGAGGCGAAGAAGATCGCGTCGATGGCCGAAGCCTATCAGCTGCCGATCGCGCCCCATGACTGCACCGGGCCGGTGGTGCTCGCCGCCTCGATCCACCTGTCGCTCAACGCGCCGAACGCCATGATCCAGGAGATGGTGCGGGCCTACTACGCCGGCTGGTATCGCGACGTGGTGACCGAGCTGCCGCGCATCGAGCGGGGCCACGCCTATCCCGGCGACAAGCCGGGTCTCGGCTTCGCCCTGCTGCCCGACCTGAAAAAGCACGCGAACCTGATCACGCAGCGCTCGGCGCATTAGCGCACCAGCACCAGACGGCAGCGCTCCGCGCCCCGGTCGAGCGGCGCCGCACCGCCGCTGCCCCGGCAGAAACGCCGCGCCGGATCAGCGTACCGGCGCCGGCGGCCGACAGGCTTTGATCGTCCGGATTGCGCCGGCCATGGTCCAGCATGCGGCGAGGCCCCCGGCGCCTCCGGAAAACACAGGCGGAACGGGGGCTTGCCGCCGATGGACGGGCCCGGCCCCGGTCGCGTAGGGTTGCCCGTTCCGGCCGCGATGTGGAGCCGCGCTGCGCACTGACCTGATGCGCCGAGTCCACCGGCCATGGTTGCCGCAGATTCGAGAGGTGAATCACGTGGCTGCGAAATCCCAGCAATCCAGAACACCGGGCGAAACGTCACAGGCCCGCGAACGCATCCTCGAGGCGGCATATGCGCTGTTCGCGACCCACGGCATCGGCGCGGTCGGGGTGGATGCGATCGTCGCCCGCTCGGGCGTCGCCAAGATGAGCCTGTACCGGCATTTCCAGTCGAAGGAAGGTCTGGTCCTCGCCTTCCTCACCCGGCGCGAACAGCGATGGACCGTGCAGTGGCTCGAGGCCGAGGTGCTGCGGCGGGCGTCCGACCCCGGCGCCCGGCTGCTGGCGATCTTCGACGTGCTTCACGAATGGTTCCAGCGCGACGACTTCGAAGGCTGCTCGTTCGTCACCACGCTGATCCAGTCCAAGCCCGGCAGTGCGGTGCGCCGCGCGGCGGTCGAGCATCTCGCGAACATGCGCGCCGTCATCGAGGGATTCGCGGCGGCGGCCGATCTCCACGATCCCGCCGAGTTTGCCCAGACCTGGCACATGCTGATCAAGGGTGCGGTCGTCGCCGTTCACGAAGGCAACCGCGGCGCGGCCCGGGCCGCCCATCGTGCCGGCATCCTGATTCTGCAGGGCTGGCAGGGGGCCTCGCCCGCACGGTCCCTGCAGTGACGGCCCGGCGGCTCAACCGGCGCGCAATGCCTGCTCCAGGGCGGCGCTGAAGATCGCCGCCCAGCGCGCGATGCCGGGCGCGCTGGCGACCTCGTCCTGGCGGAACTCGATCTGCAGATGCAGGAGGTCGCGCTGCATCGCGTGCGCGGGGATGCTGTAGTCCTCGGCCGGATCCATGTTGTAGGGCTCGTTGTCGCCGACCACGATGCCGGTCACCCGCCGCAACGCCGCGAGCATCGGATCGGCGAGCCGGCGATCGGTGCCCGAGGACACCGAGATCTGCCAGGGCCGGTGGCGCCCGCCCATCTGCGGCGTCATCGAATGGATCGACAGGATCGCCGGCCGGTGCCCGGCGGCGAGTCGGGCCGCGATCGCACCGGCCACCGCGGCATGATAGGGCTCGAAGAAGCGCCGGGCCCGCTCCGCCCGCTGCGCCGCCGGCAGCGCGGCATTGGCCGGGATCCGGATGCCGTCGCTGACCTCCGGGATGGCACCGGCATCGTCGGGATGGCGATTGCAGTCGATCACCAGCCGCGAGGTGCCGCACAGCACCGCCGGCGCATCGAAATGCCGCGCCACCTGCTCGGCGATGCCGGCGGCGCCGATGTCCCAGGCGATGTGGCGCGACAGCGCGTCGCGGTCGAGGCCGAGCCCGCCGAGTTCCGCCGGCACCACGTTGCTGGCATGGTCGCAGATGATCACCAAGCCGCCGCCACCGGCCGCGTTCACCAGCCGATACGGCAGATGCGCAGGAGTCATGCCCGCCTCCCCGCTCATCGCACCGGCGCGCGCCGGGCGCCGAAGACCGCGCAGGGCGAGACAGCGACCGCCGGAAGCGCCGCGCCGGCACCCGCCCCGGGCGCGCCCAGCGGTGACGACCCGGCAATCACCCGGCCCACTCCCCGATCCGCAATGCACGCATTGGCACTCCGGCATCCTAGCGGCGCGGCTACGACGGCGTCAATGCGCGCATTACAAAATTGACAGCACCGGCCCGACCTGTAACATCCATTACATGGGGAGAGGGGCCCGGCCGAGCACCATCGCCGATCGCATCCGCGCCGCCGGCGCGGAGATGACGCCGGCCGAGCACAAGGTCGCGCGCATCCTGTTCGCGAGCGGCATGCTGGCCGGGCTCGACACCATCGCCAGCCTGGCGGAACGCGCCGGGGTCAGTGGCCCGAGCGTCATCCGCCTGACCGCCAAGCTCGGCTATCCCGGCTACGGCGACTTCCAGCGCGCCCTGCGGCGCGAGCTCGAGGAGCGGCGCAACAGCCCGCTGTCGCTGTTCGCCAAGACCCCGGCGGGGCGGCGCGGGGACCTGCTGACCCAATCGCGCGAGATCTTCGCCGCCGCCATCGGCTCGAGCTTCGAGCGCATCTCGCCGGCCGGGTTCGACGCCTTCGTCGACGTTCTCGCCGACGCCCGCCGGCGGCTGGTGCTGACCGGCGGCCGCTTCACCCAGATGTTTGCCGACATGCTGTACCTCCATCTGTTCCAGATCCGCCCGAACGTCCGGACCCTGCGCGACGGGCTGCAGTCCCGGGCCGACCAGATGCTGGAGGTCGGACCCAAGTCGGCCATCGTGCTGTTCGACGTGCGGCGCTATCAGGCCGATACGGTGCGGCTCGCCCATCAGGCCCGCGAGCGCGGCGCCGCCGTGCTGCTGGTCACCGACCCCTGGGAATCGCCGATCGCCCAGTTCGCCGACCACGTGCTGGTGACCGAGGTCACCTCGCCCTCGCCCTTCGATTCCATGGTGCCGGGCTTCGCCTTGTGCGAAGCCCTGATCGCGGCGGTCATGCGCCGGGCCGGCCGCGACGGCATCCGCCGCATCCGCGATCTCGAGGCGCTGCGCACCGGCTTCGAATGGACTGCGGAGGACACCCCGGCGGCCGGCGCGCGCCGCAGCAGGAAACCGACGACCAGGAGGCGACGGCATGACGGACGGTGAGGTGATCTATCTCGCCTGGAGCGACTATGTCGGGATCACGCGCTGCCGCGGCGTGCCGGCGCGCGAGATCGCGCGGCGCATGACCCACGGCCTCGGCTGGGCGGTCGCCGGGCAGGCGCTCACGCCCTTCGAGGACATCGCGCCCAATCCCTGGGGGCCGATGCTGGAGGTGCGGCAGGTGCCGGTACCGGAGAGCGAGACCCGGGTCGCCATCTGGGAGGATGCGCCGCCGCTGCATTTCTTCATGTGCGACTCGATGATGGCCGACGGCAGCGGCTGGGATTGCTGCACGCGCGGATTCATGAACCGGGCGCTCGCCGATTTCGAGGCCGAGACCGGGCTGCAGTTTCTCGCCGCCTTCGAGCACGAGTTCCTGCTGTCGGGGCCGGACTTCGTGCCCGGCGCGCCGTTCTCGCTCGGCAGCATGCGCCAGGCGGCGCACTTCATCGGCGATCTCGGCCGGGCGCTCGCCGCGGCCGGCGTCGATCCCGAGACGATCGAGCCGGAATACGGGGTCGCCCAGTACGAGGTGTCCTGCGCGCCGGCGCTCGGCGCCGCCGCCGGCGACCGCTGCGCCATCACCCGCGAGGTGATTCGCGAGGTGGCGCGCCGGCGCGGGCTCAAGGCCAGCCTGTCGCCGAAGCCGATGCCCGGCGCGATCGGCAACGGCGCCCATCTGCATTTCAGCTTCCGCGACGCGCATGGCGGCAACGCCGCCTTCGACGCGAGCGGGACCGGCGAGGCGGCCGCGGTCGCCAGGCACTTCATCGCCGGCGTGATGCGGCTGCTGCCGGCGATCTGCGCCCTGCTGGCGCCTTCGCCGGTCTCCTACATGCGCCTCGGGCCCCATCACTGGTCCTGCGGCTATGCGAGCTTCGGCATCCAGAACCGCGAGGCCGCGGTCCGCATCTGCCCCTCGCCGGAGCGCGACCCGGCGCGCCGCGCCGGCGCCTTCAACATGGAGGTGCGCCCGATCGACGCGACCGCCAGCCCATACATGGCGATCGGCGCGGTGGTCCGGGCCGGGCTCGAGGGCATCAGGCAGAAGCTGCCGCTGCCGCCGGCGCTCGACAAGGACCCGGGCGAGCTGAGCGACGCCGAGCGGGCGAAGCTCGGGGTGCGGCCGCTGCCGGGCTCGCTCGCCGAGGCGCTTGCGGCGATGGACGCCGAGCCGGCGATCAAGGGCTGGATGTCGCCGCTGATGTACCAGTCCTACACCGCGGTCAAGCGCATGGAGATCGAGATGTTCAAGGATGCGACGCCGGAGGCGATCTGCGATCGCTATCGCGATGCCTACTGACCCGCCGCTCGCCGCCGCCGCCCTCGACCTGCCGCTGGTCGACCATCATTGCCACGGCGTCTCGCCGGCCGAGCTCGACTTCAGGGAGTTCCAGGCGCTGTTCAGCGAGAGCTACCGCCCGGCGCCGGCCGGCACCACCGAGTTCCAGAAGCCGCTCGGCCTCGCGATCCGCCGGTTCTGCGCGCCGCTGCTCGATCTCGAGCCGTCCTGCGCGCCCGAGGCCTATGTGGCGCGGCGCCTCGACCTCGGCGCGAAGGAGGTCAACCGGCGACTGATGCGCGGCAGCGGCCTCGATCAGCTCCTGATCGACACCGGCCATCGCAGCGCGGCGATCCTGGATGTCGGCGCCATGGCCGACGTCGCCGCCCGGCCCGCGCGCGAAGTCGTGCGCATCGAATCGGTGATCGAGGAGGTGGCGAAATCGGGGGTGTCCGCCGCTGCCCTCGGAAGCGCGATTGCCGACCGGCTGGCCGAGCGGGCCGCCGGGGCGGTCGGCCTCAAGACCATCGTCGCCTATCGCTGCACCTTCAAGATCGACCAGACCGCGCCGCGCGCCGATGCGGTCGCCGCCGCCGCCGACGGCTGGTTCCGGGCCGCCGAGGCGGCCGGCACGTGGCGCCTGTCCGACCCGGCCATCGTGCGCCACGGATTGTGGGTCGGCGCCGAGATCTGCCGGACGCGGCGGCTGCCGATGCAGGTCCATGTCGGGTTCGGCGATCCCGACGTCTACATGCATGCCTGCGACCCCACCCACTTCACCGACTTCATCGCGGCGATGGAGAAATGGGAGGTGCCGATCACGCTGCTGCACAACTACCCGTTCCAGCGCGAGGCGGCGTGGCTGTCGGAGGTGTTCCAGAACGTCTACTACGACGTCGGCGTGATCCTCAACTACGCCGCGCCGATGTCGGCCGACATCCTCGGCGAGGCGATGGAGATGGGCAAGTACTCCAAGCTGCTCTACAGCTCCGATGCGTTCGGACTGGCCGAGCTCTATTATCTCGGCGCCCTGCTGTTCCGCCGGGCGTTGCGGAAGACCCTCGATCGCTGGCTGGCCGACGGCTTCTGCTCGACCGCCGATGCCGAGGAAATCATCCGCATGGTGGCGCAGGACAATGCCCGCCGCATCTATCCCATCCCATGAGGCCCAGATGAGCGCCATTCTGACGCGCGACCTGCCGCTCGAGCCGCGGCAATCCGCCCTGCTGTTCATCGACGTGCAGAACTTCGCCGCCACGCGCCGGGGCGGCGAGTTCCGCGACCTGCCCGATGCCGAGTTCGAGATGCGCTACGGCTGGTTCTTCGGGGAACTCTCGGCGCGCGTGGTGCCGAACATGCAGCTTCTGCAGCGGGCGTTCCGCAATGCCGGGATCGAGGTCATGTACACCACGATCGAGAGCCTGACGCTGGACGGCCGCGACCGCAGCCTCGACTACAAGATCACCGGCTTCAACGTGCCGCGCGGCTCATGGGACGGCCAGGTGATCGACGAGCTGGCGCCCGCCGCGGACGAGATCCGCCTGCCGAAATCGTCGAGCAGCGTGTTCGTCTCGACCCATATCGACTACATCCTGCGCAATCTCGGCGTGCGGCAGCTGGTGCTCAGCGGGATCGTCACCGACCAGTGCGTCGAGTCGGCGATCCGCGACGCCTGCGATCTCGGCTATCTCGTGACCCAGGTGACCGACGCCTGCCTGACCTACAGCGAGGAGCGCCACCAGGCGTCGCTGCGCGCCATCAAGGGCTATTGCCGCCAGGTCACCACCGGCCAGATGCTGGCCGAGCTCGGCGCGAGCTGACCTGCGCGTCGGGGGTTGCAGACTGTCGCCGGCCAGACCGCGTCGAACGGCAGTTCAGCCAGTCAGCGGCGCACCGCCACCTGCTCCTCGCAGATCTCGAATGGCGCCTCTTGCCGCCGATCGGGCTCGAGCGGTTCCGGCGGCTTCAGGCTAAGGGCATTCCGCACGGCTTGGTCTCCTGGGCCCTCGTTGACAAGGAGACGGAGAAGTGCCTGCAACGCACGGGCTTCCGCTGACGTGAGCCCCAATGCAAAACACCTCTCTGGATTCCCAGAGGGGCGTCAACTGTCGGCGGTTGCGAAAGCGCGCAACCAGCTTTACTTGCTGACGTCCGCCAGCAAGCTTCAGATCGGGGCTCGGTAGTCTGCGGCGTGCGGGGCGGGCGCCGCCGACCCTCGATCTCGGTCAGCCGAGCACAAGCGGGCCGTAGAGCCAGACCAGCCAGCCGGCGAGGCAGAGAAAGGGGCCGAAGGGCAGCCGCCGGGCGGGGTCGAGCCGGGCCGCGCGGCGGATGCCGCCGGTATCTGCATCGGACCGGGCGGACGGCCACGCTACCGCCCAGAGCAGCTCGGCGCCGGCGGCGTCGAGCACGATGGTGGGTAGCCGACCCAGGCAGCGAGCGCGCCGAGTAGCTTGACGTCGCCCATCTGCCACTTGCGTCCGAGCGATGCCGAGGTTCCGACCGCCGAAGCCCAGGTCTGGGGAATCAACCTCCACCTGGTGCCGAAGGCGCAGGACATCCGGTTGATCGCGCAGGGCCCAGTTTTGGGCGCGGAACCGCAATCGGGGCTTGGACAGCGAGGCAAGGACCGCGCTCTGTCCACTGATGACCCCGAACATGGCTCGATCGATGCAGATGAGCGCGACGGCCGCGCGGGCGGACTTCATCGGTCCTGCATGGCTTTTGTTCCAAACCCGGTCTCTGCCGCCACTTGACGCTCTCCTTCGCCGCTTTGGCCCGGCGAAGGGCTACTGGAGAGCTGTGACATTGCATCATGTGTTTGACGACGAGCGAGGCCTAAGCCCGGCATTCCGTGCACCTCGCCCGCAGTTTCAGTCGGGGCCGAATACTGTATGATCCGCCGGCTGTCTCGGCCGACGCTTTCAGGGGCGTCGGGTATGGTGAGCGACAGCGGAACAGGGGTTCAATTGCGATGGGCGAGGTAAAGCACATTCTCGTGGCGGTAGATCAATTTCCACAGAACAAGGCCGCGTTGGCGCGCACATTCGAGCTCGCGCACGCCCACAACGCGCGAGTCACCATCGTCCACATCACCGGCGAGTTCGGCGCGCAAGGCATAGATGTGGCCGAAAGGCACCTGATCGAAAAGCAAGCACGGAGTTTGGCGCGGGAGCGGGTCGAGGACGCAATCCGGACGCACGATCTGGGCCGGATCACGGTCGACATTCGAGTCGAGGTCGGCTCGCCGTCTTCGCGGGTCGTCGAGATCTCGAACGACCTCGGTGTCGACCTGATCGTGTTGAGAGCCCACCAGCGCCGATCCATTTTGGAGAAGGTGATCGGCTCGACCGCCGACCGAATCATTCGAGCGACGCCATCGTCCGTCCTGATCGTCAAACGCCGCATCGAACGGGCCTATCGGAACGTCATTGTGGCCGTCGACACTTCGGATGGTTCAGAATCCGCGGCGCTCCTCTCCGCCGCGATGTGTCCTGGTACGCGACTCCAGCTTGTTCATGTCACGCATGTGTCGGCGCAATTCGAGCAGATACTGCTGCGTGCAGGAACCAGTCAGGCGAGGATGGCGGCGTTTCGGCGTTCGTTGGCGGATCACGCAAATGATCGAATGCGCGTTTTGGCGACGCAGTTCGCAGGGCGCCAACCTGCTCCACGCATCAAGGTGGTCGAAGGCGAGCCAGCCAGCTCCCTGGTCCGCATGACGTGGAGCCCAAGCGTCGATCTGATAGCCGTCGGGCCGTATGAGCACGGCGTCATACGCCAGGTCCTGCTGGGCGGTGTCACCCAGCGGTTGCTCCGGGACGCGGCTTGCGATGTTCTGATCAGTCGGCCGCGAACGACCGCCGCCTAGGTCAAGCAAAGTACGGTGAGATCGAGCCAGCACGCCCCTGGACTCGATTCACGTGCCCAGGAACGCAGCGGCAATCGAGAAATACAGAACCACGCCGATTGCGTCCGCGATCGTCGTCACCAGTGGCGCGCTTGCCGTTGCCGGATCGAGTCTGAGGCGACTCAGGAGAAAGGGCAAGGACATGCCGGTTAGGCTTCCGACAAGAACTACCAGCACCATGGTGACCGCCACCACGAGTGCAATTGCCGGACCGCCGCGCGCAACTCCGATCGGGGCAATCGCCAGGCCCATGGTCGCGCCCAGGGCGAGTGCAACCAGAAGTTCTCGGCCGATAAGCTGTCCCCAGTCTTTGAGCGTGACGTCGCCTGTGGCCAGAGCGCGAACCACTAGGGTCGCGGCCTGCGAGCCGGCGTTGCCGCTGCTATCAATCAAGAGCGGGAGAAAAAACACGAGGGACACATATGTCACGATCATCTCTTCGAAATAGGCGATCCCGGCGCCCGAGAAGAGATTCCCGAAAATCAGGAGAATCAGCCAGAGAATCCGCTTCCGATAGAGAATGCCAACGCCGGCATCGCGTATGCCCTGCGTTAGCTTGCCGACGGTGCCGATCCTGTGAAAGTCCTCGGTTGTCTCCTCCTGCAGGGCGTCGTGGGCATCGTCGTGCGTGACGATGCCGACAAGTCTGCCGTCGGCGTCGACGACGGGCAGGGCAAGGATGTCATATCGGCCGATCTTGCGGGCGACGTCCTCCTGATCCTCGTCCAAGGCGACCGCCAAGGGTTCGCGCTCCATGAGGTCCGCGACGCTTGCGTCCGCGGCGGCGAGAATCAGATCCTGGAGCCGGATCGCGCCGACTAGCCGGCGGTCCCGATCGAGTACATAGGCGCGATAGATCGTTTCCTTGTCGGGGGCTTCGCGACGAAGCACCTCGATAGCATCCCGCGAGGTCAATTCCGGCGCCAGCGTTGCATAGTCGGACGTCATGATGGCGCCGGCCGTGCCCTCGGCAAACGCTGCGAGGCGACCGATGTCGTCCCGCTCGGCCTGGGCGAGGCCCCGGAGCAGAATCTGCTGCTCCTCCGGTGACGAATGATTGAAGAGGTCGGCCCGATCGTCCGCGCTCATTTCGGTGACGATTTCTACGAGCTGACGCCGGTCAAACAGCCCGGCCAGAGCTACTTGTGTGTCCAATCGCAAATAGCCGAAGACCTTGACGCGACGCGGCAACGCAATCGCAAGGAGGTGCTGTATCGCGGAGTCCGGCGGGAGATCGTCGATATATGCGGCCAGATCCACGGGATGTGCGGTCTCGATAAAGCGGCGAACCGCTTCCGGATCGGTTCTATCGAGGCTCGTGATCGGATCTTCTATGTGAAACGCATCGTTCATGGGTCCACCTCCGTGCACACGGCGCCCAACCGGGCGGTCGCCGAAGGCGGGCCGCGTGGATTCAGTCGTTCAGCTGCCGTCTCGAGCGGCCATCGGAGCAGGCAGTCGGCGGAAGCCCGGCTTTTTCGCCTCTAATGGTTGTGCCGGTATGCGCCCCAAGAGGCCGTGCTCGTGATCTTCCTCGCTTTCGCACCATTCCAAAGTGACGGCCAGAAATGAGAGCGCGGTGGGGCGAGGACCGGAATCGTACATCCGGTCGCTCGCCTCCGATGGCCATCTTGGAGCCCAGCGTTCCGCCTAACAGGGCGGCCGCACCGATTCTCTGTCGGTCCGGCTTGTGCGCTCCGGCTGCGACATGATCTTCACAACCCTAAGCGACGCTAGACGCCCATCCGGTGCGGGATAGGCGATCGACTGCCCTTCCGAAACGCCGATAAGCGCCGCGCCGACCGGCGTCAGGACCGAAAGGGCGTCGTCGTAATAGTCCCGATCGCCGGGATACGCCAGAGTGGCCACCTGATCGAGATCGCTATCGCCGACACGGAACGCCACCCGCGACCTCATGGTCACGATGTCATTCGGAACATCTTTCTCGTCCACGATATGTGCCCTCATCAACTCCCGCACCAAGAACTCGACGGCCTTCCACGACCAGGTCGTGGCGTGGATGCCGAGCAGGTGTTGCAGTCTGCCGAGATCCCACTTCGTGACCTTGATGTCCGGTTGACCATCACAGTGCGACAATACGTTCGATTGCATCTCGTCCTCCATTTGTGATGCGGGGCCGCAACCCGATTGCATCGGAAATTGTTGGGCGTGGTGGAGCGGTTCGTCGGCGTCCTGGTGGCTGCTTGGTGAACCTGACCTTACAGGTCGAACCGGCCATTCGCCTCGGGTTGAAACAGGATTTCGACCACGGTCAACTCTCTGGTCTGACCGTCGCGGGCGATCCATGCCAGCGTTTCACCCTCTGACAGACCGATCAGAGCCGTGCCAGCCGGCGTCAGAATGGAGAGATTGCCAATCGAGAAATCTTCGTCACACGGGTATACGAGAGTGAACACTCGCGTCTCGCCGGATTCTTCGTCTCGAACGGATACGCGAGTGTTCATGGTGACGACATTCGGCGGCACCTTCGCCGGCTCAACGATCAAGGCGCGTTCGAGTTCGAGAGCCAGGATACCGCTGACTGCGGCAAATGCATTGTTCTGGCCCGCAGCGAGCGCGGAGAGCCGTTCATTGTCCCGTTCCGTCAGCACAATCGACATAGTTGTAAGTGTCGTGGTCATCGCTCAAGCCCATTCGTTAGGTTGGCTGGTACGCTCGCCGGTCAATCGCTTCGGAAGCGACCGTCCACTGTATCGACCCCATGTATCCATGCCGGCGGGTCGCTTGCGGGAAAGGAGTCGATGGAGGCTTGCTCCACGACATCGCACGGTGCCGATACGGCCGGGTTCGTTTGCGCCGTTCGACCTATGGCAGCGGGCGGATGGCCTGTGGCTGCCTTGGGGTCGGCGGCGCGGTCGATAGGTGCGGTTTTCCAAATGGGTAGCACTGCAGTCCTCCTTTGTCGCTCATGCACCGGCCGAAGCACGAGGCTAGTCGGGAACGTGAACTGCCAAGTCGCACTGCGTCCAGGATCGCGCTTCGGCGCCATCCGAAATTAGGCCCGGCGCGTGATTGGCGACTCGCAAATCAGCATCGGAACGCCACATGGCAAGTGCCCCTTCCTGACGTCGGAACCCCGCGACGTCTTCGATGTGCGATAGTCGCGGTCCGTCTCACATGCCCGCCGCCGCACGACGACGTTTTGGAGAGCCGTATCGGTTCGCGGCCCGCGCTTGCAACGCGTGGGCGTCGGGTGCCCGGTCGGCCCTGATCGTCGCTCGATCGCCGCTGCGCATCGGCGCGCGCGGATTCGCGCATGTCGTTGCCGGGACCGGAGGCTGATGGTGGGCACGCACTGGACTCTCTTGCATAGCCTCCGACAGTTCGGCCGCCGGTTGGTTTGCAGCATGGTCATCGCGCTTGCGCAGCGCGGCGACGACTGCATCATCGACCCAACCGGGCTCGATTCCGATGTCCCGCAAGAGTCGGTCGTCCAGCAGGGAAAGCTCGCGAATCGCCACCCGCTTGTCCCTCCAGGTTTTCAACCGCGCCAGCATGCCCTTTCGGCCAATGCTTTTCATTGGCGCGGCTGGGACGGCCGTGTGCGCGACCTCGCGTGCATAGTCCGCAACCCGGCTGCGGGCGACGCCGATGCCGGCCAGCAGTCGGTCGTCCGACCGATCCAAGACAGACGCCGTGCGGAGCCGCACTGACTCGCGTCGCCGAATTGCGAGGAAATGGCAAACAGAGGACTTCAAACCATGGATCCAGGTCATGACGCGTGCTCTCATCAAGCGAACCGGGCCGCTTCAAGCGGCCGCCGGCGGGAGTTGTCGACAATGCTCGAATCCGGCGGACGATTCGGCCGCCAGGTCTTGGTCGCCATGCACCCATCGGCGACGACGGTCGTCGGCCATTCCCGGCAACCTGAGCGCACGACCGAACGAGAGACCGCGTCAACAGCCGTTCACGCCGGATTCGCGCACAGGCCACCAGAATCGAGAATCTTGATCTTGGGACTTTTTTTGAGTGGCCCCGAGCCGGCAGGACTACGGTTGCGAATCCTATGCCGAACTCGGGGGCGTCCCATCTGCGGGACGGCACCCCGATCGTCGAAGAGCAGCGAATGTGTGTACGACGATCATCATGGCCCCTTGTACATGGGAGGTTGGATTTCGAAGTCAAGAGTGGCCCGGTCGCGTTACGCGCTTCCCGATGGGACCACGCCCACACAGAACTCAGAGTTGATCCCGCTCGCTCAGAGGACTCGAGACCTCTCTCAGCCCAGCCAGCGCTGCGCCTACCACAGCATCGTCCGCATTCGCAGAATACAGGGCATAGACCGGATAAGAGAACTCGGGTGCCCCTGGCATGAGATGAAGCCTTCCGGACTCGAGGTGGGGCTGGACGACGCGCATCCTGAAATAGCCCGATCCGCCGGCGGCGAGAACGTAGTCGAGTGCAAGCGGGCCGAGATCAACAAACAGCCCAGGTGCAAGGTCTGGAAAGCAGGTGCCGTGGCGAATCGCGAAGTCCGGCCCCCAGTCCACGTGTACATAGTTCCTGCCGTCCTCGGGACGCAGCTCCGGATCCGTCGTAACCAGGACCAGCCTTTCCTCCACCAGCAGATCGATCTTCATCCCCGGCCGATGCTGCGGCGCGTACATGACGGCAACGTCGACCAGCCCCGCGGCCACTTGGTTGATGAGGTCCTGCGGCACGTCGACATGAACGCGAAGCGCGATGTCGGGGAGCGAGCGGCGCATCCACAGGACCCAATCGAGCAGCAGCGGCTGCGACAGGCTGACTTCGCTGCCAATGACCAGCACTGCCCTGTGTCCGGGTGGAACGGCAACCTGATGCAGCGTGCGCTGCCACAACTGCACAAATGACGGCGCGAAGCGCAGAAACTGCTCCCCCGCCGGCGTGAGGGACGCTCCGCTCTTGTTTCGCACGAACAGCGGCCGTCCCACGCGCTGCTCCAGCGCTTGGATTCGCGCGCTCACGGTCGTCTGGGCGACGTTGAGCCGTTCGGCAGCCCGAATGAAGCTGCCGGTCGAAACAATCTCGAGGAAGGTCCTGGCAAGCTCGGTGTCCATGACCAAACATAGCACAATTCTTGCATTCAAACGCCGATAAATTTCGTTTGCCTGATGTATTTGCTGTCGCCTCTTCCGCATCGCTTCCTTTTTCAAGAGGGATCGGGGGCGGGGCGGTCGTCCCTTCAGCAATGTATCGGCGTCCTGTCCGGCGTCGGCGGCTGGGTCGGCATTGGCCTGGCGGCCGGCATTACCGAGAGCAAGGCAGGGCCAAGCACCGTCGGCGCCTATGAAGTGCCGTCACGCCACACCCAGCCGGGCGGCACGCTGACGGTCTTCACCATGCCGAAATGACGGTCGTCTGATCCGCCAGGCCGCGGGCCCAGCCCCTCTCCTGGTGGCGAGGCCCTTTCGGTGAACGGGGGAGTCAACGACGACCGCACGGCCCGTGCTCCTCCTAACAAGAATCATGCAGTCAACGCCTAAGACATTTCGTTGGCATTCATTTCGGCCCCATCCCAGCTTCAACGCAGAGCCATGGAGGATGAGAGATGTGGTACCAAATGTTGCGCGATGCGGCAGTACTTCCGCCCCTGGCGTTGGCGCTGATCAGTGCGTACACGTTTGCATGGACGGCAAGCCGGCGGGTGATGCTTGAAGTCGGCAACCCGCCGCATCGTCGGCGCGACGATCACCGCAGCCGTCGTCGTTCCTGACCGTCGATACCGTCGGGGCGCGTGGGCGGTACTCGCAATGCGCAGGCTCGGGCGCCGCCGCCCCCCTCCCCGGATGATATCCGAGGCTGCGAGATGACATACGAAGCCCCCGCGGTCACCGCACCACCACATGCGGTCACGGTGCCCGGTTGGCGCCGCTGGATCTATTCGACCAATCACAAGGACATCGGCACGCTCTATCTCGCGTTCTCGATCATCGCCGGCATGGTTGGCGGTCTGTTGTCGGTTGCGATGCGCGCCGAGCTGGCGACGCCGGGCATCCAGTTTCTGGGCGGCGACCCGCAAGTCTACAATATCATCGTGACCGCTCACGGGCTGGTCATGATTTTCTTCGTGCTGATGCCGGCGCTGATCGGTGGCTTCGGCAACTGGATCGTGCCGCTGATGATCGGGGCGCCGGACATGGCCTTCCCGCGCCTCAACAACATCAGCT
Source organism: uncultured Rhodospirillaceae bacterium (assembly GCA_964372215.1). Taxonomy (GTDB): domain Bacteria; phylum Pseudomonadota; class Alphaproteobacteria; order Dongiales; family Dongiaceae; genus DAIMFL01. The sequence goes on from CAYJQC010000015.1 coordinate 114,866, forward strand.
TCTGGCTACTGGCGGTCGCATTCGCCCTGTTCCTGTCGTCTCCCTTCCTCGGCGCGGGCGCTGGCACCGGATGGACGCTCTATCCGCCACTCAGCACGATCGGCCATCCCGGCATGGCGGTCGACGCGGTCATCTTCTCCATTCATCTCGCCGGCATATCGTCGATCCTGGGCGCGATCAACTTCATCACCACGATCTTCAACATGCGGGCGCCGGGCATGGCGCTGCACAGGATGCCGCTGTTCGTCTGGGCGATGCTGGTGACGGCCTTCATGGTGCTGCTGGCGCTGCCGGTCCTGGCCGGCGCGATCACCATGCTGCTGACCGACCGCAATTTCGGCACGACCTTCTTCGAGCCCGCCGGCGGCGGCGACCCGCTGCTCTACCAGCATTTGTTCTGGTTTTTCGGGCATCCTGAGGTCTATATCATGATCCTGCCGGCGTTCGGGATCGTCAGCCAGGTCGTCTCGACCTTCTCGAGAAAGCCGGTCTTCGGATATCTCGGCATGGTCTACGCCCTCGTCGCCATCGGGCTCATCGGATTCCTGGTCTGGGCGCATCACATGTTCACAGTGGGCATGGACGTCGACACCCGCGCCTACTTCACCGCGGCGAGCATGGTGATCGCGGTACCGACCGGCATCAAGATCTTCTCCTGGATTGCGACCATGTGGGGCGGCTCCATCCGCTTCACGACGCCGATGCTGTTCGTCTTCGGATTCATCTTTCTTTTCACTGTCGGCGGCGTGACCGGCGTGGTGCTGGCCAATGCCGGTGTCGATACCGTCCTGCACGATACCTACTACGTGGTTGCCCACTTCCACTACGTGATGTCTCTTGGATCGGTGTTCGGCATCTTTGCCGGCTTCTACTACTGGATTGGCAAGATGTCGGGCCGGCAGTATCCAGAAGCGCTGGGAAAGCTGCATTTCTGGCTGACATTCATCGGCGTCAATCTTGCCTTCTTTCCGATGCACTTCCTGGGGCTTGCCGGCATGCCGAGGCGCTATCCCGACTATCCCGACGCCTTCGCCGGCTGGAATCTTGTGGCATCGATCGGCGCCTACATCTCCTTCGCTGGTTTTCTGGTGTTTCTGGTTCTGGTTTGGCGCACGCTTGTCGCCGGCAAGCCGTGCCCGGCCAATCCGTGGGGTGACGGCGCCACGACCCTGGAATGGTCGCTGTCCTCGCCGCCGCCGCTCCACAGCTTCGATGAGCTGCCGGAGGTGACGTGAGCGATGGCGCCTATGACGGCCCACGGCACTGACCGTTGCCGTCACGCCGAAGTGGCATTTGGAGCGTAAGACATGAAGAGTTCCGACAAGCATCGTGGGGGCGCTCGCGGCCGGATCCGGCTGAAGCGGGCGTATGAGCCGGCCGAGTCGACCGACGGGTTGCGGGTGCTGGTGGACCGGCTATGGCCGCGCGGCCTGCACAAGGACGGCGCTCGCATCGATCTTTGGCTGAAGGAGATCGCTCCGAGCAGCGAGCTCCGGCGTTGGTTCGGCCACGACCCCGCTCGCTGGGAGGGCTTCCAGCGCAAGTACCGGGCGGAGTTGCGGGATCGAGCGGATCTGTTGCGCACGATCGAGGATGCCCTGCATGAGGGGCCCGTGACGCTTCTCTTCGCCGCTCATGACGAGGACCACAATAACGCCGTCGCGCTCAGGGACCTGCTCGCACAATCCGGCCGGGCGGCACGCGACATCGACGGCCATCACGGCATCGCAGCGAATCGGCAGCGACCTGCTGCAAAAGACAGATGAGCATGTTGGAGGAGCTGATGGCAGGGAACGAAGTAGCGCGCCTCGTCGGCGTGGCGCTGCTGACGACAGGTTTCGCCGGGGCCGGCATGGCGCAAGCCGCGGATCAATATGTCGCCGAGCTCATGCCGCTGAACGCCCCGACGCTCGACCTGACGGTCGGCGGCACGGCGACGTTCATAGTCGATGCCGGCCGGCTGACGATCACGATCGTGGCAGACGGACTTGCGCCGCGCATCATGCACATGCAGCATTATCATGGCTTCCCCGGCGGCGGCGACGCCACCTGCCCGTTGCCGCAGGCCGACACCAACGGCGACGGCTACATCGACCTCATCGAGACCGAACCGATGGCCGGCACCACGATGGTCCCGCTGCATGAAGACCCGGCAAGTCTGACGATCGCAAGCGATACCTACCCGACCGCCGATGAGGGAGGTGCCATCCGGTACCAGCAGGACGTGTCCATCGCCAGGCTCCAGCAGGCGCTCGGCGACAAGTTCGGCGCCCCTGCGCTCGAACTCGAGAAGCGGGTGGTGTTCCTGCATGGGGTCGCGCCGGACACCAGTCTGCCAGCGTCGGTCCGGTCGCTGCCGGGTGTCTCCGCACAGATGACGCTGCCGGTCGCCTGCGGCGTTATCGAGCGGCTGCAATGACGTCTCTCGATCGGCGACGACCGGCGGCGCCGTCGCGCACGCAGGGTATCCTGCAAGTCTCGTTGCATATCGCGGTGTTCTGAACACGATGGACAACTGGGCTGGGGAGGCGGGGCAATGAATGAAGCGCAGGTGCTGAGCGGGCCCGACCTGACAGCGGGAATCGAATTGGGCGAACTCGCCGACGGCGCCATGCTGCAAGGTCACGCCGGCGGGGAAGCGGTGTTGGTCGCGCGCCGCGGCGATGAGTATTTTGCGATTGGTGCCAATTGCACCCACTACAACGGGCCGCTCGTCGACGGCCTGATGGTCGGCGATACTGTCCGCTGCCCCTGGCATCACGCCTGCTTCAGCCTGCGCACCGGCGAAGCGGTGCGGGCGCCGGCGCTCAGCCCGTCCCCGTGCTGGAAGATCGAGCGGCAGGGCGGCAAGCTTTTCGTCCGGGAGAAGATCAAGCCCGATCTGCGGCCCATATCCAGCGCGACCAATTCGCACGTCAAAGTCGTCATCATCGGCGGTGGCGCTGCCGGCAATGCCGCGGCGGAGATGCTCCGCCGAGAGGGCCATGCCGGCCACATCCTGATGCTCAGCGCCGACGAGTCCGTGCCTTATGACCGGCCGAACCTGTCGAAGGACTATCTTGCCGGCCATGCGTCGGAAGACTGGATCCCGCTTCGCTCTGCGAAATTCTACGAGAAGCGCGACATCGAGCTACGGCTGAACACACGGGTGACGGCAATCGACATTCGTGCGAAGCGTCTGACGCTGTCCGATGGCGGCACGTGCGGCTACGATGCGCTGCTGCTGGCGACAGGCGCCGAGCCGGTGCGGCTCGACATTCCCGGCGCCGAGCGCCCGCATGTCCACTATCTCCGAACGCTGGCCGATTGCCACGCCATCATCGCCGCGATCCCGGGGGCAACCAGTGTCGTCGTGGTCGGCGCCAGCTTCATCGGGATGGAGGTGGCGGCCGCGCTCCGCGTGCGCAAGCTGGAGGTGCATGTGGTGGCGCCAGACAAACGGCCGATGGAGCGCGTGCTCGGACCGGAGATGGGAGACCATCTGCGCAAGCTTCACGAGGAACGGGGTGTCCACTTCCATCTCGAACAAACCCTGACCGCAATCAACCAGGGATCGGTGACCCTGACGAGTGGCGCGACACTTGCCGCCGATCTCGTGCTGGTGGGAATCGGCGTGCGACCGGTCATCGACATCGCGGAGAAGGCCGGTATCGTGATCGACCGCGGCGTTTTGGTGAACGAGCACTTGGAGACGAGCGCGCCTGGCGTGTTTGCCGCCGGGGACATCGCGCGCTGGCCGGATCCGCTCACCGGTGACCGGATCCGCGTCGAGCACTGGGTCGTGGCCGAGCGCCAGGGGCAGACGGCCGCGCGAAACATCCTCGGCCGGCGCGAACGGTTTGCTTTCCCGCCGTTCTTCTGGACTCAGCACTACGACACCAGCATCAGCTATGTCGGCCATGCCGAGAAGTGGGACCGCATCACCACCGAAGGCCGGATCGCGGACGGTGACTGCCGGCTTTCCTACGAGCGCGACGGCAAGGTGCTCGCCGTCGTGACCATCGGGCGCGACAAGGAGAGCCTCGAGGCGGAGGTTGAAATGGAGCGTTGCGTCTCGCCGCCGTGACAGTCAAGACGGCCCGCGCCGGCGCCTTGCGTCGGGACATAGCGCGGCACTCGGATTGGCTGTACCTGGCAGGGCCGTGGACGCCTGGCCGGTCGACTGAGGTGCAGTGTATTCGCCCATCCTGTGGAGACGGCTCGGCGCAGTCGAGCACCGCGCATCCGGTCACACCACTCGATTGCGAGCAGACGCTTCCTGTGTCGAAGAAGATCCGCCGGTGCGCTCAACGTCGCCTCTGCGACGTTCGATCGTGCATCGATAATGCTGATATCAATTTCCAGCAACCTTCGTTTGCCAACTGCACCGTACCCGCCAACATAAATACTAGACCGTGAGAACGGAGGCGGCCCTCCCCTCTAGCGTCTCCGACCTCAACATTTTGGCGATCACCCTTGCCGGGCCGAGTCAATACGAGAGGAACGTTCATGACCGAGATGGTTTATCCGAAGTGGAGCAAGGAGTTGGCCGAGCGGCGGCGCGCACTCGCCCCGGCGAGCGAAGCCGCCTTTCGCACCTTCAGTGAGGCCGTGTTTCGTGAGGGGGCGCTCTCCGGGAGGACCAAACAACTGATTGCCGTTGCCGTGGCTCATGTAACTCAATGCCCTTACTGTATCCAGGGCCACACGAAAGCCGCGACCCGCGCGGGAGCAACGCCCGCGGAGATCATGGAGGCGATTTGGGTGGCTGCCGAAATGCGTGCGGGAGGCGCGTTCGCCCATTCGGCAATCGCCTTGAGCACGCTCGATGAGGCGTCTGCGCACGGAAACCCCTCGGCGTAACCTCGACGGCTACGTCACAGCGGCGGACACGGCGGTTCATTGCCGACCGCGCGTGCGGCAGGTTCGAGATTTCAGAGGTGATGGCCCGGCCGCTCGGCAGAGACTGATAACGCCGCTCAAGGCCACGGTACAGATTGGCGGAATGTGAGTTGCGCTCAAGGAGTGCCGACGATGACGATGGACAAGATTGCATACAACGGAGAACCCTCGATCCGCGAACTGCTTGCCGATCCCGTGGTACAGGCGATGATGACAAGAGACGGTGTTACAAGCGAGGCGATGAAGGCCTTGATAGCAAGGGCGCAAAGCAGCCTGGATGTTGGAGCGAGTTCCAGTCACTCACAGACGTGACCGACAGCAGGTCAGGCCGCCATCAGGGCGAGCGGGAACCCGCAGGCCTCGAGCGCAAGCTCGAGGGCTTCTACGATGCCATCGCCGATGGCTTGCGCTCGCCGGGGCTGAACGAGAAGCTCCAAGCCCTCGAAGCAAGGCGCGACGTGTTGCGCACTGCCGTCGCGAAGCCGGCGCCGTCGGCGATCAGGCTGCATGGCAACCTGGCCGCGCATTATCGGCGCAAGATGGCGGCGCTCGCCGAGGCGCTGCAGGGCCCGTCCGCGGGGCGGTTCGGCCACTCGGTCGGCGCATGATGCGCCGGCCTCGATCCGGGCATATTTCGCGGAGAGGCGCTCCACTGAGTAGAGCGTCAGGGGGCGAGCGGGTTGGTGCGAAAGATCGCCACCGGCATCCCGGGCTGGACGACCAGGGTTTCGTCGTTCTCCAACCCCTGAAGAGACTTCACGATCGCGTGCTAGCTTTCCCGGTTGCGGGCGCATTTGCCGATGCCGCGGTAGATCACCAGTTCTTCGGGGTGCTCGGCGTTCTCCACGTTGTTTTCGAGCATGCGCAGGATCCCTTTCTGCTTCCAGCCCTTGCAGCGCAGGTTGTTGCCGCCCATGGCGCGCACTTCGCGCAGAATCTCAAGTTTACCCCTTGTGTCCTCCTTAGCAGGCTGTTGAAGTAGTCGCGCGAACGGCTTTGAGGACGGCCTCGTCGCCGAGATGGTAGGCGAACTCGATTTCCAGCGAGCCGTCGTCTTGCAACTCAGCCGATCCGGAGCCGCTGACCTCGTCCATCTCGTCGAACCCGGCCCAGGTGAAGAAGACCGCGGACCGGCTGTATTCGAGATCGAGACCGGCCTGCATGGCCCCAAAGGCGATCTCGCCGTGGCCGTCGGCCTGGATGGTCAAGGCGGCGGGCTCGACCAAGTCGAGATGGTCGCGATCCCATAGATCGGCCGCGACGATCCGCCACCGGCCGATGATCCGGCAGTTCATCGGGGCCGTCATGGCGATGCTCCGACCAGCAGCTTGGGCAGTCGGACCAGGTTGTAGGCGGCGACGGCGAGGGTGAAGGCCCAGCCGACCTTCTCGAGGCCGCGATACCGGGCTTTCCTGATGCCGGCGACGGTCTTCATCCAGCCGAAGCCTTCCTCGATCCGTTTGCGGATGCGCTGGCTGGCCGTGTAGCCGCCAAGGCGGGTGGTGCGCCCGTCGATGGCCGAGGCCCGCCCGCTGGTGTTCTGCGCGACGTGCGGCGTGACGCTGATCTCGCGCAGCTCCATGGCGAAGCCGGCGGTGTCGTAGGCCTTGTCGGCGTCCCGCGTGATGGCGGCCGGCCGCTCGGCGCGCGGCCCGATCATGGCGAGGGCGGCCAGGCGCTCGGCATGGCCGGAGACGCGGGTGAGCCGGGCGTCGACCAAGAGGCCGTTGCGGTTCTCCATCAGCGCATGGCCGAGGAAGCAGAGCCTGGCCTCCTGGCCGGATCCCTTGCGGTAGAGCCTGGCGTCCGGGTCGGTGGTCGAGGCGTGTGTCGCGTTCGAGCGCCTCTCGCCCCGGAAGTCGGCCTCCTCGTTACGCCCGCCACCGCCGGCCCCGCCGGCCGGCGGCTCGCCGCCGTCCCGGCGCCGGAACGACTTCATCGAGGCCCAGGCCTCGATCATCGTGCCGTCGACCGAGAAATGATCCGACGAGAGCAGCCGGCTCACCCGCGGCTGCGCCAGCACGGCAGCGAGGAACTTCCCCGCCACCTCGCCCGCCAGCAACCGGTCGCGGTTCTTGGAGAAAGTCGAATGGTCCCACACCGCGTCGTCGACGCCGAGCCCGACGAACCAGCGGAACAGCAGGTCGAACTCGAGCCGGTCCATCAGCTGGCGCTCCGAGCGGATCGAGTAGAACGCCTGCAGCAACAAGGCCCGCAGCAGCTTCCCCGGTGGGATCGAAGGGCGGCCCAGCGCCGTGTAGAGCGCGGCGAACGCCCCGCTCAGATCCGCCAGCGCCAGGTTCGCAATCTCCCGGGTCGCCCGCAGCGGGTGACCCGCCGGAACCCGCGCCTCCAGGCCCACATAGCTGAACAGCGCTCCAGAACACTCGTCGACCCCGCGCATCGCATCCCCCCAATCGCTCCTCACGCTAAGGGAATCACGTCCGCAACGCCCCCGCCACAGACTTCTTCAACAGCCTGCTCGGAGGTTCTTCGATGTGGCACGCCACTTCTGATTTCGGGAGGGGCCCGAGGAGACGGGAGATCGTCGAAAGGCGGACCGTTGTTAGGCGCCGTATTCGGCCCGGCTTTCACGGCCTGTTCCGGCCCTTCGCGCAAACGCAAAACTCCATCTGAGCGGTCGGCTCAGCTGGGGTTTCAGGTTTGATTGCGGGGGCAGCCAACCAGCTATGCCGAACAAAGATCACATATCTCTCGGGAGTTTGGTTTGCGGGCCGACAACCGGCCCGGCTTTCCGGGATCGGCAAACAGGCTTGCCTAGAGGGATCGATAGATGCCGAGCCTGCCCACTGTCGAAAACTCACCCGGCGAACTACGGCACATGCGCCGAGTCAATCACCTGTTCACAATTCAAACAGTCGCGCCGCGTTTCCCCCCAGCCAGGCGTCGAGCGTCGCATCCCGCAGGGGCAGCTGCCTGACCTCCTCCAAGGAACGTCGAATCGGCAGCATCGGCCAGTTGCTGCCCCAGAGAACACGGTCGCGAAGAATTGTGTCGCCAAACTGCAGCAATGGCAGCCAGCCGCCGCCGGGCTTCGCGAAATGCCGCGGTCTCATGCCCGCGGGGCTGACATAGAGATTCGGGTGGCGAAGCGCGATACTCATCAGTTCCAGAACCCAGGGCCATCCGCCATGATGGGCGATGATCTTCAAGGTCGGGAAGTCTGTCGCCACTTGGTCAAGCCGAGATGGATGCCCACAGTCGTTTCGGACGCCGCCCAGTAAATTTGTTGAAGTGTGCACGACGATCGGAATGCCCAATTCGTCGCATTTGCTGTAGATCGGGTAATACCGCCTGTCGTCGGCATACAGTCCATTTGCATAAGGCGCGATGCTCGCCCCTCTTAGGCCGAGTTCACGAATCGCAACATCGAGCTTCCGCACGCCCGCGGTGCCTGCTTTCGGCGAACAGCCGGCAATTCCCAGAAGCTTGCCGCCAGACTCGCGTTGTACCTTGGCGACGATCTCGTGATCCAGCGTGTCGTAGGAGTGAACGATCGCCGCATCGACCCCCGCCGCCGAGAGCATGTCGATCATAGCCGTCGCGCCACCTTCGCCTACGGCTTTCAATAGCCCCGGGAGGCTGGTCACGACATTCTGCAAAGCCGTGCCCTCGATATCCGACGCATGGGGCGAGAAGACCTCGGCCGCCGCGCTACCGTAGCCGTACTGGTCGGCGTAGATCTCGTGCCCCGGCGGTGGGGTAATGTAATCGCGTGTCAGAGGAACGATGTCCGGAACGGTGACCGGGAATTCAACGATCATGGCTGTGCATTCTCCTGGTTCTGCGCCTCGAACGAGATTCCCGACTCCGATCGCGGAATGCCGGCCACGACGGCGCGCGCATCGACGGCGATCGCCCCCCGCCCCTCCTCCAGCACCATGACCGGGTTAAGATCGAGCTCGACAAGGTCGCCGCGCGCAACGCCCATCTCACTTACCGACACGATCACCGAGACGAGGGCATCTAGATCGCAAGGAGGCCGCCCGCGCATGCCGGCGAGTAGCCGATAGCCACGCAGCTCCTGCAGCATCAGCCGGGCCTCGGCAGCGTCGATCGGACACAGTCGCAAAGCAAAGTCCTGCAAGAGTTCGACCCAGATGCCGCCCATTCCCACCAAGATGGTCGGACCGAACGTCGCCGATCTCTTCAGGCCAACTACGACCTCGGCCTCTCCCTGCACCATCCGCTCGACCATCATCAGCTCCGGCGTGCGGCTGCCGGCCGCTCCGGCGTTCCTTGTAATATCGGAGACGGCTGCCCGCAGCGCGTCGGATGTGGTGATCCCGATCCGGACGCATCCCAGATCGCTCTTGTGCACGATGTCGCTGGCGGCAGACTTCAGCGCCACCGGATATCCGAGGCTGTCGGCCGCCTCCACTGCCGCATCCATGTCAGTTACGATCCGCCAGGGCGAAAACACCACGCCGTGCGACTCCGCGAGTCTGCGGGCCCGCTGCCCATCGATCGTGTGAGAAGTACCGTCCACCATGTCTGGCTCCAACCTCCGCTGCGCCTGTTTGTCGTCGCCCATGCCTATGGAGTAGCGTGGCGAAGAAAAGCGAGAGCATCTCTGAGCTGACCGAAGGCTGGCATACGATGCACGCCTCCAAGGCGGTTCATCGCGCGAATCAAGAGCTCTCGCGGCGCATCTCCGGCATCCCCGTTGCGAAGGACGATGGCAGCGACCTTGCCCCCGCCGCCGGCCTCTGCCAATCGATCGCAGGCGGCGTTCCAGGCTTCGAGGCCACCAGCGAGATTGTTTGCGACGGCGATCAGATTCACGTGAATCAGCAGCGAACCGACATTCGGATCGGCACCTACAGTCTCGACCAGCTTGCCCAGCAGAGCGGGCTCGGACAACAGTCGGTCAGCACCGATGTCAACTGGATTGCTGATGCCGCCCAAAGACTCGGCGTTCGGCACCATCCGCTCAAGCAGGCTGCGAGTTCCGCCATCGAACTGGGCGAAGGACAGGCCTGCCTCTTCGCAAGCGTCTGCGATCAGAACCGTCGCACCGCCCCCGGTGCCGATCAACGCCGTTCCGGCCGTACTCGGAATGGTTGACGTCCGGCCGCGCCGGCCGAGGCTCCATGCCTCCATGGCGATCATGAGCTCTTCGATCGAGGCGGCCTCCATGGCACCGGCCTGGCGCAGCATCGCCTTCCAGACGTCATACTCCGCCGCCAGCCTGCCCGTGTGGGAAACCACGGACTGGCTGCCCAGCCGGGACTTCCCGCCCTTCAAGACGAATATGTGCTTGTGCTTCGTTGCGGCTCGCAGTTCGTCGAAGAGACGTCGGCCGTCAGTCACGCTTTCGATGTACAGAGCCAGTGCATGGGTATCCGGATCGTTTGCGAAATAGCGGACATAGTCCGGCCAATCCAGATCCGCGCAATTGCCGACGGACAGGATCTTTCCAAACGACAAGCCACGCACCTGCCCTCGGACGAGGACGTCGTAACAGAGTCCGCCACTTTGCGAAACAAACGCCAACTTCCCCTGATCGAAGTGGCAACCGGACGCGAAGGTCAAACGGCTGCGGGCGCTGTACACTCCCATCGAGTTCGGCCCGATCAACACCGTCTGACTGCCCGTCACTTCGGCTTTGAGATCCTCCTGCAGGTCGCGCCCCCGTCCCGCCACCTCACCGAACCCGGACGACAACACGTGCACTGCGGGAACCTTCGCGGCGACACAGTCGCGAACGGCTTCGAGGACCTGGTCTCGAGGGACGACCACCAGGGCGTAGTCAACGGCTCTCGGTATGCTGAGAACTGAAGGGTATGTTGGCACCCCTTCCACCATTGATCGGTGAGGGTTCACCGGAAATACACTGCAGTCCGCAGGAGCATCGATCAGCAGGCGAAATACTTCGTTGCTCCATTTTCCGCGCTGCGCCGACGCACCGATGACAGCGACGCATCGAGGCAGAAACACATGGGCCAGCTGTCAACGCCGGAGTAAAACTGCGTCGGTTGGCCGGCGTAAAATTGCATCGATGA
>CAYJQC010000016.1:0-99653 GCA_964372215.1 uncultured Rhodospirillaceae bacterium
CGCGGGGGGGGGGGGCGGGGGGGGCGCGCGCGCCCCCCCCGCCCCGGGGGGGCCCCCCCCCGACCAGGTCGCGTGCCGCGCCCGCCGGCGCCAGGTCGCCGGCGGCGATCGGGCCGCCGTCGTCCGGCGCCGCGGTCGGCAGCACCAGCACCGGCAGATTCTCGCGCTCCGCCTGGGCGATCAGCGCGTTCATCGCCTCGACCCGCGCCGGCCAGTCGACCGCCGCCGCCCAGCCATCGTCGACCACCAGCACCAGCGGCCCGTCGCCGGCGAAGCGCGGCGGCGCATCGAAAATCGGGCGGGCGAGGCCGAGGATCACGAGGGCGGCCAGCAGCAGGCGCAGCGCCAGCAGCCAGGGCGGCGTGCGCTCGGGTGTTTCCTCGCGCGGCACCAGGTCGAGCAGCAGGCGGATCGCCGGGAAGATCTGGCGCCGCGGCGCCGGCGGAATCAGGCGCAGCAGCCACCACAGCACCGGCAGCCCGGCGAGCGCGGCGAGCAGCCACGGCGCGGCGAAGGACAGGGCGCCGACGCTCAACATGGTGAGGTCAACATGACGGCACTGGCATCGGGAATGCCTGCAACTGCGCGCTCACCGCATCCCCGCCTCCGACAGGCGCAGATAGAGCGCGAGCAGCGCGGTCTGCGGCGGCCGGTCGGTGCGGGTCGTGGCGAACGACCAGCCGAGCGCGCGGGCGAGCTCGGCCAGTCCCTCGTGATGGGCGTGGATGCGCCCGACATAGGTGTCGCGTACGGTCTCGACCCGGGACAGCAGCTTGTCGCCCTCGCCCTCCAACCCCTCGAAGCGGATGCGGCCGGCGAACGGCAGGGTCTCCTCGGCCGGATCGAGCACCTGCAGCAGGTGGCCGCGGATGCCGCGCTCGGCAAACCGGCGCAGCGCGGCGTCGATCTCGGGCAGCGGCGACAGGAAGTCGCCGACGAAGATCGCCTGGGCATGGCGCGGCACCGGCGCATCCGGCGGCAGGCCGGTGTCGGGCGGCCCGTCCCCGGCGTCGCCGGCGCGGTCGAGCAGCAGCGCCATGCGCTCGAGCGTCGCCAGGCTCTGGCCCGGCGCCTGGCCGCTGCCCAGCAGCGCCACGCGCTCGCCGCCGCGCACCAGCAGGACCGCGAGGGCGAGGGTCAGCAGATCGGCCTGGGCGAGCTTGTCCGGCAGCGCCGGCAGGGAGCGCCAGCGCATCGAGGGCGAGGCGTCGCGCCACAGCCAGACGGTCTGCGCCGCCGCCCATTCCATCTCGCGCACGAACACCGGATCGGTCTTGGCCGACTGGCGCCAGTCGATGCGCTGCGGGCTGTCGCCGGGCTGATAGCGGCGGAACTGCCAGAAGGTCTCGCCGGTGCCGACGCGGCGGCGGCCATGCACGCCCTGCTGCACGGTGGCGGCGATCCGCTCCGCCGCCACCAGGAGCGGCGGCAGCGTCGCCGCCAGTTCCTCGGCGCGCAGCCGGCGCTGGGCGGCGCTGTCGCTCATCGGCGACTTCGACGCATCACGCGAACGGCTCGCACAGCCGGTCGATCACGACGTCGAGGGTGACGCCGTCAGCGCGCGCCGCGAAGTTGAGCGCCATGCGGTGCCGGAGCACGGGGTGGGCCAGCGCCAGCACGTCGTCGACCGAGGGCGAGAAGCGGCCGTCGAGCACCGCGCGGGCGCGCGCCGCGAGCATGAGAGCCTGGCTCGCCCGCGGGCCGGGTCCCCAGGCGACGTGCCGGCGCACTTCCTCGAGATCGCTCGAATCCGGGCGGCCGGCGCGCACCAGCGCCAGGATCGCCTCGACCACGCTCTCGCCGACCGGCACCCGGCGCACCAGGCGCTGGGTGGCGATCAGATCGCCGCTGGTCATCACCGGGACGGCCTTGTCCTCGGCGATGCCGGTGGTGGCGATCAGCATCTGCCGCTCGGCGTCGATGTCGGGATAGTGCACGTCGATCTGCATCAGGAAGCGGTCGAGCTGCGCCTCGGGCAAGGGATAGGTGCCCTCCTGCTCCAGCGGGTTCTGGGTGGCCAGCACATGGAACGGCGAGGGCAGCACATGCGGATGGCCGCCGACCGAGACGCGATGCTCCTGCATCGCCTGCAGCAGCGCCGACTGGGTGCGCGGGCTGGCGCGGTTGATCTCGTCGGCCATCAGCAGCTGGCAGAACACCGGGCCGGGGATGAAGCGGAACGAGCGCCGGCCGCTCTCCGCCTCCTCCAGCACCTCGGAGCCGAGGATGTCGGCCGGCATCAGGTCGGGCGTGCACTGGACCCGGCGGTCGTCGAGCCCGAGCACGATGCCGAGGGTCTCGACCAGCCGGGTCTTGGCCAGGCCGGGCACGCCGATCAGCAGAACGTGACCCCCGGCGAGCAGCGTGATAAGAGTCTGATCGATGGTGGCCTGCTGGCCGAAGATGACTCGGCCGATGCTCCGCCGCACCTCGCGCAGGCGATGGCCGAGCGCCTCGATCTCGGCAGCCAGATTGTCGGGTCCGTGCGGTTCGCCGCTCGCCGCGGTCAGGGTGTCGGAATTGTTCACGCCGGCAACTCCCTGGCTGTTTTCGAGGATCGCTCCCGCGGGCGGGTCGCGCGGGCCGTCCGGCAGGCCGCAAGGTGCTTTTGGTAACGACTGGGCCCAGGCGACCGATGCCCCGCATACACCGCAACAAGATAGGTCCCAGCCCCGACCCGGACCAATCACAATCTGAGGCGGGGCCCTCGGCCGGCGCGGGCGCCGATCCGTCCGGGACCGCGCCAAGCCTGCCGTTCTGCGGCGATTTCGACATGCGTATCGCCCGCGACGGCACCTGGTTCTACCGCGGCTCGCCGATCGGCCGGCTGCCGCTGGTCAAGCTGTTCGCGACCGTGCTGCGGCGCGAGCCGGACGGCTCCTACTGGCTGGTGACGCCGGTCGAGCGTGGCCGCATCCTCGTCGACGACGCACCGTTCACCGCGGTCGAGCTCACGGTCGGCGGCAGCGGGAAGGACCAAACGCTCACCTTCCGCACCAACATCGACGATCAGGTGTGCGCCGACCGCGATCACCCGATCCGGGTCGCCCACGACCGTGAAACCGGCGAGCCCAGCCCCTATATCATGGTTCGGAACGGGCTGGAGGCGCGGTTGTCGCGTCCCGTCTACTATCAGCTCGTGGATCACGGGGAGGAGCGCCGCATCGACGGCGTGTCGGCATACGGCGTATGGAGCAAGGGCACGTTCTTTCCGCTCGGATCGCTGGAGGAAGGGAGCTGACTCCGGCCGACATTCTGGCGCGCTTCGCGGCGGCGCCGGCGCCCGGCCGGCGCGGCTCGCCCACCGGCCCGCTCGGTCATCCGCGCGAAGCGGCGCGCGTGCGCGGCGATCACGATCTCAATCCGGATCTCCTGCCCCGGGGCAGGCTGCGCCCGGCCGCGGTGCTGGTGCCGCTGGTCGCTCGCCGCGCCGGGCTCACCGTGCTGCTGACCCGGCGCACCGATCACCTGCACGACCATGCCGGGCAGATCAGTTTCCCCGGTGGCATGGTCGATCCTGGCGATCGCGACGCCGAGGACGCGGCGCTGCGCGAAACCGAGGAAGAAACCGGCATCCGGCGCGGTCTGGTGGCGCCGGTCGGCCGGCTCGACACCTACGTCACCCGCACCGGCTTCGAGGTGGTCCCGGTGGTCGGGCTGGTCCAGCCCGGCTTCACCCTGGCGCCCGACAGTTTCGAAGTCGCCGAGGTGTTCGAGGTGCCGCTCGCCTTCCTCGTCGATCCCGCCAACCACCGGCGCGACAGCCGCATCTATGCCGGCGCCGAGCGCCATTTCTACGCCATGCCCTGGGGTGCCCATTACATCTGGGGCGCGACCGCCGGGATGCTGGTCAACCTGTCCGAGGTCCTGCGGCCGGCTGCGCGGCCGGGGCCGGAGACGCCGTCCATGCTGTCGGCCCAGCCGTGAGCCTCTCGGGATGAGGCAATTGCTGCAGATCCTGGTGCCGCTGCTGCTGCCGACGGCGCTGTACTTCCTTTACCTGAATACGGTGCGGCGCCGGGTTCCGCCTGGCACCCCGACCCCCGACGTGCCCTGGGTCTGGCTCGGGGTCGCCGGCGCTGCGCTGCTGGTGGTCAGCCTGGCGGCGGCGGCCGTGTTCGGCGGCGCGCCGCCCGGCAGCGTCTACGAGCCGGCGAAGCTGATCGACGGCAAGATCGAGCCCGGCCACTTCTCGGATTGAGCCTGCCGCCGCCCGGGTCCGGCCGAACTGGCGCTGGACAACGACCGGGGCCGGCCATAGACGTGTCGGCATGGAGCCCTGCGGACGCCTCGATCCCCAGCCGTGGATGACCGCGTCCGAGACGCGCGAGGTGGTGGCCGCGCTGACCGCTGACGGCGCCGACGTGCGATTCGTCGGCGGGTGCGTGCGCGACGCCGTGATCGGCCGGCCGGTCCGGGATGTCGACATCGCCACCCATGACCCGCCGGAACGGGTGATGCGGCTGCTGGAGCAGGCCGGGATCACCGCGGTGCCGACCGGCCTCGAGCACGGCACGGTCACGGCCGTGGTCGGCGCCAGCCATTTCGAGGTCACCACCCTGCGCCGCGACGTCGAGACCTTCGGCCGCCACGCGACGGTCGAGTTCACCAACGACTGGGCCGCCGACGCGGCGCGCCGCGACCTCACCATGAACGCCCTGTTCTGCGCGCCCGACGGCCGGCTCTACGACCCGTTCGGCGGGCTGGCGGATCTGAAGGCGCGCCGCGTGCGCTTCGTCGGCGATGCCCGCACCCGGATCCGCGAGGACGTGCTGCGGCTGCTGCGCTTCTTCCGCTTCTACGCCCATTACGGCACGCCACCGCCCGACCCGGAGGCGCTGGCCGCGGCGCGCGAGCTGGCGCCGCTCCTGCCGACGCTGTCCGGCGAGCGGGTCTGCGGCGAAACCCTGAAGCTGCTCGCGGCGCCCGATCCGGCGGCGGTGGTCGCGCTGATGCGCGACGACGGCGTGCTCGGGCATTTCCTGCCCGAGGGCAGCGCGATCGCGCGGCTCGGTGCCATGGTCACGGTCGAAGACGTCGCGCCCCGGCGCCTGGTGCCGGCGGCCGATCCGATCCGGCGGCTGGCCGCCCTGATCGACGGCGGGCTGCCGGCGGCCGCGGCGGTGGCGCAGCGCCTGCGGCTGTCCAATGCCGAGCGCGAGCGGCTGCTGGCGCTCTGCGGCGGGCCGTGGCCGGTGGCCGATCTCGATCGCGCCGCGCGCCGCCGGCTGTTCTACCGGCTCGGCGCCGAGCGCTTCCGCGACGCCGCGCTCCATGCCTGGGCCGATGCGCTGTCGCGGGGCGCCGGCGTCGAGCGCCATGACAGCGACGGCTGGATCGACCTGGTCGCCACCATCGAGTCGGCGCTGCCGGACTTCCCGCTGCGCGGCCGCGACGCGCTCGATCTCGGCCTGGCGCCCGGTCCGGAGATCGGCCGCCTGATCGCCGCGGTCGAAAGCTGGTGGATCGACGGCGATTTCCGCGCCGGCCGCGCCGCCTGCCTCGACCATCTGGCACTACTGGCCCGGAGCGCCACCCCATGATCAGACGCCTGCGCATCTGCTTCGTCGGCGACAGCATCACCGCCGGCACCGGCGACGACCGCTTCCTCGGCTGGCCCGGCCGCCTGGCGGCGCACGAGCACGCCGCCGGGCACGACGTCACGGTCTACAATCTCGGCATCCGCGCCGACACCAGCGAGCATCTGGCGTCCCGCTGGGAGGCGGAGTGCCGGGTGCGCCTGCCGGCCCATGTCAACGGCGCGCTGGTGTTCGCCTTCGGCGTCAACGACGCGGCGGTCGAGCGCGGCACCGGCCTGCGGGTGCCGGTCGCGCGCTCGGTTGCCGTCGCCCAGGCGATGCTGACGGCGGCCCGGGCCTGGCTGCCGGCCCTCTGGATCGGCCCGGCGCCGGTCGCCGCCGACGGCGCGCTGATCGCGCCCTCGGCCGACCTCGCCTACGAGTTCGAGAACCGGCGCATCGCCGCACTGAACGACGCCTATGCCCGGCTCGCCGGGCGCATGGGCGTGCCCTATCTCGACCTCTACGCGGCGCTCGCGGACACCCCGGCCTGGCAGCCGGCGGTCGCCGCCGGCGACGGCGTGCACCCGACCGCCGAGGGCTATCTGCTGATCGCCGAGACCATCCGCGCCTGGCCGGCCTGGCGGGCGTGGTGGCGGTGACCGGCGTGCCGGCCGTCAACCGAACGTCAGGGATTGCCGTGCTTCTCTCAACGCCATGACCCAGCCCCCCGGACGCAACCACTGGCAGGACATGGCCCGCAAATGGGCGCGGGTGCGACCGCCGCTGCGACCCAACGGCGAGGTCGCCGAGGCGGTGTTTGGCGCGCTGTCGCCGAAGCCCGGCCCGACCCTGCTGCTCGGGGTGACGCCGGAGCTCGCCGTCCTCACCACGCCGCTGCTCGCCGTCGACCTCAATCCGGGCATGATCGCCTGCGCCTGGCCGGGCAACATCCCGGGCCGCCTGGCGGTGCAGGGCAACTGGCTGGCGATGCCGGCCGCCCGCAACGCCTTCGCCAACGTGATCGGCGACGGCAGCCTCAACACGCTGCCCTACCCCGACGGCTATGCGCGGCTGTTCGAGCAGCTTCTCCTGGTGCTGAGGCCGGGCGGGCGATTCGTCATGCGGCTGTTCGCGACGCCCGAGGAAGGCGAGACCCTGGACCAGGTGCGCGCGGCCACGCTTGGCGGCGGCATCGCCAGCCTGCACGCCTTCAAATGGCGGCTGGCGATGGCGGCGGTGGCCGAGTCGGGCAGTCCGAACATCCCGGTGACCCGGATCCGTGACGCGTTCCACGCGCTGTTTCCCGACCAGCCGGCGCTGGCCGCCGCCACCGGCTGGGGCGCGGACGAGATCGACACCATCGAGGTCTACAAGGACTCGGTGGTCAGCTTCAGCTTTCCGCGGCTGAGCGAGCTGCTGGCGGTGGTGCCCGCTGGCTTCGGCGCCGCGCGCAGCCTGGCGGTCGGCAGCTACGAGATGGCCGAGCGCTGCCCGCTCGTGGTCATGGACCGGATGTGACGGGCGTCCCCGTGATGGACGCTCCGTGACCAGTTCCAGGGCCACCCTGCTGGCGGCGCTGATGAAGCAGCTCGACGCCGCGCAGTGGCTCGCACCGGGCGAGATCGCGGCCCGCCAGCACCGCCTGCTGGTGGCGCTGGCCCGCCATGCAGAGCAGCATTCGCCGCTGTTCCGCGGCCGGCTCAAGGAAGCCGGGCTGCGACCCGGCGACCTCGCCACCGCCGCGGGGCTGCGGCGCCTGCCGGTGCTGCGCCGGCGCGCGCTGCAGCGCGCCGGCGACGAGCTGTATTGCGATACCGTGCCGCCCGGCCACGAGCCGTTCAACGAGACCCGGACCTCGGGCTCGACCGGCGAGCCGGTGGTGGTGCGGCGCACCGCCGTCTCGAACCTGGCCTGGCTCGCGATCACGCTGCGCGATCATCTCTGGCAGCGCCGCGACTTCGGCGGTCGCCTGGCCTCGATCCGCGCCAACCTGTCGGCGCCGGTGGCGCAGAAGAGCTGGGGGCCGCCGGCCAGCCTGCTGTATCGCACCGGGCCGGCCGAGGCGATGCCGATCACCACCGACATCGCGCGCCAGGCGGAATGGCTGCGCCGGTTCGACCCGAACTATCTGCTGATCTATCCGAACACCCTGGCGGCGCTGGTCCGACACTGTGCCGAGCATGCAATCCGCCTGCCCGGCTTGCGCCAGGTCCGCACCATCGGCGAGACCTTGCCGCCGGAGCTGCGCGCGGCGACGCGCGCGGCCCTCGGCGTCGACATCGCCGATGTCTACTCGTCGCAGGAGATCGGCTATGTCGCCCTGCAATGCCCGGCATCCGGCCTCTACCACGTGATGGCGGAGAGCGTGATCGCCGAGGTGCTGAACTCCGACGGGCGGCCGTGCGGTGACGGCGAGGTCGGCCGCCTCGTGATCACCGACCTGCTGAACTTCGCGACGCCGCTGGTACGCTATGACATCGGCGATCTCGCCGAAGCCGCCGGTCCCTGCGCCTGCGGCCGCGGCCTGCCGGCGCTGCGCCGCGTGCTCGGGCGCGAGCGCAACCTGATCCTGATGCCCGACGGCAGCCGGCACTGGCCGCTGGTCGGCTTCGGCGCCTTCCGCGACGCGGCACCGGTCGCGCAGTACCAGCTGATCCAGCACAGCCGCGAGGAGATCGAGGTGCGCCTGGTCGCCGAGCGTCCGGTCACCGAGGCCGAGGAAGCGCAACTCGCCGACACCATCCGCGGCGCGCTCGGCCATGACTTCGCCCTGCGTTTCGCCTATTTCGAGGGCGAGATTCCGCGCGGTCCCGGCGGCAAGTTCGAGGAGTTCGTCTGCCGCGCGAGCTGACCGCGCCGCGCCGCGGTCACGGCCATTTCACCTCGGGCGGCAGCGACATCAGGATGGCCTCGACATTGCCGCCGGTCTTCAGCCCGAACAGCGTGCCGCGATCGTACAGCAGGTTGAACTCGACGTAGCGGCCGCGCCGGACGAGCTGGTGCTCGCGCTCCTCGGCGCTCCAGGCGCGGTTCATGTGGCGGCGCACGATCTCCGGATAGACCGCCAGGAAGGCCTCGCCGACATCGCGGGTGAAGGCGAAGTCCTTCTCCCAGTCGCGCTCGAGATAGTCGAAGAAGATGCCGCCGACGCCGCGCGGCTCGTTGCGGTGCTTGAGGAAGAAATACTCGTCGCACCAGGCCTTGAAGCGCGGGTGATAGGCGGGATCGTGGGCGTCGCAGGCCGCCTTGAGGGCGGCGTGGAAGTCGGCGGTGTCGGCGTCGTCGGGGCGCATCGGCGTCAAGTCGGCGCCGCCGCCGAACCACGACTTGGTGGTGACGATGTGCCGGGTGTTCATGTGGACGGCCGGCACCAGCGGCGACTGCAGATGGGCGACCAGGCTGATGCCGCTGGCCCAGAAGCGCGGGTCGTCCGCGGCGCCGGGGATCTGCTTGCGGAACTCCTCGGAGAATTCGCCGTGCACGGTCGACACGTTGACGCCGACCTTCTCGAAGACCCGGCCATGCATCACCGACATGACGCCGCCGCCGCCGTCGCCGCCGTCGCGCTGCCAGGCGGTGCGCAGGAAGCGGCCGGGCGGGCGCTCGGCGAGCGGCCCTTCATGGCCGTCCTCCAGGGCCTCGAACGCGGTGCAGACGCGGTCGCGCAACGCGTCGAACCAGGCGGCGGCGCGGCGGCGGTGGTCGCCGGTCGCCTCGGTTTCGTCGGTCATCGGCCGGCTCCGCTGTCGGCCGCCGTCGGAACTGCCGCCGTTGGAACGCTCAGGGCGGGCAGCCGGCCGGTCTGGCGCAGCGCCTCGCCGAGCACCATGGCGGCGGCCATGGCAACGTTGAGCGAGCGCAGGCCGGGGCGCAGCGGCACCGCCAGGCGGATATCGGCGCCGGCGTGGACCGCGTCCGGCACGCCGGCGCTTTCGCGCCCGAGCAGCAGCCGGTCGTCGGGGCGGAACGCGAAATCCGTGTAGCTGCGCGTCGCCCGGGTGGTCAGCAGGACCAGGCGGCCGTCCGGCCGGGCGCCGAGATAGGCCGGCCACGAGCTGTGGCGGCGCAGCTCCACGGCGTCGATGTAGTCCATGCCGGCGCGCCGCATCCGCGGCTCGTCCCAGACGAAGCCGCAGGGCTCGATCACGTCGACGCCGGCGCCGAGACAGGCGGCGAGGCGCAGGATCGCCCCGGTGTTCTGGGGGATGTCGGGCTCGAACAGGACGAGGCGCATGGCTGGACGGTCCGGCGTTCCCAGGGTTCGAGGGCGGCGCTTCCCTCTACACCGCCGCCGGCGCGCTGACAACGCGGGCGCGGGCCCGCGCCTGCCGGGCGTCATCCCGCGCGGGCCGCGGCGGTCACACGAACTTGTGCAGGAACAGGCTCTCGGCGTCGTAGGGCAGGATCCCCCACGGCATCTCCGTGTGGTCGGAAATGGCCGTGCCGGAGACGTAGTCGAAGCCGTTGGCGATCGCCGCCAGTCCCAGGCTGCTGGTGCCGAGGCCATGCGCATGGCAGCGCAGGCCGACACCGTGCGCCTGCTCGGCGAATCTGGAGAGCAACTGCAGCATGCTGGTTTCCGACTGGTCGGTGCCGTGCAGGTCGACGCCGATCGAGTGGATGCCGATGGCGGCCGAGATCTCGAAGGCGCTGGAATCGAGGTCGCAGCGGATGAACAGCGAGCGACCGTGGGGCTTGACGATCGAGGCCATGGAGAACAGCGGGTTTTCCAGGGTTCCATCGGGGACCCCGACCATCTCCCAGACCAGCAGCGATCGGGCCTCCGGCGCGATCGAGTTGCAGAGCGCGGCAAACTCCTGACGCAGCCCGGCATCGGCGAGCGCGCGGTAGTGCACGGGAATGCAAACGGCACCGGAGACCTCGGAACCTGCCGCGGCGTCGATGGCGGTGAGGGCACGGCGCAGGACCAGTCGATCCAGGCGCCCCAACAGGGATGGCTCGGCATCTCCTGGCAGTCGCGCCGCGATCGGCTCGCCTCCGGACGCGATCATCTCGCAAAGATAGGTGCCGACGGCCTTCTGATGGACGCTCCAGATCGGCTGGAACCGCAGGACCGGGGCGCCGGGCTCCTCGGCCTCGGCCCGCGCGAGCAAAGTCGCGACATCGCAGATCGGCCGCGCCGGGCTGGAGCGCTGATGCAGATGTTTCTGGGATGGGCTGGCTGCCATGAATATCGATTCACGCTCCGGACAGGGGGGCCGCAGTCCAACGGCCCGCTCCGATTGGGCGGCGCCCCGATCAAGAACCGATGCCGGCAAGACACCGGGCATGAAGCGGCGCAGACATGGCCCCGGACCCCATCTCGGCCCGACGCTACCTCGGCCGGTTTAGGAAAGGGTTAAGCCAGGCCTTCCGCCGGCGGCCGGCAAGGGTGGCGCGATGCCGCATTTCCACGACCGGGCGGCCCGGCAACGCTCGCCATAGGTGGCGGCTTGGGCCGCATTCCCTGGGCTTTGGCGTGGCTCGGCGTTGCAACTTGACCCGGTCTGGGGTATGAGGCCGGTGCCCGCGGTCGACCGCATGGGGTTTGCTGGAGAGTTCCGCTCGATGGCGCCCTCGGACCGGCGGCACGGGCATGGGGACCGGCCGCCACCCAACGGCGCGCAACGGATTTCGCTACAGAGGGATTGCACATGGCGCACAGCGTTGAGGCCGGTGGACCACACGGGCACGGCGAGGGCGAGACGCGCCGGGATTTCCTGATTCTCGCCACCGCCGCCGTGGGGGCGATCGGGGTCGCCAGCGCGATCTGGCCGTTCATCGATCAGATGAACCCCTCGGCCGACGTGCTGGCGCTGTCGTCCACCGAGGTCGACATCTCGCCGATCGAGCCGGGACAGCGGGTCACGGTGAGCTGGCGCGGCAAGCCGATCTTCATCGACCGCCGCACCGAGGAGCAGATCAAGGCCGCCGAGGACGTGAACCTCGACGACCTGCGCGATCCGCAGACCGACGCCGAGCGCGTCCAGAAGACGGAATGGCTGATCATGGTGGGCGTGTGCACCCATCTCGGCTGCATTCCCAAGGGCCAGGCGCCCGGCGATTCGCGCGGCGACTACGGCGGCTGGTTCTGCCCCTGCCACGGCTCGCACTACGACACGTCGGGACGCATCCGCAAGGGTCCGGCGCCCAAGAATCTGGTGGTGCCCGAGTACAGCTATCTCGAAGACACCCTGGTTCGTATCGGTTAGGAAGCCAGAGCATGAGCGCGCCCGCCTTCAAGAACCCGGTGGTGCGGTGGATCGACCATCGCCTGCCGATCTTCAGCTTCATGAACCATGAGCTGCACGAGTACCCGACGCCTAGGAACCTGAACTACTGGTGGAACTACGGCTCGCTCGCCGGGATCATGCTGGTCGTCATGATCGTCACCGGCATCGTGCTGGCGATGCACTACACGCCGAATACCGGCATGGCCTTCCTCAGCGTCGAGCAGCACATCATGCGCGACGTGAACTACGGCTGGCTGATCCGCTACATCCACATGAACGGCGGGTCGATGTTCTTCCTGGTGGTCTACATCCACATCTTCCGCGGCCTGTACTACGGCTCGTACAAGGCGCCGCGCGAGCTGCTGTGGATCATCGGGGTGCTGATCCTGCTGCTGATGATGGCGACCGCCTTCATGGGCTACGTGCTGCCCTGGGGCCAGATGAGCTTCTGGGGCGCGACCGTCATCACCAACCTGTTCTCGGCGATCCCCGGGGCGGGTGAGGGCATCGTCTCCTGGCTGGTCGGCGGCTTCGGCGTCGCCAATCCGACGCTCAACCGGTTCTTCTCGCTGCATTACCTGCTGCCGTTCGTCATCGTCGCGGTGGTCATGCTGCATCTCGTGGCGCTGCACCGCTTCGGCTCGAACAACCCGATCGGCATCGACACCAAGGGGCCGCAGGACCGCATCCCCTTCCATCCCTACTACACGGCCAAGGACGCGTTCGGCCTCGGCGTGTTCCTGATCATCTATTGCGGCTTCATCTTCTTCGCGCCCAACTTCTTCGGCGAGCCGGACAACTACATTCCGGCCAACCCGCTGTCGACGCCGACGCATATCGTGCCGGAATGGTACCTGCTGCCGTTCTACGCCATCCTGCGCGCCATCACCTTCGACATCTGGTTCCTCGAGGCGAAGCTGCTCGGCGTCCTCGCCATGTTCGCCTCGATCGCGGTGCTGTTCCTGCTGCCCTGGCTCGACCGCTCGCCGGTCCGGAGCGCGAAGTTCCGCCCGGTCTACAAGCAGTTCTTCTGGGTACTGCTGGTCGACTGCGTGATCCTTGGCGTGGTCGGCGCCCATCCGCCGGACCAACCGGTGTTCGCGGGGCTTCCGGCCTTCCAGTACGTCGCCCTCGGCCAGATCGGCACGACCTACTACTTCTTCCACTTCCTGGTGCTGTTCCCTCTGCTCGCCATCTTCGAACGGCCGCTGCCGGTGCCGACCAGTATCGGCAAGCCGGTTCTCAAGGGCGGCGCCGCGGGCGCCCACGCTCATCCGATGGAGAAGGCCTGATGCGTCGCTCCCTGATCGCGCTCGCCGTTTCCTGCGGCCTGCTGGGCGCCGGCGCGGCCTCGGCTGCGGAAGGCGTTGCCCTGCCGCACGAGGAGTGGTCCTTCCAGGGGATCTTCGGCACCTATGACCGGGCGGCGCTGCAGCGCGGCTTCCAGGTCTACACGAATGTCTGCGCCGGCTGCCATGGGCTGAGCCTGGTGCGCTACCGCAACCTCGAGGCGATCGGCTTCAGCGAGGACGAGGTGAAGGCGATCGCCGCCGAGGTCCAGGTCACCGACGGCCCGAACGGCGACGGCGACATGTTCGAGCGGGCGGGCCGGCCGTCCGACGCCTTCGTGTCGCCGTTCGCCAACGAGCAGGCGGCGCGGGCGTCGAACGGCGGCGCCTATCCGCCCGACCTGTCGCTGATGACCAAGGCGCGGGTCGGCGGGCCGGACTACGCCTACGGCATCCTGACCGGCTATCACGAGGCGCCAGCCGGCATGGAGCTGCAGCCCGGCCTCAACTACAACGCCTATTTCCCCGGCCACCAGATCGCCATGCCGGCGCCGCTCAGCGAAGATGCCGTCGAATACGCCGACGGCACGCCGGCGACGGTCGAGCAGATGGCGCATGACGTGGTGACCTTCCTGAGCTGGACCGCCGAACCGGAGCTCGAGACGCGCAAGCGCATGGGCGTCAAGGTGATCCTGTTCCTGGTGGTGTTCACCGGCCTGCTCTACGCCACCAAGCGCAAGATCTGGGCCAAGCTGCACTGAGAGCGGCGTCCCGGCGCCACCACGATCCAGGGCCGTCCGCCGCAAGGGGGGGGACGGCCCTTTCGATTGGCGGCGGGCGGACGCGCTTGAACCCGGGCGGCGCCGGTGAAACACTGGCCGCAAGGGGAACGGCGGTCATGGCGGAGTCACATGTGGCGGCGGCGGGGGATGCGGTCGGCATCGCCCACCTGACCGGCATCGACCATACGCTGATCGGCGTGCGCGACCTCGAGGCGGCCCGCGCGACGTGGCAGGGGCTCGGCTTCACGGTCAGCCCGCGTGGCCGCCATATCGGCTGGGGCACCGCCAACTACTGCGTCATGTTCGAGTCCGGCTATGTCGAGCTGCTCGGCATCGTCGACCCCGGCCAGTTCACCAACAATCTCGACCAGCTGCTGGAGGTCCGCGAAGGCATGTTCGCATTGGCCTTCGCCAGCGACGACGCCGACGCTCTGGCCGCCGGGCTCGCCGCCGCCGGGCTCCATCCCGAGGGCCCGAAGGACCTGAA
Organism: uncultured Rhodospirillaceae bacterium; assembly: GCA_964372215.1. Lineage (GTDB taxonomy): Bacteria > Pseudomonadota > Alphaproteobacteria > Dongiales > Dongiaceae > DAIMFL01. Next base: position 14,314 of record CAYJQC010000016.1, read on the forward strand.
GCGCCTGCTCGAGCTGCCCGAGGGCGACGTCCTGCCGGCGTTCAAGCTGGTCCACCTGCCGCCCGGCGAGACGCCGGAGCTGCGGGCCTTCGCCTGCCAGCACCTGACCCCGGCCATGATCCGCCGGCCGGAATGGCTGGGCCATGCCAACGGCGCGCGCCGGCTGGCCGCGGTCACCATCGTCAGCGACCAGCCGGCCGATGCCGCCTTCGGCTATGCCGGGCTGTTCGGTGACGCCGCGCTGCGGGCCGGCGACGGCGAGGTCGCGGTGGCGACCCCGGCGGGGGACCTGCGCTTCGCGACGCAGCGCTGGCTCAATCGGCATTACGGCGGCGCCGGCGCGATCCCCGCGGTCGCGGCGCCGTGGCCGGCGGCGATGACCATCGCGGTCGACGATCTCGACCGCGCCGCCGGGGTGCTGGCGCGCCGCGGCATCGCCTTCCATGCCGGCGAGGCCAACCTGGTGGTGCCGGCCGCCCAGGCCAACGGCACGATCCTGGAATTCACCGCGGCGGCCCGCTGAGTCAGCCGATCGTGATGGTGCCGTCCTCGGCGATGCTGGCGCGGGTCCCCTGGGTCAGGGCCGCCTGGGCGGCGCGCGGCACGATCAGCGCGGGGATGCTGCCATGGCCCATCTCGCGCGCTACCACCACGCCGAGCATCAGGATCGCGTCGGGCTCGGCCAGGATCAGGGCTGCCGGGGCCTTGCCGCCCGCCATCAGCTCCAGCATGACCGCCGAGGACGAGCTGGAGCCGATGGTGCCGGGCAACACCAGCACGCGGCCGCCGATCACCGCGTCGTGGTCGGGGTGGCGCGGATCGGTGATGCGGCCGGAATAGGGATCGACGCCGCCCCAGAAGCTGATCGGCTTGCCGAGCCGGAGCACCGCCGCGTCGGCGGTGCCGGGGATCAGCACCTCGCCCTGGATGCGCGCCGTCATCGCCACAGCGCCTCGTCGCGCATGACCCGGCCGGCGACCGCTGATTCGACGCAGTCGGCGAGGCTGCCGTAGATCGCCTGGTAGCCGGTATTGGCCGGGCCGTAATGGGCGAACTTGCCGGAATTGGTCATCAGCACGCGGGTTCCCGCCGCCGCCTCGGGCAGGATCGGCGTCACCACCACGCAGGTGTCGGCCACGATGGTGACCCCGGCCGCCTCCAGCGGCTGCAGCCGCGCCGCGCGGTCGAGCTCGGCCAGCACGTGCCGGCCGGTGCAGACATAGATCGGCACCGCCGCGCGTCGGCCGGCCAGCAGGCGCGCGAGCGCTTCGACCTCGTCGCGCGAGAAATGCGGGCTGCCGAGCGCGACCGCGTCGATCTGGCTGCCGCCCGCCGTCGACAGCCGGTCGCGCGCCGCGCGCACCATCTCGGCGGTCAGGCGAATGGTGCGCTCCGGCGGCCGGCCGCCCAGCGCCGTCGCCAGGTCCGGCGCCTCCGGCGTGACGCCGGCGACATGGAACAGCCCGACCGCGCCGGACGAGGCGGCGGCGGCGCCGAGCGCCTTCAGCCGGTCCTCGGAGATCGTATCCGGCAGGCCGTCGATCACCGCGATGGTGGTGCCGAGCTCGGCGCCGAGCCAGGCGCCCAGCACGGGGTAGAACACGTCGCTGTCCCGCAGCGCCGGCGACAGCGCGGCGGTGTCGACGACCACGCGGGCCCGGCGGTTCTCCGGCAGGTGCAGGCCATAGCGCGGGGCGCGGGCGACCAGCGCGGCGCAGATGTCGAGGAAATCGCCGTAGCGGTTGGTGCGGGCGCCGAGCGCCGAATTGCAGAACGCCACCGCATTGCTCTCGCCCCAGGCGACATCGGTTCCGGCGGCCGGCCGGTGCCCGGCCTGATAGGGCGCGCAGGTCCAGGTCGCACGGCAGCCGAGCGCTTCGTAGGCGCGCATCAGCCGCAGCATCATTGCCCGGCGCTCGGGCGCCGCCGTGACCCGCTTGGGGTGCAGCAGATCGAGCGCGCCGACATTGAGGGTGGTCGGCACCGCGACCCGGCCGCCGCCGGCGACCAGGCGCTCGGCGAAGTGGACGCCGGAATCGCCGTGGTAGAGACAGCCGTCGATATGGGCCGAGGCGACCGGGATCAGCCGGTCGGCGCCGAGCAGCCGCCCCATCTCGACGACGATGCGCATGGCCATGGCGGCGGCGTCGCCCTGGGCGCCGCCGGCGATGTCGCGTTCTTCCGGGGTGAGCATAAGCATGTTGCGTCCAGCGGCTGCCAGACCCTCACCCGCCTCGCTGTCGCTCGGCACCCTCTCCCGCCAGGCGGGAGAGGGTGGGATCCGTCGCCCCTGAGCTTGTCGAAGGGAGCGACGGGAGGGTGAGGGGCTTGTGATGGTGACTCTCTCACACGTTGAAGCGGAAGTGGAAGACGTCGCCGTCCTGGACCACGTAGTCCTTGCCCTCGGCGCGCATCTTGCCGGCGTCCTTGGCGCCCTGCTCGCCGCCGCAGGCGACGAAGTCGGTGCAGGCGATGGTCTCGGCGCGGATGAAGCCGCGCTCGAAATCGGTATGGATGACGCCGGCCGCCTCCGGCGCCCGGGCGCCGCGCCCGACCGTCCAGGCGCGCGCCTCCTTCGGGCCGACGGTGAAGAAGGTGATGAGGTCGAGCAACTTGTAGCCGGCGCGGATCACCCGCGTAAGACCGGTCTCCCCGAGCCCGAGCGAGGCCAGGAACTCGCGCTTCTCCTCGGGATCGGCGAGCGCCGCCACCTCGGCCTCGATGGCGGCCGAGATGACGACCGAGGCGGAACCCTCCGCCGCGGCCATCGCCGCGACCTTGGCCGACCAGGCGTTGCCGTCGGCCGCCGCCGCCTCCTCGACGTTGCAGACATAGAGCTCCGGCTTCGCCGTCATCAGCTGGAGCTGGTGGAACAGCGGGCGCTGCTCCTCGGTGATCGCGGCGCGCCGCGCCGGCTCGCCGTCCCGCAGCTTCGCGACCACGCGCTCGAGGATGTCGACCAGCGTCTTGGCTTCCTTGTCGCCGCCGCGCGCCTTCTTGACCGCGGCGTCGAGCCGCCGCTCGACGCTGTCCAGGTCGGCCAGCATCAGCTCGGTGTTCACGGTCTCGGCGTCGCGGATCGGGTCGACGGAGCCCTCGACATGGGTCACCTCGCCCTCGAAGCAGCGCAGCACGTGGACGATGGCGTCGACCTCGCGGATGTTGGCGAGGAACTGGTTGCCGAGGCCCTCGCCCTTGCTGGCGCCGCGCACCAGGCCGGCGATGTCGACGAATTCGAGCTGGGTCGGGATGACCTTGGCCGACTTGGCGATCCGGGCCAGCACCTCGAGCCGATCGTCGGGCACCGCGACGCGGCCGACATTGGGCTCGATGGTGCAGAAGGGATAGTTCGCCGCTTCGGCCGCCGCGGTCGAGGTCAGCGCATTGAACAGGGTCGACTTGCCGACATTGGGCAGCCCGACGATGCCGCACTTGAAGCCCATTCTCTAGCTCTCGTCCTTCTCGGTCTCTGCCGTCCCGGCCGGCCTGATGTCCGCCGTCTCGTCGGGGTCGGGCTCTGCCGACCCGGCCGGGTCGCGGCGCGGCGGCTTGGGCCGCGGCGGGTTGAGCGAGACGCTCACCTTGTTCATGAATCCGGGCTCGTCGCCCAGCACCAGCAGCGGCAGCGCCTCGGCGACCGCGTCGATCACCTTGGCGACGGTGTCGCGCTCGGCCTTGGCGAAGTCGTTCAGCACGTGGCGATGAACCAGATCCCGGTGGCCGGGATGGCCGACCCCCAGCCGCACCCGCCAGAACTCCGGCCCGACATGGGCGTCGATGCTGCGAATGCCGTTATGGCCGCCGGTGCCGCCGCCGCACTTCACCTTGACCCTGCCGAGCGGCAGGTCGATCTCGTCGTAGACGACGATGATCGCCTCGCTCGGCAGCTTGTAGAACTGCGCCGCCGCGCCGACCGCCCGGCCGGAGTCGTTCATGTAGGTGAGCGGCTTCAGGGCGACGATCTTCTCGCCGGCGATGCTGCCCTCGGCGCTCATTCCGTGAAAGCGCGCGCGCGCCGAACCGAACCCATGGCGGCGGACGATCTCGTCCACCGCCATGAACCCGATATTGTGCCGGTTGGCGACGTATTCCGGGCCAGGATTGCCCAGCCCGACCACGAGGCGCACGGTCCGCCCCGCGCTCCGCCGCTACGACTTCTTCTCGCCGCCTGCCGCCGGAGCGCCCGGCGCCGGAGCCGCGGCCGGAGCCGCACCCTCGGCCGGCTCGGTCACCGCCGCCGCCTCGGCTTCGGCCTTCTGCGCGCTCGGCGCCACGATGGTCGCGACCGTGAAGTCGCGATCACCGATCGCCGGGACCACGCCCTGGGGCAGCGCGATCGCGCTGATGTGCAGGGAGTCGCCGATGTCGAGCCCGGTCAGGTCGAACACCAGCTCGTGCGGGATGCTGTCGGCGGCGCAGATCAGTTCGATCTCGTGGCGCACGATGTTCAGCACGCCGCCGCGCTTCAGGCCCGGCGAGGCCAGCTCGTTGCGGAACAGCACGGGCACGTCGACATGCACCTTGGTGTCCGACGAGACGCGCAGGAAGTCGACATGGATCGGCTTGTCGCTCACCGGATCGAACTGCACGTCGCGCGGCAGCACGCGATGGGTCGCGCCGTCCAGCAGGACGTCGAACAGGGTCGCGAAAAAGCCCGACCTGTGCAGCTCGCGCACCAGGGGTTTCGGCTCCAGCGAGATCATCACGGGATCCAGCTTGTTGCCGTAGATCACGCCAGGCACACGTCCGTCGCGACGGGTCTGGCGGGCGGCCCCCTTTCCGGCCCGCGCTCGGGGCATCGCCTCGAGGCTATGTACTTCGCTCATGGGTCTCTCCTTCAAAACCAGCGCCGGCCTCCAGGGGTGCCGACGCCACCCGCCACCACCGCGGTGGCGATCTCGCTCGCCGGGGCCATCGCCCCGGCAAAAAAATCCTCAGTCGAACAGGCTCGAAACCGATTCCTCGCCGCTGATGCGGTGCATCGCCTCGGCCAGCAGCGGCGCCACGGTGATCTGGCGCACGGTCTGCGACACCCGGACCGCCTCGGTCGCCATGATGCTGTCGGTGATGACGAGCGAATCGAGCGGCGAGGCGGAGACGCGGGCGACCGCCCCGCCGGACAGCACCCCGTGGGTGACATAGGCGGTCACCGAGGAGGCGCCGGCCTCCTTCAGGGCGACCGCGGCGTTGCACAGGGTGCCCGCGGAATCGACGATGTCGTCGATCAGGATGCAGCGCCGCCCGCTCACGTCGCCGATGATGTTCATGACCTCGGACACCCCGGCGCGCTCGCGCCGCTTGTCGATGATGGCGAGATCCGCCTCGATCCGCTTCGCGATGTTGCGCGCCCTGACCACGCCGCCGACGTCGGGCGAGACCACGACCACGTCGTCGCCCTTGTAGCGGTCCTTGAGGTCCTTGGTGAACACCGGCGCCGAGAACAGGTTGTCGGTCGGGATGTCGAAGAAACCCTGAATCTGCCCGGCATGGAGATCCATGGTCAGCACCCGGTCGGCGCCGGCGACGGTGATCAGGTTGGCCACCAGCTTGGCCGAGATCGGCGTGCGCGGGCCCGACTTCCGGTCCTGCCGGGCATAGCCGTAATAGGGGATGACGGCGGTCACCCGGCGCGCCGATCCGCGACGCAGCGCGTCGAGCATGACCAGCAGTTCCATCAGGTTGTCGTTCGCCGGGAACGAGGTCGATTGGACTACGAAAACATCTTCTCCACGCACGTTCTCGTGAATCTCGACAAAAACTTCCATGTCGGAAAAACGCCGGATGCTGGCGTGAGTCAGCGGTAAATTGAGGTAAGCGGAGATCGCCTCGGCAAGCGGCCGATTGCTGTTGCCGGTAAGGATCTTCATGGACGCTACCTCTGCGGCGCGGGACTGCCGACGACGCGCCGCGTGCGGCTCGCTGACGACCTATGCCCCGGCTCCATCGGCCAGGGCCGGCCAAATCGGCGCGGACTGTATCAATCCGTCAGGGTCCTGTAAACCGCCTTCCCAGAGACCCGCCGAGTCAGAGTCAAGCTCATGAAACGAAAAGCAAAATGCCGGATCGTCGAGCGCCGGGCGAGAGCCATGCTGCAATGCCGTTTCGCACCTGCGAAATGGCCGTTACTGGAGCTCTCCCGTACTACGGCATGGTCATCGTCGGCGCGTGATCAGTGTTCGCCGAGGATGACTCCAGACGATCTCGTTAAAACCGTGGGGGTGCATCAAAGACGGCCGTGAAGGCAGCCGCGTAGAGAGGCTAATTCGGGGGCTGTGACACTGTCTCGACATCAAGTAGATGACGGCATCATCAGAAATCGTCGACGGATTCGACTGTCTGTGATAACTTTTTCTTAACGCATTAGGGGTTATTGCCCGAAATGCGTTGTGCCATCTGGCACAGTTTCGCGCAGGTCCATTTGGATGGAGTGCATGATGAAGACCAAGTCGAAGACGTCGCGTAAGTCGACGGCCCGCAAGCGCCCCTCGCGTAAGAGCGCCGCGGCCCGCAAGACCACCGTTCGCAAGACCGCCCGCAAGCCGGCGGCCAAGAAGACGGCCCGCAAGACCACCGCGCGCCGGAAGACGGCGGCCAAGAAGAAGACCGCCCGCAAGACCACGGCCCGCCGCAAGACGGCGCGCAAGTCGACCGCCCGTCGGAAGACCGCGGTGCGCAAGACCGCCCGCAAGACGACCCGCAAGTCCACCGCGAAGAAGCGCGTGGCGGCTGCTCGCAAGAGCCCGGCCCGCAAGAGCGCGGTGCGCCGGAAGAAGACCACCAGCAAGCGCCGCTAAGGGCGCGCTGGGGAAGGGGCCGGCCGAGCCCGCGCTTGGCCGGATCTTGGATTTCCCGCGATACCCCAGGACCGGTCCCGGCTCGCGATCGAGCGGCCCGGCCGGTTCTGGGGGTTTCTCGCTGGCGCCTGCGACCCCGCGCCCAGGGGGCTCCTCATCCCGGGAATCCGTGCCCCGAGGGACGGCGCGGACCTAGATGAAGGCCAGCGCGATCAGGCCGACAAGACAGGCGATTGCGAACAGGATCAGATACGGCATCGCCGCCCCCGATCCGCCGCCGCCCGCGTCACCCGCGCCAACTACTTCACCACCAGGTCGGTCGGCATCCGCGACAGCGCCGCGCAGCCGGTGTCGGTGACCAGCACGGTCTGTCCGCTGGTCATGGCCAGGTTGCGCTCGCTGTCGAAGATGATGATGTGGATGAAGAACACCATGCCGGGGGCGGCCGGCTCCGGGTTGCCGTGATAGAGCATCGGCCAGTCCATCCAGTTCGGCGCATAGGTGGTGCCCAGGCTGTAGCCGGTGGCGTTCATCCGGTGGGCGCGGTAGCCGGCGGCATCCAGCACCCGCGCGTGGGCGTCGAACACCTCGCCGATCGGTCGGCCGGGCAGCAGCGCCGACTTGCAGGCTTCCAGCGCGTCGACCGCCACCTTGTGCATCTCGCGCTGGCGGGCCGGCGGTTCGCCGATGGCAATCGTGCGCATCAGCGCCGAATGGTAATGCCGGTAGGCGCCGGCGAACTCCAGGGTGAGCTGGTCCTGCGGATCGAGGTTGCGCCGGCCGGTGAAGTAGCGGCACAGCAGCGCGTCGCGTCCCGAGCCGATGATGAACTCGTTGGCCGGATCGTCGCCGCCGCCGCGATAGATGGCGCCGTGCATGGCGGCCAGGATGTCGCCTTCGAAGACGCCGGGCGCGGCCAGCGCGTTGGCGGCGGCGAGCGCGTCGTCGCCGAGCTCGGCGGCGCGCCGGACATAGGCGATCTCCGCCGCGCTCTTCACCACCCGCAGGCGGCTCACCAGGTCCGAGGCGTCGATCAGGGTGCAGAAGCCGTCCAGCGTCGCCATCAGCCGCAAGCCGTTGCGGGCGGTCAGGCCATAGGCCTCGAGTTCGATGCCGAGGCGCTTGCCGCTGCCGGCGACGTCCTGCAACGCGGCCTTGAGATCCTGGCTCGGATCGGCATCGGGGCCGTCGATCCAGATGCGGATGTCGTCGACCATCGAGGTGTGCTGCGCCTGGCGCAGGTCGGGGGCGCGGGTCAGCAGCATCAGCCGGCCGTCGGCGCCGAGATACAGGCACTGGAAGAACACGTAGCCGAAGGTGTCGTAGCCGGTCAGGTAGTACATGCTTTCCTGCCGGAACATCAGCAGCCCGTCGAGGCCGCGCTCCTGCATCAGGCGGATCGCGGCGGCCCGCCGCGCGGCCAGTTCCTCACGGCTGAAGTGCAGTCCCATCCCTCTCACTCCTCCAGGCAGATTGCCGACAGGCCGCGGCCGTAATCCGGTTCGCCCCGCAAGGTGACGCGGCGATAGCTGAAGAACCGCTCCGACTCGGCGCAGGTGTCGTTGCGCAGCCGCTCGACCCGCGCCAGGCCGAGCGCGCCGAGCCGGCGCGCAACATAGCCCGGCAAGTCGAACATGTGGTGGCCGGCGCGCGCCGACGGCGCGAACAGCCCGGCATTGGCGGGGTCCTGCGCCAGGAACGGCGCGGGAAATTCCGGTCCGACCTCGTAGGAGCGCTGGGCGATGCAGGGGCCGATGCCGGCGGCGATGCGCTCGGGCCGCGCGCCGCGCGCCCGCATCGCCGCGACCGTGGCCTCGAGCACGCCGCCGAGCGCGCCGCGCCAGCCGGCATGGGCGGCGCCGATCACCCCGGCGGCACCGTCCGCGAACAAGACAGGCGTGCAGTCGGCGGTCAGGATGCCGAGCGCGATGCCCGGCCGGTCGGTCACCATGGCGTCGACCTCGGGCGCGTCCTCGCGCCGCCAGATCCGCTCGACGGTGGCGACCTCGGCGCTGTGGGTCTGATAGGCCGTCACCAGCGCGTTCGCGGGCATGCCGGCCGCCGCCAGGGCGCGGGCGCGGTTCTCGGCCACCCGCTCCGGCGCGTCGCCCGAGCCGAAGCCGCAGTTGAGCGAGGCATAGAGCCCCTCGCTCACGCCACCCTCGCGGGTGAAGAAGCCGTGGCGCAGGCGTGGAATCCCGTTCAGGGCGGCGAGGGTCAGGATCATGGCGGGGCCGTGGGGTCGGCTGCGGGATCGGCCGGCGGATCGAAGCCGGGTGGAGTTGGGAGCGCGGGATCGACGATCGCCAGCGCTTTGAACAAGGTGCCCATTTCGTCGGGCCCAAGCAAGCGCGCGGCGGCGGCGCGGATGTCGCGCGCCTGGGCCGCGTCGGCGACCCGCAGCAGGGCGGTGGCGCGCAGCTCGAGCCCGAGCTGCGACAGCAAGCCGCCCTGGGGCACCGGACCGTGGACCGCGGCGCCAGCGTCGCGCGCCGCCCGGGCCAGGGCGGCGAAGTCGACATGGGCGGTCAAGTCGGCCAGGCCGGGCTCGGCCAGCGGATCCGCGGGCGCGTGGTCCCGCACCGCCTGCAGGCTGTCGCCGGGCGCGCTCGCCGCCGGGCCGTAATCGATGATCAGCGCCGCGCCGCCGTCGCGCACCACCCGGCGCGCGATCTCGCCGGCGAGCGCGAGGCGGGCGGGCGACAGCTCGACGATGGCGCCGGGCGGCGCCGCGCGGTGGGCGTCGGCCAGCAGGGCGAGCGCCGGGCCGGGCATCGCCAGGCCGAAGCCGAGACGGGTCCCGTCGGGGACGAGTCCGACGACGCGTTCGCGCCAGCCGTCCGCGATGCGCTGGAACTGGTGGACCGGCAGGGCGTCGAACAGCTCGTTGGCAACCAGCAGCAGCGGTCCCTCGGGCACCGTCGCCAGATCGTCGTGCCAGGCCGGCGCGCAGCCGGGCGCGGCCGCCTGCAAGGCCTCCGCCTGGCGGGCGCGCAGGGCCGGGCTGGTCTCCACCAGATGGAGCCGCGCGGCGGCGGCGAAATCGGGCCGCAGCCCGGCCGCGCGCAGGGCGTCGGCCATCAGCGTGCCGCGGCCGGGGCCGAGCTCGACCAGGTTCGCCTCGGCCGGGCTGCCCATCGCCTGCCACATGGCGACGCACCACAGCCCGATCAGCTCGCCGAACATCTGGCTGATCTCGGGCGCGGTGGTGAAGTCGCCGGCGGCACCGAAGGGATCGCGGCTCCGGTAATAGCCATGCTCGGGATGGCCGAGCGCCTCGGCCATGAACTCGGCGACGCTGAGCGGCCCGGCCTGGCGGATGCGGAGCGCCAGACTCTCGCCGAGCGGCGTGGCCACCCCGGCGGCTACCGTGCGGCCGGCGCCGCCGGCCGCGCCCGCAGCACGAAGAGCAGGCCGAGCGCGATCATCGGCAGCGACAGGATCTGGCCCATGGTGGTGCCCGCCACGAGGAATCCGAGCTGGGCATCGGGCTCGCGGAAGAATTCGACCACGATGCGCGACAGGCCGTAGCCGATCAGGAACACACCGCTCAGAATCCCCGGCCGCTCCTGCACGCGGGTGGCGCGCGCCAGCGCGAACAGCACCAGGAACAGGACAACGCCCTCGAGCCCGGCCTCGTAGAGCTGGCTCGGGTGGCGCGGCACGCCGCCGCTGTTGGGGTCTGGAAACACCATGGCCCAGGGGGCGTCCGACTGCCGGCCGTACAGCTCGCCGTTCACGAAATTGGCGATCCGGCCGAGCAGCAGGCCGATCGGCGTGGCGCAGGCGACGATATCGGCGAGCGCGAAGAACGGCAGACGCTGGCGGCGCGTGAACAGGTACATGGCCAGGATCACCCCGACCAGCCCGCCATGGAACGACATGCCGCCGCGCCAGACATGGAGGATCTGCAGCGGCTGCTTCAGGTACTCGTCGAGCTGGTAGAACAGCACATAGCCGAGGCGGCCGCCGAGGATCACGCCGAGCGTCGCCCACAGCAGGAAATCGTCGATCTGGGCGCGCGACACCAGCTTCGGCGGGCGGTCCGCGAGATGCAGGCAATAGCGCCAGCCGAGCAGCAGGCCGACGATGTAGGCGAGCGCGTACCAGCGGATGGCGAACGGGCCGAGCTGCAGCAGGACCGGATCGACGGCCGGGAAGGGCAGGGTGAAGAACATGGTCTCCGGCCAGCGGAAATGGACGCGGATCGCCCTTATAGGGGGCGCGATGCGGGAGGGGAAGAGGGCCGGGCGGCGCTGATCCGACGGCCGGCGGCCCACCGGCGATCCACCGGGTTGCGCCGCCGTGGCGCGGCCCCGATAATGGCCGGCACCACGCGCAGCGCAGGCAAGGGACGGCAGTCATGCAGACCGAGAACCGCATTCTGGACGACATGGCCCGCGTCGCCTCGGGCGCGCTCTCCGGCTTCACCGGGCTGCGCCAGGAGATCGAGGCGCGGCTGCGCGAGCAGGTCGAGCGGCTGCTGCGCGACATGGATCTGGTGACCCGCGAGGAGTTCGAGGCGGTGAAGGCGGTGGCCGCCACCGCCCGCGCCGAGCAGGAGCGCCTGGCCGCCCGCGTCGCCCGGCTGGAGGCCGCGCTCGCCACCGGCCGGACCGCGCCGCCGGCACCCGACTCCGCCGCCGGCAAGCCGGCCGACACGGCGAGCGACATCACCTGACGGTGCGCCGCCGGCGCACCGCCCCCGCGCCGGCCACGCAAGCTATTTTCGCACAACGGCAAATCATGTATTGCGCCTGCTGAATCGATTTGGCACGCTACATCTGGTGGGTGCCTGCATGATTTCGGCTAAATCTCGCGGCGAGTCACCCCCACCCGGCGATCTGGCGGTGCCGGGTTCCATTCAGGGAGGTGCTTGAATGGCCGTGACGGAGTTGGGGCATACTCCACGTGCGGGCAATCCCCTCGATATCCTCGAAGAACTGGTGAATGCCAACGAATGGCGCTTCGATCGGGCGACCGACGAGGAAATGGTCGTCGAAATCGCCGGGCGCTGGTGCGACTACCGGCTGTTCTTCGTCTGGCAGGAAGACCTCAGCGCGATGTACTTCTCATGCCTGTTCGACCTGCGGGCGCCGCCGCAGAAGCGCATCGCCATCGCCGAACTGCTGGCGCTGGTGAACGAAAAGATGTGGCTGGGCCATTTCGACCTCTGTTCCGACGAGCTGGTCCCGATGTTCCGCCACACCACCCTGCTGCGCGGCGCCGGACGGGTCAGCGTCGAGCAGCTCGAGGACCTCGTCGACATCGCGGTCAGCGAATGCGAGCGCTTCTTCCCGGCCTTCCAGTACGTGCTCTGGGGCGGCCGGACCCCGTCCGACGCTGTGCAGGCGGCGATGATCGAGACGGTCGGCGAGGCGTAGGCGGGCGGCACTGCGGCTCGCCGGCCCAGGACATGATCGGATCGCAGCGCTGCAACGCGATCGATGACTCATGGCCTGCTTGTGGTCTACTTCAACAGACATGACCAAGGCTTGCGCCGCGGATTGACCTGATCCGAGGCGATCCTGGTCCAGGCGTGACGGAGCTGGGCATGGGCGTGCAGGGGCCGCTACTTCTGGTCGGATGCGGCAAGATGGGCGGCGCATTGCTGCGTGGCTGGCTCGCCGGCGGGCTGCCGCCGGCGCGGGCCACGGTGGTCGAGCCGCAGCCGGCGGCCCACGCCGCCATCGCCGGGCTCGGCGTCGCCGTGCTCGCCGATGGGTCGGGACTGGCGGCGGATTTCGCGCCGCGGGTAGTGGTGCTGGCGGTGAAGCCGCAGCAGATGGATGCGGTGCTGCCGGCCTATCGCCGACTGGCCCGGCCCGGCACGTTCTTCCTGTCGATCGCCGCCGGCAAGACCATCGCCTATTTCGAACGCCATCTCGGCGCCGGGGCGGCGATCGTGCGCGCCATGCCCAACACGCCGGCGGCGGTCGGACGCGGCATCTCGGTGATCTGCGCCAACCCGGCGGTCGGCGCCGAACAGCGCGCCGCGGCGGCGGCCCTGCTGGCGGCGGCCGGCGAGGTCGCCTGGGTCGACGACGAGTCCCTGATCGATCCGGTGACCGCGCTGTCCGGCGGCGGGCCGGCCTATGTCTTTCTGCTGATCGAGTGCCTGGCCAAGGCCGGTGTCGCCGCCGGCCTGCCCGAGGATCTCGCCATGCGGCTCGCCCGCGTCACCGTCTCCGGGGCGGGCGAGCTGGCGCGGCTCAGCGACGAGCCGGCGGCGGTGCTGCGCCAGAACGTCACCAGCCCCGGCGGCACCACCCTGGAGGCGCTCAAGGTGTTGATGGCGCCGGACGGGCTCGAGCCGCTCTGCGTCAAGGCGATCGCCGCGGCCAGCCGGCGCTCGCGCGAGCTCGCCGGCTGAGCCGATGGCCGCCGGGCCGCCAGCGCTGCATCCCAGCGCCCGCAAGGTCCAGGAGGTGCTGGCGCGCCTCGGCCGCGCGTTCAGCGTGGTCGAATTCGACGCCTCGACCCGGACCTCGGCCGACGCGGCGGCCGCGATCGGCTGCACCGTCGCCCAGATCGCCAAGTCGCTGGTGTTCCGCGCCAAGCCGTCGGGCCGGCCGGTGCTGGTGATCGCCAGCGGGGCCAACCGGGTCAACGAGAAAAAGATCGCGGCCGAGCTCGGCGAGAAGCTCGGCAAGGCCGATGCGGATTATGTGCGCGCGCAGACCGGGTTCGCCATCGGCGGCGTGCCGCCGGTCGGCCATGCCACCGAGCCGGCCACGTTCATCGATCGCGACCTGCTGCAGTTCGCCGAGATCTGGGCCGCCGCCGGCACCGCCAACGCGGTGTTCCGCCTGGCGCCCGCCGATCTGGTGGAGATCACCGGCGGCAAGGTGGTCGATCTCGCGTGAGCGCCGGCCGCTGCCGGGAACCCGCCCTATTGCCGTGGCCGGCTGCCGGGTCCACATCATCGGATACAGCACAACACAGACGTGCCCGAGCGCGGCGCGCCCTGAGGACGGAGGGTCGAGATGGCGAAGAAGGCAGCGGCTAAGGGCACTGGGCGCCGGCGCGGCGCGGGGACGGCCGGCGATCCGGCCGGCGCGGCGATCGCGGCGGCCATGGGATTGGCGGCGACGCGGGGCTGGGGTCGGGTGTCGCTGTCCGAGGTGGCGGCGGCTTCGGGCATCGGGATGTCCGAACTCTATGCCCTGTACCCTTCCAAGCAGGCGATCCTCGACGGCTTCGCCCGCCGGGTCGATGCCGAGGTGCTGCGCAGTGTCGATGGCGAGCCGCCCGAGGGCGAGGCGCGCGAACGGCTGTTCGACGTGCTGATGCGCAGGTTCGACGCCCTGGAGCCCCATCGCGACGGGTTGCGGGCGGTGCTTGGGAGCTATGCCTGCGATCCCCTGGCGCTGGTCTGCAGCGCCTTCGCCCTGCGCCGCTCGATGGCGGCCATGCTCGAGGCGGCGGGGCTGTCGGCTGGTGGGCTGGCGGGGATTCTCAGGATCAAGGGCCTGTCGGCGGTCTACCTGCTGGCCCTGCGTAGCTGGCTCGCCGACGAGACCGCGGACCGCGCGCCCACCATGGCGGCGCTCGATCGCGCCTTGCGGCGGTTGGCGGGCTGGGCCGCGATGTTCAGCCGCGTGCGGCCGGCTGCCGCTTAATCATCAGACAAATACACCGTATCTCGTGTGGATTTGCTGCACCGCACAAATTCCTTGACGCGAGTGCGAGCGGTCATTATATTGCAGTGCAGCATGCTTCAAAAGTGTGCAAGGCGTAGCAAGGACGGCCCGCCTCGGCGACGGGGCCAGGCCGCCGGATCGTTCAGGCAGACCCCCACAGGAGATTGACTCACATGAACAAGGCGAACACCGCGTTTTTCGACCCCAGCTCCATGAAGGTTCCCGACTTCAGCCAGTTCTACACCGATTTCAACAAGAGCTTCGCCGAGTACGGCAAGCTGTTCGGCAACAGCAAGCTGCCGAGCTTCGACGTCGACGCGATGATCGCTGCCCAGCGCAAGAACATCGAGGTGATGACCGCGGCGAACCAAGTCGCCTTCGAGGGCGTGCAGACCATCGCCAAGCGGCAGGTCGAGTTCGCCCGCAAGGCAGCCGAGGAGTTCTCGCAGGTCGCCAAGGAGATGACCGCGGCCGGCACGCCGGAGGACAAGATGGCCCGCCAGGCGGCGATGGCCAAGGAGACCTTCGAGTCCGCCGTCGCCAATCTGCGCGAGCTGTCGGGCATCGCCCAGAAGGCGAATGCCGAGGCGGTCGAGCTGATCAGCAAGCGCGTCGCCGAGAACCTCGAAGAGGTCAAGTCGGTGCTGGCGCCGGCCACCAAGGCCGCGTCGAAGAAGTAGTCGCGACCAGCGCCACGGGCGGCCAGGATCGGCTGCCCGGCCCGTGTGCCACGACTTGATTTTCCGACACGCGTTCCTCGCTGGCGCGGTCGGTTGGTGTCGCCGGACAGAATCCAGGGCCGCCGTCGCAAGGAGTGCGACGGCGGCCCTTCTTGCATTCGGCCGCGCGATGGCGGCAGTGGCGTCCGCACCCAGCGGCAGAAACTGGAGTACATGTGGTGCAGAACAACGAACCGATCGCGCCGGCCATCGGCTATGACGGCTTTCGCAAGGTCGACATCCGGGTCGGCACCATCGTCGCGGTCGAGCCCTATCCCGAGGCGAGGCGGCCGGCCTTCAAGCTGACCGTCGATTTCGGCGCCGAAATCGGCGTGAAGCGCAGCTCGGCCCAGGTCACCGCGCATTACCAGCCGGAAGCGCTGGTCGGCCGCCAGGTCGCGGCGGTGGTCAACTTCCCGCCGAAGCAGATCGGCAAGTTCATGTCCGAGGCGCTGGTTCTGGGCTTCCCGGATGCGCAGGGCGAAGTCGTGATGGTCGGGCCCGATCGGCCGGTGCCCAACGGCGGCCGGTTGTATTAAAAGATCTCAGCCGCCGCCCGCCTTGCGCGTCATCTCCGCCTGCATGGCGCGTTGCTTCTCCGGCCAGCGCGACTTGATGTAGTCGAGTACCGCCCAGATCTCGTCGTCGCCGAGCACGTCGCCGAAGCCCTTCATGCTGCTCTGGTAGTCCGGACCGGCGATGGCCTGGACCCCTTCCTTGACGATCACGAACAGCTGCTGGTCGGGATGGTGCCAGGTATGGCCGCTGGCGTCCTGCGGCGGCGCCGGCAGGGTGCCGTCGGCGCGGCGCTGCTGCCAGTTCGGCTCGCCCTGGAGATCGGCGCCGTGGCACGAGGCGCAGCGCCGGTCGTAGACCTGCTTGCCGATCGCCAGCCGGGCGGGATCGGCAGCGGCCTCGTCCGGCGCCGGCGGGCCCCAGAGGTACCAGCCGCCGGCGGCCAATGCCGCCAGCAGCGGAATCGCCATCGCGACGATCAGTCCGGGTTTCATGCGCCGCGTTCCTCCCAGTCCGTTGTTGCCTGCCCGCGCGCCGAGCAATGGAGCCTCCAGTCGGCGGAAGGTCAACCGGGAAGCGGCGGCCAGGCTTGACCGCCGCCGCGGGTCCGTGCCGCAGTGGCGGCCATGGACTCGCAGTTCGACATCGCGGTGCTGGGCGGCGGGCCAGCCGGCGCGGCCGCCGCGATCGGCCTGGCGCGGCTCGGCCATCGGGTCGCGGCGATCGCCAGCCCGCGGCCGTTCGACGCCTGCGAGGGGCTGTCGGAACGCACCGTCGAGGGGCTGGCGCGGGCCGGATGCACGGCTGCCGCGGCGTGCCTGGCGGCACCGGTGCTGCGCCACGCCGCCTGGAACGGAGTCGTCGCCGAGGCCAACCGCGAGTCCCTGATCGACCGGCCGGCGCTCGATGCGGCGCTGCTCGCGGATCTGGCGATCGCCGGGGTTGCGGTGATCGCCGGCCGCGTCGAGCGGGTCGCGCCCGGAGACTCCGGCTGGGATATCGGCGGGCGCCACGATGACGGCGCGCCGCTGGCGCTGGCGGCGCGGGTCGTCATCGCGGCGCGCGGCCGGGCGGCGCCGGCGGGCGGCCGCGGGGGGGGGGGGGGGGGGGGGTGCTCCGGGCGGGCCCGGGGGCGGGGCGGGGCGGGGGGGGGCCCTGGGGGGGGGGGCGGCCCCGCCCACAACGGCGCTGCTGCACTGTCGCCAGGGTCCGCCCGGCGCGCCCGCCGCCGGGGTGGTGCCGTTCGCGGATGGCTGGGCCTGGATGGCGCGGCTCGCGGGCGGCCGGCGCTACGTCCAGTTCGCGGTCTCCAGCGCGCCCGGCCGGCTGCCGAACAAGGCCGGGCTGGCGGATCGGTTCGAGCAGCTCGTCAGCCGTGTGCCGGAAGCCGGCGCGTGGCTCGAGGACGCCGCGCCGGTCGCGCCGGTGGCGGCGCGCACCGCGGCGCCACTGCTGCACCCGGCGCCGGTGGCGGCGCGGCTCTTGCGCGTCGGCGACGCCGCGCTCGCCGTCGATCCGCTCTCGGGCAACGGCCTGTTCCAGGCGCTCTCGACCGGGTTGATGGCGATCGCCGTGGTCAACACGCTGCTGCGCCGGCCCGCCGACGCCGCGCTCGCCGCCGGATTCTACCGCGAGCGCGTCGCCGACTCGTTCTGGCGCTTCGCCCGCATCGGCCGCGACTTCTATCGCCAGGAAGCGCGCTGGCCCGCGGCGGCGTTCTGGGCCGAACGCCGGGCCTGGCCCGACGACCGGCCGGCCCATGCCGTCCCCGCCGCGACGCCGCCGCGCATCGCCGCCCTGCCGGTGGTCGCCGACGGCTTCGTCGAGCGGCGCGAGGTGGTGGTGACCGCCGATCATCCCTTCGGCATCTGGCAGCTCGACGGCATTCCGCTGGCGCCGTTGATCCGGCGCCTGCAGGACGAACCGGCCGATCCGCAGGAGACCATGAAGGCGCGCATCGCCCGGCTCTCCGGCGCCGGGCCGCGCCAGGTCGAGACCCTGGCCGCCTGGCTGTGGCAGCGCACCGGCGCGCGCCGCTGAACCGGGACTCCTTTCGATCTCGCATGATGGATTTGCTGTTGCCCGGCGGCGCCGCTGCGGCATGATCGGGGCGCCGGATTTCCGCGGCCAATAACAAAGTGATACGACTATCGGGGGGCAGGTGACACAGGAGCTGCGCGGGCCGTGGCGGATCGCCGCGCAGGGGTGGTGGCTGCTGCCGCTGCCGGCGCTCGGCCTGTGCCGGCTGGGCGGCGCCGGGGTCGAGCGCGGCGCGCTGGCCCTCGCCGTCGTCGCGGCGCTGTTGGCCGTCCTGCGTCCGCACTGGCGCCGGCCGCTCGCCGGGGTCGCGGCCGCGCTGCTGGTGGCGACCGCCGCATCGCTCGTCATCCACCTGCTGGCCGACGAGTTTGCCTACGGCTATGTCTGGACCTATAGCGCGGCGGCGCTGCCCTGGCATCTCAAGCTGGCCAATCTCTGGGGCGGCGACCAGGGCACGCTGCTGTACATGGCCATGGTCGCGGCGCTGCTCGGCCCGGCGCTGGCGCGCGGTCCCGGCTGGACCGAACCGGGCGCATTGCTGCTGGCGGCGCTGTTCGCCGGCGCGGCGCTGGTGTGGGACCCCTTCGCGGCGACCCCGGCCGAGGCGCTGGCCGAACTGCCGAGTCGCGGCATGAACGCCCATCTGCTGGCGGTCTGGATGGCCTTCCACCCGCCGCAGATCCTGGCCGCCTATGTGATCCTGCTGCTGCCCGCCGGGGCCGCGCTGCAAGCGCTCGCCAGCGGCGCCGGGGACTGGGGCGCGATCGCGCCGCGCGCCATGCGGCTCGCCTGGCTGGTGCTCTCCGCCGGGCTCGCGCTCGGCATGTGGTGGGCCTACGAGGATTTCAGCTTCGGTCAGGTCTGGCACTGGGACCCGGTGCAGACCAGCATCTTCGTGGTCTGGGCGCTGCTGACGGCGCAGCTCCATACGCTCAGGCGCTACCGCGCCGACGGGCTGTTCCGGGTGCTGGGCCCGCTGCTGGCCCTGCTGGCGGCGGCGATGGCGCTGATCTCGATGGCGGTCACGCGCTCCTCGACCCTGGCCTCGTCGCACCGCTACATCGGCGACACCTCGGGACCCTATTTGCTCGGGCTCGGCATCGCGCTGCTGGCCGCGACCATCGGCGCGCTGGTCTATCGGCGCGGCCGGGTCCAGCGGCACCTGCCGCATCGCCATCCCATGCTGCTGTGGATCCGCGTCGGCATCTGCGTACTGCTGGCGGCGGCGGTGGCCGCCGGCGGCTACCTCGGCCAGGCCTATGCCAGCGCCTTCCTCGACATCCCCAGGCCCGACTACTTCAAGCCGTATCTCGAGTTCATGCGCCAGCGCGCCTCGCCCGAGGAAATGCAGGCCCTGCTGGCGGCGTTCAATCAGTGGGACGTGGACGGCGACGCGCTCAACCGCCTGCTGGCGCCGATCGGCGTCGTGCTCGGCTTCGTCGGCGGCCACGCCTTCCTGATGTGGCTGCCGCGGGCGTGGCGCTGGCTGCTGACCCTGGCGGCGATCGCCCTCGGCGCGGTCGCCGCGCTCTGGCTGCAGCCGATCGAAGCGGTCTTCGAAGGGCCGGGCATGACCGGCTACCGGATCCTCGACATCCTCTGGCTGCTCGACCTGCTGGCCGTGGCGGTCGGCTATTTCCTGCTGGCGAACCTGGCGTCGCTGGTCGTCGCCGTCTGGCGCCATCGCCGCCAGCGCCGGTTCCTGCGCTTCGACCTGCCGGTGGCGCTGGTGCATCTCGGGGTCATGGTCAGCCTGGCCGCCGGGCTGATCGCCACGACCCTCGACACCTACGCCTCCCAGGACCTGGTCTACCCGAATTCCTTCGGCCAACCGGTCGAGTTCCCCGACGGCTATGCGGCGATCGTCGACATAGCAGGCGAGTCCCATGTCGATGACGGCGGCCGCGGCGCCGCCCCGTCCGGTGCCTTCCAGTCGGTGGCACGGATCGACTGGACCCTGCTGCGGGACGGCGCGGTGCTCGACCGGGCGAGCGGCCAGGCGGTCTATCGCGACGACCGCCCGCCGGGGGTCCGCAGCATGGGCTCGGTGCGCCTGATGTGCGAAATGGTCGATTATCGCTTCGCCCGCTTCATGAGCGGCGATCGCCAGATGATCCATCCGGTGATCCATCGCGGGCTGCTGCGGGACGTGCAGCTCTGGTTCCCGGCGGTGCACTACCAGTCGCGGGTCGCGCCGGACGCCACGCCGGGGGCGCTGGCCGCCGCGCGCCAGACCGGGGTCGCGCCGCTGATGCTGAAGATCTATCCGCTCTTGTCCTGG
Source organism: uncultured Rhodospirillaceae bacterium (assembly GCA_964372215.1). Classification (GTDB taxonomy): domain Bacteria; phylum Pseudomonadota; class Alphaproteobacteria; order Dongiales; family Dongiaceae; genus DAIMFL01. The sequence goes on from CAYJQC010000016.1 coordinate 34,307, forward strand.
ATCTGGATCGGCTTTCTGATAGTGCTGCCGGGCGCCGCGATCCTGACGGTGCGCGCATTCATGGGCCGCCGCCACGCGGCCTGACGAACAGCGACAACGAACCGGGCGGGACAAGAAACCGGACAAGACGGGAGGAACGGGGCCCATGTTGACGCAGAGCTACGTGCACGGCGCGAGCGCGACGCCGCTGATCGGCCAGACCATCGGCAGCTACTTCGAGGCGGCCGCCGATCGCTGGGCCGACAACGACGCGCTGATTTCGCGCCACCAGGGCATCCGCTGGAGCTACCGGCAACTCGCCGCCGAAGTCGACGCGGTCGCCGCCGGACTGCTGGCGCTCGGCCTCGAGCGGGGCGAGCGCATCGGCATCTGGTCGCCGAACAACGCGGAATGGCTGGTCACCCAGCTCGCCACCGCCCGGGCCGGCCTGATCCTGGTCAACATCAATCCCTCGTACCGCCTGGCCGAGCTCGAATACGCGCTCAACAAGGTGTCGTGCCGGGCGCTCATCACCCATCCCGCGTTCAAGACCAGCGACTATATCGGCATGCTGAACGAGCTGGCGCCGGAGCTCGCGCGCGCCACGCCGGGCCAGCTCGACGCCCAGCGCCTGTCGCACCTGAAGACCGTGATCCGGCTGGGCGCGGAGAAGACCCAGGGCATGCTCAACTTCGCCGATCTCGCCGGATCGGGCGGCGCGGGCGAGCGTGCGAAGCTGGCCGAGCTGTCCGGACTGCTGCAGTTCGACGACGCCATCAACATCCAGTTCACCAGCGGCACCACCGGCCACCCCAAGGGCGCCACGCTCACCCACCACAACATCCTGAACAACGGCTATTTCGTCGGCGAGGCGATGCGCCTGACCGAGCGGGACCGGCTGTGCATACCGGTGCCGCTCTACCACTGCTTCGGCATGGTGCTGGGCAATCTCGCCTGCCTGACCCACGGCGCGGCCATCGTCTATCCCGGCGAGGGCTTCGATCCCCTGGCGGTGCTGGAGACCGTGCAGGCGGAGCGCTGCACCGCGCTGCACGGCGTGCCCACCATGTTCATCGCCGAGCTCGGCCATGCCGAGTTCGGCCGGTTCGACCTGTCCTCGCTCCGCACCGGCATCATGGCCGGGTCGCCCTGTCCGATCGAGGTGATGAAGCAGGTCATCGCCGAGATGCACCTGAACGAGGTCACCATTGCCTATGGCATGACCGAGACCAGCCCGGTGAGCTTCCAGAGCTCGACCGCCGATCCGGTCGAGCGCCGGGTCTCGACGGTCGGCCGGGCCCACCCCCATGTCGAGGTCAAGATCGTGGATCTCGAAGGCAGGATCGTGGCGCCGGGCCAGCCCGGCGAGCTGTGCACCCGCGGCTATTCGGTGATGCTCGGCTACTGGGACGACGCGGCGAAGACCGACGAGGCGATCGACGAGGCCGGCTGGATGCACACCGGCGATCTCGCCACCATCGACGGCGAGGGCTATTGCAACATCGTCGGCCGCATCAAGGACATGGTGATCCGCGGCGGCGAGAACGTCTATCCCCGCGAAATCGAGGAATTCCTGTATCGCCATCCCAAGGTCCAGGACGTCCAGGTGATCGGCGTGCCCGACACGAAGTACGGCGAGGAACTGTGCGCCTGGGTCAAGCTCAAGAACGGCCAGAGCGCGAACGAAGAGGAGATCCGCGAGTTCTGCCGCGGCCAGATCGCGCACTACAAGATTCCGCGCTACGTGAAGTTCGTCGACGGCTTCCCGATGACGGTGACCGGCAAGATCCAGAAGTTCGTCATGCGCGAACAGAGCATGCGCGAACTCGGCCTCGCCATGGACAAGACCGCCTGATCGGGCCGCCGCGGCGCAAATCCTGGGGTCAACTACTACAGTTCGGCGCAAACACTTGTATCAGTTCGGGAAATCCCGGGCCGGTTTGTTGACAGCGTCGGACTGAGGCAGGTACGGTTTTGAAAAGGATGCTGCGTCGACATTCGCGTCGGGCGCGGAGAGGGAGCGGGGGCCATGCCCGCGGGACAAGCAAGACGCGACAGGGGGAGTACGATCGTGCGCGGTTTCGGCTCGAAATCTCTGTTTTTCGGCTTCGCGGCCCTGGCTCTTGCGGCGCTGTCGCCCGGCGCGCCGATCGGGATCGGCGGCGGTGCGGCCCTGGCGGCCGACGCCTCGGCCATCCTCAACGAGCGCTGCACCCAGTGCCATACCAAGGAGGCTGACGGCACGCTGAGCCGCATCTCCGACCTGCGCAAGACGCCGGAAGGCTGGTTCATGACCATCGTCCGGATGGAGATGATCCACGGCCTCGAGATCGCCGACGACGAGCGCCGCACGCTGATCAAGTTCCTGGCCGACACACAGGGCCTGGCGCCGTCCGAGACGTTGCAGCAGCGCTACATACTCGAGCGCCAGCCCAACGTGGTCGAGGTGTTCGACGATCCGCAGCGCAAGGAGATGTGCGCGCGCTGCCATTCCGGGGCGCGGGTGGCGCTCGAGCGGCGGACGCCGGAGGAGTGGACGCTGCTGGTGCATTTCCACCTCGGCCAGTTCCCGACCACCGAGTACCAGGCGCTGGGCCGCGACCGCGACTGGTTCAGGATCGCGCTCGAAGAGGTGCAGCCGAAGCTCGCCGCCGCCTATCCGCTGGAGACGCCGGCGTGGACGCAGTGGCAGCAGCACGCGGCCGTCGACTACAGCGGCTCGTGGCGGGTGGTCGGCACGACGCCCGGGCACGGCCGATTCTTCGGCACCATGACCGCCGACCGGGTCAACGAGGACGCCTACGCGATCGCCCTGAAGGCCAGCTATGCCGATGGCAAGCCGGTCGCCGGCAACGGCTCGGCGACCGTCTATACCGGCTATGAGTGGCGTGCCAGCCTGACCATCGACGGCGTGGCGATGCGCCAGATCTTCGCGGCGACGCCCGACGGGCTGCAGCTCACCGGCCGGATGTTCGAGAGCGATGCCGACGAGATCGGATCGCGCATCCTGGCGGTGCGCGAGGTGAAGGGCAGTCCCGTCGTGATGGCGGTCGAGCCCGCCTATATCCGCGCCGGCAGCAGTGCGCGCCTGACCATCATCGGCACCGGCATGGGCAGCAACGTGTCGCTCGGCGACGGCGTCAAGGTCGACCGGGTGGTCGAGCGCGGCGCCGACCGCATCGTGGTCGAGGCCACCGCCGCCGCCAACGCCGCGGTCGGCAACCGCACGGTCACTGTCGGCGGCGAGGAAGCGGTCAGCCTTCTGGCCGTCTACAGCACCGTGGACGCGGTGAAGGTGGAGCCCGCCTTTGCCATCGCCCGGGTCGGCGGCAACGGCACGACGCCGCCGATGCACGCGACGTTCGACGCGGTCGCCTATGCGGCAGGGCCCGACGGCCAGGCCGACACCGACGACGACGTGCGCATCGGCGTGATGCCGGCGGACTGGTCGGTGGCGCCGTTCGACGAGACCGCGGCGACCCTCGAGGACGTGAAGTACGCCGGCGCGATGGACGCGGCGAGCGGCCTGTTCACCCCGGCGGAGGCCGGCCTCAACCCCGAGCGCCCCTACAGCACCAACAACGCCGGCAATCTGAAGGTGATCGGGACGGTCGACGACGGCGGCCGGACGGTGAGCGGCGAGGGCCAGCTCATCGTCACCGTGCAGCGCTGGAACAATCCACCGATCCGCTGAGGCGGAAGGGGAGCCTAGGGCGGCCGACCGAAACCGTAAAGGACAGGCAATTGGCTGATCTGCGTCTGATGGACCCCAATCTGCACGAGGTGCGAGTCGGTGCCCGGCGGATGCTGTTCCACGTGCCGACCACCAGCCTCTACGAGCTCGACGACCTGTCGGGCGAGCTGCTCGACCTGTTCCGGGACTCCGACGAGGTGAGCGCCGGCGACGTCCGCGATCGCTTCGACGGACGCTACGGCGCCGAGCAGGTGGCCGAGGCGTTGAAGGAGCTGTTCGAGCTCGACATCGTCAATGACGGCCGCGGACGGCGCCCCGAGCATCCGGCGATCAAGATCGAGAACTTCCCGCTCTCGACCATCGTGCTCAACGTCAACACCGGCTGCAACCTGTCCTGCACCTACTGCTACAAGGAAGACCTGACGACGCCCGCCAAGGGCGAGCGCATGGATCTCGAGACTGCGAAGCGCTCGATCGCCCTGCTGCTCCAGGAATCGCCGGGGCGCGACCGCTACAACATCGTGTTCTTCGGCGGCGAGCCGCTGTCGAACATGAAGCTGATCCGCGCAGTCGTCGACTATGCCGAGCCGCTGTTCGCCGGCCTCGGCAAGACCGTCGACTTCACCATGACCACCAACGCGACGCTGCTGACCGAGGAGCTGGTCGACTGGCTCGACGCCCATCGCTTCGGCCTGACCATTTCCATGGACGGGCCGAAGGCGCTGCACGACATCAACCGCCGCACGGTCGGGGGCAAGGGCACCTATGACGTGGTGTCGACCAAGGCCAAGATGCTGCTGTCGCGCTATCGTTCGCGCCCGATCGGCGCGCGGGTGACCCTGACGCCCGGCGTCACCGACGTGGTGGCGATCTGGGACCATCTGTTCAACGACCTGGGCTTCCACGAGGTCGGCTTCTCGCCGGTCACCTCCGGCACCATGACGCTGTTCAACCTGAGCGACGCCGAGGTGGCCGAGGTCTTCGAGGGCATGAAGCGGCTGGGCGGGCTCTATCTCGAGGCGGCGCTCCGCCACGAGAACAACGGCTTCTCCAACCTGCACCAGCTGATGACCGACCTGCACGAGGGCACTTCGAAGGCGCTGCCCTGCGGCGCCGGGGTCGGCATGCTGGCGGTCGACACCAAGGGCGGCCTCAATCTGTGCCACCGCTTCACCGGCTCGGACCTGCCGACCTTCGGCGATCTCGACCACGGCATCGACAAGCCGCGGCTGTCGCGCTTCATCGAATCGCGGCTCGATCGCAGCCACGAAGGCTGCAATACCTGCCGGATCCGCAACCTGTGCTCGGGCGGCTGCTATCACGAGAGCTACGCCCGCTACAACGACCCGATCCACCCGACCTATCACTACTGCGACCTGATGCGCGCCTGGGTGGATTTCGGCATCGACGTCTACACCCGCATCATGGCGGAGAACCCGGCGTTCCTCGATACCTATGTCACGCCCCGGAGGGCAAACGGCAAATGAAGCACCTCAAAGCGATCAATCGTAAGGCGGCGCTGGTCGACCGCGCGGCCGAGCAGGGCAAGACCGAGGAAGTGGTGGCGATGCAGACGATCGTCGCCGGCTGCGCCTCGACCTTCGATCCGGGCTGGGAGGTGGATCCGTTCGGCGGCGTCGCCTCGCTGTGCCAGCCGATGGAAGCCGATCTGTACGGCTGCGCCGATCCGTGCTGGTGGCCGGCCCAGGTGCCGGACACCATGAACACCCATCCCAACTGGAACGCCAACGCGCCGTCCGCGCCGAACGACTGGCGCGTGCTCGACAGCGTGTTCCCGAAGGACGACGGCACGATCTGAGCCCGACGCCCCGGCGGTACAGGGCCGGGCAACAACGACAAGACTGCAGGATTCACGCGATGGGGGGTTACCGTGCGTAAGATTTTCGCGACGCTTCCGGCGCTGGCGCTCGGCATGGCCATCGGACTGGCGCCGGCGATCACGGCCGAGGCCAAGGACTACATGGTCACCGCCTCGCGCCCGAACAACATGTACCTGATCGACCTGGAATCGCGGGAAGTCGTGAAGAACTGCCCGCTGCCCGGCGAGTTCGGCCCGGGGGTGATCCAGATGTCGCCCGACCGCAAGATCGCCTACATCCTGAATCACCGCTGGGAGAACGTGTACGGCGTCGACCTCGATAGCTGCAAGGTCGTTTTCCAGGCGATTCAGTCGCATGACGACGTCCGGGTGAAGTCGATCGGGTCGATGGCGGTCTCGGCCGACGGCACCGAGATCTACACGGTGCAGGAGCCCACGCTCCTGCTCAAGGACCGCTATCAGGTGCTGGACACTCAGTTCGCGGTGTTCGAGGTGGCCGATGGGCTCGACGCCAAGCCGGTGCGCACTTATCCGGTGCCGCGCCGCGTCACCACCATGCAGACCGCCGCCGACGGCTCGGTCTACATGGGCGGCGCCGATGTGTTCAAGTTCGATCCCCAGTCCGGCGCGATGACCACGGCGATCGCTAACCGGACCTGGGATCGCCCGCTCTACGGCACGCCCGACGTGCTCGCCTTCTGGCCGATCGGCCAGCAGTCGGACGAATACCTGCTGATGTACTCGGCGCCGGTGTTCACCGACGACAGCTTCACCGAGCTGGCCGATTTCGTCTGGGGCTATTCGCGCGTCGACCTCCAGACCGGCGCGACGGCCATCGCCGACTTCGCCTCGTTCGAGGTCATCATGTTCTCGGGGATTACCGATCCCCGGGACCACGGCATCCTCTACGGCGTCTATACCCAGCTCTCCAAGCACGACCTCAAGAACAAGACGCTGATCAACCGCGTCGATCTCGACCACACCTACTACTGCATCAACATCTCGAGCGACGGCAAGGAGCTGTATATCGGCGGCACCAACAACGACATCGCCATCTACGATTCGGAAACGCTCGCGCGGCTCGGCACGATCGACCTGCCCGGCGACGGCGACATGGGCACCGCCACGCTGCAGGTGTTCAGCCGCTAGACCAGGATCGCTTCGGATCGAAGCGATCCGAAACGTGAATCTTGGTCTGCCTGATTGAAGTAGAGCATGATTCACGCATCGCACTGTTTCAATGCGATGCGATCATGCTCTAGGTTTCGGCGCTCACCGGGAGACGTGAGCGAGGGCCCCATTCCCGGCGTGCCGGGGATGGGGCCTTCTTACCGTTCAGGGGCGGCCGGCGCGCGCCCTTGCTATAGTGGCCGCCGCGCCCTCCGACGCCGCCGGCCATGAGCGAGCTTCCAGCCATCACTTCCGAGTCCGACAGCGATGTCCCCGACCGCGACGCCGGCGCCGCGCCGCTCGCCTGGCTCTACGGCTTCCTGCGGCCCCAGCTCGCCGGCATCGTCCTGGTGCTGGTGCTCTCGACCGCGGCCACCGGCCTGGTGCTGCTGCAGCCCTGGCTCACCAAGCAGCTGATCGACGACGGGCTGATGGCGCGCCAGGCGCCGGTGCTGTTCCTCTATGCCGGGCTGATGCTGGCGGCCGGCCTCGCCGGCACCGCCCTCGCCGGGATCAACCGCTACGCCCATATCCGCCTCTCCGGCCGCGTGCTGTTCGCCCTGCGCGAGGCGGTCTATCGCCACCTCCAGCGCCTGTCGCCGGCGTTCTATGCGCGCACCCGGATCGGCGACGTCATGTCGCGGCTCGACGGCGACGTGGCCGAGCTGCAGCGCTTCGCCGTCGACGGCGCGCTCGGCTTCGTGAACGGGCTGATCGGCCTGATCGGCGCGCTGGCGCTGATGGTCGGGCTGTCGTGGCAGCTTTCGCTGCTCGCCGCCGTGCTGCTGCCGATCGAGTTCGCCTATCTCCGGTTCATGCGGCCGCGGGTCGCCCGGCGCACCCGGGTGCTGCGCGAGCGCGCCGCCGATCTCTCCGCCTTCTTCGTCGAGACCCTCGGCGCCATGAAGGCGGTGCAGGCGGCCGGTGCCGAGCTGCGCGAGGCGGCGCGTCTGGGCGGCCTGGGGCGGCGCTATCTCGACGACCTGCTGCGGCTCCAGGTGGTCGAGTTCGCGACCTCCGCCGTGCCGGGGCTGCTGACCTCGACGACCCGCGCCGCGGTCTTCCTGATCGGCGGCGTGTGGTTCATCGACGGCCGGATGGAGCTCGGCGCGGTCATCGCCTTCTCGACCTATCTCGGCATGGTGGTCGGGCCGGTCCAGACCCTGCTCGGGCTCTATGTCGGGCTGCAGCGCATGCGGGTGTCGCTCGATCGCGTCATGACCCTGACCCGCACCGTGCCGGACGTGATTCCGCCCGCCGTTCCGGTCGCGCTGCCGCCGACGGCGCGCGGCGAGATCGTGCTGGAGGACGTGGATTTCCGCTACCCCGGCGAGAGCGAGCCGGTGCTCGTACAGGCCAGCGCGCGGCTCCCCGCCGGCGGCAAGATCGGCATCGTCGGCGAATCCGGCGTCGGCAAGACCACGCTGATCGATCTGCTGCACCGGCATTTCGATCCCGCGGCCGGCCGCATCACGCTCGACGGCATCGACCTGCGCGCGCTCGACCTGGTGGAGCTGCGCCGCCGGATCGCCGTGGTGGCCCAGGACGTGGTGCTGTTCCGCGGCAGCATCGCCGACAACATCCGCTATGCCCGGCCCGAGGCGGGCGAGGCGGAGATCCGCGCCGCCGCCGAGCGGGCGCAGATCGCCGGCTTCATCGAGGCCCTGCCGCAGGGCTACGACACCGCCATCGGCGAGCGCGGCCAGCGCTTGTCGGGCGGCCAGCGCCAGCGCCTCGCCGTCGCCCGGGCGCTGTTGCAGGACCCGCTGGTGCTGATCCTCGACGAGGCGACGGCGGCGGTCGACGCCGCCGCCGAGGGTCGGCTGATCGCCGAGGTCGACCGGCTGTTCGCCGGGCGCACCCGGATCGTGGTCAGCCACCGCTCGGGGCCGCTCGCCGATGCCGACCTGGTGCTGGAGGTGGCGGACGGACGGTTGGCGCCGCGCCGTCCGGCGGAAGGCTGATGGCTGGGATCGTGCGCATCGGCCTGCTCGACAGCGGCCTGCCGCGCGGCCCCGGTGCCGAGGCGCTCGACCTCGGCTGCGGCTTCCGCCTCGACGCCGACCACGAGGTCGCCGCCGGGGTCGCCGAGCCCGACGCCCTCGGCCATGCCAGCGCGGTGGCGCGCAGCATCCTCGCCGTGGCGCCGCAGGCGCGGCTGGTCATCGCCCAGATTTTCTTCGCCAAACTGGTGACGACCGCGGCCCAGGCGGCGGCCGGGCTCGACTGGCTGGCGGGGCAGGGGGTCGCCGCCATCAACATGAGCTTCGGCCTCGCCGCCGACCGCGCCGTGCTGCGCGACTCCTGCGCCCGCGCGGCGGCGCGCGGCGTCATCCTGGCGGCGTCGGCGCCGGCCCGGGGCGAGCCGGTGTTTCCGTCAGCCTATCCCGGCGTGATCGGGGTTACCGGCGACGCGCGCTGTGCGCCCGGCGAGCTCTCCGCCCTCGACGGTCCGCGCTCCGATTTCGGCGCCCATGTGCGCGCCGGCACGGCCGCCGGCGCCAGCATCGGCACGGCGCATGTCACCGGCGAGATCGCCCGCCATCTGGCCGCGGGCGGCGACGCCCGGCCCGACGCCGTGCGCGCCCATCTTCGCGGGTTGTGCCGGTACTTCGGGCCGGAGCACCGCACCGGATGAGAGGCGCTACGCCTTGTCGCCCTTCTTGAGATAGAGCGGGATCGAGGCGCCGGCGTCGACCCGCGGGCGGTCGGGCTCGATGGCCGCGAGCGGCTCGACCTCGCGCATGGTCTTCAGGCTGCGGATCGCCAGGCGCTGATAGTCGGCGGTGCCTTCGCGCTTCCAGGCGATCTCCTGGTCCGAGACCGGGCGCAGGAGCTTCGCCGGGATGCCGGCGGCCAGCATGCGCGGCGGCACCTCGAACCCGGCCTTGACGAAGGCCATGGCGGCGACGATCGCGGACTCGCCGACGACGGCGCCGTCCATCACCACCGCGTTCATGCCAATGAGGGCGTCGCGCTTTACGACGCAGCCATGCAGCACCGCGCCGTGGCCGATATGGCCGTCCTCCTCGATCACCGTGTCGGTGCCGGGGAAACCATGCATGACGCAGGTGTCCTGCAGATTGGCGCCCCGGTGCAGGATCAACCGCCCGAAATCCCCGCGCAGCGACGCGGCCGGCCCGATATAGCAGCCGGGCCCGACGATGACGTCGCCGATCAGGATCGCGGTCGGGTGGACGAAGGCGGTCGGGTCGACCACCGGGATCACCCCGTCGATGGCGTAGACCTTGGCCACGGCGCCTACTCCGCCGCGGCCGGCGCCGGCACGGCGATCCGGCTCTGCACCACGCGGAAGCGCCCGGCCACGAAGGCTGGATCGGTCAGCGCCGCGTTGGCCGCCGGGTTGGCGCCAGTGGCGTGGAAGTCGCTGAACGCCGCCGACTGATTGACGAAGATGCCGCCGGTCAGGTTGCAGGACAGCGCCACCCCGGCCTCGGCCGCCGCGTCCTCGGCCTGCTTCAGCACCTCGGGATCGTCGGCGTAGACCGCGGCGGTGATGGCGCCGTGTTCGTCGATGGTGCGGCGCATCAGCTCGATCGACGGCGCGATGCCGTCGGTGGCGATGACGAAGGCGATCGGGCCGAAGCGCTCCTCGGTGTAGGCCGCCTCGTCCTTGGTATCGAGCGCGACCAGCAGCGGCGTGCGCACCACCGCGTCGGGGAATTTCGGATGGGCCAGCGCCTGGGACTCGAGGACCACCTTGCCGAGCTTGCGCGCCGCGTCGAGCCGCGCCAGGGTCGCCGGGTTCTGGATCGCGCCGAGCACCTCGACCGCGCGCTCGGGATCGCCGAGCAGCTTGCCGATCGCCTCGGCCAGGCCCGCCGCCACCTGGTCGAAGCTCAAGGTCGTGTCGCCCGCCTTGATGCCGCCGCGCGCCACGAAGATGTTCTGCGGCGTGGTGCACATCTGGCCGGAATAGAGCGACAGGGCGAAGGCCAGGTTGCGCGCCAGCCCCTTGAAATCGGCGAAGTCGCCGATGACGACCGCGTTCACCCCGGACTTCTCGGTATAGACCTGGGCCTGGCGGGCGTTGGCCTCCAGCCAGTTGCCGAATTCCGAGCCGCCGGTGAAATCGACGATCCTGACCTCGGGCCGGGTCGCGAGGCTCTTGGCGATCGGTGCGTCGGTCGTGTCGACCGCCAGCGTCACCAGGTTGGGATCGAACCCCGCCTCATCAAGCACGGCCCGCGCGATTTCGACGGTGAGGGCGAGCGGCAGCACCGCCATGGGATGGGGCTTCACGATCACCGGATTGCCGGTGGCCAGGCTGGCGAACAGCCCGGGATAGCCGTTCCAGGTCGGGAAGGTGGCGCAGCCGATCACCAGCGCCACGCCGCGCGGCATGATGCGGAAATGCTTGTCGAGGACGATCGGCGGGTTCTTGCCCTGGGGTTTTTCCCAGCGCGCCTGCGACGGCACGCCGGACATCGCCTCCCAGGCATAGGTCACCGCTTCCAGCCCGCGATCCTGGGCGTGCGGACCGCCGGCCTGGAACGCCATGATGAAAGCCTGGCCGGTGGTGTGCATCACCGCGTGGGCGATCTCGAAGCTGCGGGCGTTGAGGCGGGCGAGAATCTCCAGGCAGATTCCGGTGCGGGTCTCCGGTCCGGCGTCGCGCCAGGCCGGCAGGGCGGCACTGGCCGCGCCGATCAGCGCGCCGATGTCGGGCTTGGGATAGGTGATGCCGAGTTCCATTCCGTAAGGCGAGCGCTCGGCGCCGATGCGGGCCGAACTTCCGGGCTGGTCGATCTCGAACGGCTTGCCGAGCCGCGCCTTGAACGCGGCCTCGCCGTCGGCGGCCGCGCTCTCGCCATAGATCCGGCCGCTCGGCACCTCGGCGAACGGGCTCCAGTAGCTGCGCGCGTGGATCGCCGCGACCGCCGTCTCCAGGGTCGCCTCGTGCGTGTCGAAATAGGGGTGGCTCATTGATTTCTCCCTGTCGGATGGCGCACCGCGCGACCGTTCGAGACCGTCACAGCAGCGTCACCCAGTCCTTGGCCCACTCCACCGCGTCCTCGTCGGGCAGCGGCTGGGTGCAGGCGTCGATCTCCAGGCGTTCGCCGACCCGGCGCGCGCCCAGCTCGGCGAACAGCCGGTCCATCATCTTGCCGGCATTGCAGAAGGTGTCGTGATAGGTCTGGTCGCCGAGCGCGATGACGCCGTAGCGCAGGGCCGACAGGTCGGGCCGCTCGCGCGCCAGGGCGTCGTGCAGCGGGATGATGTTGTCCGGCAGTTCGCCGAGCCCGTGGGTCGCGGTGCAGATCAGCGCCACCGTGCCACCGTCGAGCCCGTCCAGTCCGTCGCCCTCGGCGCGCACGGCGACGCTGTGGCCGTCGCGCGCCAGCTCCTCCTGCAAGGTGTCGGCGACCATCTGCGCGTTCCCGGATTCGGTTCCGACGAGAATCAGGATGCTGGCCATGCGCCGGTCGATGAAGCCTGCGGGCGGAGCGCCGGAGAAGGATCGAGAACCACCCGTCGGGCGCCGTGGTCCCGCCGCCGCCGCTATGGGGATGACGATGGTTTTTGTTACCAGATCGCGGAATTCGCGTCTATATTTGTATCCCTTTGCGCGCGATGCGTGCCGCCCTCGGCGGGCGTCCTGCGCAGGTCGACGAGACCCGCCGATCCGCCGCCCCCGGCGGCGCGACGCGGCGGAACGGGTGGCAATCGCGAGGCGCAGGATGGCGACGCCGACCACCGACGAGGCGCTGATCGCCCACCTCGCCCAGGGTGGCCGCATCGCCGACAAGGACGACATCAGCCGCGGCTACCGGGCCGAGCTGATGCGCCTGATGACGACCGTGGTGGATTCCGAGCTGGCCGGCGCCGCCGGCCTGGCCGAGTACATCAACCGCGCCCCCGGCCTCAAGGAACGCCGCATCGCCGCGCGCATCGTCAGCGAGAAGTTCGGCCATGCCGAGGCCGTGCTGTCGCTGATGACGCCGTTCGGCGTCAATCCCGCGCTCTATGTGCGGGAGCACTGCTGGACCGCGCGGCTCGACCGCAATCTCGATCTCGGCAACCGCCGTGTCAGCGGGGATCGCCGGCTCAACGTGTTCCACTATCCGATCGACGGCTGGATCGACGCGGTCAGCTTCAACTGGCTGATGAGCACCGCCTCGGCGATCCAGCTCGACGAGCTCGCGCATTGCTCGTACCAGCCGCTGGCCGAGGCGATGACCGGCATCGTCGCGCGCGAGGCGGAGCATGCCAGCCAGGGCGGCAAGGGCCTGGAGCAGGCGATCGATGAGGGCGGCAGCCTGCTGGCGGCGCAGGCCTCGGCGACGTACTGGCGCCCGCGCGTCGCCGCCACCTTCGGCCGGACCGATTCCGACCGCCTCGCGCTCTACACCTCCTACGGCCTGCGGCGCCACAGCAACGCCGCGCTGCTGGCGGGCTGGAACTCGGCGATCGCGCCGCGGCTGACCGCGCTCGGCTTCGAGCCCGGCGCCTGAGCCGGCCGCTGCCGGTGACGACGTTCCGCAAAGCAAGGCAGCGGTGAACAGCAAAGTGTATCAGTGCGGCGCGGCGGCGGCCGGGGCCGGCGCTCGATGAGCGGGCCGGCCGACATCAGGCTCGAGCGGCCGGGCGGCGGCACGCTGCTGCTCGTGCTCGACCGGCCGAAGCAGCGCAATGCGCTGCGGCGCCAGACCCTGGTCGAGATCGCCACGGCGCTCGGCGAGGCGGCGGGCGATTCCGCGATCCGGGCGGTGGTGATGACCGGCGACGACATCGCCTTCGCCGCCGGCGCCGACATCGACGAACTGGCGGCGCATGACGAGACGTCGATCCGCAGCGACGCGCGACCGGCGCTGTGGCAGGCGATCCGCCGGTTCCCCAAGCCGCTGATCGCCGCGGTCAACGGCTGGTGCCTCGGCGGCGGCTGCGAACTCGCCATGCACGCCGACATGATCGTGGCCGGCGCGTCCGCGCGGTTCGGCCAGCCGGAAATCAATCTCGGCATCATCCCCGGCGCCGGCGGCACCCAGCGCCTGACCCATGCGGTCGGCAAGGGCCTGGCCATGCGCATGATGCTGACCGGCGAGGCGATCGACGCCCGCGCCGCGCTCGCCGCCGGGCTGGTGGTCGAAGTGACGCCGCCCGAGCTGACGGTCGAGCGCGCGCTCGCGCTGGCCGGCCGCATCGCCGCCAAGCCGCCGCTCGCGGTGCGCGCCGCCAAGGAGGCGGTGCTGAAATCCTTCGAGCTGCCGCTCGAGGCCGCGCTCGCCCATGAGCGCGAATGCTTCGCCCGGCTGTTCGCCACCGCCGACCGGCGCGAGGGAATCGCCGCCTTCAGGGAAAAGAGGAAGCCCGTGTTCACGGGCGAATGACCGCCATGACCGACAAGACCATCCTGCTGGAGCGGGACGAGGGGGTGGCCACCATCACCCTCAACCGGCCCGACAAGCTCAATTCCTTCACCGTCGAGATGCACGGCGAGCTGCGCGCGGCGCTGAAGTCGGTGGCCGGCGACGGCACCACCCGCTGCCTGCTGCTGACCGGCGCCGGCCGCGGCTTCTGCGCCGGCCAGGATCTCTCCGACCGGGTCATGAACCCGGATCTCGGCGGCGCCGCGCCCGATCTCGGGGAGTCGCTCGAGCATCGCTACAATCCGCTGGTGCGCACGATCCGCGCCCTCGAGATGCCGGTGGTCTGCGCGGTCAACGGGGTCGCCGCCGGCGCCGGCGCCAACCTGGCGCTCGCCTGCGACATCGTGCTGGCGGCGCAATCGGCGAACTTCATCCAGGCCTTCTGCAAAATCGGCCTGGTGCCGGATTCCGGGGGCACCTGGACCCTGCCACGGCTGGTTGGCCCGGCACGGGCCACCGCGCTCGCCATGCTCGGCGACAAGCTGCCGGCCGAGCAGGCGGCGCAATGGGGCATGATCTGGCGCTGCGTCGAGGACGCGGCGCTGGTGCCGGAAGCGAGCGCCCTGGCGCGCCAGCTCGCCGGCCAGGCGACCCACGGCCTCGCCCTGATCAAGCGGGCGTTGAATGCCACCTGGGACAACAGCCTCGACCAGCAGCTCGATCTGGAGCGCGACCTGCAGACCATCGCCGGCCGCAGCCGCGACTACCAGGAAGGCGTCGCCGCCTTCATGGAAAAGCGCGCGCCGAAGTTCGAGGGCCGCTGATGGCGGCGGCCCTGCCGCAGGGCGCCGTGATCGGCGTGGTCGGGGCCGGGACCATGGGCCGCGGCATCGCCCAGGTCGCGGCCGCCGCCGGCCATCCGGTGCGACTGTACGACGCCAGAGACGGGGCGGCCGCGGCGGCGCGCGACGCGGTGGCCCAGGATCTGGCCCGCGTGGTCGACAAGGGCCGGATCGACGGCGCCGCGCGCGCCGCGCTGCTCGGCCGCCTGCGGCCCAGCGCCGCCCTCGGCGAGCTGGCGCAGGCCGCCCTGGTGATCGAGGCGGTGGTCGAGGATCTCGGCGTCAAGCGCCGGCTGTTCGCCGAACTCGAGGCGCTGTGCGGACCCGACGCGATTCTGGCCAGCAATACCTCGTCGCTGTCGATCACCGCGATCGCCGCGGGGCTGCAGCGTCCGGGGCGTGTCGTCGGCCTGCATTTCTTCAACCCGGCGCCGCTGATGGCACTGGTCGAGGTGGTGAGCGGGCTGAACACCGGCCGCGCCGTCGCCGAGGCGGCCCATGCGACCGCCGCCGCCTGGGGCAAGACCCCGGTCCATGCCGCCTCGACGCCGGGCTTCATCGTCAACCGCGTGGCCCGCCCGTTCTACGCCGAGGCCTTCCGCGTGCTCGAGGAAGGCGCCGGCAGCCCGGCGACGATCGATGCGGTGCTGCGCGAGTCCGGCGGCTTCCGCATGGGTCCGTTCGAGCTGATGGACCTGATCGGCCACGACGTGAACGCCGCCGTCACCCGCTCGGTGTTCGATGCCTTTTTCCAGGACCCGCGGTTTCGGCCGTCCCTGGCGCAGCAGGAGCTGCTGGCCGCCGGGCGCCTCGGCCGCAAGTCGGGGCGCGGATTCTACGACTATGGCGACGGCGCGCAGAAGCCCGCGCCCGACACGATCGCGCCGGGCGCCAGCCCGGCCCGGCTGGTGGTGCTCGGCGATCCCGGCGCGCTGGCGCCGCTGGTGGCCCAGGCCGAGTCCGCCGGGATCGAGGTCGAGCGCCATGTCGGCCGCTCCATGCTGTGCATCGACGGCGCGCTGATCGCCGCCACCGACGGACGCAGCGCCACCGAGCGCGCCGCAGCCGAGGGAATCGAGAACCTGGTGCTGGTCGACCTGGCGCTCGACTACGGCAAGGCGACGCGCCTGGCCTTCGCCGCCGCCGACCAGGCCGGACGCCAGGCGCTGCCGGCCGCCGCCGGCCTGGCCCGGGCGCTCGGCAAGGCGGCCTCGCCGCTCGCCGACATTCCCGGCATGGCGGTGCTGCGCACCGTCTGCATGCTGGCGAACGAGGCGGCCGACGCGGTCTATCATGGCGTTGCCGACGCGGCCGGCGTCGACCTCGCCATGACCAAGGGCGTCAACTATCCGCTGGGACCGCTCGCCTGGGCCGAGCGGATCGGCCTCGCCCGCGTGCTGTCGGTGCTCGACGCGCTGGCGCGCATCTATGGCGAGGATCGCTATCGCGCCTCGGCGCTACTCCGCCGCAGAGTCCAGGGAGGGACGCGTTTCCATGCTTGAGCCGGCAACCACCAAGCGGGTGGCCGAGGCGGTGGCGCGGGCGATGTACGCGCGCGACCACGCGGCCCGCAGCCTCGGCATGATCGTCGAGGAGGTCGGGCCCGGCTTCGCCCGGCTGTCGATGACGGTGCGCGACGACATGGTGAACGGCCACGACATCTGCCATGGCGGCATCACCTTCGCGCTTGCCGACGCCGCCTTCGCCTATGCCTGCAATGCGCGCAACGACGTCGCCGTCGCGGCGAGCTGCAACATCACCTACACCAACCCGGCCAAGCGCGGCGACCGCCTGGTCGCCGAATGCGTCGAGCGGTCGCATCGCGGCCGCACCGGAGTCTACGACGTCGCCGTGATCGACCAGGACGGCACGGTGGTGGCACTGTTCCGCGGCAACTCCCGGAACATCGGCGGCAAGGTGGTGCCGGAGCTGGAGAACGAGCGATGAGCGACGCCTTCATCTGCGACGCGATCCGCACGCCGATCGGGCGCTATGGCGGCGCGCTGTCCGCGGTCCGGACCGACGACCTGGCGGCCGTGCCGATCAAGGCGCTGATGGCGCGCAATCCCGGGGTCGACTGGGGCGCGGTCGACGACGTGCTGTATGGCTGCGCCAACCAGGCCGGCGAGGACAACCGCAACGTTGCCCGCATGGCGCTGCTGCTCGCCGGCCTGCCGGAAGCGGTGCCGGGGGCGACCATCAACCGGCTGTGCGGGTCCGGGCTCGATGCCGTCGGCAGCGCGGCCCGGGCGATCCGCGCCGGCGACGCCGAGCTGATCGTGGCCGGCGGGGTCGAGAGCATGTCGCGGGCGCCGTTCGTCATGGCCAAGGCCGAGCAGGCTTTCGCGCGCACGGCGGAGGTCTACGACACCACCATCGGCTGGCGCTTCGTCAATCCGGTGATGAAGGCGCAGTACGGCGTCGATTCGATGCCGGAGACGGCGGAGAACGTCGCCGCCGAGTTCCAGATCGCGCGCGCCGACCAGGACGCCTTCGCCCTCCGCAGCCAGCAGCGCGCAGTCCGTGCCCAGAACGACGGCACCCTGGCCGAGGAGATCTGCCCGGTCACCATTCCGCAGCGCAAGGGCGATCCCATCGTGGTCGCGCGCGACGAGCATCCGCGCGCCGACACTTCGCTGGCCCAGCTCGCCAGGCTGGCGACGCCGTTCCGGGACGGCGGCACGGTGACCGCCGGCAACGCCTCGGGCGTCAATGACGGCGCCTGCGCCACGATCGTCGCCTCGGCGGCGGCGGCGAGGCGCCACGGCCTGACCCCCAGGGCGCGAATCGTCGCCATGGCGTCCGCCGGCGTCGCGCCGCGGATCATGGGCATCGGCCCGGCCCCGGCGGTGAAGAAACTGCTGGCGCGCAGCGGCGTCGCGCTCGGCGACGTCGACGTGATCGAGCTGAACGAGGCGTTCGCGGCGCAGGGCCTCGCGGTGCTGCGCCAGCTCGGAATCCCCGACGACGCCGCGCATGTCAATCCGAACGGCGGCGCCATCGCGCTCGGCCACCCGCTCGGCATGAGCGGCGCGCGGCTCGCCACCACGGCGACCTATCAGCTGGCGCGGAGCAAGGGCCGCTATGCGATCTGCACCATGTGCATCGGCGTCGGCCAGGGCATCGCCATGCTGCTGGAGCGGGCGTGACGATGCGTTCCGTTTCGATCAATCAAGAAACGACACGACCGGTGCCGGGAGGAACCCAGACCCATGAAATCGGACGCCCCGCTCAGATCCGAGCTTGAGCCGATCGAGATCGCCAGCCGCGACGAGATCGCCGCGCTGCAGCTCGAACGGATGAAATGGTCGCTGCGCCACGCCTATGAGAACGTCGCCCATTACCGGCGCAAGTTCGAGGATCACGGCGCGCATCCCGACGACCTGAAGGGGCTCGACGATCTCGCCCGGTTCCCCTTCACGACGAAAGCCGATCTGCGCGACACCTATCCGTTCGACATGTTCGCCGTGCCGATGGAGCGGGTGGTGCGGGTCCACGCCTCGAGCGGCACCACCGGCAAGTCGACGGTGGTGGCCTATACCCAGCGCGATATCGATGTGTGG
This sequence comes from uncultured Rhodospirillaceae bacterium, assembly GCA_964372215.1. GTDB lineage: Bacteria > Pseudomonadota > Alphaproteobacteria > Dongiales > Dongiaceae > DAIMFL01. The sequence continues at coordinate 52,726 of CAYJQC010000016.1, forward strand.
TCCCATGTCATGGCGCGCTCGATCCGCGCCGCCGGCGGGCGTCCGAGCCACAAGGTCCACGTCGCCTACGGCTATGGCCTGTTCACCGGCGGGCTGGGGGCCCATTACGGCGCCGAAAAGCTCGGCTGCACCGTCATCCCCATGGGCGGCGGCCAGACCGAGCGGCAGGTCCAGCTGATCCGCGACTTCGAGCCCGAGATCATCATGGTGACGCCGTCCTACATGCTGGCGATCGCCGACGAGATGGACCGCCAGGGCATGGACACCCGCGGTTGTCCGCTCAAGATCGGGATGTTCGGCGCCGAGCCGTGGACCGGCCGGATGCGCCAGCAGATCGAGGAGCGCCTCGGCATCGACGCCATCGACATCTACGGCCTGTCCGAGGTGATCGGCCCGGGCGTGGCCAACGAGTGCATCGAGACCAAGGACGGCCTGCACGTCTGGGAGGACCACTTCTATCCCGAGATCGTCGATCCCGAGACCGGCAAGGTGCTGCCCGACGGCGAGTTCGGCGAGCTGGTCTTCACCTCGCTCACCAAGGAAGCGCTGCCGATGGTGCGCTACCGCACCCGCGACCTGACGCGCCTGCTGCCCGGCACCGCGCGCTCGATGCGGCGCATTGACAAGATCACCGGCCGTTCCGACGACATGCTGATCATCCGCGGCGTCAACCTGTTCCCGTCGCAGGTCGAGGAGCTGGTGCTCCAGGACGGGCGGCTGGCGCCGCACTACCAGCTCGAGGTCCATCGCGAGGGCCATCTCGACGCGGTCGACGTGCATGTCGAGCCGCGCCCCGATCTGGCCGGATCGGACCCGGGGGCGCTCGCCGCCATCGCGCGCGACCTGCAGCACCACATCAAGTCGCTGATCGGCATCTCGACCAAGGTGAAGCTGCGCGAGGTCGGCGCCATCGAGCGCTCGATCGGCAAGGCCAAGCGCGTCGTCGACAAGCGCCCCAGGGAGTGAGCGCAGGATTGGATTCACGACGAGGCGTCATACGTCGAAAACAAAGGACAGCTGTCGTGCGCGGGCTTGACCCGCGCATCCATGTCATCCGTCAACGCAACCGGCCAGATGGATCGCCGGGTCAAGCCCGGCGATGACAGCGTGAATGGCTTGGGGTGGGGTGTGGCGCCGGAATCTACAGCAGTCGCGCGAGGCTTTCGCGCGCCGCGCCGAAGCGCATGACACAGTCCTCGTAGGATTCGCGCGCGGCGGTATAGAGCTCGACCAGCGAGGTGTCGATGCCGTGCTTCAGCATCTCGGCATGGGCGCGCTCGCAGGCCACCAGCCGGCGGTCGGCGGCGAGCCGCGCCTCCATGTAGACGAGCGCCGCCGCGCGCTGCTCGGGAGACAGCGCGTCGAAGCCGGGCACGGCGCCATCGGCGGCCGCGAAGTCGCCCCGCAGCTTCTCCCACATCGCCGGCCAGTCCTCGAACCAGTCGCCGGCCTCGGGATAGCGATAGCCGAAACGCGCCAGCACCTCGCGGCCGCGGTCGAACAGTTGGTTGGGAAAGCGCGACGGCCCGCGGCCGGGGCCGCGCGCCGACGACGAGTCGCGGCCGGCGGCCATGATCGCGCTCACGCGGACGCGGCGTCGGCGGCCTCGTAGCCCATGCGCATCTCGTAGTCGGGCTCGATGCCATCAGGCAGCTCGAGGCCAAGCTCCTTCAGCCGCGGCTCGAGCAGGTCGAGATACTCCTGCTGCAGCTCCTCGGGCTTGCGGACCTTGATGCCGTATTCGTAGTAGATGTCGAACATCTCCGATTTCTTGTCGCCGTCCGACGGCCGGCCGTAGAAGCCGAGGCCGACGCGCATGAACTTGGCCACGCGGCCCTGGATGATCTCGCGGGCCTTCTCGCCGTCGAACTCGATGTTGCGCTTGGTGGCCCAGACCCCGAAGGCGAGATGGCCGTGCTCCTCCTTGTGGATGCGCACGTTGACGCGCGCCCAAGGCAGATAGGAGCACTCGCGATACTGTCCGAGGAACGCGACCGCCGCCGGCGTCACCACCGTCGAGAACAGCCCGACATCGTACCAGTCGTCGAACCAGGTCGACCAGTTCTCCCGGCGGAATCCGTTGATCACCTTGACCTTCTTCGGATCGGGACTGTCGGGGTTCGACACCAGCTCCTGCAGCCTGGCGTCGACGTCGACGCCGAGATCGGCCATCAGGCTCCAGACGTAGTAGGCGTGGCCCATCTCCTCCATCACCTTCTTGGACAGGCGATAGGCCTCCTCGGGACGGGTCGCGAAGCGCATGTTCTCGGCCACGCGCTGGCCGCCGGCATATTCGGAATCGGCCTGGAAGGCCATCAGGTTCAGGAGCGCCTTCTTGTAGTCGTCCGGCAGCTCGTCGCCCTTGTCGTAGGTCTTCCAGCGCGCCATGGCCGGTCCCTCCGTTGCCGTTCGGTCGCGGTACGCGTCCCGCGGATCACGTGACACAGTTTCTAGCAATTGAAAAATGTTAGTGTATCATGATCATCGCGTCAAACCGTTCGGACCATGCCCGCCCGCAGACCAGCGTGGGGCTTGCGCTGGTTCGTCATGTGGCAGAAGGCGACCGGACCAGAGGCGGGCCGTATTATGCTGGACAAGGAACCGGGCGGGGCGCGGCGGGAGCGCATGTCGAGAAGCCAACACGCCGAGAGCCTGGTCGAACAGCTCGCGCTGCGCCTGACGCTGCGCGGCAAGTCGCTGATCATCACCGTGTTCGGCGACGCCATCATGCCCCATGGCGGCAGCGCTTGGCTCGGCAGCCTGATCCGGCTGGTGCGGCCGCTCGGGCTGTCGGAGCGCATGGTGCGCACCGCGGTGTTCCGGCTCGCCAAGGACGACTGGCTGGAGGCGCTGCCGATCGGCCGGCGCAGCTATTACAGCATGACCGAATCCGGCCGCCATCGCTTCGAGGCCGCGCATCGGCGGATCTATCAGGCGCGCCGCACCGCGTGGGACGGCGTCTGGCACCTGGTGGTGGTGCCGGCGGACCTGCCGGCGCTGCGCCGCGACGAGCTGAAGCGCGAACTCGGCTGGCTCGGCTTCGGCCAGGTGGCGCCGAGCGTCCTGGCCCATCCCGCGCCCGACGCCGAGGCGCTGCGCCAGACCCTGATCGACCTCCGGCTCGGCGACAAGGTGATCGTGATGAACGCCAGCGCCGATCCGGCGAGCCCGTCGGCGCCGCTCCGCAAGCTGACCGCGCAGTGCTGGGACCTCGAGCGGCTCGAGGCCGACTATGCCGGGTTCCTCGACACCTTCCGGCCGGTCTGGCGCGCGCTCGAGGGCGCCGGCGCGCTCGATCCCGAGCTGTGCTTCGCGGTGCGGGTGATGCTGATCCACGACTATCGCCGGGTGCTGCTGCGCGATCCCTTGCTGCCCGACGAGCTGATGCCGGCGGCCTGGCCGGGGCTCGCCGCCCGGGCGCTGTGCCGCAATCTCTATCGCCTGACCCTGGAGCCGGCGGAGCGCCACATCATGGCGGTGCTGGAAACCCCGGAAGGCCCGGCGCCGGAGGCGGCGCCGTTCTTCTTCGGCCGTTTCGCCGGCGCCGCCGGCGAGCCGGCGGTCGAGGAGCGCGCCCAGGCGTGAGCGGCGCCGCGACAGCATCGGTCGCCATCGTCGGCAGTGGCCCGGCCGGGCTTTATGCCGCCGAGGGCGTGCTGAAGCGGCTGCCCGGCGCGCGCGTCGACGTCATCGACCGGCTGCCGACGCCCTATGGCCTGGTGCGCTTCGGCGTCGCCCCCGACCACCAGGGCACCAAGGCGATCCAGCGCCAGTTCGACCGGCTGCTGCGGCGCCCGGGCCTGCGCTTCCGCGGCAACGTGACGGTCGGCCGCGACCTCGGCCTCGACGAGCTGCGCGGCCTGTACGATGCGGTGGTGCTGGCGACCGGCGCGCCCTGCGACCGCCGGCTCGGCATCCCCGGCGAGGACCTGGCGGGAGTCTACGGCTCCGCCGCCTTCGTCGGCTGGTTCAACGGCCACCCGGATTTCCGCGACCTGGCGCCGCTTCTCGACGGCGCCGGGGTCGCCGTCATCGGCAACGGCAACGTGGCGATCGACGTGGCGCGGGTGCTGGCCAAGGCGCCGGCGGAGATGGCGGCCTCCGATCTCTGTGCCCATGCGGCACAGGCGATCGCGCGGGCGCCGCTCACCGACATCTGGCTGATCGGCCGGCGCGGTCCCGCCGAGGCGAGCTGGACCTCGGCCGAACTCGCGGAACTCGGGCGGCTCGAACGCGCGGCGCCGCTGGTCGATCCGGGCGACATTCCCGATGCGGTCGACGATCCCGATACCAAGACCGCGCGACTGCGCGAGAAGAACCTGGAGATCCTGCGCGGTTTCGCCGCCACACCGGTTCCCGGCAAGCCGATCCGGCTGCATTTCCTGTTCCATGCGGCGCCGGTCGCGGTGCTGGGGCAGGGCGCCGCCGCGGCCCTGCGGCTCGAGCGCACCCGGGTTGCGGATGGTCGCAGCATCGGCACCGGCGAGAGTTTCGAGATTCCCGCGACGACCGTCGTCTCCGCCATCGGCTATCGCTGCGACCCGCTCGACGGCGCGGCTCTCGACCCGGCGCGCGGCATCGTCGTCAACGACGAGGGATCGGTGGCGCCGGGATTGTGGGCCGTCGGCTGGGCCAAGCGCGGACCCTCGGGCACGATCCCGACCAACCGCGCCGATTCCTTCGCCGTCGCCGATCGGCTCGCGGCCGGGCTGGCGGCGCCGACCGGCGCCAGGGCCGGACCTGACGGGCTCGACGCCCTGCTGGCGGCGCGCGGTGTCGCGGTGGTCGATGTCGCGGGCTGGCACCGCATCGAGGCGGCGGAGGCGGCGCGGGCGCGGCCCGACGCCCCGCGCGAGAAGCTCGCGACCCTGCCGGAGCTGCTCGCCGCCGCGCGCGGCGGCGCGGCAGTTCAGGGATAGGGCTGCTTCTGGATGTTGAAGGCGATCGAGATGCGCGGCGCGTCGCCCAGATAGGGGTACACGATGTGCGGCAGGTAGCTCGGGAAGAACAGCATCAGCCCGCTCTCCGGCTGGATCGTGATCTCGCGCTTGAGCTGGCCCGAGAAGAAGCTCATCGGCGAGGCCTGGTTCGGATTCATGAAGCCGAGCGCGCCGGAAGTCGGGTTGTCGCCCGGCGGCGGATCGCCGGCATCGACGTAATAGACCGCCGACCAGGTCGATCCCGGGTGGAAATGCATCCTGTTCATCTGGCCGCGGCGGTTGACGTTGGCCCAGAAGGTCAGGTTCCACTCCAGCTTCGGCTTGGGCTCGGTCTCGGCCAGCACTTCGCCGGACGCGTGCAGCAGCATGGCGTGGACCCGGCGGATCAGAGCCTGCGCCGGCGGGCCGCCCCAGTGCTGCATGTCCTCCTTGGACTGCCAGCCGCCGACATTGCTGATGCGCCGCCCGGTGTCCTTGCGCTCCTGCTCGAAGATCAGCCGCTTCAGGTCGGCGTCGAGCCCGTCGCTGTCGGGCCAGCGGAAACGCATGATCGGGGTGGTGAAGAGATGTTCGAGCCGCGCCGTCCGGAGCGCGGCCATCAGGGCGTCGGGGGTCATCGGTTCGGCCATGGTGGCGGCACCCTGCCGGGTCGCATCGGGCTTGGCAAGCACGCGGTATCGGATGGCGTCAGACCGGCAGCCGCAGCTTCGCGCGCAGGCCGCCGAGCGGCGACTCGTCGAGGATCAGCTCGCCGCCATGGCCGCGCACCACGTCGCGCGCGATGGTGAGCCCGAGGCCGATGCCGCCGGTCTCCGGATTGCGCGACGGGTCGAGGCGGAAGAACGGCCGGAACACCTCCTCGCGCATGTCCGCCGGGATGCCCGGCCCGTCGTCGTCGACGATGATCTCGACGGCGCCGTCATGATGGCCGGCGGTGATCGCCACGCGCTTGGCATAGCGCTGGGCGTTGGCGACCAGATTGGCGAGACAGCGGCGGAAGGCATCGGGCCGCAGCGACACCACCATGGCGGGCTCGGCGACGAGCTCGACCGGCGCATCGCTCTCGCGGCGGGCGTTCGCCACCACGTCCTCGATCAGCGCGCTCAAATCGGTCTCCTCGGGCTGTTCGGTGCCTTCGCCGCGCGCGAAGGCGAGGTAGCCGTTCAGCATGCGCTCCATCTCGGCGATGTCGGCCTTGAGCTCATCGGCGTCGGCGCTGTCGCCGAGCAGCGCGAGCTGCAGCCGCATGCGGGTCAGCGGCGTCCGCAGGTCGTGCGACACGCCGGCCAGCATCTCGGTGCGCTGGGCGATCTGCCGCTTGATGCGGTTGCGCATGACGACGAAGGCGCCGGCCGCCTGCTTCACCTCGGTCGCGCCTTCGGGGCGGAAGTCGGGCACGTCGCGGCCCTTGCCGAAGGCCTCGGCGGCATCCGCCAGCCGGCCGATCGGGCGCACCTGCTTGCGCATGAACACGGTGGCGACGGCGAACAGGATCAGCGAAGTGCCGACCATCCAGAGGATGAAGACATAGGTGGTGGAGCTGAACAGCCGGCGGCGCGGCAGCTCGACATGCAGCACGCCGTTGTCGAGCTGGACCTCGACCTCGACCTGCTTCTCCAGCGAGCGGGTGTCGATCAGGAACGGCCGGCCGACGAAATCGGCGAGTGCCGCCGCCAGCTTCTCGTCAACCAGGCTCTGGCGGGTCAGGATCGGGCTTTCGGGCAGCGTGGCACTCGGCTTGAACTGCAGGGTGAGCTGCAGCTTGCGCTCGGCGATCTCGAACACCCGGGCGTAGCTTGCCGGGTCGGCATCCTCGCCCATCATCTCGACCACCGCGGCGATGTCGCCGGCCACGCCCTGCGCCAAGCGCCGCGTCACGGTGTCCCAGTGGCTGTCGTAGAACACCCAGGTCGAGACCACCTGGAGCAGGATCAGCGGGGTCACGATGATCATCAGCGACCGCCCGAACAGCGAACGCGGCAGCACCCGGTTGATCTGGTTGCGCAGCCGGCGCGGCAGGTTGGAAAGCTCCATCGCCGCTCAGTCCGGCCGCAGCATGTAGCCGCGGCCGCGCACGGTCTGGAGATAGCGCGGGAAACGCGGGTCGGCCTCGATCTTGCGCCGCAGGCGCGTCACCTGCACGTCGACCGTGCGGCTGTTGATGTCGCTGCCGGTCTGCCGGCTCAATTCCTCGCGGCTCATGGCGCTGCCCGGGCTCCTGGCCAGGGCGACCAGCAGCGCCGCCTCGGCCTCGGTCAGGCGGACTTCGGCGCGGCCGCGGCTCAGGACGCGGCGCTCGACGTCGAAGCTCAGCGGCCCGAGCCGGAGCTCGCGCGGCGCGGCGGATGACGGTTCCGGCGCGACGCGCCGCAGGATGGTGCGGATACGTAGGACCAGCTCGCGCGGCTCGAACGGCTTGGCCAGGTAGTCGTCGGCGCCGCGCTCGAGCCCGGCGATGCGGTCCGCCGCTTCGCCCATGGCGGTCAGCATCAGGATCGGCACGTTGCTCGCCAGCCGCAGCGACGCCGCGAGGTCGAGACCGCTCTCGCCGGGCATCATGATGTCGAGGATCAGGAGATCGAAGGCCAGGCTGGCGAGCTTCGCCCGCGCCTCCGCCGCGCTGGCCGCGACCGTCACCCGGAAGCCCTGCTCGGTCAGGTACTTGCGCAAGAGCTCGCGGAGCCGCGTGTCATCGTCGACCACCAGGATATGCGGCAGCTCGGTCATGGCCGGACTATAGCGGCGGCGGGCGCGGGGTGCCTAGCGGGCGAGATAAGCGGCGGCGCGTGCTCAGACCTCATCCTTCGACAGGCTCAGGATGAGGTCTGGGGGAAGCGCAAAGAAATGCCTCGTCCTGAGCCTGTCGAAGGGCGAGGCCCTTGGGTCGGCTCCGAGACCATCACCCCTTCTTCATCCCGCCGCGGCCGAACTTCTGCCGGTCGGTCTCGTTGATCAGGCCGAGCAGGACCTTGCGGAAGCCGTCGACCGCCTCGGCCCCGGCGGCGCGATAGGCGCGGGCGACCAGCGCGCGCTGGTCCTCGGACAGCCGGCGCTCCAGCTCGGCGCCCTTGGGCGTCAGTTCGAGCAGGCGCTGGCGGCGGTCGCGGGTGCCGGGCCGCTGGATGACATAGCCCTGCTGGACCAGCTGGGACAGTACCCGGCTCAGGCTCTGCTTGGTGATCTTCAGGATGTCGAGCAGCTCGGACACGGTCATGCCGGGCTGCCGGCCGACGAAATGGATTACCCGGTGATGGGCCCGGCCGAAGCCGATCCGGGCCAGGATGGCGTCGGGCTCGGCGGTGAAATCGCGATAGGCGTAGAACAGCAGCTCGATACCCTGGCGCAGCTCGTCCTCGCGCAGGAACAGCGGATTGGCAAAGCTCTTGGAGTCCGTCATGGCGGCGGGCGGTCCGGGCGAAGTCTCAGGGGGTCTCGGGCATGGCGGCGGCCGGCGGGCATTGCGCGCAGGGAAACTAAGTCAGCTATGTTGACATATAATTCCGATAGGGCTAAGGTTCCTATGGTCTTTCCGCCATAATAGCCGCACACGGCGCTGCAACAAGCTGGACGGTTCCCATGAGCGTGCTCCCCTTCGACGACCGCGACGGCGTGATCTGGTTCGACGGCAAGCTGGTGCCCTGGCGCGACGCCAAGGTCCATGTGCTGACCCACGGGCTGCACTACGCGAGCTGCGTGTTCGAGGGCGAGCGGGCCTATGGCGGCCAGGTCTTCAAACTGACCGAGCACAGCCAGCGGCTGGTCAATTCCGCCGACATCCTGGGCTTCAAGTTGCCCTACAGCGCCGCCGAGCTCGACGCCGCCACCCGCGAGGTGATCGCCGCCAACAACCTGGTCGACTGCTATGTCCGGCCGGTGGCCTGGCGCGGCAGCGAGATGATGGGCGTCTCGGCCCAGAAGAACACCATCCACGTGGCGATCGCGACCTGGGAGTGGCCGGCCTATTTTTCGCCCGAGCTGCGCGAAAAGGGCATCCGCATGGCGATCTCCAAGTGGCGCCGCCCGGCGCCCGACACCGCGCCGACCGCCAGCAAGGCGGCCGGGCTGTACATGATCTGCACCCTGTCGAAGCACGCGGCGGAGCAGGACGGCTATGCCGACGCCATGATGTTCGACTATCGCGGCCGGCTCGCCGAGGCGACCGGCGCCAACGTGTTCCTGGGGATGAAGGGCGAGCTGCACACGCCGATCCCCGATTGCTTCCTCAACGGCATCACGCGCCAGACCGTGATCGAGCTGGCGCGGCGCCGCGACATCAAGGTGATCGAGCGCGCGGTGATGCCGGACGAGCTCGCCAAGGCCGAGGAGGTGTTCATCTGCGGCACCGCCGCCGAGGTCACACCGGTCGGCGAGATCGGCCCGCACAAGTACGAGGTCGGCCCGATCACCCGGCAGATGATGGCAGACTACAGCGCCGAGGTGCGCCGCCCGCCCAACGCCAAGTCGAAGACCGCGGTGGCCTGATTCGCGTACGCGCCTCGCCCTTCGACAGGCTCAGGACGAGGCCCTCAACAGTCTGTCAAATCTCAAGCCCTCATGCTGAGCCTGTCGAAGCATGAGGGCGGATTGGGCGCCTACCCCGCCTTCTTGTCCGCAATTGCCGGCTTCTGCTCCCACCGCGCCGCCGCCTGGTCGTCGCCCTCGCGCGCCTCGACCCAAGTGCCGCCGACCGCCGTCTCCTCGTGCTTCCAGAACGGCGCCTTGGTCTTCAGCCAGTCGATCAGGAACTCGCAGGCCGCCAGCGCGGCGCGGCGATGGGCCGAGGCGGTGGCGACCATGACGATGCGATCGCCCGGCTCCAGCCTGCCGTGGCGATGGATGATCAGGCAGGCGTCGAGCGGCCAGCGTGTCTGCGCCTCGGCCTCGATCTCCGCCAGCTTCTTCTCGGTCATGCCGGGATAGTGTTCGAGGGTCATCGCCGAGTTGCCGCCGGCGATCTCGCGCACCAGCCCGACGAAGCAGGCGACCCCGCCGATCTGCCGGTTGCCGGCGGAGAGCGCCGCGAGCTCGGCACCGACGTCGAAATCCTCGCGCTGGACCCGGATCATGGGCGCGCTCCTCAGCCGCCGGTGACCGGCGGGAACAGGGCGATCTCGTCGCCGGCGCGCACCGGGTGCTCGGGGCCGACATATTCCTGGTTGACCGCCACCCGGACCACCCGTCGGTCGGCCAGCGCCGCGGCATAGCCGGGGCCGCGCCCGGCGATCCAGTCGAGCAGCTCGGCCACGGTCGCGACCCCGGCCGGCGGGGACACGTCCTCCTCACCGATCCCGGTCTTGGAGCGCAGCCAGGCGAAATACAGGAGCTTCATGCGGGGCACCTCATCCCCCCATGATATTGGCAGCAGGCCAGAAATGCCAACCCGGCCACGGCAGGCTGGGCAGGCCTACTCCGCCAGGCGGGCGAAGGCCGCGGGCGGCACGATTTCCTCGGCACCGCCGTCCGGTGCGGTCCACAGCAGCTGCAGCGTCGCCGTGCCCTTGCGCTGGAAATAGTCGACGGCGATGTCGTACCAGCCGGGCTCGTCGACCTTGAACAGGATCGGCGGCGACATGGTGTCGGAATGCTTGTAGGGATCGATGTGGATCTGCTCGCCGCCGATCAGCACCTCGACGCCGTCGTTCGAGTTGACCCGGAAGGTCCAGGTGCCGGGCTTGTCGAGCTTGATGAAGCCGCGGATGAAGGCGCCGACCCCCATCGGCTTGATCGAGGTCAGCACTGGCTGGCCGCGGCCCGGGGTGGCGTCGAGATTGGCCAGCGGCTCGCCCGGCTTGCCCTCGTGGCCCATCATCTCCGAAAGATCATTGAAGTACTGGTAGACGTAGGAAACGGCCAGGCCGGGCGCGAGCTGGTCGTCGGCCGGCTGCGGCGCGGCCGGTTTGGCGCCCTCGATCATCTGGGCCGCGGCGCCATCGGCGCCGAGAGCGACCATCACCGCCACCACGGCCGCACCCAGGCCGCGGCTGATCAACTTCCAAGACATGCTCGGCGAGCCTCCTGCCCCTGCTTCATTGGCCCGCCACGAACATTGCGGATAGTCGCGACGGTTTCATGAAGCTTAGCGCGGTTACCGGGAGCATACCAAGATCGGGATTCTACGGATCGCCCCGGAGATCGTGCCGGGGATCGCGCCGGCAGGCTTCTCAACGCAGCTCGTTGAACGGCAGGAAGTCGACGATGCTGTCGGGCGCCAGCCGGGTCAGTTCCTCCGGCAGCTCGACCAGCCCGTCGGATTCCACCATCGAGCTCAGGATCCCGGCGCCGTCATGGGGATACTTCTCGGCGCGCAGCTCGCCGTCGGCGCCCGCCGCCAGCCGGGCCCGCACCCATTCGCGGCGGTCCCGCTTCTTCTTGTAGTCGAAGGCGGCGCGCACCCGGTAGAGCGTGGGACTGAGGTCGCGCGCGCCCATCAGCTTCAGGATCATCGGCCGGGCGATCCTGAGGAAGGTGACCATGACCGCGACCGGATTGCCGGGCAGGCCGATGAACGGCACCGAACGGCCCTCGCAATCGATCTGGCCGAGGGCGATCGGCCGTCCCGGCTTGATCGCCAGGCGCCAGAAATGCAGGCGGCCGAGGGCCTCGACCGCCGCCTTGACGTGGTCTTCGTCGCCGACCGAAACGCCGCCCGAGGTGACCAGCAGGTCATGGTCCTGGGCGGCGACCGCCAGCGACAGGCGGATCACCTCGCGCCGGTCGGGCAGGATGCCGAGATCGCTCACCTCGCAGCCGAGCTGGCGCAGCATGCCGTTCAGGGTGTAGCGGTTGGCGTCGTAGACGGCACCCGGCGGCAGCGGCCCGCCCGGCTCCGCCAGCTCATCGCCGGTCGAGAACAGGGCGACGCGCAGCCGCCGCGCCACGGTCAGGGCGGGAACGCCGACCGAGGCGGCGAGCCCGACATCCTGCGGCCGCAGCCGCTGGCCGGCCTGCAGGATGGTGCGGCCGGCGACGACGTCCTCGCCGCGGCGCCTAGTGTTGGCGCCGCGCTTGATGCCGGGCAGCAGCACTACCATGTCGCCGTCGCGCCGGCAGTCCTCCTGCATCATCACGGTGTCGGGACCGGGGCCGCCGTTCTCGCCCGCCGGCAGCGGCGCCCCGGTGAAGATGCGCACCGCCTCGCCGCGGCGCGCCGGGCGGCCGAGCGGATGTCCCGCCGCGGCGCGGCCGCCGACCGGCAGGCGCGTCTCCCCCTCGGCCGCCAGCTCGTCGAACCACACGGCGTAGCCGTCGACCGCCGAGTTGTCATGGGCCGGCACGTCGATCGGTGCCACCACCGGCTCGCCGAGGATACGGTCGACCGCCTGGTCGACGGTCACGTGCTCGCACTCGGTGACGATGACCAGGCGGCCGAGAATCTGTACCAGCGCCTCGTCCATGCGCATCAGCGGCCCGCCGCCGGCGAAGCAGTCGTCGGTGAGCTGGGCCATCGCTGCGCTAGTCCAGGCTGCCGCGCCCGAGCTGGCGCGCGGCGGGCGCCGGCGAATCGCCGGCATGCGCCACAAGTCCGCAGCGCTCGACGATCAGGGCGGCGATCGCCGCGGTGTCGTCGATGCCGAGCACGGGAACGCCGAGGCCGGGCAGCGCCGTGTCGCTCGCCACCGCGACGATGGTGGCATCGTCGGGCGCCAGCAGGGGCTTGCCGTTGGAGGCGCGATGGACCTCGATCTTGGGGTGGCTCTCGTGGCGGAAGCCCTCGACCAGCGCCAGGTCGGCCGGGGTCATGCGGTCGAGGATCTCGGCCAGGCGCGGGTCGGCGTCGCGGTCGCGCCGCTCCTGCATCAGCGCCCAGCGCGCGCTCGAGGCGAGCATCACCTCGCTGGCCCCGGCCATGCGGTGCAGGAACGAATCCTTGCCGGGCTGGTCGATGTCGAAGTCGTGGCGCGCTTCCTTGACCGCGGATACGCGCAGGCCGCGCGCCGCCAGCACCGGCAGCAGCCGCGTCATCAGCTCGGTCTTGCCGCTGCGCCGCCAGCCGGCGATGCCGAAGATCCGCATGGTTCCCATCCGCCGCTACTCGGCCGGCCGCTTGGCGGTGGGTGCCGTCGGCGCCGCGCCGTCGCCACCCATGTGGCCGAGCCCGAGCCGCAGGTAGTCGTAGCCGGTGACCAGGGTCAGCAGGGCGGCGATCCACAGGCCGATCTCGCCGATCAATTGGACCGGGATCTCGTCTGGACCGGCATCGCCGACGATCAGCACGCCGAGCGCGACCATCTGCAGCATGGTCTTCCATTTCGCCAGCCAGCTCACGGGCAGGCCGACATTGAGACTGGCCAGGAACTCGCGCAGGCCGGAAACCAGCACCTCGCGGCACAGGATGATGAGGGCGGGCAGCACCACCAGCCCGGCGATGCCGTCGGTCGCCACCAGCATCAGGATGACAGCCGAGACCAGCAGCTTGTCGGCGATCGGGTCGAGAAACCGCCCGAACGCCGAGATCAGGCGCCAGCGCCGGGCGAAATAGCCATCGAAATAGTCGGTGACCGCCGCGGCGACGAACAGCGCGCAGGCGATCCAGCGCGCCAGGTCGCCGTGGATGAAGAACATCACCACCAGCACGGGGATGATCGCGATCCGCGACAGGGTGAGCAGGTTGGGAAGGCTGGTCACGATCGCTCCCGCCAAGCGGAACTCATGGACTGCAGCCGTCGCCGACGGCCGACGGGCGGATACTAACCCGGCCGCCCCCCGCTTGGAAAACCCCCTCGCGCGACCTTTCGCCGCCCGCCGGCAGATCGGCCGCATCGCCCGGCGCGACGAAAATCGGCGCATGAATTCAACGCAGTACTGCGCACCGTCCGGCGCCGCTCAGCTTGGGCTGTGGAAATGTTCGTAGATCTGCCGCGCCACCGTCTCGCTGATGCCGTCCACCGCGGCCAGATCGGCGAGCCCGGCGCGGGCCACGCTGCGGGCCGAGCCGAAATGCAGCAGCAGCGCCTTCTTGCGCCGCGCGCCGATGCCCGGCACCTCGTCCAGCAGCGACTGGCCGATCTGCTTCGAGCGCTTGGCCCGATGGGTGCCGATGGCGAAGCGGTGCGCCTCGTCGCGCAGGCGCTGCAGGAAATAGAGCACGGGATCGCGCGGATCGAGCGAGAAGGGCTCCCGGTCCGGCATGAAGAATCGTTCGCGGCCGGCATTGCGGTCGGGTCCCTTGGCGATCGCCACGAAGGCGACGTCCTGGATGCCGAGCTCGGCCACGACCTCCATGACCGTGTTGAGCTGCCCGAGTCCGCCGTCGATCAACACCAGGTCGGGCCAGGTGCCGCGGTCGCGCTCCGGATCCTCCTTGAGGGCGCGGGAGAAGCGCCGGGTCATCACCTCGCGCATCATGCCGTAATCGTCGCCGCCGGTCGGGTTGGCCGCCGCCTCCCCCGAAATGGCGAACTTGCGATAGGCGGTCTTGGTGAACCCGTCCGGCCCGGCGACGACCATGACGCCATAGGGGTTGCGGCCGGAGATGTGGCTATTGTCGTACACCTCGATCCGGTTGGGCGCCGATTCGAGCCCGAACAGGGTGGCGACCCCGTCCAGCAGCTTGCGCTGGGAGGCGTTCTCGGCAAGCCGCCGGGCCAGCGCGTCCTTGGCGTTGGCCCGCGCGTGATCGACCAGCTGGCGCCGGGCGCCGCGCTGCGGCACCGCGAGCTCGACCTTGCGCTCGGCCCGCACCGCCAGGGCCGCGGCCAGCAGCTCGCGTTCGGCCGGGACTTCGGACAGCAGCACGGTCCGGGGCGGCGGCTTGTTGTCGTAGAACTGGCCGATGAAGGCCGCCAGCACGTCCGCCGACTCCGCCGCTCGGTCGTGGCTGGGATAGTAGGCGCGGTTGCCGTAGTTGCTGCCCGAGCGGAAGAAGAACACCTGGATGCAGGTCTGGCCCCCGGTCTGGTGGATCGCGATGACGTCGGCCTCGTCGAGCCCCGCCAGATTGATCGACTGGTGCGCCTGGATCTCAGTCAGGGCGCGGATCCGGTCGCGGTAGCGCGCGGCGGTCTCGAAGTCGAGCGCGCCGCTCGCCGCCTGCATGGCGGCGGCCAGGCGGCTCTGCACCTCGCGGCTCTTGCCGGTCAGGAAGTCGCGCGCCTCGCCGACCAGCTCCAGGTACTCGGGTTCGCCGATCCGCCCGACGCAGGGACCGGAGCAGCGCTTGATCTGGTACTGCAGGCAGGGCCGTGTGCGGCTCTCGAAGATGCTGTCCGAGCACGGCCTCAGAAGAAACGCGCGCTGCAGCGCGGCGATCGTGGTGTTGACCGCGCCGGCCGAGGCGAACGGGCCGAAATAGCTGCCCTTGCGACCGCGGCTGCCGCGGTGCTTGACGATCTGCGGCGCCCGGTGGTCGGCGGTGATCAGGATGTAGGGGAACGACTTGTCGTCCCGGAGCAGCACGTTGTAGCGCGGCATCAGCCGCTTGATCAGGTTGCTCTCGAGCAGCAGCGCCTCGACCTCGGTATGGGTCGTCACCACCTCGAGCGTGACGGTCTCCGCGACCATGCGGCGCAGCCGGTTCGGCAGCTGGGCGATGTGGGTATAGGCGACGACGCGCTTCCTGAGGTTCTTCGCCTTGCCGACATAGAGCGCGTCGCCGCGGCGGTTCAGCATGCGATAGACGCCGGGAGTCGCCGGCATGGTCCTGAGCTGGGTGCGGATCACCTCGAGTCCGCGCGCAATCATGCCGGTCGCGGCCGGTTCCGAAGCCGCGCCGGTCTCGCTGTCGGGCGGAACGCTCTCGACGCTGTCCTTGTTCATCCCCGGAAGGTCCGTTGCGCGCGCCGCTGCGCGGGACTCCGCCGTCGCGCGGGAGCCGAATTCCAGATTGTCGGAAAGACCGTCATGCCACTGTCATAGATATCCACGGATTCTGTGGACAAGTTTGTAGATAAGGCTGCTCGTCCGCGTTTCCAGGCCAGCAGGTCTGCGATACCCGCATGGTTGCCCAAAAAACAGGCAATGAAATGTAACATATTGAAAATATTCAGAAAGATGGAGTTTCTTGCTTAACACCAGGTAAACAATCGGTTGCGATTGTGTTTTTCGCCTTGACTCTGCCGGAAGCTGCGAGCGCCCTTCGCCCTTGTGCACAACTCGGCCTCGCGCCGAGCATTTCCGGCCCTGCAAAGACCGCGGAATTCTGCGGTTTGTGCTGTCCGCGCGGTACCCGCCGGGGTCAGGGCCGGCGCTGCCGCCGCTCGATCTCGACGCCGACGCTCTCCGCTTCCGGAAACACGTCGAGCTTCTCGACCTTGACCCGCACCGCGCGGACCCGGCGGTCGCCGAGGCACATGGCGGCGATGCGCTCGGCCAGGGTCTCCACGAGGTTGATATGGCCGGCGCCGACGACCTGACGGATCCCGGTCATGATCTCCGAGTAGCAGACCACCTTGTCGAGATCGTCGTCGATCGGCCCGGGATCTTCGACCGCCAGCTCGAGATTGATGCGCACCCGCTGGTTCGCCACCCGCTCGTGCTGATGCACGCCGATCCTGCAGCTCAGCACCAGGTCGCGAATGAACACCTTGATGTCCCCGGCGCCCGTTTGCGGCCCGGCCGCCGGCTGGGTGGCGGGGAAGCGGCTGACCGGGGCCGGCCGCGCGGTCTTCGCCTTGCTCATGGCTTGCGGTGCTCCACTCTCACAATGGCAGGGCGATCACGCTGACGCGGGACGCCGCGGATTATCGCGCCGCCGGCTGGCGCGGCGCAACTGTCTGGCGGACGGCCCGGGACCACGAACCTACTCGGTCTTGGCGAGGCCCTTGTGCGGCAGTTGCCAGGCCAAGTGCTCGCCGCCGTCGAGCGCGATCATCTGGCCGGTCATCGACGGCGTCGCCAGAATGAACAACAAGGTGGCGGCGATTTCCTCCGGGGTGGTGCCGTGGCGCAGCGGCAGGGCCTCGCACTGGGCGGCGAACTGGGCGTCGCTCTGGCGGGTGCTGGGCAGCGCCGGGCCCGGACCGACGCCGTTGACCCGGATGCGCGGCGCGAGCGCCAGGGCGAGCGTGCGGGTCAGCGTCCACAGCCCCATCTTCGCCACGGTGTAGGACAGGAAATAGGGCGTCAGCTTCCAGACCCGCTGGTCGAGCATGTTGACGATGTTGCCGTGGGCCGCCTCGGGCAGCTGGCGCGCGAAGGCCTGGGACAGCACCAGCGGGGCCCGCAGGTTGGTCTCCATATGGGCGTCCCAGGAGGCCCGGGTGGCGGTCTCCACCAGGTCCATCTCGAACACCGAGGCGTTGTTGACCAGCAGGGTCAGGGGGCCGAGCGCCTCGGCCGCCCGCGGCACCAGGGTCTCGACCTCGGCCTCGCGGGTCAGGTCGGCCTGCAGCGTCACGGCGCGGCCGCCGGCGCGCTCGATCTCGGCCGCGACTTCGGCGGCGCCGGCGGCGGAACGGTGGTAATGCACGGCGACCGACCAGCCGGCCGCGCCGAGCGCCACGGCGACGGCGCGGCCGAGCCGCTTGCCGGCGCCGGTGACCAGCGCAACCCGGGGCGCGGCGATATCAGCGGAGGTGGGACTCATGGCGCCGGCAGGATGGCGGAGCCGGCCGGGGCGTGCAAGCGGCGGCGGATCAGCCGCCGTTGCCGTCCTTGGTCCCCGGGCCGGCGTCGCCGGCCAGGGGATCGAGGGTGAGCGCCGCCGAGTTCATGCAGTAGCGCAGGCCGGTGGGCTGCGGCCCGTCGGGGAAGACATGGCCGAGATGGGCGTCGCAGCGCGCGCACAGCACCTCGGTGCGGCGCGTGAAGAAGCCGCGGTCCTCCTCGGTCGCCACCGCCTCGGGCGCGATCGGCTGCCAGAAGCTCGGCCAGCCGGTGCCGGACTCGAACTTGGTGGCGGCGTCGAACAGCGCCGTGCCGCAGCACACGCAGCGATAGGTGCCGGGATCGTGGCAGTCCCAGTACTCGCCGCTAAAGGCCCGTTCGGTGCCCTTCTGCCGGGTCACGTGGAACTGCTGCGCGGTGAGCTGCTTGCGCCACTCGATGTCGGGTTTGTCGATCTTGTCCATGATGCACCTATCTGGGCCGCGCCCGGCCGACCGCAATCCCCGGCGCCGATCACGAATCGTTCAGTACGCCGTGCCGTCGCGATGCTGGAACACGTAGGCGCCGTCGCGCAGCCTGAGCTGAA
The DNA here is from genome assembly GCA_964372215.1 of uncultured Rhodospirillaceae bacterium. Taxonomy (GTDB): domain Bacteria; phylum Pseudomonadota; class Alphaproteobacteria; order Dongiales; family Dongiaceae; genus DAIMFL01. The sequence continues at coordinate 70,795 of CAYJQC010000016.1, forward strand.
GGTCGATGTCGGGGTAGTCGGCCTCGTCGGTGGCGATCCGGCCGCCGACCTCCAGGTACAGCGCGTCGCGGCCGCTGCGGTTCTGCAGGTGATGGCCGTCCGGCTTGCCGGCCGGAAAGCCCGCCACCATGCCGGGCATCAGCACCTGCTCGCCGGCATCGGTGACCAGTACCAGTTCGCCCTCCAGCAGGTAGACGAGCTCGTCTTCCAGGGTGTGCCAGTGGCGCTGCGACGACCAGCAGCCGGGCGGCAGCCGCACCAGGTTCACGCCGAAGCCCTCGAGCCCGAAGGCGTCGCCGAGCGCCCGCTTCTCGCGCGCGCCGACCACGTCGCGGAACGGTTCGGGATAGGACGAGCCGGTGCGCGGCGGCAGGGTGGCCGGATCGAGTGCGGCCGGCGCCGACGCGCCGCCCGTCGCGTCGTCTGCAGCAGTCGCCATTCCCTGTCTCCCGTCGGGGCTGTTGAGGGCCGTCGCCGGCACCATTGTCGATCCGCTGCGCCGGCCGTCAAGCGGCGCGCCTCACGGCCCGCGGCGCGGCCGGCGGCTCTTGAAGTCCTTGGCGGCGCGGTCCTTGCGCTTGGCCGGCTGGCCGCCGATGCCGGCGCTGGAGCGGGCGACCGGGCGGCCCTCGGCGCGCGCCGTCGACATGCCGAGGTCGAGCGCCTCGAGCCGGTGGATCTCGTCGCGGATCCGTGCCGCCTCCTCGAACTCGAGCTCGGCCGCGGCGGCCTTCATGCGCTTCTCGAGATCCGCGATATAGGCCTTGAAGTTGTGGCCGATCAGGTGCGGCGCGTCCGCGTCGCCCGTGGCGACCATGACGTGGTCGCCCTCGTACACGCTCTGCAGGATGTCCGAGATCTTGCTGCGGATCGATTCCGGCGTGATGCCGTTGGCCGCGTTGAAGGCCTGCTGCTTCTCGCGCCGCCGGCTGGTCTCGGCCAGCGCCTCCTTCATCGAGTTGGTCATCACGTCGGCATACAGGATGACCCGGCCGTCGATGTTGCGCGCGGCGCGGCCGATGGTCTGGATCAGCGAGGTGCGCGAGCGCAGGAAGCCCTCCTTGTCGGCGTCGAGGATGGCGACCAGGGCGCATTCCGGGATGTCCAGCCCCTCGCGCAGCAGGTTGATCCCGACCAGCACGTCGAACGCGCCGAGCCGCAAGTCGCGGATGATTTCGATGCGCTCCAGGGTCTCGACGTCGGAATGCAGGTAGCGCACGCGGATGCCGTTCTCGTGCATGTACTCGGTCAGATCCTCGGCCATGCGCTTGGTCAGGGTGGTGATCAGCACGCGCTGGCCCTTGGCCGCCGCCTCCTGGCATTCCGCCATCACGTCGTCGACCTGGATCTCGGTCGGGCGGATGATGCAGACCGGGTCGATCAGCCCGGTGGGGCGGATCACCTGCTCGGTGAAAACGCCGCCGGTGCGCTGCATCTCCCACGGGCCCGGGGTCGCCGACACGAACACCGATTCGGGCCGCATCCGCTCCCATTCCTCGAACTTGAGCGGCCGGTTGTCGATGCAGGACGGCAGGCGGAAGCCGTACTCGGCCAGGGTCGACTTGCGGGCGTAGTCGCCTTTGTACATGCCGCCGATCTGCGGCACGGTGACGTGGCTCTCGTCGACGAACAGCAGCGCGTTCTCCGGCAGGTACTCGAACAGGGTCGGCGGCGGCTCGCCCGGCTTGCGGCCGGTGAGATAACGGGAATAGTTCTCGATCCCGGCGCAGGAGCCGGTCGCCTCCATCATCTCCAGGTCGAAGGTGCAGCGCTGCTCCAGCCGCTGCGCCTCCAAGAGCTTGTTCTGGGCGATCATCTCCTCCAGGCGGCGCTTCAGGTCCGCCTTGATCTCCTTGACCGCCTGGGTCAGGGTCGGGCGCGGGATCACGTAGTGGCTGTTGGCGTAGACCCGGATCTCGTCGAGGGTCACCGACTTCTCGCCGGTCAGCGGGTCGAACTCCTGAATCGACTCGATCTCGTCGCCGAACATCGACAGGCGCCAGGCCCGGTCTTCCATGTGCGAGGCGAAGATCTCGATGGAATCGCCGCGCACCCGGAACGTGCCGCGATGGAAATCGGTGTCGTTGCGCTTGTACTGGATCTCGACCAGGCGCTTCAGCAGCTCGTTGCGGTCGATCGCCTGGCCCTTGGCCAGGCGGATCACCATGGTGGAATAGGTCTCGGGCGAGCCGATGCCGTAGATGCAGGACACGCTCGCCACGATCACCACGTCGCGCCGCTCGAACAGGGCGCGGGTGGCGGAATGGCGCATGCGGTCGATCTGCTCGTTGACCGAGGATTCCTTCTCGACATAGGTGTCGGAGCGCGGGACATAGGCCTCGGGCTGGTAGTAGTCGTAGTACGAGACGAAATATTCCACCGCGTTGTCCGGGAAGAAGCTCTTCATCTCGCCGTAGAGCTGGGCCGCCAGGGTCTTGTTGGGGGCGAGGATGAGGGCCGGGCGCTGCATCGCCTCGATCACCTGGGCCATGGTGAAGGTCTTGCCCGAACCGGTGACGCCGAGCAGCACCTGGTCGCGCTCGTCGGCGCGCAATCCCGCGATCAGCTCGGCGATCGCCGTCGGCTGGTCGCCGGCCGGGCGATAGTCGGACACGATGCGGAGCGGCCTGCCGCCGCTGGCGGGCGCCGGGCGCTCGATCAGCTCGATGGTCATGGCAGGATTATAGGGAGCAGGTGAACAACGCCCAAGAGGGGAGCCGGGAGGAGAATCGGGCGCAGGTTGAGTCATGGCCCCATCCGCCGTCGCAGAACGGAAGCCTCGACGACGTCGCGACCGGCATGGGCAACCACCGCACCCAGGGCGATGACGCCGCCGAAGATGCTGGCCGCAGGCGGCAGCTCCGCGAGCACGAGCCAGGCGAGGAACACGGCGATCGGCGTGTCGGCCGTGCCGAGCAGCCCTGCTTCGGCGGCCGGGATCAGCCGAGTTCCCTCGGTGAGCAGGATCGCTCCCGCCGCAAAGGCCAACCCGAAGATCGCCAGGATGAGGAGGTCCTTGGCGGAAACTGCCAAGGGATCGCCCAGGAACCATCCGACGACGAAAAGCTGCAGCGACGAGGCAGCGAGGGCGAGGACGACGGGCGTCCGGCGCAGTACCCGGATGAGCACCATGTAGACGGCCATTCCGATCGTCATGAGGACGGCCAGGAGATCGCCTGCGAGATGACCGGCTCCGGCGCCGCCTGACACCATGATCGCGACGCCGGCGAGGGCTGCCGTCGCCGCGATCAAGGTCGAAACCCGGACTCTTTCGCGCAGCGCCAGCCAGCTTAGCCCCGCGGCGACGAAAGGCACGGTGGCGTAGACGATGACGACATTGGCGACGTAGGTGAACTTGAAGGCGGCAATGAACGCCGCAGATGTGGCGCTGGTGATCGTTGCCAGGAACCATCCCTGCCAACCGAGACGGAACAGCGTGCGGCACGGCCGCCCCCCGGCGCGCGACAGGACATAGAGGAGGACGAGGGGTGCGCCAAAAAATCCGCGCCAACAGACCACCGTCCAGGCGCCGCTCTCCACCAACTTAGTCAGGACTCCGGCCAAGCTGAAGGCGACCGCCGAGCCGAGCACTAAGAGCAAACCGGCGGTATGGCTGCGGGCGGCCACGGCGAGTCCGGCGTCGCCACGCTCCATCAGGGTCCCGAGGACCGCTCGTCGAGCGGCGGCAGGCCGACGTCGCGGCGCAGGTGGTCGTTGAGGTGGAGAAAGGGCCGCGCCCGGCGCCAGCGATATCGGGCGATCGCCGCCTGGAGCCGCCGGGCCAGGGCGAGCGGCAGCCGCAGAGTCTCGGACCACGCGCCGTCGGCGCGGCGGGTGCAGTGGGTTCCCGGAGCGGTCGGGTTCATGATGTCGTCCTTTGCCTGCCAGAAGGGGACCGGCGGCCCGGCGCCCCGGCTGCGGGTTGCCGGGGCCGGGCGCGATCAGGCAATGCTATCCGATGGCTCCTGCCAGGACGGGTCAGGAGCCTGGGCACGCTCCTGACAGCGTGGTGTCAGGAACCATGCGGTACATGTCGGTTTGGGGGGACAAGCAATGCGCCGCGCCGACCGCCTGTTCGCGATCATTCAGCTGATGCGCCGCCACAAGCTGACCCGGGCGCGCGATCTCGCGCAGAAGCTCGAGATCTCTGAGCGCACGGTCTATCGCGACATCCAGGACCTCGTCGCCTCCGGCGTGCCGATCACGGGCGAGGCCGGGGTCGGCTACGTGCTGAAGGGCGGGTTCGACCTGCCACCCCTCATGTTCACCCAGGAGGAGATCGAGGCGCTGGTGCTGGGCGCCCGTATCGTCCGGTCCTGGGCCGATCCCGACCTGGCGGAGGCGGCGGAGGACGTGCTCGCCAAGGTCGCGGCGGTGCTGCCGCCCAAGCTGCGCAGCTACATGGACGATACCCCGCTCGACGCGCCCGACCGGCACTTCGCCCAGCCGATCGCGGTCGACCTGGCGGCGCTGCGGCGCGCGGTGCGCAACCGGTCGAAGCTCGCCTTCGCCTATGCCAGGGAGGGCCAGGTGCCGGCCCGGCGCACCGTCCGGCCGCTGCTGATCTCGTTCTTCGGCCCGGTCTGGACGCTCACCGCCTGGTGCGAGCTGAGGCAAGATTTCCGCACCTTCCGCCTCGACCGGGTGAGCGAGCTGGCGATTCTCGACGAGACCTTCCGGGCCGAGCCGGGACGGACCCTCAACGACTATCTGAAGGCGATGGATTGAGGGCGGGGCAGGGGCAGCCTCTCACTACCCTCCCGCCGGCAGCCTGAAGTTGCCCAGCCGGCGGCCGAGCATCAGGCTGGCCCCGGCGATCGTCAGCAGCGCGGCGCCGAACAGCACATGCAACCTGGCCGGGACCGCCGGCAGGGGCGTGCCGTCCTGCATCCAGTGCGACAGCGGCAGGGTGTAGACGCGCTCGATCCAGGCATGGGGCGGGGTGGCGAAACCCCAGTGCATGGCGATGTCCTCGATCCGGCCGTCGAACGCCAGGCGCGGCGCACCCGTCGGCGCCGACGCCAGGTATCCGTCGCCGCCGTCGGTATCGCGCGGCGGCTGGCCATAGGGCGCGCTGTGGAAGGAGGCTACCGCGGGCCCCGGATTCTGCGGCCGCGTATGTTCCGACGCGACCAGCATGGCGCCCAGCAGGAGCACCGACAGCAGCGCGGCCGGGCGCCAGAACGCCAGCCGGTCGTGGCCCGCCATGCGCCGGACGACGGCGTGGCGACCGCCGCTAGCGACGGCGCGGGAACGGACGGAGTCGTTGAGATCGAAAGTCGACATGTGAAACCCCCATCGAGTCGTTTCGATCGGGCCAGTCGAGCCCCCGGCCATGGCTTTACTGGCGCGATCTCTGGGCAATTCCGAGGCGGATTGCGGCGGGATTGGGGCGGGCTGGAAAAATACCGGCGGCACAGTGAGCCCGCCGGCGGTGGCGGGGGAAAAATCGCCGAGCTAGTTCGAGGACACGCTCGGCGGCCGGCGCCAGGCCCTGCGGTCGGAGCTGCTTCTGTTCTGCGACGTCGGCGCCGGCTGGATCGTCAAGTACCGCTTCACCTTCCCCCGGGACCTCGCCGGCCACCGCGCCTCCATCGACGGCTTCATGGCGGCGCTGCCCGGGACCATTCGGGCGGGGATGTGAGGTGCTATCGAATCGCGTCTCTCATTCGATGTCGATCCCTCACGACACCGCGGTCAATGGCAGCATGAACTTCGTGCCCTCGATGGCGAACGGGCCGCGCACGCACAGGATGTCCTCGTCCTCGGGCAGGTGCGGGACGGGCGCGAAGTCGCCCTCGATCAGTTCCGGCGGGAGCAGGTCGGGCGGGAACAGCACCTCGATCCCGGCCGCCGCGCCGCCATCGGCGCCCGGCCCGAGGATCGCGGCGAGCGTTCCGGCCGATGGAATCTCCGGCGCGACGATGTCGTGCAGGCGGGTGATGCCGTCGGCGCGTTCCCACACCACCAGCGCGTCGTGGTCGGGCAGGTGGGCGAGGCGCCAGCCGGGATGGCCGAGGGCGGTGGCGACGAGGATGTCGGCGTTGCCGACCAGGCCGAGGCGGTCGGAGACCGGCCTGCGCGCGGCGAACAGGCGCAGGATGGTGGCGAGGTCTGCGGGCTCGCGCAGCGACAGCTCCCGAATCCGTACTTGCCGCGTCGCCGCCCCGCCGATCTCCAGCCGGCCGCGAAAGCGATGCTCGCCGAGCGGCCGGAAGCCGAAGGGACGGTAGAGCTCCGGCGTCCCGCTGTAGAGCAGCAGGCACTCGAAGCGCCGATCGGCGTCGGCCAGCAACCGGCCCATCAGGTCGTTGAACAGCCCGCGGCCGCGCCAGGCCGGCCGGGTCGCCACCGAGTGGATCTGCCCGGCCGCGACCCGTCGCCCGCCGACCATGAGCGGCAGCGGCCGGCTCGCCACGTTGGCGGCGATGATCTCGCCGTCCATCCAGGAGAAGGCGCGGTAGCCCGCGTCCCACACGCCGAGGCGCGAGAACTCGGCGAGATCGAGCTCGAAGATGTCGCGCAGCAGCTCGACCCACGCGGCCCGCTTGGCCGGGTCGACGAGGCCGTCGACGCGGTAGGTAAGGCCGTCGCGCGCTTGATGTGGCATTTCCGACATCAGTCAGAATTCTTTCGTTGTCATCACCGGGCCTCATCCTGAGCCTGTCGAAGGATGACTCGGCGATCCATGCGGATGGCTGCGCGGGCCCGGCCCGCGCATGACACTGGAGACGCAGCGAGACTTCACCGTGCCTCAGCGTTCACCCTCACCGCCTTGTATATCTGTGCTTCACGCCGGGCGGGAACCAGTCGGGATCGCCGGCTTGATGCAGTGTCACGCGCGGGCGCTGGTATTCGGCGGGCGCGTAGTTCTTGAATTCGCTGTTGAGCCGCAGCAGTTGCGCCAGCACCGACTCAGCGACTGCGTCCGGGTCGATGGCATCGCTGTCAGCACCCGGCGCCAGCTCGACGGCGAGCGCCAGGTGGGGCGCGTCGTCGATGCCCTCGTGGGCCCGCAGCACGAACTTGCCGGTGACATGGGGCGCGATCACCGGCTGCTCCAGCCCGATCGCCACGGTCTCCGGGAACACGTTCGCGCCGAAATACGACACCGCGAAATGCGTGCGGCCGAACACGTACACGAACGGCAGCTCGCGCACCCCGCGCCATTCCGTGGCGGCAAGCTCGGCCCTGGGGTCGAACCCGGCCGCGACCAGGCGGTGCAGCATCGCGTCGTAGCCGATGATCCCGCCGCTGTCGGCGATGTGGTAGCGGATCAGCGGTATCCCGTTCATGCCCGAGAACAGCAGCGTGCCTTCGTGAGTCTCGAAGTAGCGGCTCAGGGGATCGTACTGCACCAGGGTCGGCAGGCGCGCCTCGCCGAACAGCGCGGTGGCGAGATCGGGCCGCGCAGCGAGATGCCGGCGGATCGCGATCGACAGCGGGGTCTCGTTGCCGAGCACCCCCGCATCCGCCGTGCCATAGAGCGAGGCGGTGCCATAGCGCGGGTCGGCGATGCCGGCGCGCTCGCACACCAGGGCGCGCCATTCCTCGCTGATCACCTCGCCGGCGGTCACCAGCTTGATGTTCAATGGCGCCCAGTCCACGCCGGCGCCGCGGCCCCCATTGGCCCAACCATGGTCGATCACGTCCTTGAGGAACGGCGGATAGCCGAGCAGCACGGTCTGCTGGAACTCGGGGGCGAGCGCCTTGACCACCCGCAGGATCTCGTCGCGGTTGCTGCCCGGCGTCACCACCGTGATCGGATAGCCCTTGGCCGCCAGGTGGCGGCAGCAGGACGCCGTGAACATGCCGCCGACCCAGGTGCCGAGGGCGAAGCAGACGACGGCCAGGGTCCGCCGGCTGTCGGCCATGAAACTGTCATGAAAGACCTGCTCGAAGCGCACGGCGATGGCGAGTTCGTCCGTGAGCGCCCGCGGCCAGAAATTGGGCTGGCCGGTCGAGCCCGAGGAGACCGCCACCATGTCGAGTTCGTCGAGCCGGCCGGCGCGGGCGAGGGCGGCGAGGGGGTGGCGCCGCAGGTAGTTGTCCTTGGTGACCATCGGCAGGCGGCGGAAGCCGGCGATGTCGCGCACCGCCGCCGGGTCGACCCCATGCTCCCCGAGGAACGCGCCATAGGCCGGCACGCTCGCCGCCACCTCGTGGAACAAGGCGACGGCCCGGGCCTCGGCGTGGCCCTCGGGCTGGGGCGCCAGCAGGCGGTCGAGCGGGGTCCGCAGGAACCGGTCGAGGGCGCCGATGACGGCGGCCGGACGGTGATGGTCGAGCATGGGATGTCCGCTTTCCCGCGATTCCGCCGCGAGTTAACCACGCCGGAGCGTTGTGCCCACAGCGAATCCGGAGCCCGGCGCCTCCGGCCCCGGCCGGCGGCCAAGGTTGCGCCGGCGGGCCGAAGGAAATATCGTCCGCCCCGCACCATTCCCCGCAATTCCGCAGGCCGGAGCTTGCCCCATGTCGTTCCTCGCCGCCCGCCTCGACCGCATCAAGCCGTCGGCCACCATCGCCGTCTCCACCAAGGCGCGCGAGCTCAAGGCCGCCGGGCGCGACGTCATCGGCCTGGGCGCCGGCGAGCCGGATTTCGACACGCCGGACAACGTCAAGGCGGCGGCGATCAAGGCGATCCAGGCCGGCGAGACCAAGTACACCGCGGTCGACGGCACCCCGGCGCTGAAGGCGGCGATCTCGGCCAAGTTCCGCCGCGAGAACAACCTCGACTACAAGCCGGAGCAGATCAGCGTCGGCACCGGCGGCAAGCAGGTGCTGTTCAACGCGCTGATGGCGACCCTCGATCCCGGCGACGAGGTGGTGATCCCGGCACCCTACTGGGTGTCCTATCCCGACATGGTGCTGATGGCCGAGGGCAAGCCGGTGACGGTGCCGTGCCCGGCCAACAACGGCTTCAAGATGCTGCCCGAGGATCTCGCGGCGGCGATCACGCCGAAGACCAAGTGGCTGATCCTGAACAGCCCGTCGAACCCGACCGGTGCCGCCTATACCCGCGCCGAGATGAAGGCGCTGACCGACATCCTGCTGAAGCACAAGCAGGTCTGGGTGATGACCGACGACATGTACGAGCACCTGGTCTATGACGGCTTCGAGTTCAGCACGCCGGCCGCGGTCGAGCCGAAGCTGTACGACCGCACGCTGACGGTGAACGGCGTCAGCAAGGCCTATTGCATGACCGGCTGGCGCATCGGCTATGCCGGCGGCCCGGCCAAGCTGATCAAGGCGATGGCGAACGTGCAGTCGCAGAGCACGTCCAACCCCTGCTCGGTCAGCCAGGCGGCGGCGGTCGAGGCGCTGAACGGCACCCAGGATTTCATTGCCGCCCATAACGAGGTGTTCAAGCAGCGCCGCGACATGGTGGTGGAGATGCTGAACAAGGCGCCGGGCATCACCTGCCACCGGCCGGAGGGGGCGTTCTACGTGTACCCGTCCTGCTCCGGCACGATCGGCAAGAAGACGCCCCAGGGCAAGGTGATCGCGACCGACGACGACTTCGTCACCTATATCCTGGAGGCCGAGGGGGTGGCGGCGGTGCAGGGCTCGGCCTTCGGCCTGTCGCCGTTCTTCCGTATCTCCTACGCCACCTCGACCGAGGCCCTCAAGGAGGCCTGCACGCGGATCCAGCGGGCCTGCCAGGCGCTGAAGTAGGGGCGGCGGCGAAACGGGCGATTTCGGCCGCGCCCGCAAGAACGCCCGACGCCCGGCCGTCACTCCCCCCCCTGCTCCGCACCAGCCCGACCGAGCGTGGCCACCCGCCGCCCGTCCCGGGCGGCTTGCACAGACATGGTCCGATCGTCTAGTCTAGCTAATCAGATTAGTCCAGTACGGGACTCCACCATGGCCATCGTCAACATCCACGAGGCGAAGACCCATCTCTCGCGCCTGCTCGACCGGGTGCTGGCGGGCGAGGAGGTGATCATCGCCAAGGCCGGCAAGCCGGTCGCCCGCCTGGTGCCGGCGGCGGAATCGCTGCCGCGCCAGCCGGGCCTGGCCGAGGGCCGCGTGACCGGCGCGTTCTTCGAGCCCCTGGCGGAGGACGAGCTGGACGAATGGCAGCAGTGAGGATCCTGCTCGATACCCACGCGCTGTTGTGGTGGCTGTTCGACGACCCGAAGCTGTCGCGCGCCGCGCGTCGGGCGATCGCCGATCCTGAAACCGAGGCGCTGGTCAGCAGCGCCTCGGCCTGGGAGATCGCGACCAAGCACCGCCTCGGCAAGCTGCCCGAGGCCGGCGACGTGGCGACCCGGCTGCCGGCCTACTTGCGCGCCGGACGATTCGGCGAGCTGCCGATCTCGCTCGCCCATGCGCTCCAGGCCGGCCGCCTGCCCGGCCCGCATCGCGATCCCTTCGACCGCATGCTGATCGCGCAGGCGACCGCCGAGGGGCTGCCCGTCGTCACCAACGACCCGGTGTTCTCCGGCTACGGCGCCCAGGTGCTCTGGTAGCGCGCGCCACGGCGTGGCGCGCCCGTCACGCCCCCGGACGCGCCGCGCAGATCTGGTCGACCGAGGGGTCGGCGGCCGGCGCCCGGGCCCCCCGGGGGGGGCCCGCGGGCGGGGTGGGGGGGGGGTGGGGCCCCATCGCCTTGCCGAGGGCGATCAAGTCGTCGACCTCGCGCGCCGGCAGGGTCCAGCTCGTCGCCATGCCGTAGAAGTATCCGCGGCAGGCCTTGTCGGCGATGAAGTCGAAATCGACCGCCACCAGGGCGCCGACCTCCAGCCGCTCGTCGATCTGGTCGGCGAGCTGGCCGCGCAGCTGGAAGCTGGTGGCGTCGATCGGCGTGCCGATGCTGGCCAGCAGCATGTCGACGAGGCCGGGCGGCGCGGCGTGGCGGCCGAAATCGTTGTCGGCCTGGCTGCGCGCGTTGACCATCACCACCAGCAGCTTGTCGATCCTGCCGGTGTTGATCCAGTCGAGCATCGAGGGCGACTGGCCGTGGCCCGCCAGCAGGGCGAAGGGCAGGGTGAGGCCGAGATTGTCGGCGATGCCGCCGTCCAGGAGCTGGATGTAGTCGGCCTTGCCGTCATGGTTGAGATAGCCGAGCGCCACGCTGCCGGTGCGGAAATCGGCGAGGTTGTCGGCCTCGGGATAGAGCAGCCCGCCCGTCGTCTCGACCGCCACCTGCGACACCAGCCGCTTCGGCACCGGCCGGCCGTCATACAGCTCCCAGCCCGAGCGGGCGTTCGACAGCGCCTCGGTCTGCGCGGCGCAGGGCGCGCGGTTCTCGATGGTGAGCGGCGACAGCGCCACCGGGAACGCCGCCGAGGCGGCGGCCGCGTCGGCCAGCTTGAAGCCGGCGAGGTCGCCGCAGATCAGGTCGAACTGGTCCTGGTTGAACGAGAACACGCTGCCAACGGACATGTCGGCGGCGTTCAGCACCACATAGGGCCGCCGCCCGGCGCCGGGTCCGCTGCCGGCGATCAGGTCGCCATAGGTGGCGCCGTGGAAGACCTTCTCGTCGAAATAGCGCGCGACGATGCCGATGCGCGGATAGAACAGCTGGATCGGGTCGGACAGGCCGCTGGAGATCAGCGCGCCCATCACGTCGTGGCGCAGGAAATCGGCCTCGAAGCCGGCAAGCCCGTCGATGCCGCCATAGGCGAACTGCGCCGCCATGACGCTGCCGCCGGAGACCGACGAGATCACGTCGATCTGGCTGGCGAGCGGCAGGGTGCCGGCGGCGGACGGCACCTCGGTCTCGGCGAGCGCCCGCAGCACGCCGTCGGCGAGCGCCGCGGCCCGCGTGCCGCCGCCGGAGAACGACAGCAGGATGCCGGTGCCCTCGATCGATTTCGGCGCCGCCCGGTCGAGGGTCGCGTAGCGATAGCCGGCGCTCTGGTCGATGCGGGAGAGTTCCGTCGTCTGCACCGGCGCGGCGCAGGCGGCGAGCCAGCCCGCCGCGGCGAGGACGACGGCGAGGCCGATCGGGCGATGACGGCGCTGGGTCATGGGGCGGCCTCCTGTCAGATCGGCTCGAGGATCACCATCAGCGGGTCGTCCTCGCTGTTGTCCCTGGACCGCTTGCAGGTCTGTCGCTTGTGCCAGGCGATCTCGTCGTTCGCGTCGAAGGCCTCGAACAGGCGCGAGCCGGTGCGCACCTTCAGGGGCGTGCCGACATGGCCGGCGACGTCGACATAGTTGCCGTCGATGAAGAACGGCTCGTCGATGCCGCCGCCGTCGCTGCGCTCGACATTGACCCAGCACAAAGCCATGTCAGCCGGCCTCCCCCCGATCGTCCCCGACATGCCCGACAGTATCGGCAGGCCGGTATTCTTGCAGGATTCGCGGCGGGGATCACGAATTCCATTGCGGGTGCCGCGAACTTGCGATGCGTGTCGCCGCCAACCGACCGCCCGCGCGCGATTACTGGCGGCGCGCCGGCGATCCATCATCGCGGGCGAGAATCAGGCCATGCCCCGCTCGCCCGTTTCCAACCGAGGCATGTGGCGGCCCCGCGCCGACCACGAACAGAAGCGTGAAACTGCCGGGGGGAACCCAATCAGCCTCTTGACGCTCGGCCCGATTACAAAAGCCGATTACCGTTTTTGAACAAGCTTTCTGTTATTGATGACACTCTGAAATGCCAAGAGTATATCAATCAAGTTACGGGGACCTCCCGAAGCCCCAAAAGTGCCTTCTCGCACTTCGTAAAAAAACCAATCATGCTCATTATTCTCTACGCTCACCAACTCAATCGAAAATTGTCCATAAATCTCCTTCTTTAAATCTATGTCGACACTCCAACCCGGATTATCCACTGTCTCGATGGTTACACCATACTGATGCTCCCACAATCCATCGCACATTTCCACATACCAATCCTGAAGCCATTTCACGACACTCTCTGTCATAGTAACCCCTGTTGTCTTGCCGCTTCTTCGGTCGCCTTTACGTCAGATCCTGTGGGACGGCAGTGACTCTGACACGACCCCGAGCACATGGTCTCTGTGCAGTACTGGAGCTAAGTTGGGTCGCTTGCGAGTTCATCAGGCAGCGGCCAACCACGTCTCCATACGACGTCGCTTGGCACGAGCCGAAATTCTTCCAGAATCCGATCAACTACGCTGGTTATGCGCTGCTCATCCTCCGAATCTTTGGGCAAGCATATGGTCACTGTATCCCTTTCCTGTCCCCGATATTGTCGGATGGCAAACAACACTTCACCGTCGAGCCAAAACAGGGCCAGCTTGTACCAATCGAGATCATCAATGGACTCGTCGAAATCCGCGCCAAATGCCGTTTGGAAGTACGAAGGTGGCTTCTTGACGATCGCCTGTCCGATAAACTCGCGATCAACTTCGCTTTCATCTGCTTGCCTTAGAATCATGGTACCTGCGTGTTCCCGGTGACCTGCACAGGGGTAGCCGCATAGCCCTGCGAAATTACTGGGACCCCAGGAGCGAAGCCACCATACCAACATGCCTGTGACAGAGTGCCGGAGCCTCGGTCGTGGAATCCGGTGGAATCCGGGGTCGGCGTAGATTTATGTGCCGCCTGTGGCACCGGGCGCCAACCGGCGCCCGTCTTTTCGCTTGCGCACCCCCGGACCGCCCTGAAATCATGATCCCAACGAGGGCGGACCCGCCGTCCTGCTCGGAACACCGCCCCTCATTCCACGGCTGCCTCGGCAACAGGGAGAATGATCATGGGCGGAAGATCGGCGGCTGCGCCGCGTTGCGCAGCACTCATCGGTCCCTATCTCAGCGGCAAGACCTCGCTGCTCGAAAGCCTGCTGTTCGTCACCGGCGCGATCGGCCGCAAGGGCACGGCGAAGGACGGCAACATGGTCGGCGACAGCGTGCCGGAGGCGCGCGCCCGGCAGATGTCGACCGAACTCAATGCCGCGACCACGACCTATCTCGATGAGACCTGGACCTTCCTCGACTGCCCCGGCTCGATCGAGCTGGGTCAGGAGGCGCAGAACGCCCTGATGGCGGTCGACGCGGCGGTGATCGTCTGCGAGCCCGAGGTGACGAAGGCGCTGATGCTGGCGCCGCTGTTCAAGTTTCTCGACGATCGCCAGATCCCGCATCTGCTGTTCGTCAACAAGATGGACACGGCGACCCACCGCATCCGCGAGGTGCTGGCGGCGCTGCAGGCGGTCTCGGCGCGCCCGCTGGTGCTGCGCGAGGTGCCGATCCGCGACGGCGGCGGCCCGGTCGCCGGCTATGTCGACGTGGTGAGCGAGCGGGCCTATCGCTATCACCCGGGCCAGGCCTCCGACCTCGTGCAGATTCCCGACGACCTGGCGCCGCGCGAGCAGGAGGCGCGCCAGGAGCTGCTGGAGGCGCTCGCCGATTTCGACGACACGCTGCTGGAGCAGCTGCTCGAGGACGCGGTCCCGTCCAAGGACGAGGTCTACGGCCAGCTCGCCAAGGACCTGGCCGACGACCTGATCGTGCCGGTGTTCTTCGGGGTCGCCGAGCGCGACCACGGGGTGCGCCGCCTGCTGAAGGCGCTGCGCCACGAGGTGCCGGGCCACGAGACCACGGCGCTCCGCCTCGGCCTCGATCCGGCGGCCGGCGACACCGTCGCGACGGTGTTCAAGACCTATCACCAGGCCCATACCGGCAAGCTGTCGCTGTCGCGGGTGTGGGCCGGCAAGGTCGAGGACGGCATGACCTTCGACGGCCAGCGCGTCGGCGGCCTGTTCCGCATGCGCGGCCATGAGCTGACCAAGCAGGCCCAGGCGATGCCGGGCGAGGTGGTGGCGCTGGGCCGGCTCGAAACGGTCGCGACCGGCAGGGTCCTGACCGCCTCGGGCAAGCCGGCCGGCACGCTCGACTGGCCGAATACGCTGGCGCCGCTGTTCTCCCTCGCCATCGTGCCGGAGAACCGCCAGGACGAAGTGAAGCTGTCGGCGGCGGTGCACAAGCTGACCGACGAGGATCCCGCGCTGTCGGTCGAGCACAACGCCGAGACCCACGAGATGCTGATCTTCGGCCAGGGCGAGATCCACCTGCAGATCGCCCTCGACCGGCTGAAGCTCAAGTACAACATGCCCGTGAAGTCGCATCGCCCGTCGGTCGGCTACAAGGAGACGATCCGCAAGGGCACCGCGCAGCATGCCCGCTTCAAGCGCCAGTCCGGCGGCCACGGCCAGTTCGGCGACGTCCATATCGAGGTCGCGCCGCAGCCGCGCGGCGCCGGCTTCGCGTTCCACGACAAGGTGGTCGGCGGCTCGGTTCCGCGCCAGTACATCTCCTCGGTCGAGGAGGGCGTGAAGGACTACCTGTCGCGCGGGCCGCTCGGCTTCACCGTGGTCGACGTGGCGGTCACCCTGACCGACGGCCAGTACCACTCGGTCGACAGCTCGGACATGGCGTTCAAGACCGCGGGGCGCATGGCGATGCAGGAGGCCATGCCGAAATGCGACCCGGTGCTGCTGGAGCCGATCTTCCTGGTGCAGGTCGTGGTGCCCAACGAGTTCACCGCCAAGGTGCACGGGCTGGTGAGCGGGCGGCGCGGCCAGATCCTGGGCTTCGACGCCAAGGCCGGCTGGGACGGCTGGGACGAGGTCAGCGTCTACCTGCCGCAGGCCGAGCTGCACGACCTCATCATCGAGCTCCGGTCGCTCACCATGGGGGTCGGCACCTTCGCCTGGAAGTTCGACCACCTGCAGGAGCTGTCGGGCCGGCTCGCCGACAAGGTGGTGGAGGGCCGGGCCGTCGCGGCGGCGCAGTAGCCGCCGCATCCGCGGCTGCTCTTGTCGCGCCGCATCCGCGGCGCCGTTTCCTTCGCCGCATCCGCGGCGCGGGCCGCCGGGCCGGGGCCGCGCCGGCGCGCGCGATGCTTGCAATTTGCAATCAATCGAGCCGTTGCTTGAACGGCATGTCCCCGCTTCTTATTTGAAGCTCGACGCCTGCATGGGCGGGCGAAATCGCACAGGGGGGAGTGGACCATGGGCAAGGCGGCCAAGATCGATATCGGCATCAGCGAGAAAGACCGGCTGGCGATCGCCAAGGGGCTGTCGCACCTGCTGGCGGACAGCTACACGCTCTATCTCAAGACCCACAATTTCCACTGGAACGTCACCGGCCCGATGTTCAACACCCTGCATCTCATGTTCGAGGCGCAGTACACCGAGCTGGCGCTGGCGGTCGACCTGATCGCCGAGCGGATCCGCGCCCTCGGCGTTCCCGCGCCGGGCAGCTACAGCCAGTATGCCAAGCTCTCCTCGGTCGCCGAGGAAACCGGCGTGCCGAGCGCCGAGGACATGATCCGGCAGCTGGTCCAGGGCCAGGAGACGGTCTCCCGGACCGCCCGCAAGATGTTCCCGACCGTCGACAAGGCGAACGACGAGCCGACCGCCGATCTGCTGACCCAGCGCATGCAGATCCACGAGAAGAACGCCTGGATGCTCAGGAGCCTGCTGGCCTGAGCACGTCCACGCGGTGGCGATCGACCAGGGGCGGCGGCCGGCGACGGCGCCGCCCTTTCGATTCCCGGCCGGGCCGGTTGCCGGGGCCTGCTCACCCAGACGTGAACCGTCGTGGATTGCCGATGCGCCACAGTGACCTAACATCGGTGGGGCCGAACATCGGTTCGGCGGCGAACCCCCATAATCAGGCCCCCACAACAAGGCCCCCCATAACAAGGCGAGGACGGCATGTTCATCAAGGTCAGGCGCGGCTGGGAGCTGCCGGACTCGGCGGCGACCCCCGAGGCGGTGTTCCGCGATCGCCGGCGGCTGATCGCCGGGCTGGCGGCCGGACCGGTGCTGGCGGCGATGGCGCCGCTGCTCGGCGGCCGCACGGCCCGGGCCGCAGGCGTCGATCCGTCTTCCGGGCTCTATCCGGTGCCGCAGAACCCGCGCTACACCCTCGACCGTCCGCTGACCGCCGAGGACCTCGCCACCAGCTACAACAACTTCTACGAGTTCGGCTCCAGCAAGGACGTGGTCGAGGCCTCGCAGTCGCTTCCCGTCCGGCCCTGGTCGGTGGTGATCGACGGCATGGTCGAGGCCGAGATGACCATCGCGATCGACGATCTCCTGGCCAGGATGCCGCTCGAGGAGCGGCTCTATCGCCATCGCTGCGTCGAGGCCTGGTCGATGGCGGTGCCGTGGAGCGGCTTTCCGCTCGAGGCCCTGGTGGAGCTGGCGCGGCCGGCGGCGGGCGCCAAGTACCTGCGCATGGAGACGTTCGAGCTCCCGGACGTGGCGCCCGGCCAGCGCGCGGTCTGGTATCCCTGGCCCTATATCGAGGGCCTGACCCTGGCCGAGGCGACCAACGAGCTGGCGTTCGTCGCCACCGGGGTCTACGGCAAGCCGCTGCCGTGTCAGAACGGCGCCCCGTTGCGGCTGGCGGTGCCCTGGAAATACGGCTTCAAGTCGATCAAGTCGATCGTGCGCTTCAGCTTCACCGACGAGCGGCCGGTGAGCTTCTGGGAGGAGCTGCAGGCCTCGGAGTACGGCTTCTGGGCCAACGTGAACCCGGAGGTCTCCCATCCGCGCTGGAGCCAGGCGAGCGAGCGGGTGCTCGGCAGCAACGAGCGGGTGCCGACCCTGCTGTTCAACGGCTACGGCGAGTTCGTCGCCGACATCTACAAGGGCCTGGAGAGCGAGCGGCTCTACGCCTGACGCGTCCTGCCGCGCCAGCCAGCCGGCAGCCTCAGGGTTGCGCTGCCGCGCCGGTGATGGCGTCGAGCGCCTTGGTCATCTTGCCGGTCACCTCCTGGCGGTCGACGATGCCGTGCAGCTCTGCGATCCCGGCCGGATTCCAGTAGCCGATCCGGACCTTCCCGTCGGCGTCCTGCCAGACCAGGACCCGAAGCGGCAGGTCGAGGCCGGCGGTCTGCCGGCTTTGCATCAGCGGCGTGCCGAGCTTCGGGTTGCCGAAGATGACCAGGGTGGTCGGCCGCAGCTCGAGCCCGTTCGCCGCCGCCGCCGCCGCGTGATCGACGGTCGCGACGATGGTCGCGCCGCGGGCCTCGATCTCGGCCTGGAGACGCTGCACGGTGGCGGCGAAACCGGCCGCGCTTTCCTTGACGATCATGTCCGCGGGCTCGGCACGGGCGCCGGCGCCGAGCGCGGCGACCAGCGCGATCGTGAGTATCATCGCTCGGACCATGGTTTTCTCCCTTTCGACGTCTCGCCGCCGCCTGCCGCGGCGGCCGGCCGGACAGCCGGACAGCCGACAGCATGCGCGGCCGCGGCCGCATCGTCGACCCGAGCACACGATCTGTTGGACCGGCGTCGGAATCGGCGGGCGATCCCGCGATTGTCCGAGGGTTGCCGAGCGGGCAAAAAAAATTGCCGGGTCCGAAGACCCGGCAAGTTAAACAGGGAGGCTTCACGTCTGGGAGACGTAGGGTCCGAAGACCCTCATTCCGGGCCTTGCGCCCGAAATATCGCGCGGTGGGTCAGCGACCGGCCGCGTAAACCTGCATGTTGCAATGCAACACTGCTGTTAATTTAGTCGCCGATTGCCCAATCACCAGAGTCAAATCGACAGGAGAGATATGCGCAAACCGCATGACTGAATGGGCCCGGGAAAATTTCATCAACAAATTGAAATATAAGGATTTATGGTCCCGCCGTCGAACCCCTAAAATGCGGAATCTGCGACCTTTCGCAACAAGAAGTCGCGGAACACCTGTATGCGTTTCGAGCTCCTGAGCTCCTCCGGGTACACGAAATAGGCATCGATTCGCGGCCCTTCCAGCTCGGGCAGGACCTGGACCAGGTTGGCCGCCTCCTGGACCATGAACTCCGGCAGGCCGGCGAGCCCCAGGCCGCTCTGGGTCGCCCGCAGGATCGCGTAGACGTTGTTGACGGTCAGCACCGAGCGCCGCGAGTGGCCCTTGCGGGCGCCGACCGAAAGCAGCCAGTTGACCCCGGGCACCGGCGGCCGCGGGTCGTCGCCGTAGACGATGATCCGGTGGTTGTCGAGATCCTCGGCCGATTTCGGCATGCCGTGGCGCTTGATGTAGATCGGCGAGGCGTAGACATGCATGTGCACGGTGAGCAGATGGCGCTGGACCAGCTCCGGCTGCCGCGGCGGCGCCATGCGGATGGCGACGTCGGCCTCGCGCATGGAGAGGTCGAGCTCGCGGTCGTCGAGCACCAGCTCGACGGCGATGTCGGGATAGAGCTCGAGGAACTCGCCCATGCGCGGCGTCAGCCAGGTCGAGCCGAGCGCCACCGTCGCCGTGACCTTGAGCTGGCCCTTCGGCCGGTCCTTGCTCTCGGTGAGCTGGGCCTCGGTCATGGCCAACTTCGAGAACACCTCGTGCGCCGTGCGGTACAAAAGCTCGCCCTGCTCGGTCAGGATCAGCCCGCGGGCGTGGCGGTGGAACAGGGTGACGTTGAGGCTTTCCTCGAGCGCGCCGATCTGCCGGCTGACCGCCGACTGGCTGAGGTTCAGCACCTCGCCGGCATGGGTGAAGCTGCCGGCCTCGGCGACGGCGTGGAAGATGCGCAGCTTGTCCCAGTCCATGGCGGCCCGTCCCCCACCGGCCGCGGCGGCTGATAGAAGCTGCCCCCTGGCGCGATGTCCCCTCTTGCGCTGCGTCCGCCTATTCGGCCGCCGCTTGTTCCCCGCGATCCTCGTGGGCGGCGATGAAGCGCTCGGCCTCCAACGCCGCCATGCAGCCCGTGCCGGCGGCGGTGACCGCCTGGCGGAACACCTTGTCCTTGACGTCGCCGGCGGCGAACACCCCGGGAATGTCGGTCGCGGTCGAATCCGGCCGGGTCACGATATAGCCCTCGGCATCGATTTCGATCTGCCCCTTGAACAGCTCGGTCGCTGGCGCGTGGCCGATGGCGACGAACACGCCCTCGACCGCCAGCTCGCTCAGGGCGCCGGTCTTGACGTTCTTCAGCCGCACGCCGGTGACCGCCGGCGGCGCGTCGCCGCCGAGCGGCGTCCCGAGGATCTCGTCGACCACGGAGTCCCAGATCACCTTGATCTTCGGGTTGCGGAACAGCCGTTCCTGCATGATCTTTTCGGCCCGGAACGAGTCGCGGCGATGGATCAGGGTCACCTTGGTGGCGTGGTTGGTCAGGTAGATCGCTTCCTCGACCGCGGTGTTGCCGCCGCCGATGACGGCGACTTCCTTGCCCCGGAAGAAGAACCCGTCGCAGGTGGCGCAGGCGGACACGCCGGCGCCGCGATAGGCCTCCTCGCTCGGCAGGCCGAGCCAGCGGGCCTGGGCGCCGGTGCTGATCACCAGTGCGTCGCCGACATAGGAATCGCCGGAATCGCCGATGCAGCGGAACGGCCGCTTGGACAGGTCGACCGCGGTCACGAGATCGCTGACGAAGCGGGTGCCGACATGCTCGGCCTGGGCCTTCATCTGCTCCATCAGCCACGGGCCCTGGATGACGTCGGCGAAGCCGGGATAGTTCTCGACATCGGTGGTGATGGTCATCTGGCCGCCCGGCTGCATGCCCTCGACCACGATCGGCTGCAGGTTGGCACGGGCGGCATAGATCGCCGCAGTGTAGCCGGCGGGGCCGGAGCCGATGATGACGACCTTGCTGCGGTGCTCGGCCATGGACGCATTCCCAGGGGTTGGAGGTCGGTGCGCGGATTTCCGCAAAAGATAGGGGGAGGCCCCCGGCGAAACAAGGTGAACCGCTCGGTTCCGTGACGGGCCCCCTCATCCTTCGACGGGCTCAGGATGAGGGCGCCTTAGTCCACAATAGTCACACAGCGCAAGCGACCTCACCCTGGGCCTGTCGAAGGGCGAGGTCGCGCCCGGCGCGGCGGCGCCGTGTCAGTCCGCCGCGCTGGCCTTGGCGCCGCCGAGCGCCTTGCGCACGCCCTCGGCATAGGCCGGGTCGGCCTTGGCGAAATGGCCGAGCTGGCGCTCGACGATCTCCGTGGGAACCCCGGCCATGGCGCCGGCGATCGCCTTGTGCAGGCGATTGCGTTCCGCCTGCGGCATCAGGCGGTAGAGGTTGCCGGCCTGGGTGTAGTCGTCATTGCCGGCGCGGTGGTCATAGCGGTCGGCATCGCCGGCGACCCTGAGCGGCGGCTCCTTGACCGCCGGGTTCTCGACCGGCCCGCCGAAGCTGTTCGGCTCGTAATTGACCGCGCCGCCGTAATTGCCGTCGAAGCGCATCGCCCCGTCGCGGTGATAGGTGTGCACCGGGCAGCGCGGCTTGTTGACCGGCAGGCTCTCGTAATTGACGCCGAGCCGATAGCGATGGGCGTCGGCATAGGAGAAGATGCGGAACTGCAGCATCTTGTCTGGGCTGTGGCTGATCCCCGACACCACATTGGCCGGCGAGAACGACGATTGCTCGACCTCGGCGTGATAGTTGTCCGGGTTGCGGTTCAATTCCAGCACGCCAACGTCGATCAGGGGATAGTCGCCATGCGGCCACACCTTGGTGAGGTCGAAGGGGTTGTACGGCGTCTTGTCCGCATCGGCCTCCGGCATGATCTGGACCTTGACGTTCCACTTCGGGAAGTCGCCGCGCTCGATCGAGTCGAACAGGTCGCGCTGATGGCTCTCGCGGTCGCCGCCGACCAGCCGGGCGGCCTCCTCGTCGGTCAAGTTCTCGATGCCCTGCACCGACTTGAAGTGGAACTTCACCCAGAACCGCTCGTCCTTGGCGTTGATGAAGCTGTAGGTGTGCGAGCCGAAGCCGTGCATGTGGCGATAGCTCTTGGGCAGCCCGCGATCCGAGAACAGGATCGTCACCTGATGCAGGCTTTCGGGGGAGAGCGACCAGAAGTCCCACATCGACGTGGTGCTGCGCAGATTGCTGCGCGGGTCGCGCTTCTGGGTGTGGATGAAGTCCGAGAACTTGTAGGCATCGCGCACGAAGAACACCGGCGTGTTGTTGCCGACAAGGTCCCAGTTGCCTTCCTCGGTATAGAACTTGAGCGCGAAGCCGCGCACGTCGCGCTCGGCATCCGCCGCGCCGCGCTCGCCGGCCACGGTCGAGAAGCGTGCCAGCGCCTCGGTCTGCTTGCCGACCGCGCCGAAGATCTTGGCCTTGCTGTACTTGGAAATGTCGTGGGTGACGGTGAAGGTGCCGAAGGCGGCCGAGCCATTGGCGTGCACGACGCGCTCCGGGATGCGCTCGCGGTTGAAATGGCCGTGCTTCTCGAACAGCTGCCAGTCCTGCACCAGCAGCGGCCCGCGCGGGCCGGCGGTCAGCGAATTCTGATTGTCGCCGACGGGGCTGCCGCTGGAGGTGGTCAGGGTCGGGCGCTTCGAACTCTTGGCTTGCGGCTTCTTGTTCTGCGACATGGCGGATCTCCCCAGGTCATGTGGTTCTTGGAATGCGCTCCCCTTTGGGGCGCCGTGGTTAGAAGTATTCCAGCTCTGGAGAAATTCGTGAAACCGATTATTCCCGTATCTGTAATCGACAAATGCGATTGCCCTGTCGATGTGCGCCATCGGTCAGAGGCAGCGCGACCCCTCTCGGACGCAGCGTGAAACCGTATGGATCGAGAATACAGCGAAGCGGACTGAGAGGCTAACCACTGGCCAACAACCGTGTCGGTTCGCCGCACCCATCGCCGACAGCCGCCGCGTCAGAACCCGAACATGTGGTCCAGCGCGAAGGCGCCGTCGCGTTCCAGCAGGTGATAGCCGAACAGGCGGCAGGTGGTGTCGCGGATCAGCACATAGGCGCCGGTGCCGGCGGCCTCGATCTGCCTGGGCTCGAAGATGTCGTCGACCCGCCAGAACCGGGAACCGCAGCAGGGGATGGCGAGTTCGGCGTGCGCCAGTTCGCCGCCGTCGCCGCCATGGAGATGGAGCGTGGTGCGGCTTGCTGCATGCCACGGGGTCGAGGCCGGATAGATCAGGTGGCACAGCGTCTTTTCCGGTGCCGGGCCCAGGCGCAGGAACAGCCGGGTCGACAGGCCCGGCGCGCGGCCGGCATAGCTCTGCGGCTCCTTGCCGAAGGTCAGCACGGTGTTGAAGACATGGGCGCCGAAGCTGGTCTCGGCGACATGGCCGGAGCGGCGGTCGCGATAGCGGAACAGCCCGTGCAGCCAGCCATCGGCGCCGCCGCCGCTTGAAAAAGCGTAGGCGAGCTCGAGATGCCCGCCCTTTCCGTTCAACGCAGCGCCGGCGGCGGACAGCATCTCGGAGACGGTGATGGCGGGGCAGGAATCGCGCGCCACGCGGCCAAGGCTCCGGTGCGCCGCCTGGCGGCCGTCGGCGTCGTAGACGGTGACCGCGATCGGCAGCTCGGCCTGGGTCGTCGCCATGGGCGTCGGCAGGATCTCGGTCTCCCAGCGATCCTGCGGCAGCACCGGCGCGGGGAGAATGAAGCCCTTGCCCATGAGAATGCCGAGCTCGGCGATGCGCGGATCGGGCGCGAGGTCGGTGCGCTCGACGTTGGGATGGGCGATGCGCCGGCGGCCGTTGGCAGCGATCACCTCGTAGCGCGGGCGGACCATATGCTTGCCGGCGCGGATCTCGATCTGCGCCGGCCAGCGCAGGTCGGGCAGCAGCTCGGCGACGTCCAGCGCGACGGTGCCGAAGGCGGGAATGACACGTTCGGACCAGGCGGCCTCGGCGTCGCGGCCCATCGGGTTGAGCCCGATGGCCCCTGCGGGAATCGGCCGCGGGTGGCTGTTCTGGATCCACAGCAGCACCTGCTCGCCGGCGTCGGGCGCCGGCAGCCCGGCATAGAAATCCGCCGGCCAGGCATTGGCGTCATGGGTGCAGGACAGCACCGACGGATCGTCGCCGTAGATGTCGAGGGCGTATTTCACCACGTCGTGGCCGGCGATGCCGGTCGCATGCACGAACAGCGAGCCGGTGAAGTCGCCGAGGCCGAAGCGGCGGCGCGTGTCGGCGCTGTCGATGACGATCCCGGCCGGGCCGTCCGGCAGGGCCTCGCACCATTGCGCAAGCTGATGGCCCTCGGCGTCGAACAGGCACAGCCAGAGCGACACGCCGCGCGCGCCGTAGCCGGACCAGTAGTTGGCGGTGACCAGCCGCGTGTGGTGCCCGCGCCCGTCGCGGAAGAAGGCGAAGTTGGTGGCGAAGTTGAGCGGGTCGAGATAGCGCCCCGGCACCGTCAGCATGTCGTCGGGCAGCCGGCCCTCGTCGAGTGTCGCCACCGCCATGCCGGCGGGCAGCAGGTGCCTGATGTGCTCGACGAGGCGCCGGGCGTCGAAGGCGACGACCAGGAGATGGGTCACGCCGGCAAGTGCCGGCAGATCGGTCACCGGCCGCGCACCGTGGCCGAGCACGCGGCGACCGACCGCGCCGACGTCCTGCACCAGCACCGCGGCGAGATCGAGCCGCTCGAGCTCCCACAATGCCGAGAACGGCGCGGCCAGGCCGAGCGGGTCGTAGACCGCGACCTTGGCCTGCGCGAGCCGATCGATCAGCGCGCGCATCGGCGCGACCGCGAGCGGATGGCCGATCGCCTTGAAGAAGCTGTCGCCGCCGGTGACGTTGCTGAAGGTGGCGATGTCGAGCGTCATGCGCCGCTCATGCGAACGGGCTGAGCTGCTTGAGGCGGGCCGAGACGCGATGGCGCAGCTCCTCGCGCCGCATGACGCCGGCGTCGGTCATCCAGTTGACCTGCAGGCTGCGGCGCTCGCCGGTGAACGGCTGGTGGCCGTGGAACGAACGCTCGGAGCGGCGGAAGGCCAGCATGGTGCCGCGTTCCGGCGGCACCTCGGCGGCATAGTCCTCGAGATCGCTCGCCGAGCGCAGCAGGCGCAGGCGTCCGCCCGCGGCCTCCCACGGCTCGTTCAGATAGACCAGCATGGTGACGATCTTGGTGGTGCTGTCGGTGTGGATGAAGCCATCGCGCGGCCCGGTCCGGCCGCGCACCGTCACCATGGTGGGCCTGCCCTCGATGGCGATGCCGAGCTTGTCGGACAACAGCGCCGCCACCGGCGCCGAGGCCAGCGCCTCGATCAGCCCGGCGAACGCCGCTCCGTAGCGCAGCGCCTTCAGGGGGAAGCTGCCGGCGCGGCCGATACGCGGGAAATCGTGCCCGGCCGCCGCCACGGCGTCGGGCCGCACGAAGCCCGGCACGATCACGTAGTCGAAGGGATCGTGCGCCGCGTCCGCGGCGCGCAGCGCCTCGAGGTCGAGCAGGTCGGTGGCGGGCAGGGTCATCGCGCGGGTCGCTCGGTCGCGGGGACGGCGCCACAGTATGGGCCGGGCGGGAACCAGATCAACCGGCGCCTCCCGCGGCAAGATGCGCGGCGAGGCGCGGCGCGATCTCGGCGGCGACCCGGCGCGGCTCGTCCAGGGCCTGGTAGGTCCAGCATTCGAGCCTGCCGGCGAACGGGCGGGTCAGCCCGGACCCGGCAAGGCGGGCATGGAAGCGGCGGAACTTCACCGAGCCGCCGGCGAGCGGCACGACGAAGACCGGCTTTCCCGTGCTGCAGGCCTCCGACACCATGTTGACGGAGTCGGCGGTCACCACGATGGCGTCGGCCAGCGCCAGCCAGCCGAAATAGGGATTGGGGCCCTCGCCTTCGCGCCAGAACACCGCCGGCATTCCGGCGAGCCGCCGGCGCAGCCGTGCGAACGCCTCCGCCTCGGTGCGCCGCGAGGCGGAGATCGCCAGGCCGCAACCTTCCGATTCGCACAGCCGGGCGAGATCGTCGCCGAGCCGCGTCAGCACCGAGCCGGTCCAGCGATAGACCTTGTTGGGCCCGCCCAGCAGCACCGCAACCAGCGGCCGCGGCAGATCGGCGAGGCCGGGCGCAAAGGCTTCCGCGTCGGCGGCGAGGCGCGCCGGCGCCACCCGGTGCATGGCACCCAGGGTTTCGACGACGTTGGCGCCTTCCAGCCGGTCATGGGCTGGCGTCACCACCACGTCGAAACGCGCCGGATCGACCCCCGGCCGCTGGATCTGCACCAGGAAGCTGCGCCCGCCGCTGGCGCGCTTCACCGCCAGGACCGGCGCCACCGACTGGCGGCCGGTGGCGATGACCAGATCGGGCCAGGGCGGCGTCAGCCGGTCGCCGTCCGGGCCGAGGGCGGCGAGCGGCGCGGGCCAGAGACTCGGCGGCAACCAGCGCCAGGGCGCGCGCGTCGCCAGGCGCTTCACCTCCGGCCGGACGCCGAGCGCCTCGGCCAGCCCGAGGCATTGCGATTCCATGCCGATCTTGCCGTCGCTCACCACCCAGCAGCGCAGTCCGGCCGGCAAGCCTGGCGCGTTCATGCCGGGCGGTCCGTCTTGGCGGAGTCTCGATCGTGTAATATAATTTCGCGAAAGCCCCGAAAAACGGAGGAAAATTCATGCGGCGGGTGAAGCTGGATCGCATCGACCGCCGGATCCTGAGGGATCTGCAGGACAACGGCCGGATGACCAATGTCGAGCTGGCGGCCCGCGCCGGCATCTCGGCGCCGCCCTGCCTGCGCCGGGTCCGGGCGCTGGAGGAGGCGGGATTCATCCGCGGCTATCACGCCGAACTCAATCCCGAGGCGCTCGGCTTCGGCGTCACCGTCTTCGCCCAGGTCGGCCTGTCGAGCCAGGCCGAGGCCGATCTGCGCCGCTTCGAGGACATGGTGTCGGCATGGTCCGAGGTGCGGGAATGCCACATGCTGGCGGGCGAAACCGACTTCCTGCTCAAGATCGTCGCGGTCGACTGGGACGCCTATCAGCGCTTCCTGACCACCCGCCTGACCGCCGCGCCCAATGTCAGCCATGTGAAATCGGCGCTCGCGATCCGCACCTGCAAGCACGCGCCGGGCGTGCCGGTCGAGGCCGGCGAGCCGGCGGATAGCGAGCCCGGCGCCGGCGAGCGGCAGGCGGGCGCCGCGGAATAGGCGCGCCTGCCCCATCGGCCGCGGCTCAGACGAACGCGACCTTGACGATCTCGTAGGCCTTGGTGCCGCCCGGGGTCGACACCTCGGCGCTGTCGCCCACCGACTTGCCGATCAGCGCGCGGGCCAGCGGCGAACTGACCGAGATGCGGCCGTTGCTGATGTCCGACTCGTCGGGCCCGACGATCTGGTACTTGGTCTTCTCGTCGGTGTCCTCGTCGACCAGGGTGACGGTCGCGCCGAACATCACCTGCTTGCCCGACAGCTTCTTGGGATCGATGATTTCGGCCCGGGCGATCTTGTCCTCGAGCTCGGCCAGGCGGCCCTCGATGAAGCTCTGGCGCTCGCGCGCGGCATGATATTCGGCGTTCTCCGAGAGATCGCCGTGCTCGCGCGCCTCGGCGATCGCGCGGATCACCGCCGGCCGTTCGACCGCCTTCAGATGTCTCAGCTCCTCGTCAAGGCGGGAGAAGCCCTCGGCAGTCATTGGAATCTTCGTCATCGCAAATCAACCACAAGCGTTGCGGCACAACCGTACCGGAAAATCCGTGGAACCAAGAGAAAAAGCGCAAGCAATTCACACCCGCCCGGAGCCTCGCGGGTTGCCGCCGCCGCACCCTGCCTCGCAAAGATACCAGCCCGGCGAACCGGTCGGGCCGCTTCGCCGCGGCCGCGGGTCCAGGCTAGAACGACCCCTTAAAGTACGACTGGAGGGGGGCAACTTCAAGATCGCCGCCCTTGAGCGCGGCGATGGCGGCGACCGCCGCCCGGGCCCCGGACACGGTGGTGTAGTAGGGGATGTTGCCGAGCAGCGCGGTCTGCCGAAGGCCGAAGCTGTCGGCGATCGCCTGGGCCCCCTCGGTGGTGTTGAACACCAGCTGCACGTCGCCGCTCTTCATGGAATCGACGATATGCGGGCGGCCCTCCAACACCTTGTTGATGCGCCGCACCGGGATGCCCTGGGCCTCCAGATAGGTCGCGGTCCCGACTGTCGCCACCAGGGTGAAACCCATGCCGGCAAGCTCGCGCCCGAGCGCCACCATCGCCGCCTTGTCGCGGTCCTTGACCGAGATGAAGACCGCGCCGCCCTCGGGCAGGCGCACCCCGGCGCCGAGCTGGGACTTGGCGAAGGCGCGGCCGAAATCGCGGTCGATGCCCATGACCTCGCCGGTCGATTTCATCTCCGGCCCCAAGATGACGTCGACGCCCGGGAAGCGCGCGAACGGGAACACCGCCTCCTTGACCGCGACATGGGCGCCGCGGCTGGTCGGCTTCACCAGATCGGCCAGCTTTTCGCCGGCCATCACCCGCGCCGCGATCTTGGCGATCGGCCGGCCGGTCGCCTTGGCGACGAACGGCACGGTGCGGCTGGCCCGCGGGTTGACCTCGAGGATGTAGATGTCCTCGCCCTTGACCGCGAACTGCACGTTCATCAGCCCGACCACGTCGAGGCCGTGGGCCAGCGCCTCGGTCTGGCGCTCGATGCCGGCGACCACCGAGTCCGGCAGGGAATAGGGCGGCAGGCTGCAGGCGGAGTCGCCGGAATGGATGCCGGCCTCCTCGATATGCTCCATGATGCCGGCGACGAACACGGTCCTGCCGTCGCACAGCGCGTCGACATCGACCTCGATCGCATCCTGCAGGTAGGAATCGATCAGCACCGGGCTCTTGCCCGACACCTTGACCGCCGAGGTCATGTAGCGCCTGAGGCCGTCGAGATCGTGGACGATCTCCATGGCGCGGCCGCCCAGCACATAGGACGGGCGGATCACCACGGGGTAGCCGATGGTCTCCGCGACCTTCTCCGCCTGGGCGGTGGAGCGGGCGACGCCGTTTGCCGGCTGCCGCAGCTCGAGCCGCGCCAGCAGGGCCTGGAACCGCTCGCGGTCCTCGGCCAGGTCGATCGCGTCGGGCGAGGTGCCGAGGATCGGGATGCCGGCGGCCTCGAGCGCGGCGGCGAGCTTCAGCGGCGTCTGGCCGCCGAACTGGACGATCACGCCGACGACCGTGCCGCGCCGCTGTTCGACCCGCACCAGCTCGATCACGTCCTCGGCGGTCAGCGGCTCGAAATAGAGCCGGTCCGAGGTGTCGTAGTCGGTCGACACCGTCTCCGG
>CAYJQC010000017.1:0-17045 GCA_964372215.1 uncultured Rhodospirillaceae bacterium
CTAAGGGGCGGGGCGGAGGCCGGCCCCGCGCTGGGGCGGGCCGCCCCTGGGGGGGGCGGGGGCGCGCGCCATCATCTGCCAGCCGCGGCTGATCCTGCTGGACGAGCCGCTCGCCGCGCTCGACGTCGAGCTGCGGAAGCAGATGCAGCTGTTCCTGAAGACCATCCAGCGCGAGATCAAGACCACCTTCCTGTTCGTGACCCACGACCAGGAGGAGGCGATCGCCATGGCCGACCGCATCTGCGTGATGAATTACGGGCGGATCCTGCAGCTCGGCACGCCGCACGAGGTGTATTACCGTCCCGGCTCGGAATTCGTCGCCCGCTTCTTCGGCGACAACAACCTGATCGAGGGCCAGCTGGCGGCGGGCGACGGCACAAGGCGTTGGATCGAGACGCCGATCGGACCGCTGCTCTGCGCGGTCGATGGGCAGCCCGATCTGGCCGCGGCCGTGGCAGGGCGGCGCGCCTTCGCGGTGTTTCGCCCGGAGTCGATTGCGATCGCGCGCGCGCCGGCGGCGGAAAACGCGGCGATCGGCACCGTCGCAGCGGTCAGTTTCGGCGGCGCGACCACGGTGACCGAGATCCGGCTCGATGGCGGCGACGGCGCGCTCGGCGTGCGGGTCAAGACGGCAAGCCGGGTCGAGGGCGCGGCGCTGGCCCCGGGCGAGCGGGTCTGGCTCACCTGGAGCGCGGCCGACTGCCGGCTGGTCCTGGCGTGACGGGCAGGGCATGAGCGCCGAGATCGCCGGCCGGCGCAAGCGGACGGCAACACCGTTCGCCTCGTCGGAGGCGCGGCTCTGGCGCCCGCTGATGACGATGCTCGCCTATGGGCTGCCGTTGGCGTTCATCCTGGTGCCGCTGGTCGCCTTCCTGGTCTATAGCTTCTTCTCGGTCGAGGGCGGGCAGATGCGCTTCGGCTTGACCCTCCTCAACTATCGCCGGTTCTTCGCCGACGAGATCTTCCTGCCGATGTTCTGGCGCACCTGCCTGCTCTGCCTGGAAGTGGCGGTGCTGGCGATCGGTTTCGGCTATCCCGTGGCCTATTTCCTGGCGACGCTCAAGGGCCGCAAGCGCTACGTGCTGGCCATGATGCTGGTGGTGCCGCTGCTGATGAGCTACGTCATCAAGATCTACGCGATCCGCAGCATCCTCGGCGGCAACGGCTTTCTCAACAAGGCGCTGCTGGCGATCGGGCTGATCGACGAGCCGCTGACCTTCTTCGTGTTCAATCTGAATGCCGTGCTGCTGGCCTTGACGGCGTTGCTTATTCCCTTTGCGATCCTGCCGATCTTCCTGTCGCTCGAGCGCATCCCGCGCAACCTGCTGGATGCATCGGCCGATCTCGGCGCCTCGGGCGCGCAGACCTTCGCCCGAGTCATCCTGCCGCTCAGCCTGCCCGGGGTCGCGGCCGCCGCGACCTTCGTCTTCGTGCTGGCGATCGGCGACTTCCTGACCCCGCAAATGGTCGGCGGCAACAGCGGATTCACCTTCGGCCGGATCATCTACAGCCAGTTCGGCACAGCCTTCAACTGGCCGTTCGGCGCCGCGCTCTCGGTGATCCTCGCCGCCGTGGTGGTGGCGGCGATCGCCATCGGGGCATTGTTCGACCGCAACCGGGGCGCGGCGCGATGACCGGCGGCCGGCTCACCACTGCGCTGCTGATCGCAGTCACGGTATTCGTATTCGTCATTCTCTACGGGCCGATCTTCGTGCCGATCGCCTCGTCCTTCTTCGTGGTGAATCATGGCACGGTGAGCTGGGACCAGCCGAGCCTGGCGGCCTACGGCGCGCTGATGGACAACGAGAGCGTGCTGGTGGCGCTGCGTAACACGATGATCGTCGGGCTCGCCGCCGTGGCCGCATCGCTGGCGCTCGGCACGCTGCTAGCCTTTCACTACGAGTCCGGCCGCTCCAAGGCGCGCGAGTTCCTGCAGTTCGTCGTCTTCCTGCCGTTCCTGATGCCGCCGATCATCACCGGGCTGTCGCTGCTGATCTTCTTCCGCGAGGCCGATTTCGATCGCTCGCTGGTCACTGTCGTCATCGGCCACACCGCATTCGTCCTGGCGCTGGTCTATCGCACCGTGCTGGTGCGGCTGCAGTCACTGAGCCACAGCTTGGTCGAGGCCTCCTACGATCTCGGCGCCTCCGGCTTCCAGACCTTCCGCTACGTGCTGCTGCCGAACCTGTCGAGCGCCATGTTCGGGGCCGCGGTGCTGGCCTTCGCGCTGTCCTTCGACGAGACCATGATCACGATCCTGGTGACCGGCACCGACAACACCCTGCCGATCCGGCTCTGGGCGATGATGCGACTCGGGTTTTCGCCGGACATCAATGCCTTGGTGGCGCTGATCCTGCTGTTCACCACCGCGCTCTGCCTGTTGGCCGCCCGCCACCTGATGCCGCGGGAGGCTTGATCCGCCCGTCCCCCGTTCTCCGCAGCTCCACCCCTCGCGAGACGAGACCCCTGGACCTTCCGGTGGGTCCTCGCCCAAACTCCCTCGCTGTCGCCGCACCGCCGCAAGTTCATACCTCGAGGGGTCCCATGCGCGATTTTCATCTGCCCGGCCGTTCTCCCGTCCGCGCCACCGAGGCGGCGGCGGCGACTTCCCATCCCCTGGCGACCCTGACCGCCCTCGAAATTCTGCGCGACGGTGGCAACGCGATCGATGCCGCGGTTGCCGCCGCCGCGGTGCTGACGGTCGTGGAGCCGCAATCCACCGGCATCGGCGGGGACGGATTCATGCTCTATGCACCGCGCGGCGGGTCGGAGGTCATCGCCTTCAACGGCTCCGGCAAGGCGCCGGCGGCGGCCAGGCTCGACTGGTACCGCGAGCAGGGTTTCGAAGCGATCCCGACCTACAGTCCCCATGCGGTGACCGTGCCGGGGGTCGTCGACGCCTGGGACCGCATCGTCGCCGACCACGGCAGCCGCGAACTCGCCGCCCTGCTGCAGCCGGCGATCCGCTACGCCGCCGAGGGCTATGTGGTTCATGATCGGGTGGCCTTCGACTGGGCGATCGCGGCGTCGCGACTGGCCGAGGATGCCCATGCTGCCCGCATTCTGCTGCCCAAGGGCCGCGCGCCGCGCCCGGGCGAGCGCCATGCCCAGCCGGAACTCGCCGGCACCCTGCGCCGCATCGCCGCCGAGGGGCGCAAGGGCTTCTACGAGGGGCCGGTGGCCGAGGACATGGTCGGCAATCTGCGCCGGCTCGGCGGATTGCACAGCCTGGACGACTTCGCCGCCACCAGGGGCGATTATGTCGATCCGATCCGCACCAGCTACCGCGGCGTCGAGATCTGCCAGATGCCGCCCAACAACCAGGGCATCACCGCCCTCATCATGCTCAACATCCTGTCGGGTTTCGACTTGGCTGGACTCGATCCGCTGGGCGCCGATCGCCTGCACCTGGAAATCGAGGCCGGCCGGCTCGCCTATCGCGACCGCAACGCGCTGGTCGCCGACCCGGCCCAGGTGCCGGTGCCGGTCGATGAGCTGCTCTTCGCCGGCTATGCCGAGACGATGCGCAAGCGCATCGACATGGACCGCGCGGCGACCGACCTGCCGCCGCCGCTGATGCGCCGCTCGGACACGGTCTATCTCTGCGTCGTCGACCGTGACCGCAACGCGGTGAGCTTCATCAACTCCGTCTATCACGCCTTCGGCAGCGGGCTGATGAGCCCCAACAGCGGCGTGGTGCTGCAGAACCGCGGCGCCAGCTTCCGGCTCGATCCCGGGCACCCGAACTGCATCGCGCCGGGTAAGCGGCCGATGCACACGATCATGCCGGGCATGGCGATGCAGGGCGGCCGGCCGCTCATGCCGTTCGGGGTGATGGGCGGCGACTACCAGCCGTTCGGCCATGTCCACCTGCTCACCAACGTCCTGGATTTCGCCATGGATCCGCAGGCCGCCCTCGACTGCCCGCGGGTATTCCACGATGCCGGGATGGTCGAGCTGGAGCGCGGGATTCCAGCGGCGGCCTTGGTCGGGCTGCAAGAGAAGGGCCACCGCACCCTGATGGCCCACGAGCCCCATGGCGGCGGCCAGGCGATCCTGATCGACTGGGAGGCCGGCACCCTCACCGCCGGTTCGGATCCGCGCAAGGACGGCTGCGCGCTCGGCTACTGAGCGCCGTCCGGAAATAATTAGAAGAGGGAGTGCGGCCGGCCATGAAGCTCGTCATTGCCGTTATGAAGCACGAAACCAACACCTTCTCGCCGGTGCCGACGCCGCTGGAGCGCTTCGCCCGGCGCGGCGGCGCGCCGCTGGAAGGCAAGGCGGCCTACGAGGCCTACAAGGGCACCGGCTCGGGTCTCGGCGCCTTCATCGACCTGGCCGAGGCGGAGGGCGCCGCGTTCGAGATTCCGATCTGTGCCGAGGCCTGGCCCTCCGGCCCGGTGGACGAAGAGGCCTATGCCCAGATGTGCGACCGCATCTGCGACGCGGTGGCGAAGGGTTGCGACGCGGTGCTGCTCGACCTGCACGGCGCCATGGTGACGGAGCGGCGTGAGGACGGGGAGGGCGACCTGCTGGCCCGGCTGCGCGGGATCGCGCCGGACGTGCCGATCGGCGTCGCCCTCGACATGCACACCAACTTCTATCCGGCGATCGCCGCGCACGCGACCGTGGTCGCCGGCTACCAGACCTATCCGCACATCGACAACTACGAGACCGCGATGCGCGCGGGGCGGCCGATCTTCGCGGTCCTGCGCGGCGCCGTGCGGCCGACCATGGCCTGGGGCAACCGGCCGATGCTGCCCCATGTGATGCGCCAGGGCACCGACGACTTTCCGAATCGCGAGCTGCAGGAGATGACCCGGCGCATGGAGCGCGAAGGCGCGCTCTGCGCCACGTTGTTCACCGGCTTTCCCCATGCCGATATCGCCCAGGCCGGGCTGTCCGCCGTGGTGGTGACCGACGACGACATGGCGCGGGCGGAACGCTGGCGCGACGAGCTGCTCGACTTCGCCTGGGCCAACCGCGCGGCGTTCGTCTACCAGCTCGAGCCGCTGGAAGAGTCGATGGCGCGTGCCAGGTCGGCCAGCCAGTTCCCGGTCGTGCTGCTCGACCACTACGACAATTCGGCCTCCGGCGGCACCCAGGACACAATGGCGGTGCTCGGCGCCATCCTGGACGCCGGCCTCGACGGCGTCGCCGCCTTCGCGGTTCACGATCCCGCTGCGGTGCAGCAGATGATTGCGGCCGGGGTCGGCGCGACGGTGACGCTGCCGCTCGGCGGCAAGATCGACATGCCCTCGATCGGCCGCAAGGGCGAGCCGCGGGAGGTGACGGGCGGGGTGCGGCTGATCTCGGACGGGCGCTACCGCAACCGCGGGCCCGCCTCGACCGGCGTGCTCATGGACATGGGACCGACCGTGGTGCTGGACACCGGCAAGGCGGAGATCGTGGTGATCAGCCGGCATCAGGAGCCGAATGATCTGGCCTGCTTCACCTCCCTCGGCATCGATCCCGTGGCCAAGAAGTTCTTGATGCTGAAGAGCCGGATCCACTATCGCGCCGGCTTCAAGGCGATCGCCAAGCAGGTGATCGAATGCGCCGGGGTCGGGGTGTGCACGTCGGACTACGCCATGCTGAACTTCCGGCATGTTCGCCGGCCGATCTTTCCGCTCGACAGGATCAACGACCCACAGCCCTGAGCCTGGATGCGACGGGGCTCGATCCGGCCGCGCGAGATGGGTAAGCTTTCCCGGCCCGAGGGGGGAGACCTTTCATGAAATCGTTCGTTCGCGCCGCAATCGTCGGCCTGATCCTTGTCGTCTTCGCCGATCCTGCCGTGGCCCAGTCTGCGCCGGACTCGGATCTGGTCCGGGGCACGCACCTGCTGGACCAGCTGGAGAACGGCATCGCCTATCTGAAGCCGGGGGACGTTTCCGCCTACAACCAGCTCAGCGCCAAGCTCGACCAGGCGCGCCAAGCGCTGGAATCGACGAGTTCGACCACCCATCCCGATTATGCGGCGGCGGTGGACCGCTGGAACGCGATGCGCGTCAAGCTGGTCGCGATCGCCGAAGCCTGGAACAGCGGCAGCGCGACCGAGCCCGAGCCACCCCCGTCGACCGAGCCGGCGCAGCCCGCGGCGGAGGCCGAGTCAACCGAACCGGCAGCTTCCGAGCAGCCGGACCAGAATGCCGACGGGGACGTAGTTGTCGCCCTGAACGACGAAGTGATCGCCGCCTTCGAGGAACTGAAATCCGTCCCGATCGACGACTTCGCCGACGAGGCGTTCTACCTGCAATGGGACGCGCGCGTCGGCGATCTGGAACGGCGGATCGAGAGCTACCCGGACGATCCGAACTACGGCACGGTCCATGGCAACGTCGCCAGGGTGCGCGGCAGCATCGAGGCGGCGCTCGCCCACCACAAACTGAAACTGATCGAATCCAGATACGCGGCGGAGAACCTGCCCGACCTGAGCCGGGAGGCGACCGCGGACGAGGCGCGCAGCTGGGCCGCCAATATGCGGCGGCTGTTGGAAGTCGACCAGCCACGGGACATGGCGGAAATCGCCGCCCTCGCCGAGGCGGGCGCCATCGACAGCCAGCGCAAATCCAGCCTCGACCATTGGATCGGCTACATGGCCAAGGATCAAGTCGAGCAGAAGGTGGCCGCGGCGGCGCAGATGCTCGATGGCTGGGTCGAGACCGGCATCCGCACCGCAGTGTTCATCGAGCAGACCGACGCGGCGAACCCGGACCATGTCGCCAACCGCCTGGTCGGCGAGGGCAAGGCCGAGGAGTTCAGCGGTCGGCTGCAGGACGGACTGCTGGCCGCGGCGGTGGCGTCGGCCTTCGACGAGGGCCTCGGGCGCGGCGATGGTCCGGACCGCGGCGCCCAGACCGCGCGCATCCAGGCCGCCGTCGAGCGCTATCGCGAGCTGGTCACCCTGGCGCTCGACAGCGTCCGTATGCCTGAGGCCAGGTCGACCGATCCCGATCTGCTGGCCGCGGCGGCAGAAGCCCTGGCCAACCCCGACTACGGGGTGGGCGCGTGGCGGCGGATGGTCATCAACTACGACCTCCAGCGCAAGGAGAAGCACGAAGGGGAATACCGCACCGGT
The DNA here is from genome assembly GCA_964372215.1 of uncultured Rhodospirillaceae bacterium. Lineage (GTDB taxonomy): Bacteria > Pseudomonadota > Alphaproteobacteria > Dongiales > Dongiaceae > DAIMFL01. The sequence continues at coordinate 7,082 of CAYJQC010000017.1, forward strand.
ACGGTCTACGACACCATCACGGTGTACCACTACGTCTGGGACGAGTTCCAGGTGACCACGATCGAGCAGGTCGGCGAACGCTGGTTCATGTTCGCCAATCGGCTCAAGTACTTCCATCAGGGCGGGCCGACGACGCCGACCGGGCGCTGGATCCTGGCGGATCGCTTCCAGACCACCGAGATCCTCGAAGAATACATCGAAGAATGAGAGGCCGGCCGTCGGGGGGTCGCAGGGCCGGGCGTTGTCTCCAGCCCGGCCACATTTTTTCTGTTCAAAAAATTTTACCAGATGATAAAATTATCTGAAATCGTCGATGCGTGCCAACGGGGAGGCTGCGATGCGGGTCAAGCAGGCGCCGACAGGCGTGGCGGGCGGTCGGCTGGAGGCTGACCAGTACCGGCGCAATTTCGCCGATCTCCACCCGCCGCTCGATCCGCACGAGGCGCTGGTCGAGGCCGACCGCTGCTATTTCTGCTTCGACGCGCCTTGCACCCGGGCCTGCCCGACCTCAATCGACATTCCGCTCTTCATCCGCCAGATCGCCAGCGGCAATCCCGAGGGCTCGGCGCGCACCATTCTGGAGGCGAACATCCTGGGCGGCATGTGCGCCCGGGTGTGCCCGACCGAGACGCTGTGCGAGCAGGCCTGCGTGCGCAACGATGCCGAGGAGAAGCCGGTCCGTATCGGCCTGCTGCAGCGCCATGCGGTCGACCCGGTGGTGACCGGAAACCGGCAGCTGTTCGCGCGCGCGGCGCCGTCCGGCAAGCGGATCGCCGTGATCGGCGCCGGGCCGGCCGGGCTCGCCTGCGCCCATCGCCTGGCGCAGCACGGCCACGCCGTCGACCTGCTGGACGCGCGCGACAAGCTTGCGGGTCTCAACGAGTATGGCATTGCCGCCTACAAGACCGTCGACGACTTCGCCCAGCGCGAGGCGCGCTATGTTCTCGACATCGGCGGGATTGCCGTGCGGCTCGGTGCTCGCCTGGGCGAGGACGTGACTCTGGCGGATTTGCGCCAGGACTACGATGCCGTGTTCCTCGGCCTCGGCACGGGTGGCACCAATGATCTGGAGATCGAGGGCGAGGCGCTCGACGGCGTGCTCGACGCCGTCGACTATATCGCGCAGCTGCGCCAGGCGCGCGACCTGTCGGCCTTGCCGGTCGGGCGCAGCGTCGTGGTGATCGGCGGCGGCATGACCGCCATCGACATCGCGGTGCAGACCCGCATGCTGGGCGCCGAGGACGTCACCATCGTCTACCGCCGCGGATCCGAGCAGATGAAGGCGAGTCCCTACGAACAGCAGCTCGCCCAGACCCGCGGCGTACCCATCCGGCATTGGGCCGAGCCGCTGCGCGCAATCGGCCGGGACGGTCGGCTCGTGGCGGTCGAGTTCGCCCGGGTCGGGCCCGGTGCCGCCGGAGCGCTGGTGCGCACCGGCGAGACCTTCACCCTCGAGGCCGACCAGCTGTTCAAGGCGATCGGGCAGAAGTTCCTGCCGGGCGACATAGGTGCCGCCGGTATCCGGCTCGATGGCGGGCGCATCGCCGTCGATGCCGAGCGCCGCACCAGCCTTTCCGGGATCTGGGCCGGCGGCGACTGCATCGCCGGTGGCCAGGACCTGACCGTCGCGGCGGTCGAGGACGGCAAGGTCGCGGCCGAATCCATCCATCGTCACCTGGCCGCCGCGTAAGCCGCGGCGGAGGAGGAGTCGCCATGGTCGACATGCGTTCCGCATTCCTGGGGATCAAGTCGCCGAACCCGTTCTGGCTGGCCTCGGCGCCGCCTACCGACCGCGAGGTCAACGTGACCAGGGCCTTCAAGGCTGGCTGGGGGGGCGTGGTCTGGAAGACGCTGGGCCTCGATCCCCACGTGGTGAATGTGAACGGCCCGCGCTACGGCGCGATCCACAGCGGCGACCGCCGCCTCATTGGATTCAACAACATCGAGCTGATCTCGGATCGCCCGCTGCAGGTCAATCTGGACGAGATCAAGCTGGTGAAGCGGGCCTGGCCCGACCGGGCGCTGGTCGTCTCGCTGATGGTGCCCTGCGAGGAGCTGGCCTGGAAGACCATCCTGCCGATGGTCGAGGAAACCGGGGCCGACGGGGTCGAGCTCAATTTTGGCTGCCCCCACGGCATGTCGGAGCGCGGCATGGGCTCGGCGGTCGGCCAGGTTCCCGAATACGTCGAGATGGTGGCCCGCTGGTGCAAGCAGCACACGCGGATGCCGGTCATCGTCAAGCTGACCCCCAACATCGGCGACATCCGCCAGCCGGCGCGCGCGGCCAAGCGCGGCGGCGCCGACGCGGTGTCGCTGATCAACACCATTAACTCGATCATGGGCGTCGACCTCGATGTCATGGCACCGGCGCCCCATACCGACGGCAAGGGCACCCATGGCGGCTATTGCGGCCCCGCCGTCAAGCCGATCGCCCTCAACATGGTGGCGGAGATCGCCCGCGACCCCGAGACCCGCGGCCTGCCGATCTCGGGCATTGGCGGCATCAACGTGTGGCGCGACGGGGCCGAGTTCATGGCGCTGGGCGCCGGCAACGTCCAGGTCTGCACCGCCGCCATGACCTATGGCTTCAAGATCATCGACGAGCTGGTGGACGGGCTGGGGACCTGGATGGCGCATAAGGGCCACGAGCGGCTCGACCAGTTCGTCGGCGCCGCCGTGCCCAACGTCACCGACTGGCAGTTCCTGAACCTCAACTACGTGGTCAAGGCGCGCATCGACCAGGACAAGTGCATCAAGTGCGGCCGCTGCCACATCGTCTGCGAAGACACCTCGCACCAGGCCATCACCAGCACGGTGAACGGCGCGCGCCGCTTCGAGGTGATCGATGAGGAATGCGTCGGCTGCAACCTCTGCGTCAGCGTCTGCCCGGTGCAGGACTGCATCACCATGGAGCGTCTGACCGCCGGCACCGATCCGCGCACCGGCCGAAAGATCGACCCCGCCTATGCCAACTGGACGACCCATCCCAACAACCCGATGCGGGTCGCGGCGGAGTAGGAGTTGCCAGGCCTCGCCGAGCCGCTGAAACATCTCCGCTGTCGTCGCCGGGCCTCATCCTGAGCTTGTCGAAGGATGACCCGGCGATCCATTCCGCAGTTCGCGCGAGAGGATGAATGGATGCGCGGGTCAAGCCCGCGCAAGACAAGAGATTTGAAGTTGCCGGCTATGAGTTGCTAATTCTCGCCCGTCGAGCGGCCGCCATGCAGACCGTTGCACAACAGCGCGTAGACGTTGCGCTTGGCCTCGGCGAAATATCGGGCATCGAGCTCGTCGACGCCCTTGATCGCACTGATCTGAACCGCGAAGTCGGCGTAGTGCTGGGTCATCGCCCAGATCATGAACACCAGGTGGTAGGGGTCGATCGGAGCGATCCGTCCCGCCGCGGCCCAGCGCCGGAACACCTCGGCCTTCTCGTCGACCAGCCCCCGCACCCGGGTCTGGAGCAGGTGCGACAACATCGGCGCGCCCTGCAACACCTCGCTGGCGAACAGCCGCGAGGCCTGCGGATGGCTACGCGACATGTCGATCTTGGCGTCGACATAGCGGTGGATCTCGATATCGGGATCACCGGCGGGGTCGATCGCCTCGAGCGGCTGCAGCCACATCTCCAGGGTCCGGCTCAGCACGGCGAGATAGAGGTCCTTCTTGCGCCGGAAGTAGTAGTGCAGGTTGGGCTTCGACATGCCCGCCTTGTCGGCGATCTGGTCGACGGTCGCACCGCGGAAGCCGTAGGCCGAGAACACCTCCAGCGCGGCATCGAGAATGCGTTCGCCGTTCACTTCCTGGATGCGGGTGCGCTTCTTGGTCTGGCGAGCGCGGGCGCTGTCGATTTGCTGCATTGGGTCCTGTCCGGTCACCGTGTGGCGCGGATGCCGCGCAGGAGGATCTCGGTCACGGTGCGCTTGGCCTCCTCGAATTGTTCGTCCGAAAGCTCCGCACCCCCGTTCAAGGTCATGATCTGGTGCCCGAAATCGGCATAGTGCTGGGTCGTCGCCCAGATCATGTAGAGCAGGTGGCGCGGGTCGACCGGGGCGATCCGCCGCTCCGCGATCCAGCGCTCGATCACCGCCACCCGGGAGGCAGTCCATGCGCGCAGCGTCGTTTCGAGATAGTCCTGGATGATCGGCGCGCGCTGGATGATCTCGTTGGCCCAGACCTTGGAGCCCAACGGGGTGCTGCGCGAGATATCCATCTTGGTGTGGATGTAGCGGGTCAGGGCCTCGACCGGGTCGTCGCAGTCGTCGAATGAATCGGCCGCCTGCAGCCAGATGGTGAAGATGTTGTCGATGATCCGACGATACAGGCTTTCCTTGGTTGGAAAATAGTAGTGCAGGTTGGCCTTCGGGATGCCGGCGCGCTCGGCGATCCGGCTGGTGGTCGCGCCGGCGAAGCCGTACTCGGCGAACACCTCCTCGGCAGCCGCCAGGATGGCGCGCTCGTTCTCCTCGCGGATCGCGGCCTTGTGGCCGTTGCGTCTGGTCGCTTGCAGGCGCATGCGAATCTCGGGTCTCATCGTCGGGCAGATTGCAGTTGACCGTTGTCGCCGGTTGCATCAGGATTCAGATCCTGACCGATTGGTCAGGATATCTTGACCAGCAAGTTTCCGCGATAGGGAACTGTTCGGCCAAGACAAAAATTGTCCGCCCGCCGGCGCCATTTCGGGTGCCGCGACAATGGTGGGCGTGCAGGGCGGGGAGAGCGCTGCCAGGTCGAAGGCCTGCGCCGGTGCGGCGCAAGCGCAGCGCGTGAGAGGAGGGGCGCCGCCGGGCGCCCGACGATCACGCGGCTCGCGATCCTTCGCCTCTGGCATCCGGCGCCTCCCGAGGTTTCACGACGCCGCGGCCAGGGGCGCGGCAGAGGGAAGGGGAGAGCGAACGTGGCCAAGCTGCGAGCCGGATTGATTCAGATGGCGCTCAAGGGGGACACCTCCATGAGCCCGGCCGAGATCCGCGACCGCATGATCGAGGCGCATCTGCCGCTGATCGCCGAGGCCGGCCGCCAGAAGGTCCAGGTGCTGTGCTTCCAGGAGGTCTTCACCCAGCCCTATTTCTGCCCGAGCCAGGATGCCAAGTGGTACGCCGCCGCCGAGCGGATTCCCGATGGTCCCACCGTGAAGCTGATGCAGGATCTGGCCAAGCAGCATCGCATGGTCATCGTGGTGCCGATCTACGAGGAGGAGATGCCGGGCGTCTACTACAACACCGCGGCGGTGATCGACGCCGACGGCAGCTATCTCGGCAAGTACCGCAAGACCCACATCCCGCAGGTCGCCGGATTCTGGGAGAAGTTCTTCTTCAAGCCCGGCGCCTCCGGCTGGCCGGTGTTCGACACCGCCTATTGCAGGCTCGGCGTCTACATCTGCTATGATCGGCACTTTCCCGAAGGCTGGCGCGCGCTGGCGCTGAACGGCGCCGAGTACATCGTCAATCCGTCGGCCACGGTCGCCGGTCTCTCCGAGAATCTCTGGAAGCTGGAGCAGCCGGCTTCGGCGGCGGCGAACGGCGTCTATATCGGCGCGATCAACCGCATCGGCACCGAGGCGCCGTGGAACATCGGCGAGTTCTACGGTCAGAGCTACGTCGTCAACCCGCGCGGGCAGATCGAGAAGTCCGCCAGCCGCGACCAGGACGAGCTGCTGGTGCACGATCTCGACATGGCGATGATCCGCGAGGTGCGGAACACTTGGCAGTTCTTCCGCGACCGCCGGCCGAGCACCTACGGCCCGCTGGTGGAACTGAACTGAAGCTCCGATGGCAGAGACATGTGCGTCGCCCTCACCCCAACCTTCCCACATTCGCGGGAGAGGGGGCGCTGTTGCGCGCTTTGGGCTCGGTAGCTCCCTCTCCCCTGAGGGGAGAGGGTGGGGTGAGGGCAGTGCGCGAGCCTATCAGTGTTGCGGATTCCACGAATGAATGAGGCGACGGTGACTAGGTCCGTCGAACGAGCCGCGCCGCAAACTGCGCCGCAGCTCGGGCGCCGCGTCGTCGACATCCGCGATCTCGGTCTCACCTTCCAGACCGCGGACGGGCCGGTCTATGCCCTGAAGGACGTGAACCTGCAGATCGAGCAGGGCGAGTTCGTGTCGTTGATCGGTCCGTCCGGTTGCGGCAAGACAACGCTGCTCCGGGTCATCGCCGATCTCGAACGCGCCACCGGCGGCACGATCGAGGTGAACGGCATGACGCCGGCGGAGGCGCGTCAGAAGCGCGCCTACGGCTACGTGTTCCAGGCGGCCGCGCTGTATCCCTGGCGCAACATCGAACGCAACATCACCCTGCCGCTGGAGATCATGGGGGTGCCGGCGGCCGAGCGGCGGGCGCGCGCCGCGAAGTACGTGGATCTGGTCAATCTCAAGGGCTTCGAGAAGAAGTTTCCCTGGCAGCTTTCGGGCGGCATGCAGCAGCGCGCCTCGATCGCCCGCGCCTTGTCGTTCGATCCCGACCTGCTGCTGATGGACGAGCCGTTCGGCGCGCTCGACGAGATCGTGCGCGACCATCTGAACGAGCAGCTGCTCGAGCTCTGGGACCGCACCGGCAAGACCGTGGTCTTCGTCACCCATTCGATTCCCGAGGCGGTGTTCCTGTCGACCCGGGTGGTGGTGATGTCGCCGCGGCCGGGCCGCATCATCGACGTGATCGAGACCGGCTTTCCGCGCGACCGCACCCTCGACATCCGCGAGACGCCGGAGTTCCTGAAGGTCGCGCACCGCGTCCGCGAAGGCCTGCGCGCCGGGCACGGCTATGACGACTGACGCGCTCACCGTTGCGCCGGCAGGCCCGTCAGTGATCGCGCGCATCGGGCGCGGGCGGGCGCTGCCGATCGCCACCGTACTGCTGGTGGTCCTGGCGGTCTGGTACGTCGGGACGGTGCTGCTCAATGCTCCATTGCAGATCGACCAGTTCGAGCGCGACGGTATCGCCTGGACGAACCGGGACCTGATCGCCGCCACCATGGAAATGGAACGGCCTATCCTGCCCGCGCCGCACCAGGTGCTGGTCGAGATGAAGCAGACCATCCTCGACCTGCGCCCGACCTCGAAGCGCAGCCTCGTCTATCATTCTTGGGTCACCCTGTCCTCGACCCTGCTTGGCTTCGCCATGGGAACCGCGGTCGGCATCCTGCTCGCCATCGGCATCGTCCACGTGCCGACGCTCGAGAAGAGCCTGATGCCCTGGATCATCGCGTCGCAGACCATCCCGATCCTGGCGATCGCGCCGATGGTCGTGGTAGTGCTCGGCGCGATAGGGCTCAAGGGCCTGGTGCCCAAGGCGATCATCTCGATGTACCTGTGCTTCTTTCCGGTCGCCATAGGCATGGTCAAGGGCCTGCGCTCGCCGGACGCGCTGCAGCTCGACCTGATGCGCACCTACAGCGCCGGCGGCTGGCAGACCCTGCGCCTGCTGCGCTGGCCGGCCTCGGTGCCGTTCCTGTTCGCCAGCCTCAAGGTCGCGATCGCCATCAGCCTGGTGGGCGCCATCGTCGGCGAGTTGCCGACCGGCGCCCAGGCGGGCTTGGGCGCGCGCCTGCTCACCGGCTCCTATTACGGCCAGACCGTGCAGATCTGGGCCGCGCTGCTGACCGCCGCGGCGCTGGCGGGCGCCATGGTCGGCGCCGTCGGGCTGATCGAGAAGGCGGTCGCCCGGGCGATGGGAGGGCAACCGTGAACCGGCGGCCCGACGGATTCGGCGTTGCCGCCATCGGGCTCCTGATGGCCGCAATGATCCTCGACGCCACCACGATGCCCGGCCTCCGGCTGACCGCCGCGCTGCCGGGCTCCGGCCTGCCGTTCGTCCTGGTGGGTGGACTCGGCCTGTGGACGGCTTGGCGGGCGCCGCGCCATCTGGGCGGCGCGCTGCTGCTGCTGGCCGGCGTGGCGCTGGCCGCGATCTGCGCCTGGGACGCGGTCTACGATCCGGCGCTGCGCGGCAGCGCCGGCCCGGCCTTCTGGGCCTATGTGCTGGCGACCTGGGCGCTCGCCTGGCGCGCCATCGACCTGGTCGCGATCCAGCGCCGGGTCGATCGGGCAGGTCAGCGCGGGATCGACCTGCTGGTGCCCGCCGCCTTCGGGCTGTGGCTGGTCTTCCTGTGGGAGATGGCGGTGGCGGGGTTCGGCGTACCCCAGGTGCTGCTGCCGGCACCGAGCATGATCACCGAGCGCTTCGCCGGCTCCCTCGGCATCCTCGGCGCCGATTTCCGCCAGACCTTCCTGAAGGCGGTGCTGGCGGGCTACGCCATCGGCTGCGGCGCCGGCTTCGTGGTCGCCGTCCTGGTCGACCGCGTGCCGTTCCTGCAGCGCGGCCTGCTGCCGCTCGGCAACCTGATGAGTGCGCTGCCGATCGTCGGCGTCGCGCCGATCATGGTGATGTGGTTCGGTTTCGACTGGCCGTCGAAGGCCGCGGTCGCCGTCATCATGACGTTCTTCCCGATGCTGACCAACACGGTGGCGGGCCTGGCGGCGGCGCAGCGCATCGATCTCGAGCTGCTGCAGTCCTATGGCGCCGGCTACTGGCAGACCCTGTGGAAGCTGCGCCTGCCGGCCGCGCTGCCCTTCATCTTCAATGCGCTGAAGATCAATTCGACGCTCGCGCTCATTGGCGCGATCGTGGCGGAGTTCTTCGGCACGCCGATCGTCGGCATGGGATTCCGCATCTCCACGGAGGTGGGGCGGATGAACGTGGACATGGTGTGGGCGGAGATCGTCGTCGCTGCGCTCGCCGGGTCCGCCTTCTTCGGGGCGATCGCGCTCCTGGAAAGAACTTTCACCTTCTGGCACCCCTCGTACCGTCGCAGGGCCTAGGGCGCCGCCTGGATACGCGAGAGTCTTGGCTTGTTGTCTTGGATTGAAACTTGGGAGGCGAACAGATGAATAGACTAGCATTGACAATGGCCGCGCTGGCGCTCGGCCTGTCGGCCACGGCGGCGCTGCCGACCGCAGCCTCGGCGGCGGACGCGGTGACGCTGCAGCTCAAATGGGTGACGCAGGGGCAGTTTGCCGGCTATTACGTCGCCAAGGACAAGGGCTTCTATGACGAGGAGGGCCTCGACGTCACCATCAACCCCGGCGGCCCCGACATCGCGCCGCCGCAGGTGATCGCCGGCGGTGGCGCCGACGTGATCATCGACTGGATGCCGGCCGCGCTCGCCTCGCGCGAGAAGGGCGTGCCGCTGGTCAACATCGCCCAGCCGTTCAAGCGCTCGGGCATGATGCTGACCTGTCGCAAGGACACCGGGATCTCCTCGCCGGAGGACTTCAAGGGCCACACGCTGGGCGTCTGGTTCTACGGCAACGAGTATCCGTTCCTGAGCTGGATGGCCAAGCTCGGCATCCCGACCGACGGCAGCGCCGACGGTGTCAATGTGCTGAAGCAGGGCTTCAACGTCGATCCCCTGCTGCAGAAGCAGGCCGACTGCATCTCCACCATGACCTACAACGAGTACTGGCAGGTGATCGATGCCGGGATCTCGGCCGATGACCTGGTGGTCTTCAAGTACGAGGACCAGGGGGTCGCGACCCTCGAGGACGGGCTCTATGTGATGGAAGACAAACTCAAGGACCCGGCCTTCGTCGACAAGATGGCGCGCTTCGTGAGGGCCAGCATGAAGGGCTGGGCCTGGGCGCGCGAAAACCCGAAGGACGCAGCGCAGATCGTGCTCGACAACGACGCGACCGGCGCCCAGACCGAGAAGCACCAGGTCCGCATGGTGGGCGAGATCAACAAGCTGACCGAAGGGTCCGACGGCACGCTCGATGAAGCGGACTACGAGCGCACGGTCCAGACCCTGCTCTCGGGTGGCTCCGACCCGGTCATCACCAGGGCCCCGGAAGGCGCCTGGACCCACGCGGTGACCGACGCAGCGATGAAGATGTAGGGCGGACCGGGCGGGCCCCGGGGGGGGGGGGGGGGGGGGGGGGGGGGGGGGCGGGGGGGGGGGGGGGGGGGGG
>CAYJQC010000017.1:17055-93536 GCA_964372215.1 uncultured Rhodospirillaceae bacterium
GGCCCCCCCGCGGTCACGCCCGCCGCCATCAAGTTGGCGGGCGGCCCGGCGGGCCCCGCCGCGGGGGGGGGGCCGGCCGTTTCTGCAGCAAGTGGCCTGGAAGGGAGGACTACATGGCGGTTCACATCAAGGGCGGCACGGTGGTCACGGCGGATCGCAGCTACCGCGCCGATGTGCTGACCTCCGGCGGTCGCATCGCCGCCATCGGCGAGAAGCTCGAGGCGCCGTCCGGCGCCGAAGTGGTGGATGCCGGCGGCTGCTACGTCATGCCGGGCGGTATCGATCCGCATACCCACATGGAGCTGCCGTTCATGGGCACGGTGGCGTCCGAAGATTTCTTCTCCGGCACCACCGCGGCGGCCTGCGGCGGCACCACCATGATCATCGACTTCGTGATCCCGAGCCCGCAGCAGGACGTCATGGAGGCCTATCGCACCTGGCGCGGCTGGGCCGAAAAGGCGGCGGCCGACTACAGCTTCCACGTCGCCATCACTTGGTGGGACGACAGCGTCCACAAGGCGATGGAGACCCTGACCCGCGAGCACGGTGTCAACAGCTTCAAACATTTCATGGCCTACAAGGGCGCCATCATGGCGGATGACGAGGTGCTGGTGAACAGCTTCACCCGCGCCCGCGAGCTCGGCGCCATCTGCACGGTCCACGCCGAGAACGGCGAGCTGGTGTTCCACCTGCAACGCGAGCTGGTAAAGAAGGGCATCCTCGGCCCTGAAGGGCATCCGCTGTCGCGCCCGCCGGAGGTCGAGGGCGAGGCGGCCGACCGGGCGATCCGCATCGCCCAGGTGCTCGACGTGCCGCTCTATCTCGTCCACACCTCCTGCGAGGATTCGCTGAAGGCGGTAACCCGGGCGCGGCTCGAGGGCCAGCGGGTGTTCGCCGAGGCGCTGGCCGGGCATCTGCTGATCGACGACAGCGTCTATCGCAATCCCGACTGGGATTTTGCGGCGCATCACGTCATGAGCCCGCCGTTCCGCCCGAAGCATCACCAGGAGGCGCTGTGGCGCGGCATCCAGGCCGGCATGCTGCAGACCACCGCGACCGACCATTGCTGCTTCTGCACGCCGCAGAAGAGAATGGGCCACAACAACTTCACTCAGATCCCGAACGGCACCGGCGGGGTCGAGGACCGCATGCATGTGCTGTGGCATCACGGGGTGAACAAGGGACGGCTCACCCCCAACGAATTCGTCGGCATCACCTCGACCAACGCGGCCAAGATCTTCAACATCTATCCGCGCAAGGGCGCGGTCGAAGTGGGCGCCGATGCCGACATCCTGGTCTGGGACCCGGAGAAGCACCGCACCATCTCCAAGAACACCCATCACCAGCAGATCGATTTCAACATCTTCGAGGGCATGGAGGTGCAGGGCATCAACGTGGTGACCGTGAGCCAGGGCAGGATCGTCTACCAGGACGGCGACGTGCGGACGGTCAAGGGAGCCGGGCGCTACATCGACCGCCCGACCTTCGCGCCCTATTACGGGGCGATGGAGCGCGTCCGCCAGTCCCGCGAGCCGCAGATCGTGATGCGCTGAGCCCACGCGTCGCGCCGCAGTGCAAGGCCCGCTTCCGGTAACGGAGGTGGGCCTTGTTACGGGTGCGTTCGGCGGCCCTTGCCCCGCCGGCCCTTTGTTTGAATACTAACGATCGAAGGCCGGCGGCGTCGTGTCACGGCGGCGCTGGGCGAAGCGGGGAGAACAGGGCATGGCGGCGGAAGAGGCGGGCAAGGCCGGCGGGCCAGCGAAGCTGGTCGTTCGCAATATCGGGCTGCTGCTGAGCGGCGATCTCGGCCGCCCGATTCTCGACGGCGATGCGATCGTCGCCGTCGACGGGCGGATCGTCGCGGTCGGCCGCGAGAAGGACCTCGACACCGAGGGCGCCACCACTGTCGTCGACGCCAAGGGCGTGGCGGTCGCGCCGGGCCTGATCGACAGCCATGTCCATCCCGTGGCCGGCGACTGGACGCCGCGGCAGAACCAGATCAACTGGATCGATTCCTATCTCCATGGCGGCGTCACCACCATGATCTCCGCCGGCGAGGTCCACATGCCCGGCCGGCCGAAGGACGCGGTCGGGGTGAAGGCCATGGCGATCTTCACCCAGCGCGCCTTCGCCAACTTTCGGCCCAATGGCGTCAAGATCCACGGCGGCGCGCCGGTCATCGAGACCGACATGGTCGAGGACGACTTCAAGGAGATGGCGGCGGCCGGGGTCAGGCTGCTCGGCGAGGTCGGGCTGGGCGGCGTCAAGGACGGCCCGACCGCGAGGCGGATGGTCGGCTGGGCGCGCAAGTACGGCATCCAGAGCACCATCCACACCGGCGGCCCGTCGATCCCCGGCTCCGGCCTGATCGACAAGGACGTGGTGCTGGAGGCCGACACCGACGTGGTCGGCCACATCAATGGCGGCCACACCGCACTGCCCGACGATCAGATCCGCTGCATCTGCGAGGGCTGCCGGCGCGGGCTGGAGCTGGTGCATAACGGCAACGAGCGCTCGGCGCTCTATACGCTGCGTACCGCCAGTGAGATGGGCCAGCTCGAGCGCGTCATCCTCGGTACAGATGCGCCGGCCGGCTCCGGGGTCCAGCCGCTCGGCATCCTGCGCATGATCTCGATGTTGTCGTCGCTCGGCGAAGTGCCGGCAGAGACCGCGATCTGCTTCGCCACCGGCAACACGGCGCGCATGCGCGCCCTCGACTGCGGGCTGATCGAGGCCGGCCGCTCGGCCGACTTCGTCTTCCTCGACAAGGCCCAACATTCGCCGGGCAAGGACCTGCTCGACAGCATCCGCCTGGGCGACCTGCCGGGGGTCGGCATGACCGTCATCGATGGCATCGTGCGCACCCAAAGGAGCCGCAACACCCCGCCGGCGACCCGGCTGCCGGAGGTGGTGAAGAGCTAACCTGGTAGCGTTCCTGACAAGCGGTGCGCGGTCACTGCGGCACCAGTCCGGTGCCGCGGCGCTGCCAGCGGATGGTGCCGGTGTCATCGGTGGTGACGAAGGCGTCGCGTCCCTGGAACTGGTAGGTCAGCGCTATCGGCTCTCCGTCCGCCGGGATGAACTTCATCTCGCCGTTCTCGGCGCTGAGGTCGCCCGACACCGTGATAATCTCGGTCAGCACCGAATAGCCGGCCGCGCCGATCCGCCAGACCAGGACGCTCGGCCGCTCGGGGCCGTCAAGCGTGGCCCGCCACAGCCCGATCACCGCGGGGTCGAGCGGCCCGTGCGCCATGCCGCCGAGCGGAATCTGGGTCCAGATACCGAGGAAGTCCGGATCGACGCCCGGCGGCTCTTCGCCGTCGGGAACACGGGTCCAGTCCGCCGCGACGTCGCCGCTGGTCGACAGGCGGTCCGCGCCCGCGATCTCGTAGGTGCCGGCGAAACCTTCCCGCGGCGAGTCCATGCGCCATTGTCCATCCTGCGCCGTGAGGAAGCCGGCATGCTCGGGCGCCATGGTCATGGTCCAGTTTCCGTCAGCCTCGATCACCCAGCTGCGCATGTCGCGAGTGCCCCAGGCCGAGCCGCCGGCATCGCCGTACCACCGGCCGGCCAGCGCCTCGAGACCCGGGATCCGGGCCATTGCGGCCGCGGTGCCGAGGCGCTCGGCGGCACGCCGGGCCAGGTCGGTGGTGGCCGCGACCCGGTCGGGATGGCTGCCGCCGGCGACCATGACCGTGACCAGCGTCTCGCCCTTCAACGCGGTGATCTGCACGAAGCCGGCGGACGATACGAAGACGAAGGCGTCCTCGCCGACATCCGCGACCGGCGCGACGTTGTCGCGGGTCTTCTGGGAGAGGAACCAGTCGCGCCGCCCGGCGTTCTCGTCGACGCTGATGGTCACGGTGGAAGCATACCCGCTCTCCCCGCGGTACTCACAGTCACCGATGCCGTCGTTTTCGCCGGGGCCAGGCTGCTCGCCGAGGGCCTCGGCGACTTCCGCGCCCGTCACCAGGGCGCAGGGATCGGTCTTGGTGTTCGACCCGCCGCCGGCCAGGGCGATGGACGACCCCGCCGCGGGCAGGAAGGCCACGGTGAGGATCGCGCAAGCAAGACATCGCATCGGAGATGCCCTCCTTCCACCTACATCCATCGCGCTCGGCGCCGGAGCCGATCCGAACCGCTATGCCAGTTTCCGCAGCAGCGTGAGCAGCGCGGCGCGTTCCGCCGGCTCCAGCGGCGCCAGCGTATCCTCGGTGATGCCGATGGCGTCCGCCATGCAGCGCTCGACTGTACGTGTTCCGGCTTCGGTCAAGGCGACGACGCGCCGGCGGCCGTCGGCTGGATCGGTTCGCGTCTCGATCAGGTGCCGCGCCATCAGGCGGTCGACCACGCCCTTGATCGTCGCCCCGTCCATCGCCGTGTTGCGGCCGAGCAGGTTCTGCGACGTCGGGCCCTCCTCGTAGAGCCTGGCGAGCGCCGCCCATTGGGTCGGAGTCAGGCCCAGGGCCATGCGCCCGGCGAAGATGGCGACGTGGCGCTGACTGGCGCGCCGCAGCAGGAACCCCACCTGGTCGTCGAGCCGGTAGACTGTAGTTTCCGCGGTCACGGCCGGCCGTCTGCTGCGCGCGGCCTTGGCGATGCTCATGGCCTTGAACCCGGTGTTGCTCAGCGCAGCCCGTCCTCGCCCTTGATCTGGTCCTTGGTCAGCCCGCCAACCCGGGGCAACGGCCGGCCGCTGTCGGTGACCGCCACCGCCACCAGGATCTCGTCGGCGCGCGGCGCGTCGTTGACCCGCACCTCCATGCCGTCGAAATGGCTGCGGACATAGGCTGCGTCCTTGTGGCCGAGGGGTATGTCGAGGGCGACTCCCGGCCCGCCGCGCTTCTTGGAGGATGGGATCAGCGCCGCGCCCTTGCCGAGCACCTTGCGCACGGGAGTCCCGAGCTTCGGATGCAGGATTGCCGCGGCGTGCTCGAGCTCGCCGTTCTCGCCGACCGCCGCCGCCTTGCCGTAGCTCTCGGCCTTGTCCCCTTGTATCCCCAGCGCGGCGACCGCTCGTTCCGTCAGGAGTCCGCCCAGCTCCTCGCCGATCTCCATCAGCAGGGAGAGATCCTCGACATACTTGCCGGCATAGGGATTGGCGATCACCGCCAGCGCCGCGGCGCGGCGGGTCGGGGGATCGATGGTCTTGTCGACTTCCTGCCGGGTCTCCTCGACGACGGTGATGATCTTGCGGATCTTGGCCTTCATCGCAATCCGTCCTCCCCCTTGATCTCGCCGGCCTTGAGCCCGCCGACGCGTTCATGCACCCGGGCGCCCGTGGTCATCACCAGCGCCAGCACGATCTCGTCGGCGCGCGGCGCGTCGGCCAGCCCGACTTCGATCGCATCGAAATGGCTGCGCACATAGGACGCGTCGACATGGGTGACCGGCACGTCGAGCCGCGTCCCGGGCCCGCCGACCTTCTTGGTCGACGGCACGATCGCCTTGGCGCCGCCCAGCGCCTCGCGCATCGCGTAGCCGCCCGGCACGTGCCACAGGGCACCGTGTTCCAGCTCGCCGGCCGTGCCGACGATGGCGCCTTTGCCATAGCCTTCGATGGCCTTGGGATCGCCGCCGAGCGCCGCGATCAGCTCGTTCGCCATTTTGAGTCCGAGCGGCTTCAGGTCGTCCATGAAGCCGGCGATGTCCTCGACATAGCGCCCGGCAAAGGGGTTGCGGATCACCGCCAGGATGACGCCGCGTCGTGGCGGCTTCGCCGCGGGCGGACCGCCCTCGTGGAAGATTTCCTCGACCGAGACCAGCATCTTGCGGATGACGACGTCAGGCATGAACGGGAATCCGGGTGGTGGACGGGAAAGGGGAAGCCGTCGCGAAGCGCAGCACCGGCAGACCGAGGGTGACGGTTTCGCCCTGGAGATGCAGGGCGGCCGCCACGATCAGGCCGCGATCACGCTGGCGGCGCGCATAGGAGAGACCGCGCTCCAGCGCCTTGGCGATCTCTGCCGTGGCGAGGGGGGGAACCAGGCGGGTGACCAGGCGTTCGCCAAGGTCGCTGTCCGGCTGCAGCTCGTTGGCGGCGACCCGGACGATGCCAGGATGATCCGGCAGGTCGACCTCGTTGGCGATCAGCGTGGCGGCTGCGTCGGCGGCGGCGGCGGTGGCCGCGAGCACGGTGACCGCGTCGGCGATGCCGAGCGAGAAGCTGCGGCCGTGGCGGCCGCTGGTGGCGATGCCGCACACGCCATCCTCCGCAGCAATCAGCGCGCTGCCCAGCAGGGCCGGGCGGTCGGGCCGGTCGATCATGCCGACGGTGAAGCTGGCGCCGGGCGCCAGGTGCAGCGCGATGTCGCCGCCGTTGTTCACATAGGCGCGGGAGAGGGTTGCGGCGGCGGTCATGGCGCCAAGGATTTCTTCCGCGACCGCGCCGGCCACAGCGGCCATCGGGGTGACGAAGCGTTCGGCGGCGAACGACGCGACCGCGGCGTGCATGCGCCGGGCGGTCGGGCCCTGGAGCGGCGTTTCCTGCGGGCGCGCCGGCGCCCGAATCAAGGGGAGCTCGGCGCACAGCTCGTCGAGGATGGTGGCGAAGCGCGCCGCCGCGGCCCGGTACGCCGCCCGGATTTCGTGCCGCTTCCCGAACGCCTCGACGATCAGGTCGATCGGCCCATCCTGGAGGTGGAGCCGCCGTCCATCGGGCAGCAGGGCGATCTGCTGGCGCATCAGCTGTTCCGCCCGGGCAGCAGCGGCCACGGGTTTTCCGCGTGGGGCGCGACCTGCGAGCGGTCGATCACGTAGCCGGAGGCGGTGCCGAGCGAGCGCAGGGGCCGCACGTCGTCGAGATGGCCGCCGAGCGCAGCGTAATCCGATAGCTTCATGGTGAACTCGATCGGCGCGACCAGCGCCGGGGTCGGGACATAGCCGAAGCCGTTGGCCGGGACCCGGGTCACGTCGACCATGAAGGTGATGCCGCCGCCGGGCCAGACATAGACCGGCGCGCCGCCGCAGCTCACATGGGTCAGGGCGTCCTTGACCGAGCGGGTCAGTCGCACCGGGTTCTCGGTGACGCCGGCGCGCAACGAGCCGCCGGCACCGCCCATGAACAGCACGGTCGAGAGCGCCGGCTCGCAGTTCTCCTTGATCCGCTCGACCGAGACACGCAGGCTTTCCGGCAGCGCGCGCTCGACCGGCCGCAGCGCCTCGTCGAGTTCGTAATAGGCATGTTGCTCGCCGGTGGTGCTGACCATCAGCATGCTGAGGCCGCGGCGCGCATGCTTCGGGTTGAATGGCTCCAGGATGGTGAGCGGGTCCGAGACATCGGTGCCGCCCCATCCGGTGCCGGGCTCGGCCACCTGGAAGTAGCGGCCGGGGGTCGAGCGGCGTCCCTTGACCCGGATGCCGGTGTCCTTGATGCCGAGATACTTGCCGGCCTGATGCTCCGACAGCACGCCGGTGATGTGGTCGTCGACCACCACCACCTCGTCGACCTTGCCGAACCATTGCCGCGCGAACATGCCGATGGTGGCCGAGCCGCAGCCGACCCGCATGCGCTCCTCGGCAGTCCCGTTGACGATCGGGGGCTGGCCGGCCTCGACGACCACGGTGGCGCCGCCGTCGATGGTGAGCTCGACCGCCTTGCCGTTGCACAGTTCGAGCAGGGTGTCGCAGGTCACCCGGCCTTCCTTCTTGCTGCCGCCGGTCAGGTGATGCACGCCGCCCAGCGACAGCATCTGCGAGCCGTATTCCCCGGTCGTCACATGGCCGACCGCCTCGCCCGCGGCGCGCACCGGATTCTGCTCGGGGCCGAGATGGCGATCGGTGTCGACCTTCACCTTGACGCCGCAATAGCTGAAGATGCCTTCGGTCACCACCGTCACCATGTCGACGCCGTCGATCTCGGACGACACGATGAATGGCGCCGGCTTGTAGTCTGGATAAGTGGTGCCGGCGCCGATCGCGGTGACGAAGGTGTTGCCGGCGCTCACCAGCTGTCCGTCCCAGCCGGTGCCGCCGAAGCGCACGACATCACCGCCCTGCTCGACGGTGCGGGCCAGCAGGATATGCGGATCGACCCGCACGATCTCGCCGTCCTTGTTGGCGTAGCGGTCGCAGGCGCCGACCGCCCCCGGCTTGATGTAGCACATCACCGGACAGGCATCGCAGCGCACCTTGTCGCCGCTGACCCGGCTTTCGGGAGAGGCGTCGGCTTCGGACATGTCAGGCCTGCCCGTTCTGCACGGCGAGGATCGCGGCGCGGACGCGGTCAGGAGTCGCGGGCACGCGCCTGATGCGCGCGCCGGTCGCGTCGTGGATCGCATTCAGGACCGCCGGCGCGGTCGGAATCAGCGCCTGCTCGCCGATGCCCTTGGCGCCGTACGGGCCGACCGGCGACGGGTCCTCGATCAGGATCGACTCGACCGGCGGCAAGTCGCCGGCGGTGGGGATCAGGTAGTCGTGCAGGTTCTCGCTCCTGCCGGGGAAGAACTCCTCCATCAGAGCGAGGCCCAGCCCTTGCGCCGCGCCGCCCTCGATCTGGCCCTCCACCAGGGTCGGGTTGATCGCGCGACCGACATCGTGGGCGGCGACCAGGCGCAACAGCTTCACCGTGCCGAGCTCCATGTCGACCTCGACCACCGCCAGATGGGCGCCGAAGCCGTAGACGGCATAGGGGATGCCCTGGCCGTTCGCGTCCAGCGTCGTGGTCGGCGGATTGAAGGTTTCCTCGGCGAGGAAGACATAGCCGCGGGCGTCGCGCGGCATGTCCGACAGGATCAGGCGGCGCTCGTGATCGCCGTCACGCACCACCAGCCAGCCTTCGCCGAACTCGATTCCCGCGCTCTCGCCGGCATTGGCGGCGCGCAGGATGCCGGCCCGCAGGGCGCGGCCTGCAAGCTCAGCCGCCTTGCCGGTGACGAAGGTCTGGCGCGAGGCGGAGGTCTTGCCGCAATCGGGCGTGAGGTCGGTGTCGGGCGCCACCAGGTCGATGCGCTCGACGCCGATACCGAGTGCGTCGGCACAGATCTGCGCTATGACCGTGTTCGAGCCTTGACCGATATCGACCGCGCCCTGATGCAGCGATAGGCGTGCGTCGGCCCGTAGCCCTACGCGCATGGTCGACGGGTTGGGCAGCGAGGTGTTGCCGCAGCCGTACCACATACCGGCGACGCCGACGCCCCGGCGCGTCGGCCGGCGGTTGCCGCTGTTGAAGGTCGCGACCTCGGCGCGCGCCGTCGCCCAGCGCGGTCGCAGCGCCTCGAGACAGGCGCGGATGCCGACGCCTTCGCCGATCACCTGGCCGGTCACGGTCGGCTGTGCCGGCGACAGCGCGTTCAGGATACGGAACTCCAGGCGGTCCAGGCCGAGCCTGTCGGCCAGTTCGTCGAACAGCTGCTCCTGCGCCAGCGTGGTCTGCGGCACGCCGAAGCCGCGGAAGGCGCCCGATGGTACCTGGTTGGTATGGATCGCTCGGGACAACGCCCGGTAATGCGGCACGAAATAGGGACCGGAGGCGTGGACGGGAACCCGGTTGGCGACGGTCGGGCCCCAGGACGAATAAGCGCCGGTGTCGAAGTCGCCGGCGAAATCGATCGCCGTCAGCTTGCCGTCGGCGCCGGCGCCGACCCGCATACGGATGCGCGAGGGATGGCGCTTGGTCGAACTCTTGATCGACTCGGTGCGCGAATAGACCATGCGCACTGGCTTGTCCACGACCCACGCTGCCAGCGCCACGAAGGGCTGCACCGACATGTCGAGCTTCGAGCCGAAGCCGCCGCCGACCGCGGTCGGGATGATGCGCACCGACTCCTCGGGAATCCCCAGGATCTTGGCGATGTCGTCGCGGTTCATGTACGGCGCCTGGGTGCAGACCTGGACCTCGATGCGCCCGCCGACCCGCCGCGCGAAGCCGGCCTCGGGCTCGATATAGGCGTGCTCGACGAAGCCGGTCTCGAACGTGCCCTCGACGACCACGGCTGCGATCGCAAGGGCCGCGTCGACATCGCCGCGCGCCACGCGACCGCCGGTCAGGATGTTGCCGGCGCGGTTGCCGTGGATCCTCGGAGCGTCGGCGGCGAGGGCGGCGTCGATGGAAAGATGCGCCGGCAGCTCCTCCCAGGTCACCGGAAAGGCATCGAGGTCGAGCGCCTCGATCGTGGCGGGGTCGCCGACCACCGCCGCCACCGCCTCGCCGCGGAAGCGCGCCTCGGCTTCGGCAAACACCGGCTGGTCGGCAAAGGGCGGGATCACGCCGAAGCAGTTGACGCCCGGCACGTCGGCAGCGGTGAGCACGCGCTGGATTCCGGGATGGGCGGCGACGAAGCCGTCGAGATCGCCGAAACGGAAGCGCGCGTGGTGATGCGGGCAGCGGACGGCGCGCAGGAGCAGCGCATCCGCCGGCATCTCGTCGGCGCCGAAGATCTCGCTGCCGTCGACCTTGCGCCGGCCGTCCACGCGCCGGATGCGGCTGCCGACTGCGGCGCCGGCCTGGGGCAGGGTCTCCGGCGGGGTGTCCTGACCTGCGTCCAGCACGGCGGCGACGATCTTGCGATATCCGGTGCAGCGGCACAGTACGCCGCCGATCGCGTCCATCACCTGGGCTTCGTCCGGTGCCGGCACCCGCGCCAGGAGGTCGGTCGCCGCCACCAGCATGCCGGGCGTGCAGATGCCACATTGCGCCGCGCCGTGGCGCAGGAACGAGTCCTGCAGGCGCCGGGTTGCCGGCGCGGACTCGCTCAGGCCCTCGATGGTCTCGATCCGGCGGTCCGCGACCTGGCCGACCGCGACCAGGCAGGCGCAGACCGGCGCGCCGTCGAGCAGCACGGTGCAGGCCCCGCAATCGCCGGCGTCGCAGCCGACCTTGGTCCCGGTCAGGCCGAGAAGTTCGCGCAGCGCCTTGCTCAACCGCATGCCGGGATCGGCATGCAGGCCGATCTTGCGGCCGTTGAGGGTGAAGCCGGTGGCGAGCTCGGGGCGGTCCATCGTGCTCATCCGACGAGGCAGGCTTCGAGGGCGCGGGCGACCAGTGTGCGCGCTGCCTCGCGGCGATAGGCTGCGCCGGCCCGGACGTCGTCGATCGGCGACAGACCGGCCAGATGCACCGGGGACACCAAGTCGCCGATCCCCGGCTCGAACGGCACGCCGACCAGTGCGCGCTCGAGCGCCGGCAGGCGCTGGGCGACCGCCGAGCAGGCGCCGATGGCGATGCGCGCCTGGGCGACCCGGCTCCGGCGGTCCGGCTCCAGCACCGCCGCGACCATGGCGATCGAGATCACGAGATAGCGTCTGGCACCGAGCTTCAGGAAGGCCGAGGGGCCATCGATGCCGCGCGGGACGACGATCGCCGAGAGGATCTCGTTCGCCTGCCGCAGGGTCCGGCGGTTGCCGGTGATGAAGGCGGCGAGGGGCAGGCGGCGGGTGTCGCTGCGCGATGCCAGCTCGACCTCGGCGTCGAGCGCCAGGAGCGGCGGCACGCCGTCGGCGGCCGGCGAGGCGTTGCAGAGGTTGCCGGCGACGGTGCCGCGGTTCTGGATCTGGATCGATCCGACCTCGCGCGCGGCGGCCTTGAGCGCGTCGAAGCAGGGCGGCAGCGGCGCCGCGATCACCTCGCTCCAGGTGGTGCGCCCGGCGATGCGGATCTCGTCGGTGCCGATCGAAATCCCCGCCAGCTCGGGAATCGCGGTGATGTCGAGGATCGGCGCACGCGCCGGGCGCTCGCCGAGCGCCGGAAAGAAATCGGTGCCGCCGGCGAGGATCTGGATCCCCGGCGTTTCCAGCGCGGCGACCGCATCGCGCAATGTGCGAGGCCTCAGAAACAAGGGCAGCGCCTCCGACTCCGCACCGCTTCGGAAATTGCCGTTAGTTGGTGTACAAATGATCCCTGCGCCTCGGCACACTGTCAAGCCGATGCTGGCTTGGCGGTGGGAACCGCAGCGGAAGGGGGAGAGCCGATCGTGCCGGTGTTCTTGTGTCACGCCGCCGCTGTGCGACGCCTGACATGGCGGTTCGCAGCCCTGCTGCCGACCCTCGCCTGCGCCAGCCCGGCCTTCGCCCACACGGGCGAGCGCGGCATCGTCCTGCTGCTGCCCACCCAGTACTACATCGCCGGCGGCACCTTCGCCGTCGCCGCCTCGTTTCTCGTGCTGCTGTTCGTGCCGGATGGCTTTGCGCGGCGCGTCGCTGGCTGGCGGCTCGGCTTGGCGGCTCTGCCGGGGCTGCGGTCGAGCCTGCCGAGCGGCATCGTGTTCGTGCTGCTTGGCCTATTGGCCGCGGCCGGGCTGGCGGGCAGCCGCGACCCGCTGAGCAATCCGCTGCCGCTGGTGGTGTGGACCCTGTGGTGGGTCGGGCTGACAATTCTACAAGCGATGGTTGGCGACCTCTGGGCACTGCTCAATCCCTGGATCGCACCCTATCGGCTGCTGCGCCGGCTGGACGGCAGGTCGGCGGCGGCCGACCGGCCGCCGCTCGACTATCCCGCGTGGCTGGGCTACTGGCCGGCGGTCGCCGGGCTGCTGGCCTTCGGCTGGTTCGAGCTGGTCGATCCGGCGCCGGACGATCCGGCGCGGCTGGCCGTGGCGGCGATCGTCTACAGCGCGGCGACCCTGGTCGGGATGCTGCTGTTCGGCGAGCGCGTCTGGCTGGCGCGCGCCGAGTGCTTCACTGTGTTTTTCGGCTTCGTCGCCCGGCTGGCGCCGCTCCGCCTGCTACCGTCCGACCCCGCCACACCCGGCCGGCGCCGGCTGGTCCTGACCTTCCCGGGCGCCGGGCTCGCCGACGCGGAGATGCTGCCGGCGAGCGGCGTCGCCTTCGTGCTCTTGACCCTCGCCACCGTCTCCTTCGACGGGCTCGACAAGACATTCTGGTATCTCGGCCTCAATGGCATCAATCCGCTGGAGTTTCCGGGCCGCACCGCGCTGATGACGCAGAACAGCCTGGGGCTGCTGGCGATGTGGGCGGCGCTGGCGGGCGTCTATGTCCTGGCGATCGCCCTGGGCCGGCGCCTCGCCGCCGGCGATATCGGCTTCGCGGCGCTGTCGGGCCACCTGGTCCTGTCGATCCTGCCGATCTCGATCGGCTACCATCTTGCGCACTACGTCACGGTGTTCCTGGTGAACGCCCAGTATGCGGCGAACGCCCTCGGCGACCCCTTTGGCCTCGGCTGGGACATGCTGGGTATCGGCAGACTCCCGATCACCGTGTCGTTCCTGACCAATCTCGCGTCGGTGTCGGTGATCTGGAAGCTGCAGGCAGCGGCGGTCGTCGGGGGCCACATCCTGGCGGTCAGCCTGGCCCACATCATCGCCCTCCGCCGCCTCGGCAGCGGCCGGGCGGCGATCCTCAGCCAGCTGCCCCTGGCGCTGCTGATGGTCGGCTACACGCTGTTCGGTCTGTGGCTGCTGGCGACCCCGACCGCCGGCTGAGCGTCGGCGTCGGGCCGATGTTGTCATTTGGCGGGCCGCATGATTTTATTTCTGTACAAACGGTTTTTCACGACCGGAAGCCAGCGTCGGCCATCGGCGCGGCGAAACAGGGTCAAATGCTGGGAGCATCGACATGGATCACAGGAAATCTGGCAATTTCGGCAGCGCGCGCTCGTTGGTCACGCGCCGCAGCATCATCAAGGGGCTGGGCGCCGCTGTCGGCACCGCGACGGCCGCCGGGCTGATGCCTGGCGCCATGCGCTATGTCCAGGCGCAGAGTTCCGAACCGATCAGGATCGGCTTTCAATGCCATCGCACCGGTATCGGCGCCTCCTACGGCCGCTGGTACGAGCGCACGACCAACGCCGCGGTCAAGCTGATCAACGACGCCGGCGGTATCGCCGGCCGGCCGATCGAACTGATCATCGAGGATGACGGCACCGATCCCAAGCGCGGTGCCGAGGTGGTCGAGAAGTTCGCCTCCGAGCACAAGGTCGACGTCGTGTTCGGGACGCTGTTTTCCCATGTGGTGATCGGCTCGGCGCCGACGGCGGGTCGGCTCAAGATGCCGTATTTCGTGGTCAGCGAAGGTCACCACGTCGCCTCGGGCGAGCTCAATCGCTACGTCTTCCAGCCCGGCATCACCGACGTGCGCTCGCAGGTGATCTCGATGGCGCCGTGGGTTTCAGGCAATCTCGGCAAGAAGGTCACCATGATCTTCCCTGACTTCGCCTTCGGTCATGATCATCGCGACTATTTCTCCGCCGCCATCGCCGCGCAGGGTGGCTCGGTCGCGGCGCTCATCCCGATCCCGCCGACCGAGAGCTCGTTCACGCGCTACTTTGCCCAGATCCCGGCGGATACCGAGGTCATTTACCACGTCATGGTGGGCCCAGGCGTGCTCACCTTCGTCAAGGAAATGGGCGAGCATTTCGGCTCCAGCCGGCCGGAGATCTTCGGCTTCATCGATTCGCTCGAGGCGGTGAACATCGGCAGCCCGGGGCTCGAGTTCCTCGACGGCACCTATTTCTGGGAAGCCAACCCGCGCTATGCCCAGGCCGACCAGACTTCGTTCGACAAGTTCTACCGCGGCGCGGTCGGGGTCGATGGGAACGGCGCCTCGGTCGACGATGCCGGGGACATCGCCACCTATTCCCACATGTTCGGCTGCTGGGAGACGCTGTACGTCATCAAGGCGGCGATGGAGCAGAGCGGCTATCAGATGGCGGACGCCAAGGGCAAGGCCGGGCTGATCGAGGCGGTCGAGGCGATGACCGACTTCGCCGAGGGCAACGAGCACCCGCAGGGGAATAAGACTTTCGTCGGCCAGATCCACCAGGCATTCGGCCACCAGCACATCTCCAAGGTCGAGGGCGGCAGGCTCAACGTCGTGCACACCACCTCGATCGAGGACGGCATGTACGAACCGGAGGGGGACTACCGCACCCAGTCGCTCTAGAGCGGTGCCGATGACGGCAAGCCGGGGAGGGCGACACTCGCTCTCCCCGGTCCTTTTCAGGACACATTCTGGCGACGAGTCCTAGCGTGAGCTTCGGGCCCCATCTGCTGCTCGCCCTGCTGGAAGGGACGGTCGCGGCCTTCGTGCTGGCGCTGACCGCGCTCGGCCTGTCGCTGGTGTTCGGCGTCATGCGCATCGTCAACGTCGCCCATGGCGAGTTCTTCATGCTGGGCGCGGTGCTGGCCTGGGTGTTCAGCAGCCTGATCCCCGGCTCCCCCGCCCTCGGCTTCCTGCTGGCGCTGGTCGGCAGCCCGCTGGTGGTGGGGGCGGTCGCAGTCGCGGCCGATCGGCTGGTGTTGCGGCGTCTCGACTACGCGCCCGAGGCGACCATCGTCGCGACCATCGGCCTGCTCTACATCATCCAGCAGCTCGTGCTCACGTTCTATGGGCCCAACGCGAACCCGGTGGTGGCGCCGATCAATTTCCGGGTGGTGTTCCCGTGGTTCGGCTATTCCGGCTACAAGCTGGTGGTGATCTGCGCCTCGGCGGCATTGCTGTTCGCCACCTGGTACACGCTGATGCGCACCCGGATTGGCCTCGTCATGCGGGCGACCCAGTTCGACCGCGAGACGGCGCAGAGCTTCGGCATTCCCGTCGACCGGGTCTATTCCCTGATCTTCGGGCTCGGCGCCATGCTCGCCGCGGTCGCCGGCGTCCTGGTCGTGCCGATCCAGCAGGCCCACTACCTGATGGGGCTGGATCCGCTGCTGCTCTCCTTCATCGTCGTCATCGTCGGCGGCCTGGGCAGCCTGCGCGGCACGCTGGTCGCCGCCTTCGTCATCGGCATCAGCGACGGCATCATTTCGGTGTTCTTCTCGCCGACGCTCGCCAAGATCATCGCCACGCTGTTCGTCGCCATGATCCTGGTGTTCCGGCCGAGCGGCCTGTTCGCGGGAAACAGCCGGTGACGCGCGGCGCGGCGTCGCGCGCCTGGCTGCTGCATGCGGGGGTGATCGCGCTTTTGTTCGGCCTGCAGTTCGTGCTGCCGGATTATCACCATTCCAACCTGTCGAAGATCATGGTGATGGCGACGTTCGCCATCGGCTACAACCTGCTGGTCGGATACACCGGCCTCCTGAGCCTGGGTCATGCGATGTTCTTCGCCGCCGGGCTGTACGGCGCCGGAATGACGGTCCACCATCTCGGCTTCGATCCCGTCTCGGGATTCGCGGCTGGGACGCTTGCCGGACTCGGCCTGTCGGTCGCGGTCGGCCTGGTCGCGCTCAGGACCACCGGCGTCTCGTTCATGATCGTGACGCTGATGTTCGCCCAGGCCTGCTACCTGCTCACCCTCTATTTCGGCGACCTGACGCGCGGCGACGAGGGCTTCGTGCTCAAGGAGGAACTGCTGCGCGTCGCAGGGGTGAGCCTGATCCAGCCGGTGGCGCGCTACAATCTGGCGCTGCTTCTCTTTGTCGTCTGCCTGATCGGCTCGCTCGTCCTGGTGCGCTCCGCCATCGGCCGGGTCCTGGTCGCCGTGCGTGAGAACGAGCAGCGCACCGCCATGCTCGGCTATCACCCGTTTCGCTACAAGCTGCTGGCCCTGGCGATCTCGGGCACGATGTCGGGCGCGGCCGGCGCCGCCTACGCCTTGCTGTTCACCTATGTCGGCTCGACCTTCGCCGCGATTCCATATTCGATCTTTCCGCTGCTCTGGGTGCTGATGGGTGGCGTCGGCACCACGCTCGGGCCGCTTCTGGGCACGGTCGTCATGTTCTACCTGGTCGACGTTTCCAGCGGCTACACCTCGAGCTACATGCTGTTCGTCGGTGCGGCGCTGGTGCTCCTGGTGCTGTGGGCGCCCAAGGGCATCCTCGGGACGCTGCGGCAAAAGTGGATCCCGTGGCTGCCATGACCCTGTTGACTACCGAGCGGCTGAGTCGGCATTTCGGCGGCCTGACCGCGGTCGATCAGGTGAGCTTCGCGCTCGATCCCGGGGAGATCCGAGCGGTGATCGGCCCCAACGGCGCCGGCAAGACCACGCTGGTCGGCATGATCTGCGGCCGGATCGCGCCCTCGGCCGGCCGCATCGCCTTCGACGGACGGGACATCACCGGCCTGCGCCCGTGGAACCGGGTGCGCCGCGGCATCGTCTACACCTTCCAGATCACCAGCATCTTCGGCAACCTGACCTGCTTCGACAACGTGGCGCTGGCGGCCCAGCGCAGCGACAGCTGGGCGAGCGGCGGCTGGTGGCCGCGCGGCCTGGGTCGTCTGAACGAGGAGGTGATGGAAACGCTGGCGCGCGTCGGCCTGGAGGGCCGCGCCGACACGGTGGCCGCGACCCTGTCCTATGGCCATCAGCGGCTGTTGGAGGTGGCGATCGGCTTGGCGCTGCGACCGCGACTCCTGATTCTGGACGAGCCGACCCAGGGTCTGGCGGAGGACGAGATTGCCGCCTTCTGCGCCCTGGTGCGGCAGATCGCGAGGGATGCCACGGTCCTGCTGATCGAGCACAACATGGCGGTGGTGATGGAGCTCGCCCATCGCATCACCGTGATGAACAACGGCACCATCCTGGCGGAGGGCAGCCCGGCCGAGATCAAGGCCGACCCCCTCGTCCAGCAAGCCTATCTCGGGACATGACTCTCGAGGTCGCCGCCATCGATTGCTACTACGGCAACGTGCAGGTGCTGCGCGGCCTGTCCCTCGAGCTCGCCGCCGGCGAAGTGCTGTGCCTGCTGGGTCGGAACGGCGCCGGCAAGACCACCACGCTCAAGGCGATCATGGGGCTGATCCGGCCGCGCGCCGGCAAGGTGATCCTGGACGGTATCGATCTCACCGCCCTGCCGGCGCACGAGATCCCCAAGCGCGGGATCGCCTATGTGCCCCAGGGCCGCCGCCTGTTCGCGGAACTCACCGTCGAGGAAAACCTGACGGTCGGGCTGATGACCCGCGGCCACGGCAGGAAGACGCTCGACCGCGTGCTGGAACTCTTTCCGATCCTGCGCGAAAGGTTCCAGCAGATCTCGGGCACGCTCTCCGGCGGCGAGCAGGAGATGCTGGCGGTCGCCCGTGCGCTCTGCGTCGAGCCCAAGGTGCTGCTGCTGGACGAGCCGACCGAGGGCCTGATGCCCAGCATGATCGCGACCATCCTCGACACCGTGAAGGTTCTCAAGGGGCAGGGGGTGGCGACGATCCTGGTGGAGCAGCGGGTCGAGGCGGCGCTCGCCGTCGCCGACCGCGTCACCTTCATCGAGAACGGCGTCGCCAGGGAGAGTGCGACACCCGCGAGCCTGCGCGCCGATCCGACGCTGCTGCATCACTATGTGGGCGTTGGACTAAAGGGCTAGGCCGCCAGCCGCGTCGACTCGGTCAGGACGACGCCGGCCTGCTTCATCTCCGCCTCGGCCGCCGCCAGGGAGCCGCCGAGATCGATGGCGCGGCAGGCATCCATTGCCACTGTCGTCGCAAAACCTAGCCGGGCGGCGTCGAGGGCGGAGTAGGCGACGCAGAAATCGGTGGCGAGGCCGACCAGGACCAGGGATTTGAAGCCGCGCTCGCGCAAGTACCCGGCAAGCCCTGTCGGCGTCGTCCGGTCGTTCTCGTAGAACGCCGAGTAGCTGTCGATGCCGCGGCGAAAGCCCTTGCGGATCACCAGCTCCGCCCTGGTCCAGGCGAGGTCGCCGTGGAACTCGGCGCCCGGCGTGCCCTGGACGCAATGGTCGGGCCACAGGGTCTGGTCGCCATAGGGCATCTTGATCGCGCCGAACGGCGATTGCCCGGCGTGGCTGGAGGCGAAGCTGGAATGGCCCGCCGGGTGCCAGTCCTGGGTCAGGATCACGTGGTCGAACGATCCGATCAGGCGGTTGACCAGCGGCAGGATCTGGTCGCCGCCCGGCACGGCGAGCGCGCCGCCGGGACAGAAATCATTCTGCACGTCGATGACGATCAGCGCGGACTGAGTAGTCTTTCTCTGCGACGAAGCCACGGCGCGCGCTCCCATTTGGTCGGGTTTCGAAGTGCCAGTCCGGGCAGATTAGGGGCGGCGCCGGGAGAGATCAACAAGCCCCGCGGGGCGCCGCCGCGCGCTCAATGCGGCCCGCTGCCCGAGCCGTCGCCGTTGCCCTTGTTCGGGGCAGGGCCGGTCGAGCGCAGCAGGTCGCGCTCGCGCAGATCGTCGTCGGTGGTGCGGGTGCGCGGCCGCTGCGCGCCGGCGAATGGCTCCTCGCCAGCCTCGAACTGGGCGATCACCCGGCAGTCGTTGCACATCTTGATGCGCTCGGCCGCCTGCTTGCTGGCGAACATCGAGTGCTTCTCGCCGAGCTTGGCCACGATGCGCTCGATCGAGCTCTTGGTGCCGAACGGCTTGCCGCAGCGCACGCAGCAGAACGGCTCCTCCTCCTTCAGCACGATGGCGTCGCGCGCGCCATCGGTGAAGTTCAGCCGCGGCACCAGGGTGATGACGTGCTCAGGGCAGGTGTTGCGGCACAGGCCGCACTGGATGCAGGCGTCCTCCTGAAAGCGCAGCTGCGGGCTCTCCGGATTGTCCTGCAAGGCGGAGGTCGGGCAGGCGCTGACGCAGGCGAGGCAGAGCGTGCAGCCACCGGCGTCGACGGCGACGGTGCCGAATGGGGCGCCGGGCGCGAGCGGCAAGATGTCGACCGGTGTCGGCGCGACGTCGTGCAGGTGCGACAAGGCCAGGCGGATCAGCGCGCGCTTGCCGCCCATGGGGATGAACGATCCGGCCGCCGGCGGTTCGCTGCGCGGCAGATCGTAGAGCGCCGTTTCGACGGCGCCCGGGTCCCGCTCGTCCAGCAGGCCGACGCGGCCGCTGCCGAATCCCAGCCCGGTCATGACCGTTTCGATCAGGCCGAGCTGGCCGGCCATCGCCTCGAGCTCGTCCCGCTTGCCGGGCGGGATCAGCACCATGACCTGCGCCGCGCCGTAGGCGAGCGCGGTCGAGAGGAACTCGAAACCGAGCTGGGTCACTTCGTTGACGGCAAAGGGCAGCACCCGGGCGGGCAGGCCACGGCCGAGCCGCGCGATCACGGAGATGAGCTCGTCGCCGTGCCTGATGTCGTGGACCAGCAGCACCGGGCGCTGCCCCCCGGCGCCGCGGTAGCTCGACAGCAGCATCCGCAGCCGCGCCAGCAGGTCGGCGGACGCAGGCAAGGCATAGCCTGCAGCGCCGGTCGGGCAGACGCTGTGGCAGGCGCCGCAGCCGGCGCAGACACGGGGGTCGATGGCGACATGATCGCCGTCGGGCCGGATCGCCGAGGTCGGGCAGACGTCGAGACAGCGGGTGCAGCCGGTCTTGCGATTGCGCGAATGGGCGCACAGCGCGGCGTCGAAGCGGACGTAGCGCGGCTTGTCGAACTCGCCGACCAGTTCGGACAGCGCGAACAATGCGCGCTGCACCGCCACGGGATTGCCCGGGTCGACGCGCAGATAGCCGTCGCGCTTCTCCGGCGTGGGGAACAGCGGCGGATTGCCGGTGAGATCGAGAATGAGATCGCAACGCGACGCTGCGCCATTGCGTCCCGGCTCGAAGGCGAGGCCGCCGCGCGACGAGGCCAGCATCGGTGCGTAATCGTCGACGACGATCTCGAAGGCGCCGAGATGACCCTTGGCGGCCGCGACATGACCCTTGAAGATCGGCACGTCCATCACCCGTGGCGGCAGGATCTCGCCGGGGCGGTCGAGCAGCACGGTGACGTCGAGCCGGCCGGCGAGTTGGCGCGCGGCATCGAGCGTCAGCTCGTCGCGGCCATAGACCAGGCAGGCGCCCTCCGATTTCATGATCACCGCCGGGGCCGGCTCGATTTCGAGCGTGGCCTCCGCCAGCAAGGCCGCGATTTTCGCGGTCGCGTCCTTGCCCTCGTCCGACCAGCCCGCGCGCTCGCGAATATTGGCGAAGGCGATGTCGGTCTGGGTGCCACGGGCCGCCGCGATCTCTGCCGCAATTTCCAGGAATAGCGGGGCCTCCTGGGTGCAGGCCACCAGCAGCGGGCCGCCCTCGGCGACGGCGGTGCGGAAATTGTCCATCTGGCTGCGGCAGAGATGGGTCTGAAGGTCGGCAGGGCCCGAGAAGGCGCAGGCCTTGCCGAGAGACTTGCCATCGAGCGGCATGGTTCGCTCGCAGTCGCAAAGCAGAAGCTTACGCTTGTTGATCTCCATGCCTCATCCAATATCGGTGATGTGTGGTTGTTCCGTGCCGGCGACGATCATACCGCCTATCTTGGAATTTCGAGCTTCTTTTGCAGGCTTGCAGACAGTTCCCCTGGAGCCGTACGAAGTAGCTGCCGATACCATCGTGGAGCCAGCTTGGGAGATCAGCGATGATCATGAAAGTCTCTGGAGGCCTCGTTGTCGGCCTTGTGATTGGCGGCTTGTCTGTAGGGCCAGCGGTCGCCGAAGAAGTGGTGGTAGAGATGCATGCTGTCTCGGCCGAGGGGGTGGGTGACGTCCTCGGCGTCATTCACGCCTACGATTCGGACAATGGCCTGGTGTTGAGCATGAAGCTCACCGGGCTGACGCCCGGGGCCCACGGTTTCCATCTGCATGAGAACGGCAGCTGCGAACCCGGCGAAAAAGACGGCAAGATGAGCGCGGCGCTCCAGGCGGGTGGGCATTTCGACCCTCATGGCAGCGGCCATCATCTCGGGCCGAGCGGCGATGGGCATGCGGGCGACCTGCCATTGATATTCGTTGAAGAAGACTACGCGGCGGCAGACGGCGCGGTGCCGCTGGTCGCGGTGGCGCCACGGCTGACTGTGGCGGACATCAAGGGCCGAGCGCTGATGATCCATGAGGGTGGCGACAATTATCGTGATGAGCCGAAGCCGCTGGGCGGCGGCGGCGGGCGTATCGCCTGCGGCGTCGTTCCTTGACGCTGGACGACAGGTGGCTGTGGAGCGATCCTGAGCTGCATGAAGGACTGTGAAAGACTGCCGATCGGCGTCGTGCTGACACGACAGCGGATCGGGCACCCCTGGCAAGAGTTCTCCTGGCATGCGACCGAGGTCATTCCGGGCGCACCGAAGGTGACGGAATGGCGGCTATTGCGCCAGGACGAGGCCAAAGCGGCCTACCTCGCGGCGACGCTGCCGCTCGATCTCTACCCCAGTGAAACCGCCGACTACCGCTATAACCTTTCGCAGCGTCAGCCGGTGATCTACACAGTGCTGCGCAGTGATGCGGATGACGCCGGGCGGCCGATTCGCCCGTTCCACGTGACCGCGTCTCCTGCGGAGGCCCAGGACTATCTCGACGGCGACGAACTGGTAGATGCCGTTCCGATGCCCGACGAGGTGGCTGCGTGGGTGCAGGATTATGTCGCCCGCCACCATGTCGAGCGCGCGTTCGAGAAACGCGGCCGTGGTGCGCGGGACGCCCGGCGCAAGTCGCAGGGGCAGGCCGATGGCTGATCAGGACGAAGGCTTCTTGAGCCGTTGGTCACGGCTGAAACGCGTCAAGTGCGAACCGAGCTCGGTGGTGCAGGCCGAGGAACCTGCGGGAGAAGAGGCGTCGCCCGTTGCCACCGTAGCGGCACCCGACACCGGCTTGCCGGCTGAGGTGGATGACTCAACCGCGGATCTGCCGGCGATCGATAGCCTGGACAAGGACTCCGACTACACGGCATTTCTGCGTGCCGGCGTCGCGCCGGAGCTGCGCAAGCGGGCGCTCGGTAAGCTTTGGCGCAGCGATCCGGTCTTTGCGAATCTCGACGGGCTGCTGGAGTACGGCGAGGATTTTTCCGCCCAATTCAAGAATCCGACTGCCGTCGCCACCCTCTATCAGGTCGGAAAAGGCATGATGCAGACGGTTCTGAGCGAGCCGGCCTCCGCAGACGCGTCACCGCCCGACGAGGCGGTGACAGAGCCGCCCGCCGCGGAAAACACGGAGCGGCCGCAACTCGTTGCTGCAGTTGCGAAGAGCAAGCCGAGCGAGACGGCCGATGTTGCCGAGGCGCATAGGGACGAGCAGAGTTAGCGCCTGCATAGAGTGTCTTGTTCTTGCAAGTTTTCCCCAACTCGACAATTTGGAGGACGATTTCGCGGTTCCCCTATGCGGCAACGTATCTCTGCAAAAATTGCGCGTTGCACAAGCATATATCAAATTGTGGGCTTCTGGAATTCTGCCGTGGTGTCGGACTTGCGATGCCGACTTGTTTCAGTAGACGAGTGTTCTCGATCAGCTTAACCTTTCCTCGCTGGTGGATGTTCGAGTAAGGACAACGCCGTGGCCGCGCGTCTTGCGCGAGGGAGAAGTGCGTTGCTGAAGCAGGCCGATGGCTGAGAGCGCGGCGGCGATCGCCGCTACGATTCCCGAGGAGGATTTTCTCAGGGCCCAATTCTATTGGCTTATGGCGCGCTTGCTATTGGCGCCGCCGCAACCGGATTTCCTCGCGCGTGTCGCCGCGTTGCAGGAAGACGGCAGCGAAATGGGCCGAGCCCTGGGCGAACTCGCGCGGACTGCCGGTGATGTTTCGCCGGGCGCCGCAGCCGAGGAGTATCAGGAGCTCTTCATCGGCGTCGCCCGTGGCGAACTGGTGCCTTACGGATCGTACTATCTCACCGGATTCTTGAACGAAAAGCCGCTGGCGAAGCTGCGTCAGGACATGGCGCGGCTCGGCATCGCGCGGGCGGAAGGGGTGACCGAACCCGAAGATCACATAGGCACGTTGTGCGAGATCATGGCCGGGCTGATCGACGGCCAATTTGGTCCGCCGGGCGATCTCGCGGAGCAGCGGCGCTTTTTTGCCGCGCACATCGCGCCGTGGGGTCTGCGGTTTTTTGGGGATCTCGAGACGGCGCAGGCGGCCAGGTTCTACAGGCCGGTGGGCCGGCTCGGGCGCGCCT
Source organism: uncultured Rhodospirillaceae bacterium (assembly GCA_964372215.1). Taxonomy (GTDB): domain Bacteria; phylum Pseudomonadota; class Alphaproteobacteria; order Dongiales; family Dongiaceae; genus DAIMFL01. The sequence continues at coordinate 40,755 of CAYJQC010000017.1, forward strand.
TCATGAATGTGGAAGTCGCCGGCTTCGAAATGGACGACTAGGTCGATATGGAAGACGGGATGGAAGACCGGGAGGACTAGATCGTGGTTCGGCGCTCCACCACCGTGGCGGGGCGTTAGCAAGAAGGGATGATGCCATGAGCAGCAAGGACAAGAAGCCGAAGTCGGAGCAACGCCGGGTGTTTCTGAAGCTCGGCGGGGCCGGCGTCGCTGCTGGCGGTGCCGCCGTTGTGCTGCGCGGCGGTGCGGCGGAAAGCGCTGATGCCAAGGCCGAGGCGTCCGCCGCCGGCTATCGCGAAACGGCGCATGTGAAGAAATTCTACGAAGCCGCGCGATTCTGACCCTACAGCCGCCACGCGCAGCGCGGCGGCGCTGGAAGAACTCGGGAGAGCAGGAGCAAGACCATGCTACGCAAGCGTATCAATGGCGCTGCAAAGGGTGCCCATCTCGCCAATTCCTTCGCCGGCGTGACCGGTGGCGCCATCGATCGCCGAGCCTTCTTCCGCCGTTCCGGCATCGCCGCAGGCGGCTTGGCGGCGGCCCCGCTGCTGGGCGCGACCACGGTCAGAAAGGCCGACGCGCAGACCACGCAGGCCGGCGATGTCAAGACGATCAAATCGGTCTGCACCCACTGCTCGGTTGGCTGCACGGTGATGGCGGAGGTGCAGAACGGCGTATGGATCGGCCAGGAGCCGGGCTTTGACAGCCCGTTCAGCCTCGGCGGCCATTGCGCCAAGGGCGCGTCGGTGCGCGAGCACGCCCATGGCGAGCGCCGCCTGAAGTATCCGATGAAACTGGTCGGCGGAAAGTGGGAGCGCCTGAGCTGGGAACAGGCGATCGAGGAGGTCGGCGGCAAGCTTCTCGACATCCGCGAGAAGAACGGCCCCGATTCCGTCTACTGGATGGGCGGATCGAAGCACAGCAACGAGGGAGCCTATCTCTACCGCAAGTTCGCAGCGTTCTGGGGCACCAACAACACCGACAATCAGGCGCGAATCTGCCATTCGACGACGGTTGCGGGTGTGGCCAATACCTGGGGCTACGGCGCGATGACCAACAGCTACAACGACATGCACAACGCGCGAGCAATGCTGTTTATCGGCAGCAATGCGGCCGAGGCGCATCCGGTTGCGATGCTCCATATCCTGAAGGCGAAGGAGGAAAACAACGCGCCGCTCATCGTGTTCGATCCGCGCTTCACGCGGACTGCGGCGCATGCCGACGAGTACGTGCGCTTCCGTTCGGGCACCGATGTCGCGATCATGTGGGGTCTGCTCTGGCACGTCTTCGAGAACGGCTGGGAGGACAAGGAGTATATCCGCCAGCGCGTGTGGGGCGTCGACCAGATCAAGGCCGAGGTGGCGAAGTGGACGCCGGACGAGGTCGAGCGGGTCACCGGTGTGCCGGAGTCGCAGATGAAGCGGGTCGCCCGTACCATGGCGACGAACCGGCCGAGCACGCTGGTCTGGTGCATGGGCGCCACCCAGCACCACTCGGGCAACAACAACACGCGCGCCTACTGCGTGTTTCAGGCGGTACTCGGCAATGTCGGCGTGTCGGGCGGCGGGACCAACATTTTCCGCGGCCATGACAATGTCCAGGGTGCCACTGATCTGGGTCCGCTTCCGGACAGCCTGCCGGGCTATTTCGGCCTTACCGACGGGGCGTGGAAGCACTGGGCCCGGGTCTGGGACGTCGAGTACGACTACTTGCTCGGACGCTTTACCTCGAAGGACCTGATGGAGGCGAAGGGCATCCCGGAGTCGCGCTGGTTCGACGCAGTGCTCGAGGCCAAGGAGAACATCGATCAGCCGGAGAATCTCCACGCCATGGTCTTCATGGGCCATGCGCCGAACTCGCAGACTCGGCAGGCGGACCTGAAGAAGGCGATGGACAAGCTCGATCTTCTTGTGGTGATCGATCCCTATCCGACGGTTTCCGCGGTGCTGAGCGATCGCACCGACAACACCTATCTGCTGCCGGCCAGCACGCAGTTCGAAACGAGCGGATCAGTGACCGCCTCCAACCGCTCCTTGCAATGGCGCGACAGGGTGTTTGATCCGCTGTTCGAATCCAAGCCGGATCACGTGATCCTGTATCTGCTGGCCAAGAAGTTTGGGTTCGACCAGGAAATGTTCAAGAACATCCCGATCAATGGAGAAGAGCCGTCGATCGAGGACACCACGCGGGAGATCAACCGCGGCGCCTGGACGATCGGCTATACCGGGCAGTCGCCCGAGCGGCTGAAGCTTCACATGGCGAACCAGCATACCTTCGACAAGACGACCCTGAGGGCCGTCGGTGGCCCCTGCGATGGCGATTATTACGGGATGCCGTGGCCGTGCTGGGGCACGCCGGAGATCAAACACCCGGGCACGCCGGTGCTCTACGATCCCTCCAAGTCGGTGGCCGATGGAGGGCTCACCTTCCGCGCCCGGTTCGGTGTCGAAAAGGACGGGGAGAACTTGCTGGCCGAGGGATCCTACTCCGTGGGTTCGGAGATCCAAGACGGCTACCCCGAGTTCACCATGGAGATGCTGCAGAAGCTCGGTTGGGACGGCGACCTGACGCCCGAAGAGCTCGCGGTCATCACCAAGATTGGAGGCGAGAAGATCGGCGCAGTGAACTGGAAGACCGATCTTTCGGGTGGCATTCAGCGGGTCGCCATCAAGCATGGCTGCGCGCCCTTCGGCAACGCCAAAGCCCGCGCGGTCGTTTGGAACTTCCCCGACCCGGTGCCGATCCATCGCGAACCGCTCTATACGCCACGGCGCGACTTGGTGGCAGACTATCCGACCTATGACGACACCAAGAGCTGGCGCATGCCGACGCTCTACAAATCGATTCAGGACAAGGACTTCGCCACCGATTTCCCGATCATCCTGACATCGGGACGGCTCACGGAGTACGAGGGCGGCGGCGAGGAAACCCGGTCCAACCCATGGCTCGCCGAGCTGCAGCAGAACATGTTCGTGGAGGTGAACCCGTTCGACGCCAATACGGCTGGTCTCAGGGACGGCGAGATGGTCTGGGTGCACAGCCCCGAAGGCAGCAAGGTCAAAGTCATGGCGATGGTGACCGAGCGAGTTGGTCGCGGAGTCGCCTTCATGCCGTTCCACTTCGGTGGTTGGTTCCAGGGCGAGGACATGCGGGTAAAATACCCAGAAGGCGCGGATCCCTACGTTCTCGGCGAATCGGCGAACACCGCCACCACCTATGGCTACGACTCGGTCACCCAGATGCAGGAATCCAAGACTACCCTGTGTCGTATCGAGCCGGCGTGAGGAGCTGAACCATGGCACGGATGAAATTTCTCTGCGACGCCGAGCGCTGCATCGAATGCAACGCCTGCGTGACCGCCTGCAAGAACGAACACGAGGTTCCCTGGGGCGTTAACCGCCGGCGGGTCGTGACGATCAACGACGGCAAGCCCGGCGAGCGTTCCATATCGGTCGCTTGCATGCACTGTTCCGACGCACCCTGCATTGCCGTCTGCCCGGTCGATTGCATGTACCAGACCGAGCAGGGCGTGGTTCTGCACTCCAAGGACCTCTGCATCGGTTGCGGCTACTGCTTTTACGCCTGTCCGTTCGGGGCGCCGCAATACCCGCAGGCCGGCAATTTCGGCAGCCGCGGCAAGATGGACAAATGCACCTTCTGTAACGGCGGGCCCGAAGCGGACAACAGCCAGGCGGAGTTCGAGAAGTACGGCCGCAACCGCCTGGCCGAGGGCAAGCTGCCGCTCTGCGCCGAGATGTGCTCGACCAAGGCGCTGCTCGCCGGTGACGGCGACGTGATCTCCGACATCTATCGGGAGCGCGTGGTCGCCCGCGGCTTCGGTTCCGGCGCCTGGGGCTGGGGCACTGCCTATCAGCTCAAGGCCGGCGGCTGAGTGGCCGATTGCCGGTTTCGCGCCCCAGCGAAGGACGAGGCGATGCCGGGCGGAAATCTACCGGGTAGCCGCATGAAAACGCCGGCAAGGCGCCTATCCCTTTTGGCCATGGTCGTATCGATCGTCGGGGTTGCCGCGCTCAGCGGCTGCCGGGAGGACGAGCAGGACCGGATCATGGTGTTCGAGCAGGGCACCTATCAGGGAAATCCCGACAGTACTCTGGCGTCGGATCAGGTCGGCGAGCTCCGTGCCCGCGCCCGCGAGCAGCAATACTGATGGCCAGGGGGAGACCGTTGATGTTGCGAAATGGACGCGTCGTTCGGCTGGTGTTGGCGGGCCTGATGCTGCTCCTGGCTGCCGCCGGTATCGGCCTGTTCCTGGGCGATGGCGGGCTCCAGCAGCCGGCTGTGGCGCAGGAAGCGGGTCAGGTTCCCGGCGGCACGCTGGGCGCTGCCAGCGATGCCGATTTCTGGCGCGAGATCCGCAGCGGAATCGAAGGCACGGTGTCGATCCCCGACAAGAAGGCCGGGGTGCTGGTGCAGTCCTCGGGCGAGGGCTGGCGCGCGGCGCGCAACGGGCCGCTCTCGACCTATGGCGGGTGGCTGCTGCTGGCGGTCGTGGTGGTGCTCGCCGCGTTCTTCGCACTGCGCGGCCGGATCCGCATCGAGGCCGGGCCGAGCGGGCACAAGATCAGCCGCTTCAACGCCGTCGAGCGCTTCGCCCACTGGCTGACCGCCGTGCCGTTCCTGATCCTCGCCGTCACCGGCCTCAACATGCTCTACGGCCGCTATGTGCTGAAGCCGATTCTTGGGCCCGACTTGTTCGCGGCCGTTACCGCGGCGGGAAAGTATGCGCATAATTACTTGGCATTCGCTTTCATGCTGGGCCTCTTGATGATCCTGGTGCTGTGGATCAAGGAAAACTTTCCCGCGCGCGTCGACCTGGCCTGGCTGGCTCGGGGCGGTGGCATGTTCAGCAAGCACAACCATCCGCCGGCACGGAAGTTCAATGCCGGGCAGAAGATCCTGTTCTGGCTGGTCGTGCTCGGGGGGGCCTCGATCAGCATCTCCGGCATCGCCCTGCTGTTTCCCTTCGAGCTCTCGTTGTTCTCCGCCACGTTCAAGGTGATCAACCTGCTTGGGCTCGATCTGCCGACCGATCTCACCGCGCTGCAGGAGATGCAGCTCTCCCAGCTGTGGCATGCCGTGGTCAGCCTGGTGCTGATCGCCATCGTCATCGCCCACATCTATATCGGGACCATTGGCATGGAGGGGGCTTTCGATGCCATGGGCACCGGCGATGTCGACCGCAACTGGGCCAAGGAGCATCACAGCTTGTGGGCCGCCGAGACCGAGACTGCTTCGGTGGCCCGCGATGAATAGGGGTCTTCTCCGGCCGGCGGCCGCGTGGTGGCCGGCGCGATGAAGCGGATTCCCGGGCGCCGGCTTTGGATGCTGGTGGGAGTGGCCCTGTTGATCGGCCAGGCCTCGGCTGCCACGGCCCAGAGCGAGCTGACATCCGCTGCCGTGGCAAAGCAGGTGGCCGATCGTTTCGGGGTCGAGGTTCTGCGGATTGTCGAAAGCGAGATGGATGGTCGCCCGGTCTTTCTGGTGACGGTCATGGCTCCTGGTGGCGACTATGACGGTGCGTTCCAGGTGACGCGGCTGATGGTCGACCGCGCGACCGGCGCGCTGGTGTCGCAGTTCCGCCACCGGGCTGCGGGCTACGATCTGCCGGGCGGTGCCGGGATCGACGTCGGTGCCGGCGCGGACGGCCGCACGATCCGGCGGCTCACCAATCAGGATCGGGCGGTCTCCGCGGGCGAGTGAGCCGTCGCCATGCACGCATTGCGTCCGGTCTTCGCAGGCTTGGTTCTCGCTCTGATCACTGGTATCGCAGGAGCGGCGCGGGCCGATCTCGTCGGCCATGGCGGCGCGGTCACCGGCCTCGCCGTGTCGCCGGAGGGCCGCCGGGTCCTCACCGCCAGCTTCGACTACAGCTTGATCCTGTGGGATCTCGGCACGCAGCAGGTGATCGCGCGGCTAATGGGACATGACGCGGCAGTCAACGCCGCCGCGTTCTTGCCCGATAGGCATCGGGCCGTATCCGCCGCCGATGATGGAACCGTCGGCCTGTGGGATCTCGATTCCGGGACTCTGATCGCCCGTCTGCACGGTCACGCCGGGAAGGTCAGCGCGGTGGCCGTTGCGCCCGACGGGTCGTTGATCGCGTCGGCCGGCTGGGACCGGACCGCGCGGCTTTGGGATGCGGTTTCCGGGCAGCAGATCCGGGTCATCGACGGCTTTGCCGAGAGCGTCAACGCGGTGGCGTTTACCCCCGACGGGCGGGCACTGGTGACCGGCGCGGCGGACGGGTCGATCGCCGTCTGGGACCTTGCCGACGGCGCAGTGCTGAAAACTCTGGCGGGCCACGACTTCAGCGTGAATGCGATTGCGCTGACCCGCGATGGCGGCGTGCTGGTATCGGCATCGACCGATGGCACCCTGCGCCTGTGGGATATGGCGAGCGGCGCCGAGGCGGCCGTGCTGGAGGGCCCGCAGCGGCCGCTGCTCGCAATCGCCGTCGCCCCGGAGGGGAACCGGATCGCGGCCGGGAGCGCCGATGGCCGGATTTGGATTTGGAGCACCGGGGACCGCAGCCTGCTGCGGGTGATGGATGCGGCTGCGGGTCCGATCTGGGCGCTGGCCTTCACGCCCGGCGGCGAACAGATTCTGGTCGGCGGCGCCGACGGAATGGTGCGGTCTTGGAGCATGGAACCGGGGGCCGGGCCCCAGACCGCTGCAACAGTGCCGCTTCACGAGGATCCGGACGGAACCAGCCGTGGTGCGGCACTGTTTCGGAAATGCAGCGCATGCCATACCCTGACCCGGGACGGCGGCAACAAGGCTGGGCCGACGCTCTATGGCCTGTTCGGGCGGCGGGCCGGGACCGTTCCGGGCTATCTCTACTCCGAGACCCTGCGCCACAGCCCGGTGGTGTGGACCGAGGCTACCGTCGACGAGCTGTTCCGCTCGGGTCCCCAGCACTTCGTGCCCGGCTCGAAGATGCCGCTGCAACAGATGCCCGACGCCGATGATCGGGCCGTGCTGATCGAGTACCTGCGCCAGGTCACGGCGCCGAAGCAGGATTGAAGCGCGGGCGCCGCAGGGAATACTGTGCCACGGGCTGACGCTGCCCTGGCAATTGCAAGGAGGCAGACGAATGCGGGCATTTCTGTTGAGCTTGGCAGCGGCCGTCGTGATTGGCGTTGCGGCCGCCCTGATTCTTGCCGGCCTCGGCATGTCGTCGGCCGAGGTCTTTCAGGCGTCGCAGGGTCAAATCAGGCTCTGATCGCCGTTACGGTGCCGGCCTTGCCCGCTCCAGGCGGCGAACCAAGCCCAGGTGAATCCTCCGGGGGGTCGCGAGAGCGCCAGCGCATCGCATGATCGGCCCAGATCCATTTGGATGCCAACGATTCGAGAGACGAGCCTCGGCCTTCCCTGCTGAAACAGCACATGATTGGTCTGCACGGCTTCGGTGTGGTCCGGTCATGTATTGGGATCGAGGCAGCAAACTCACCGCAGGAGCGCAGGACAGTCCTGATTGCTCAAGCCCACAGGGGTGCAGGCGGATGACGCGACAGTGAGCCAGGAAGGACACAGGGATGCCGGTCGTCTGCCCCGCGCACAAGCTGATCTACTTTCCGATACCGAAGAACGCCTGCAGCTCGATCAAGAACGTGCTGTGGGAGGTGAACAATGGCACGACGTTTGCGCCCTTCACGGATAATGGCAAGGAGATCCGGAACATCCATCAGGTCTATGTCAGCATGCGGTTCTCGATGGCGGCGCTGGAGGAGGCAGCACCGGATTGGCGGGAGTGTTTCCGGTTCGTGGTGGTGCGCGATCCGCTGAAGCGGTTGCTCTCCGCCTATCGGAACCGGGTGCTGTTCCATCTCGAACTCAGCGAGGAGGTGATTGCGAGCAGCGGCCTGACCTCGCCGGATCTTCTGCCAAAACCCGACTTCAAGCATTTCGTCCGTCACCTCGAACTCTACCGTAAGGCCTCCAGGAGCATCGCGCATCACACCGACCCGCAGAAGGTGTTCATCGGCGACAGCCTCGATCTCTATGATCTCGTCTGCGAGATGGGGAGCATCGACAGGCTCGAATCGGAACTGACGCGCCGGATCGGTCGCGAGATCCGCCTGCCGGTCCTGCAGAAACTCGGGCCGGAGGCCGACACGATCGAATTCGACGACGCGACCCGCGGGGCGATTTACGAGTTCTACCGGGATGACTATGAGCTGCTGCGTGACTACTTTCACTGACTTCGTGACGCGCCGACGCATTCGGCCGGGCCGGGACCGATGACCGTCGAAGGACGGCCGCCGGCCGGTGGCGGATTCTGGCAGTCGTCGGGCTATGCGCTGCTGGAGCGGCGCGCCGACGGCCGGCTCGGGGTGACCGACGCGTTCCTGCGCGCCTATATGGGCCGGCCCGAGCTGCGTCCGATCGAGGACTCGGGGCCCGAGGAGATCGCGCTGCACGCCGCGCTGCTGGCCGAGCCGAAGGCGGCGGTCGAGGCGGCGCAGCTTGCCGCCCTGGCCGATCCGGAGGCGCGGGACAATTATCGGGTGTTCCTGCAGTTCCGTGATCATCTGCTGGCACATGACACGCTCGAGGCCGGCTATCTCGGCCTGTTCCGCAGGCGAGTCGACGGCATCGCCCCGTTGTTCGTCGACCAGATGGCCCATGCGATTCTGCGCGGCGTGCTCGCCGACTGCGGCGATCCGTTCAGGCTACGCACCGCGGAGTTGCTGTTCCGGGTCCAGACCGTGGCCGTCGATGGCGGAGCCATCATGCTGGCCGATGAGGAAATCGTCGACATGCGGGCGGTGCAGAAGAGCCGCGGGCGCGAGCTGCTACAACCCGAGGGCAACGCGCCGCTGCAGATCGAGATGGATGTGCTGACTCCGGCCAACGCCGGCGACTACTGGGAGCGCTCGGACCGGTTCGACATGGCGGTCAATGTCGGGTTCACCGAGCCGGGGCTCGACGCGCTGTGCCGCGTGCTCGAAGGCTGGATCGCCCATTTCCTCGCGGTGCCCGTCACGATCCAGCCAGTGCAGCAGATCAGCGACCAGCGCTGGGTCTGGCATGTCGGGCTGGATGCCGAAGCCTCGGGCCTGCTCAACGCGCTGTACCGGGGCGAGACCGTGCCGGAGGCGGTGATGACCCGCCTGCTGTCGCTATTCCGGCTGGACTTCCGTGACCCCGGCGACATGCGCGCGGACATCGCCGGGCGGCCGGTCTATCTCGCCATGGCCATGGACGAACGCCAGCGGTTGCGGCTCAAGCCCCAGAATCTGCTGGTCGATTTGCCGCTGGCGAATCCCGCCTGACCGGCTGGCGATGGATTTGCTGGATCGCGGGACCGAGCTGTGGAATCGTGCCCGCTGCCATTCCAATGACGCCTAGGAAGTGCCTGTGATTACACCGATTCTAGCCGTGTCGCGGCGCACTCGCCGGACACCGTTCACCGACCGCGTCGAGGCCTGCGGGGTCAAGGGCTATACCGTCTACAACCATATGCTGTTGCCGACCGCGTTCCGCTCGCTCGAGGAGGATTACCGGCATCTGTGCCGTCACGTACAGATCTGGGACGTCGCCTGCGAGCGGCAGGTCGAGCTGCAGGGACCGGACGCGGCGCGGCTGGCCCAGCTCATGACGCCGCGCGACCTGTCGCGCGCCAGCGTCGGGCAATGCTTGTACGCGCCCGTCATCGACCAGGACGCGGGGATGATCAACGACCCGGTGATCCTGAAGCTGGCGGAGGACCGATTCTGGCTGTCGATCGCCGATTCCGACGTGCTGCTCTGGGCCATGGGTCTGGCTCATGGACTCGGCCTCGACGTGATAGTGGACGAGCCGGACGTCTCGCCGCTCGCCGTCCAGGGTCCGAAGGCGGAGGACCTGATGGCCGCCGTGTTCGGCGCTGCCGTGCGGCAGATCCGCTTCTTCCGTTTTGCCAGGCTGGAATTCCGCGGGCGGCCGCTGGTCGTCGCGCGCTCCGGCTGGAGCAAGCAGGGCGGCTTCGAAATCTATCTCGATGACGCCGCTCAGGGCCACGCGCTTTGGGACGCGTTGTGGGAAGCCGGAAAGCCATTCGAAGTCGCCGCCGGCTGCCCCAATCTCATTGAGCGGGTCGAGGGCGGGCTGCTGTCCTATGGCAGCGACATGACCCGCGCCAACAATCCCTTGGAATGCGGGCTCGACCGCTACTGCCAGCTCGACGGTGCGATCGAGTTCATCGGCCGCGATGCGCTGCGCAGGCTCCGGGACGAGGGTGTCGCGCGGCAGATCCGCGGTGTGCGGTTCGGCGGCGAGGCCTGCCCGGCCTGCACCTCGCTCTGGCCGGTCGTGGCCGACGGCGGCGTGGTGGGACAGGTCACCACCGCCGTGTGGTCGCCGCGCTTCGAGGCCAATCTGGGCTTTGCGATGATCGAGCGCGGCCACTGGGAGCCGGGACAGCAGATCGCGGTCAACTGTCCCGACGGCAGCGAGCGTCAGGGCGTCGTGGCGACGCTGCCCTTCACCGATTCGGCGGGTTGAGCGGGGCGGCGGTCAGGCGTCGAGGAAGTCCTCGACATAGGCGCGCACGATTGGGTCGAGCCCGTCCTCGGCGATGAGGCCGAGCGCCCTGGCCCGGGCGGAGTCGCTGGCGACCGGCCAGCCGGCCACGATGCGCTCGATGAAAGGATCGCGCTCGATGCGGATCTCGCCGAGCTTCCGGCTGGCGGCGACTCGGTTCAGGCTGGCGATCATCTCGGCCACGCTGACGTCGAGGCTGGGCAGGCCGACGGCCCGGTCGCTGCCGAGCTTGGCGCCGTCGAGCTCGTGCAGCCGGATCATGTTCTCGACGGCGGCGCGATAGCCGAGCACCGGCATCACCGTCTCCGGCGCCACCGGCAGGATGCAGGTCTCGCCGTTCAGGGGTTCGCGGAACACCCCGCTGGCGAAGCTCGACGCCGCCTTGTTGGGGCGTCCTGGGCGGATGATGATGGTCGGCAGCCGCACGCTCCGCCCATCGAGAAAGCCCTTGCGGCTGTAGTCGTTGACCAGCAGCTCGCCGATCGCCTTGGTGACGCCGTAGGTGGTCTGCGGGGTCTGCTTGACGGCGTCGCCTACGGTGGCGGGCATGGAGTCGCCGCCGAACACCGCGATCGAGCTGGCGAACACCAGCCGTGGTTGCGAGGCGCGCGCTCGGCAGGCCTCGAGCAGATGACGCGCGCCGTCGAGATTGACCCGCATGGCGAGGTCGAAATCCTGCTCGCCTTCGCCACTCACCACCGAGGCCAGGTGGAACACCGCGACGTCGTCGCGGTCGATCAGGGTCAGAACCTGGTCGCGTTCGGCGATCTGGCCGGTGGTGATCGTCACGCGCTCGTCCAGTCCCTTGGGCCGGACCGCCGGCGCCGCCACGTCGAACAGCGTCATGGCGTCGACCGGCTCGGGCTTGCCCGAAGGGCCGGTGAGCTGTCCGCGCGCCAGGATGCGCCGCGCCAAAGTGAGTCCGAGGAAACCGGCACCGCCGGTGATGACGACTTTCACGCGCTTCTCCTGCCGATGCCGTAGGAGGCCGCCCAGGCGAGGCCGGCCTCGGTGTTTCCGCGTGGCCGGTACTCGCAGCCGACCCAGCCGTCATAGCCGAGCGCCTCGAGCTCGGCGAGCACGAAGTGAAAGTCGATCTCCTGCCGGTCGTCGGGCTCGTGCCGGCCCGGAACCCCGGAGACCTGGACATGGCCAATGAGGTCGCGATGCTCGATCAGCGTCTCGACCAGCCGGCCGTGGGTCATCTGCGCATGATAGAAATCGTACTGCAGCCTGAGATTGGGCGCTCCCACCGCGTCGATCAGCGCGCGGGCGGCTGCCGGCGAGCCGACGAGGTAGCCGGGAAAGTCGAACGGATTCAAGGGCTCGAGCAGCAGCATGACGCCGGCATCCGCGGCGGCCGGGGCCGCCCAGCGCAGATTGTCGGCGAACACCTCGCGGCAGCGCTCCGGGGCGAAGTCCGGCGGCACGATGCCGGCCATGACATGGATGCGCGGGCAGCCGAGCGCCATCTCGATCGCCTTGCGGAACTCCACCTCGCGCCCGGGCAGGCCTCCGATGCCGCGCTCGCCCTTGTCCCAGTCGCCCGGGGCGGCATTGAACAGCACCTGGCTCAACCCGTTCGCCGCCAGCCGGCTGCGGAGTTCATCCTTGGAATGGCCATAGGGAAACAGATACTCGACCGCCCGAAATCCGCAGCTTGCAGCGGCCGCGAAACGGTCGAGGAACTCGACCTCGTTGAACATCGTGCTCAGATTGGCGGCAAATTTCGGCACGGCCCTTCCTTGTTCCTCCTGCAGTTGCGGCGCACACAGCGGACCGGCAGTGCGGCCGGCGGCCATGCTTGGAACCCGGCGCCGGTGCGCTATGCTGCGCTGCCGCCCGGCGCCGCGCCGGGGCGGTGAATCTTATTCCCGCCGGAGCATCGGGTCATGGCCCCACGCGTAGAGCCCGTCGCCGCCGATACCACGGTCCCCGCACGGACCGACGTGGTCGTCGTCGGGGGCGGCATCATCGGCACCTGTACCGCGCTGTCCCTGGCGGAGCAAGGCGTCTCGGTGGCCCTCTGCGAGAAAGGCCAGATCGCCGGCGAGCAGTCGAGCCGCAACTGGGGCTGGTGCCGCCAGCAGGGGCGCGATCCCCGCGAGATTCCGCTCGCCATCGAGGCCCTGCGCCAATGGCGCGGCATGAACGAGCGGACCGGCGCGGAGACCGGCTTCCGGCAAGGGGGCCTGCTCTATCTCGCCAGTGACGACGCCGACATCGCCCGCCACGAGGAATGGCTTGGCCATGCCAAGCCCTATCAGCTCGACACGCGGCTGGTGGATGCGGCCGAGGTGGCGAAGCTGATGCCGGGCGCGTCGCGGACCTGGCGCGGCGCGCTCTACACGGCAAGCGACGGCAGGGCGGAGCCGCAGCTAGCGGCGCCGGCGATCGCCACAGCGGCGCAGCGACTGGGTGCCACGATCCTCACGTCTTGCGCGGTGCGCGGCGTCGAGACCTCCGGCGGTCGCATCTCGGCGGCGGTGACCGAGCGCGGTACCATTGCCTGCGGCGCGCTGGTGCTCGCCGGCGGCGCCTGGTCCGGCCTGTTCTGCCGCAGCCTCGACCTGCGCCTGCCCCAGCTCAAGGTGCTGGCCTCGGTGCAACGCACCGAGCCGATGGAGGGCGGGCCGGAATGCGCCACCTATGGCCCCGACTTCGCGGTGCGCAAGCGCCTGGACGGCGGCTACACCGTTGCCCATGGCACCACCAGCGTCGTTGACATCGTGCCGGACAGTTTCCGTTACTTCGCCGATTTCCTGCCGGCCCTGCGGATGGAGTGGCGTGGCTTGCGGCTGCGGCTGGGTGGGCGTTTCGTCGAAGAATTTCGCCTGCCGAACCGCTGGGCGCTCGATGCGGTGTCGCCGTTCGAGCGCCAGCGCGTGCTCGATCCGGCACCGGCGTCCGACCTCCTCGATCAGGCGATGGCGAACCTGGCGCGCGAGCTGCCGGCGTTCCGCGGCGCACGGGTGGCGGAGCGCTGGGCCGGGCTGATCGACGCCACCCCCGATGCGGTGCCGGTGATCTCCGGGGTCGACTCGGCTCCGGGCCTGTTCGTCGCCACCGGGTTTTCCGGGCACGGCTTCGGCATCGGTCCCGGCGCCGGGCGGTTGATGTCGGAAATCGTCACCGGTCGGACCACGGTGGTCGACCCGGCGCCATTCCGCTTCGCGCGCTTCAGCGACGGCTCCAGGCCCAGGCCGATGGCCGGTCTCTGACCCCGTTGCCGCACGAGGAAGCGGCCGCCGGGGCGCAACCGCGGCGGCCGCGAGTTCTGCTTGGAGGCAATCGGCTGCGTCGAATGAGGACGTCTTGTCCGGCCTCGCGTAGCTCTTGTTCCGGCCGCGACTCGCGCAGGCGCAAGGCGCCGCAGGTGGAATCATGGATACCAGCAGAATGCCGGGCATGGCGAGAGCCGTGTTGGGTCGACCCGCGGAATAGCGCGTTCGGCGGTGGAGTGGACGGAGGGCCGGGTCGCGCCGGGATACGCGCCACACCCGAGACAGCGATCGCCCCTCAGGTCGCCGCCTGCTTCAGCCGGGCCTCGAGCCGCGGCGCCGCGAAATCGAGAAAGGCGCGGAGCTTCAGCGGCACCAGCCGCTGGCCGGTGTGGACGAGCTGCACCGGGACGGGTGCCGGCTCGAACGCTTCCAGTGCCATGGCGAGCGCACCGGCCTCGATCGCCCGCGCGACCTGATAGGACAGTACGCGCGTGATGCCGATTCCGGCGATCGCTGCGTCGACAGCGGCCTCAGCCGTGTTCACGGTGAGCCGCGAGTGGATCGGGACGGACAGGTCGGACTTGCCGCTCCTGAAGTTCCAGGCTCTCGGCGACGTCAGGCCCTCGAACGTCACGCAGTCATGGGCGCCGAGCTCGCCGGGGCTCCGCGGCGTGCCGCGCTTCGCGAAGTAGGCCGGGCTGGCGCAAACGACACGGCGGATCGTGCCGACCCGGCGTGCCATCAGGCTGCTGTCCGGGAGTTCGCCGATCCGGACGGCAAGATCGGCGGGGTCCTCCAGAATGTTGACGACGCGATCCGCCAGGACGAGGCGAATGTCGATATCGGGATAGAGCCCGAGGAACTCCATGGCGATGGGGAGCACGTGCAGGCGGCCGAAGACGATCGGCGCGGTGATGTTCAGGTCGCCCCTCGGGACACTGTACTCGCCGGTCGCCGCGCGTTCGGCTTCGCCCAGGTCTTCGAGTATCCGCTTGCACGCCGCGACGTAGGACTGCCCGGCGTCGGTAAGCGTGATCCTCCGGCTCGACCGGTTCAGCAATTGCGCCTTGAGATGTGCCTCCAGCTCGGAAACCTTGCGGCTCACCGTGGCGAGCGGTGTGCCGAGGCGGCGGGCGGCGGCCGACAGGCTGCCAGCGTCGACCACCGCCAGCAGAATGGACATCGATTCGAAGCGGTCCATCTTTCCTTCCATAATTCAGGAGGGTGAGTTCCGATTATGTCGTCTACTCCCAATTCATGGAAAGGACCAAGTTCGCTGGTGTCAGGCCGCCACGGCCAATCCCCGAAAGGACCTCACCATGTCCCGCATCCCCACTCCCGCTTCGATCGACGCCGCACCGGCGGCCTCGCGCCCGCTGCTCGAGGGCGTCAAGAAGCAGCTCGGCAGTGTGCCAAACCTGTTCCGGATCGTGTCCACCAGCCCGGCCGCGCTGGAAGGCTATCTCGGCTTGTTCGGCGCGTTGAACAAGGGCATCTTGCCAGCCCCGACGCGCGAGCGCATCGCGCTCGCCGTCGCCGGCGTCAACGGCTGCGACTACTGCCTGTCGGCCCACAGTTATCTCGGAAAGAATCTCGCCAAGCTCGACGACGCCGAGATCGCCGCCAATCGTGCCGGCACCTCCAACGACCCGAAGGCGGACGCTGCGGTGCGCTTTGCGGTCAAGGTCGTACAGGCGCGCGGCCATGTCAGCGAGGCCAATCTCCACGACGTCAAGGCGGCCGGATACGACGATGCGCAGGTGATCGAAATCGTTCTCCACGTTGCCCTCAACACCCTGACGAACTACGTCAACGAGGTTGCCAAGACCGACATCGACTTCCCGGTCGTCACCGCCCGCAAGGTCGCGTGACGCCATCTCTTGCCACGGGTTGCGCCGGCGACACAAACAATGTCGCCGGTCGCGACCCACTCCAGCGAGGATCCGCATCATGAGCCGCCCGCCGCTACCTCCCTTCACCAGCGAGACCGCCGCACAAAAGGTGCGCCTGGCGGAAGACGGTTGGAATAGCCGCGACCCGGCGAAGGTCGCGCTTGCCTACACGGCCGACAGCCGCTGGCGGAACCGCGCCGAGTTCCTGCAAGGCCGCGTGGCCATCGAGGCGTTCCTGACGCGCAAGTGGAACCGCGAACTCGACTACCGACTGATCAAGGAACCATGGGCATTTCGCGAGAACCGCATTGCGGTGCGCTTCGCCTATGAGTGGCACGACGACAGCGGCCACTGGTTCCGCAGCTACGGCAACGAGAACTGGGAGTTCGACGAACACGGCCTGATGCGCCTGCGGATCGCCAGCATCAACGATGCTCCGATCACGGACAGCGAGCGCAAGTTCCATTGGCCGCTCGGCCGCCGTCCCGACGATCATCCGGGGCTGAGCGATCTCGGCTTCTGAGGTGGCCGCCATGGACAGATCGAAGGTTTACGCCAGCGACGTCGCATTCACGCCCTCGGTCAAGTCGGCGCAGACCCGGAAAGGATCGCGCGGCGGCTACGAAAGGATGGAGGAGCGCGGTTCCTGGCAGACCCGGATCACCCCCGACCTCGCCGGCTTCATCGCGGCGCAGATCAGCGTCTTCCTCGCCACCGCCAGCGGCGAGGGGCAGCCCTACATCCAGCATCGCGGCGGTCCGGCCGGCTTTCTCAGGGTGCTCGACGACAGCACCATCGGCTTTGCCGATTTCACCGGCAATCGGCAATACATCACCCTCGGCAATCTGGTGGACAATCCGAAGGCGCAGCTGTTCCTGATCGACTACGCGCACCGGCGGCGCGTCAAGATCTGGGGCGAAGCGCGCGTCGTCGAGGGCGACGAGGCGTTGATCGCCAGGCTGATGCCGGAAGGCTACAAGGCGCGGCCGGAGCAGGCGATCCTGTTCACCGTCACCGCCTGGGATGCCAATTGTCCCCAGCACATTCCGCAGCGCTTCGAGGCGGCCGATGTTGCCGCGGCGCTCGACGAACGCGACCGCCGGATCGTGGAATTGGAGGCCGAGGCCGAACGATTGCGGGCTGGCGCCGTCGCCTCTTAGCCTAGGCGGCGTGACCGGCGGCCGCCGTGTCGGCCGCAGCCTTGCGGGCGCCCAGGCGGCGGGTGCGCACGACGTCGGCGACCACGCTGAGGGCGATCTCCTCAGGCGTGATGGCGCCGATCCAGATCCCGGCCGGCGAGGAGAGGCGGGCCAGCCTGGTGTCGTCGAGGCCACTTTCGGCCAGTCGCGTCTTGAGCACCGCGGCCTTGCGGCGGCTGCCGATGAAGGCGACGAAGGGCAGATCGGTCTCCAGCGCCGACTTCAGCGTCTCGAAGTCGCGCCGGCCCTGGGTGGCGACCACCACGTAGCGCTCGCAAGGCGCCGGTGGCAGCTCGCCCAGGGTCGCAATGGCACGGTCGAAGCTCTTGAAAGAACGGCGATCTGACTCTGGGGCCACGACCGTGACCGCAAAGCCGACATGGGGCGCCAGCTCGGCGATCGCGGCGGCCACCGGCGAACTGCCGCAGATCACCAGCTCGGGGGCGGGCAGCATCGGTTCGATGAACACGTCCATGGTGCCGCCGGACGGGCAGTTGCTGCGATGGCGCTCGACACCCTGTCCGCTCGCCACTGCATTGTCGCCGAGCGCTTCGAACTCGTCGCGCGGCACCACGCTGATCAGGTGGGCGCGGCCTTCCTGCAGGGCGATTGCCGCGGTGCGCTTGACCGCGCCGGTAACGCAGCCGCCGCCGATGAAGCCGTGCAGCGTGCCCTCGGCGGTGACCACCGCCTTGGCGCCGGCCTTCGCGGCGGTCGCCGCCACGGTGCGCACCACGGTGGCGACGGCGAACGGAGTACGGGCGGCGGTCAGCCGGGCGATGAGGTCGAAGACGTCCTGGTCCCGCATGTCTCAGATCCTCGCGAGATAGGGTTCGAGAGCCTCCAGGCTCCTGAGATTGTGCGCCGGGGCGAACAGGTCGACATGGGGCAGGGCGGCCTGCATGCCCGCCGCCGCCGGCTCGTAGCCCTGCCAGCCGGCCATCGGGTTCAGCCAGACGATGCGCCGGGTGCGCCGGGCGACTGCCGCCATCTCGCGCTCGAGGCGCTCGGGCGCGCCGGTGTCGTAGCCGTCCGACAACACCACCAGGACCGAGCGCGAGCCGAGCACCCGCGCCGCGTGGTGGCGGTTGAATTCGGCCAGGCAGTCGCCGATCCGGGTGCCGCCGGACCAGCCCTGGCAGACCAGCGACATGCGGTCGAGCGCCTTCTGCGGATTGCGCTCCCTGAGCGCCGGGGCGACATGGACCAGCCGGGTGTGGAACACGAAGGCCTCGGCGCGGCGGAAATGGCTGAGCGCGCCATGCATGAAGCGCAGGAAGAACCCGGCGTACTGGTCCATCGACCCGGAGACGTCGAGCAGCAGGGTGATGGCCAGCGGCTTGTGCCGACGGTGCCGGAACGCCAGGGAGACCGGGGTGCCGCCCCGGGAAATCGAGCGGTGGATGGTGGCGCGCAGATCGAGACGGCGGCCCCGGCGCGCCAGGCGCTCGCGCCGGTGCAGGCGGTGGCGCATGCGCCGCGACAGCCGCTCGGCCAGCAGATGGGCGCGGGCCAGATCGGCCGGATCGGTCAGGTGGCGCAGATCCCGGTCGGCGATGTTCTCGACAGTCGAGGCGCCGGCGCGCCGGCTGGTGCCGGGATGGGCATCGGCCGCCGACGCCTCGTCGACGTGTTCGGCCTGATCGGCCAGCGCGTCGGGGACGCCCTGCGGACCCGGCCCCTGGGTCAGCCGCCTGAGGCTTTCCGTCGATTTGGGCGGTGCGCCCTGCACGAGCGCCGCGCGCTTCATGCCGTGGCCGCGCCAATGCGCCTCGAACAGCTCGTCGAAGCGGCGCCAATCCTCGCGCCGGCAGCACAGCAGTGCCTTCGATGAATCGCGCAGATCGCCGGCGCGCGACAGGTCGGCGCCGGCCAGGAGCCGCAATGCGTCCGCCGCCTCCGCCGGGCCTATGGTGAAGCCGTTGAGCCGGAGCTGGCGCAGGAAGGCGATGGCGCGTCGCCGCAGCATCACGCCGGCCTCGGGCGCCTGCATCTTGCTGGCGGTCGCGCTCATGCCACCCGTCCGAGCAGGCGCGCCGTGACCTCCGGCGCCATGTTCGCCCGGTCCTCCTGGGTCTTGAGCAGGCAGATCATGGTCTCGTGCACCGTCTCCGGCTCGGCCTTCAGGTCGGCGATGCCGAGCCCGACCAGCGCCGCCGCCCAGTCGAGGGTCTCGGCGACGCCCGGCACCTTGCGCAGGTCCTCTCTGCGGATACGCCCGACGAACGCGCTGATCTGCCGTGCCAGGCGCACGTCGATGTCGGGCAGGCGCGCCAGCAGGATGCGGGTCTCGCGCGCCTCGTCGGGATAGTCGAGATAGTGGAACAAACAGCGACGCCTGAGCGCGTCCGACAGCTCGCGTGTGCCGTTGGAGGTCAGCACGACCCGCGGAATCGAGCGCGCCTCCACGGTGCCGAGCTCGGGGATCGAGATGCGATAGGTCGAGAGGACCTCGAGCAGGAACGCTTCGAATTCCTCGTCCGCCCGGTCGATCTCGTCGATCAGCAGGACGACGGGCGCCTCGGCGCGGATCGCCGCCAGCAGCGGGCGTTCCAGCAGGTAGTCCTCGGAGAAGATGCTCTGCTCGATCGCCGCCGGGCTCTCGCCGCCCTGTTCGCGCGCCTTGATCGAGAGCAGCTGGCGCTGGTAGTTCCACTCGTAGATCGCGCTCGAGGCGTCGAGCCCCTCATAGCACTGCAGGCGGATGAGCCGGCAGCCATGCAGGGCCGCCAGGGCGTAGGCGATCTCGGTCTTGCCGACGCCGGCCTCGCCCTCGACCAGCAGCGGGCGCTTCAGCATGTCCATCAGCGACAAGGCGAGGGCGAGGGACGGCTCGGCGACGTAGCCGACCTCGTCGAGCCGCTTTGCCAGACGGTCGCGATCGAGCATGGTCATGCCATTCTATCCCGAACAAGGCCCCGGCGCGCTGGGCGCCGGGGCAGGTTCGGGATCGTGGCCCTCAACCGTGCAGGCCGAGGCGGTCGGCCGCCTGCCAGATGCGCCATTGGTCGTGCGGCATCTGCAGGTGGGTGACGCCGAGATGGGCGAAGGCGTCGGCCACCGCATTCGAGAAACAGGGCACGCTGCCGACATTGGGGCTCTCGCCCACGCCCTTGGCGCCGATCGGGTGATGCGGCGAGGGCGTGACAGTGAAGTCGGTCTCCCACACCGGGGTCTCGACCGCGGTCGGCAGGAAGAAATCCATCAGCGTGGCGGTCACCACGTTGCCATCCGCGTCGTAACGGATTTCCTGCCCCATGGCGATGGCGAAGCCCTCGGTCAAACCGCCATGGACCTGGCCCTCGATGATCATCGGGTTGATCCGCGTGCCGCAATCGTCGAGCGCATAGAAGCGCCTGATCTTGGCCTCGCCGGTATCGACGTCGAGATCCATGACGCAGACATAGGCGCCGAACGGAAAGGTCATGTTGGGCGGATCGTAGTAGTCCACCGCCTCCAGCCCCGGCTCCATGCCCTCGGGCAGGTTGTTGTAGGCGGCCCAGGCGATCTCCTTCATGGTCTTGGTCTTTTCGGGCAGGCCCTTGACCTGGAACCGATCGACGTCGAATTCGAGGTCGCCTTCGGCAACCTCGAGGAGATGGGCGGCGATCTTCTGCGCCTTGGCGCGGATCTTGCGGCCGGCGCGCGCCGCCGCCGCGCCGGCGACGGGCGTCGAGCGCGAGCCGTAGGTGCCGAGGCCGTAGGGCGCGGTGTCGGTGTCGCCCTCCTCGATCGAGATCATGCTGGCCGGCAGGCCGATCTCGGTCGCCAGGATCTGGGCATAGGTGGTCTCGTGGCCCTGACCCTGGGACTTGGTGCCGAGCCGCGCCACCGCGGCGCCGGTCGGGTGAATGCGGATCTCGCAGGAATCGAACATGCCGATCCCCAGGATGTCGCAATTGCGGGTCGGCCCGGCGCCGACGATCTCGGTGAAGAAGGAGACCCCGATGCCCATGAGCTCGCGGGTCTCGCCGCGCTCGAATGCCTTGCGCTTCTCCGCCTGCTCGCGCCTGAGCGCGTCGTAGCCGACGGTTTCCAGCGCCTTCTTCATGGCGGTCGGGTAGTTGCCGGAATCGTATTCCCAGCCGAGCGCCGACTGGTAGGGGAACTGCGCCGGCTGGATGAAGTTCTTCGAGCGGATCTCCGCCGGGTCCATGTTCAGCTTGCGGGCCAGCACGTCGACGATGCGCTCGATCATGTAGGCCGCTTCGGTGACCCGGAACGAGCAGCGATAGGCCACGCCGCCGGGCGCCTTGTTGGTGTACACGCCGTCCACGGCGACATGCGCGGTCGGGATGTCGTAGGACCCGGTGCAGATGTGGAAGAACCCGGCCGGGAACTTGGTCGGGTCGGCGCAGGAATCGAAGGCGCCATGGTCGGCGATCACATGGGCGCGCAGGCCCAGGATCTTGCCGTCCTGGGTCGCCGCTAGCTCGGCGGTCATGTGGTAGTCGCGGGCAAAGGCGGTGGTCGACAGGTTCTCGATGCGATCCTCGACCCACTTGATCGGCACGCCCAGCACGATCGAGGCGACGATGGTGCAGACATATCCGGGATAGACCCCGACCTTGCCGCCGAAGCCGCCGCCGATGTCGGGCGAGATCACTCGCACCTTGTGCTCCGGGATGCCGGAGAGCAGCGCCACCACCGTGCGCACCACATGCGGCGCCTGGAAGGTGCCCCAGATGGTGATCTGACCGTTGATCTTGTCCATCGAGGCGACGCAGGCCGCGGTTTCCAGCGGGCAGGGATGCACCCGCTGATAGGCGATGAACTCCTTCACCTTGACCGGCGCGCCGGCGAACACCTTGTCGGTCTCGTCCTTGGCACCGGCCTCCCAGCGGAAGATGTGGTTGTGGTGCCGGCGCTCGCCGTGGGCGCCGGTCTTCTTGTCCTTGATGTCCTCGCGCAGCAGCGGCGCGTCGGGGTCGAGCGCCTTCAGCGGATCGACCAGCGGCGGCAGCGGCTCGTACTCGACCTCCACCAGGTCCACCGCGTCGGCGGCGATGTAGCGGTCCTCGGCGATGACGAACGCCACTTCCTGGTTCTGGAACAGCACCTTTTCGTCGGCCAGCACCGCCTGGACGTCGCCGGCGAGGGTCGGCATCCAGTGCAGCTTGACCGGCTTCAGGTCGTTGGCGGTCAGCACCGCCTTGACGCCGGGCAGCGCCAGCGCCTTGGAGGCGTCGATCTTCTTGATCCGGGCGTGGGCGTGGGGCGAGCGGACGATGTCGCCGAACAGCATGCCCGGCAGCTTCAGGTCGTCGCAGTAATTGCCCTTGCCCTGGATGAAACGTGTGTCTTCTGCGCGGCGGCGCGAGCAGCCGACGCCTTCGAGGCCGGCCTCGCGGTCCTGCTTGCTGGGGGTCAGGTCGTTCATTCCGCTGCCTCCTTGACGCCGCGGCCGGCCAGCTTGTCGGCGGCGTGGTGGATCGCCTTGACGATGTTCTGGTAGCCGGTGCAGCGGCACAGATTGCCGGAGATGCCCCAGCGGATCTCCTCGTCGCTCGGGTTCGGATTCTCCTGCAGCAGCCGGTAGGCACGGGTGATCATGCCCGGGGTGCAAAAGCCGCATTGCAGGCCGTGCATCTCGCGGAAGCCTTCCTGCAGTGCGTGCAGCGTGCCGTCGGCGTTGGCGATGCCTTCGATGGTGACGATCTTGCCGCCGTCGGCCTGGACCGCGAACACGGTGCAGGACTTGACCGAGCGACCGTCGAGATCGACGGTGCAGGCACCGCAATGGGTGGTCTCGCAGCCGATATGCGGGCCGGTGATGCCAAGCTGCTCGCGCAGCACGTGGATCAGCAGGGTGCGATCCTCGACCTCGACCGAGGCGGCGCGCCCGTTGACCGTCAGCGCGACGGTTCTGTTCGCCATGTCCGGTTCCTCCCCGATCAGGCGCCGGTCGCGCGCGACTTGGCGCGGGCGATGGCGCGGGCCAGCATGATGCCGGCGGCGTAGACGCGATACTCGACCGGGCCGCGGGCATCCGCGGCCGGCCGGGTCATGGCCTTGGCGAGATCGACGGCCTTCTTCACCGCCGCGTCGTCGAGCGCGGTCCCGACCAATGCCTTGGCCGCGGCCTCGGCGAAGAGCGGGGTGTCGCCGACATTGGTGAGGGCGATCGCGGCGCTGGCGCATTTCCCGCCCGCCAGGGTGAGGATGACCGCGGCGGCCGCGGTCGCGTAGTCGCCGACCTTGCGCTTGAGCTTGGTGTAGGCGTGGCCATGACCCGCCGGCGGCTTGGGGATGCGAATCTCGGTCAGCAGTTCGCCGGTTTCGGCGGCGGTAGAGTAGGGCCCTTCGTAGTAGTCGCGGGCCGCCACCCGGCGGCTGCCGCCGGCGCGGGCCAGCACATAGCTGGCGCCGAGGCACTGCATCACCGCCGGCATGTCGTTGCCGGGATCGCCGTTGGCGACGTTGCCGCCCAGGGTCCCGCAATAGCGCACCTGGGGATCGGCGATCAGTGCCGCCGCCTCGGCGATGATCGGGCAGCTCCGGCCGAGCGGCGACGACTCGAGCAGATCGTGCTGGGTGGCCATCGCGCCGATGACGATCTCGCCGCTTTCCTCGCGGATGAAGCGGAGGTCGCCGATCCGGCTGATGTCGATCAGATGCCCGGGTACGGCCAGGCGCAGCTTCATCATCGGGATCAGGCTGTGTCCGCCGGCCAGCGGCCTTGCGTCATCGCCGTATTCGGCGAGCAGCTTCACCGCCTCGGGCAGGGTCGCCGGGCGGTGATAGTCGAATTTGCCGGGTATCACCGATTCCTCCTCCCATCTTGTGGAGTTTCTTATTGAGCAGCAACCGTTTGGCGCGCTGATCGCAGCATGGAGGCGAGCCCGACCCTCCGGAAGCGGCGGCGCACGAACACCGCCGGCGGGTCACGAATTGCGGGAGTTCCGCATGAACTGCGGCAGGTAGTTTGACCTGAAGGACTCGCTACCGCGCGGGGGTCGCCTCGCGGAACGGCCTCCCCGTGAATGCTGCGCTGCCGTTGCTGCGGTGCGAAAGGAGCACCACACGCTGGAGCGACCGGCGCAGCACGCAGGGCCGCGTCAGATGCCGAGCAGCTGGCGGACCTGGGGCACCCGGCCCCGGCTGACCGGAACCTGGAAGGGCGGCTGGCAATCGAGCTCCAGCAGCCCCTGGTCGCCGTGGCGCCGAAACGCGGCGACGTGGTCGCGATTGACCAGGAAGCTGCGATGGACCCGTACGAACCGGCCGCGGCCGAGGCGCTCCTCGACCTCGGTGATCGACAGATTGCAGAAATGGGCGGCGCGCCCGTCGAACACGGTGGTGTAGTGGGCGTTCGCCTTGACCGAGAGGATCTCCCCCGGGTCCAGCAGCCGCATGGCGCCGTTGGCGCTCACGGGAATGCGGTGCCCGGCCATGTCCGGAACCGGGACCGCGGAAGGTTGCGGCGCCGGAAGCGCCCCGTCGGCATCGGGCTGCGCATTCGGCCCAGAATCGGTCGCCTCGGCGGGCGCGCCGGCCGGCAGCAGGCCAAGCACGAATATGCCCGATATCACGAAGGCGACCACGGCGACGACGATGGCGAGGACGTTGGAGCTGAGCGCCGGCGCCCGCAGCACCAGGTCGACACCGGTCGGTTCGAACCAGGCCGCCCACATGGCGGTGTAATGCATGCCGGAGATGGCCAGCGCCATCGCCAGGGCGGCAAAGGCGATGGGCGGGCGCCGCGAGGTGCCGAAGCACAGCCACAGCGACAGCGCCGAGGCGACGATACCTACGACGACGCTGAGTGCAACCAGCGGCCAGGCGTGGGTGGTGATGCAATTGGCCCGCATCGCCGCCATGCCGAGATAATGCATCGAGGCGATGCCGACGCCCATGACGACGGCGCCGAGGGCGATCAACCGCCGCCGGCCGAGCCGCAGGCTGACCAGCAGCATGGCGATCCCGACCACGATGATCGCGACCAGGGCCGAAACCAGGGTCAGGAGCAGGTCGTAATTGACGAGAACCGGCAGCTGCAGGGCCAGCATGCCGACGAAATGCATGGCCCAGATGCCGACGCCCAGGGTGACCGCGGCGCCGGACAGCAGGGCGCGCAGCCGCAGGCCGGCTGCCGCCGGAACTTGGCGGGCCAGCGATAGGCTGACATAGGCGCCCTGGAAGGCGACCAGGATGGACAGGGCGACGACGCCGATGTCGTAGCTAACGTCCAAGCTCTCGCACCGATCGATCCAAGCTGTGGCGTGCCGCCGGGAGGTCACCGAAACCGCCCGCGGCCGGTCCCATTCTCGGGGCAACCGGCGGCCAGTGCAATGGCGCCGCCGGCAGCGCCAGTACGGCCGCTCAAGCTCGAGTTTGGCGGGCGGATTCGATCGCCGTCAAGCCGCGGAATCGCTGCCCGTCCGCTGCCTTTGATGTCCGAAAACGGGTGTCGGCCGGACGGCTATTTCCGCGGCCTGGCGGTAACGCCGTTGATCTCGCCCAGCACGTCGACCAGGCGCGGGACATAGGAATCGCGGTGGCCGGTATTGCTGGCCATCACATAGGTCTGGTGCACCGTTTCCGCGATGAAGGCGGTGCAGGGCAGCAGCTCGGCCATGCCGGTGTAGTAGCGCAGATCCTTCTGGGCATTGCCGATGACGAATTGCAGGGCGGTGTCGTCGTCCTTCAATACCAGCTGCATCACCCGCTGGAACATCACGCTGTTGGCGCCGCCGGCGCTGACGATGTCGTTGAGCGCCTGCAGGTCGACCCCGGCCTTGGCGGCGACGCAGATGCCTTCGCTGACCAGGGCGGCGGTACCGAGCGCGATGAAGTTGTTGACCAGCTTCAGCTTGTGGCCGGCGCCGATGCCGCCGGCATGGATGATGGTGTCGGCGAAGCAGTCCAGCACCGGACGGATCTCGGCGAGGGTGGTGAGGTCGCCGCCGGTCATCAGGCCGAGCTTGCCGGCCTCGGCCTCCTTGGGCGTGCGGGTGAGGGGGATGTCGACGAACCGCCCGCCCTTGTCGGCGATCGCGGCGGCGACCCGGACCGTGGAGTTCGGATCGGCAGTGGTGGCGTCGGCGACCACGACGCCGCTGCGCATGCCGGCGAGCAGCCCGTCCGTGCCGAACACGATCTCCTCCATCTGCGGCGAGCCGGTGACGCAGGTGATCACCAGGTCGCTGGTCGCGGCCAGCTCTCGCGGCGACTTCGCCTCGGTGGCGCCGCGCGCGATCAGATCGTCGACCGGCTGCCGGTTGCGATGGGCGAGAACCGCGAGCGGATGGCCCTTCTCGACGATGTTCTTGCCGATGCCGTGCCCCATCAGGCCGACGCCGATCAGACCCACGCGGGTGCTCCTGGCCATCAGTTCCTCCTCCTGGCGGGCTGTTCGTCGCTCAAATGCTCATGCCCCCGTCGATGACGAACTCGGCGCCGGTGACATAGGCGGATTCGTCCGACGCCAGGTAGGTGCACAGGGCGGCGACCTCCTCGGGCTGTCCGATGCGGCCCATCGGCTGGCGCGCGATGAAGGCCTTGCGCGCCTCGATCGGATCGGGGAGCGCGGCGATCCGGCTCTCGAGCGACGGGCTGTGCACGGTACCCGGGCAAACCGAGTTGCAGCGGATGCCGCGGCCCACGAAATCGGCCGCCACCGAGCGGGTCAGGCCGATCACCGCGGCCTTGGTCGCCCCGTAGATGAAGCGGTTGGGCACGCCCTTCACCGACGAAGCGACCGAGGCGATGTTGACGATCGAGCCCCGGCCGCGCTCCAGCATGCCGGGCAGGTAGGCGCGGATCATGCGATAGGCGCCGCGAAGGTTGAGCGCGACCGAAAAATCGAAGTCCGATTCCGCGCAATCGAGGATGGTTCCGTGATGGACGAAGCCGGCGCAGTTCACCAGCACGTCGACACCCCTGATCTCGTCGACCGAGGCGATGACGTCGGCTGCGGCGGTGACGTCGAGGTGGCGCAGCCTGACCCCCGGCAATGCGGCCAGCTCCGCCAGCTTTCCCTCGTTCACGTCGGTGGCCCAGACCCGGGCCCCCTCGGCGGCGAACATCTCCACCGTCGCCCGTCCGATCCCCTGCGCCGCGGCGGTGATCACCGCCGTCTTGCCGTCCAGCCGTCCCGTCATGCCGGTCCCTTCGTGTCCACTGTTGATCCCCTCGATGCCGCCGGCGGCGCCGTGTGCGTCCTTGCGGCAGTTCTTGCGTTCGGCCTCAGAGCAGCCCGCGTTTCGCCAGATTGGCCATCAGCGCGCCGGCGCCGAAGCGCCAGGGCGCGACATCCGGGCAATGCCTGACAGTGTTGGTCAGGGCGCCGAGCTCCGGCGCCGAGATGGTGACGATGTCGCCGACCTTGTGGGTGAAGCCCAGGCTCGGCGCGCCGCGGTCCTTGGTCGGCGCGAACATGGTGCCGGTGAACAGCACCAGCCCGTCCGGGTACTGATGATTCCTGCTGGCAGTCTGGGCCGCGAGATCTGCGACATCCCGGCTGATCTTGGCCAGGGAGGAGCGGTCGTCGAGCACGAAGCCGTCCGGCCCTTCGATCCGGAGGCGCACCTCGATCCGGCGCAGGGCGTCGAGGGAGAAGCTGGAATCGGACAGCCGGACGAACGGCCCCAGCGCGCAGGACGCGTTGTTGTCCTTGGCGCGGCCGAGCAGCAGCGCGCTGCGGCCCTCGAAGTCGCGCAGATTGACGTCGTTGCCGAGGGTGGCGCCGACGATCCGCCCGGCCGAATTCAGCACCAGAACCACTTCCGGCTCGGGGTTGTTCCACACCGAGTCCGGGTGGATGCCGACATCGGCGCCGGTGCCGACCGCCGACATCGGCTGGCTCTTGGTGAACACCTCGGCATAGGGGCCGATGCCGACCTCGAGATACTGGGACCACATGCCGCGCTGGATCAGGGCCTGCTTGAGCCGTTCGGCATCGTCCGAACCCGGCTTCACCCGTGCCAGGTCGCCGCCGATCTCCTGGTTGATGGCGCCCCGGATGCGCTCGGCGGCGGCGGGATCGCCCTTGGCCTGTTCCTCGATCACCCGCTCCAGCATGCTGGAAACGAAGGTCACCCCACAGGCCTTGATCGCCTGGAGATCGACCGGCGCCAGCAGATGGGAGCGGGCGGGATCCCGCCGTTCGGCCGGGGTGTGGGCAAGGCAGTCGGCAAGGCTCCCGATCAGCGGCGCGTCGTCGGCAGCGCGGCGTGCTGCGGAGGCCGGGTCGGGCGCGTCGAGCAGGGCCGACATGGTGGGATAGGCGCGGCTGATGTCGCGCAGCCCATCGGCGCCGGCCAGGACGATACTCGGCCCCGGCGGGTCGCCGGGCAGCCATGCGCGGCCGACCAGCGTGCCGGCGGTGCCATCGGCCGGCAGCACGGACTCGGGTGTCAGGTTCATCGCTGTCGTCAAAGCCCGGGGCCCGTCCACTACATCACTGCGCCGACCAGCCAAGGCGTGAACTCGTTGTCGCCGAACCCGAGCTCCTCGCTTTTCGACTTGGTGCCGGAGGCGACGTCGAGAATCAATCGGAAGATGCGCTCGCCCATTTCCGGCACGGCGACGCCGTGGCTCAGGATCTCGCCGCAGTTCACGTCCATGTCCTCGGACAGGCGCTGGTACATCGCGGTGTTGGTGGCGAGCTTGATGCTGGGCGACGGCTTGAATCCGAACACCGAGCCGCGGCCCGTGGTGAAGCAGACGATGTTGGCGCCGCTCGCGACCTGCCCGGTCACCGAGGCCGGATCGTAGCCCGGCGAATCCATGAACACGAAGCCTTTGGCGGTCACCGGCTCGGCGTACTCGTAGACATCGACCAGATTGGTGGTCCCGCCCTTGGCGGCGGCGCCGAGCGACTTCTCCAGGATGGTGGTCAGGCCGCCCTCCTTGTTGCCCGGCGACGGATTGTTGTTCATCTCGCCGCCGTTGCGGCTGGTGTAGCCTTCCCACCACTTGATGCGCGCGAGCAGCTTCTCGCCGATGTCGCGGCTGACGGCGCGGCGGGTGAGCAAGTGTTCGGCGCCATACACCTCGGGGGTTTCCGACAGGATGGCGGTGCCGCCGTGGCACACCAGCAGGTCGGCGGCAGCGCCCAGCGCCGGGTTGGCGGTGATCCCGGAGTAGCCGTCGGAGCCACCGCATTGCAGGGCCAGGGTCAGATGCTCGGCGCCGACCGTCTGCCGGCGCGCCTGGTCGGCCTCGGCCAGCATCTCCTTGACGACGCGGATTCCTTCCGCGACGGTCGCGCGGGTGCCGCCGGTGCCCTGGATCGTCATGTGGCGGAATGCCGGGCCGGGTGTGTCGCCGTACATGTCGATGAGAAAGCGGATCTGCGCGGCTTCGCAGCCGAGGCCGATCAGCAGCACGCCGGCGAAGTTCGGATGACGCAGGTATCCCCATAGCGTGCGCTGCAGAATATCGAAGCCGTCTCCCTTGGTCGCCATGCCGCAGCCGGTGCCGTGGACGAAGGCGGCGACGCCGTCGACATTGGGATGGCCGGCGAGCGCATCGCCATCGAACGCCGCGGCGATCATCTTGGCCACGGTGGCCGAGCAGTTCACCGTGGTCATGATTCCGATGTAGTTGCGCGTGCCGACCCGGCCGTCGGCCCGGACAAAGCCCTGGAAAGTCGCGCACTCGGCTGGCGGGACATAGGCGGTCGGGCGCAGGTCGGTGCCGAAGGCGTAGTCGCGCTCGAACTCGCCCATGACGCAGTTGTGGACATGGACATGCGCGCCGGGCGCGATGTCGGTGCCGGCGAAGCCGATGATCTGGTTGAACTTGCGCACCGGCGCGCCGGCAGCAATCGGTGCCGTCGCCAGCTTGTGGCCGGCCGGGATCGGGCCCGCGCACAGCACCGACTCGCCGGCAACGCCGGCGCCGGCGGGCATGGCGCGCGCGGCCACCACGACGTTGTCGGCCGGATGCAGGCGGATCGCGGCGGCGGTGACATGCTCGTTCATCTGACGGCCCTCCGGTCGGCCGGTGATTCTGTCGGGTCTGGTCGCCTCACGGTAGCTGGGCGCCGACGGCGGCGACGTAGACCGCATAGAGCGTCTTGGTGGCGATCATGAACAGGCGGTTCTTCTTCGGCCCGCCGAAGGTGAGGTTGGCCACCATCTCCGGCACCTTGATCCGGCCGAGCGGCGTACCGTCGGGCGCCACACAATGCACGCCGTTCTGGGCGCTCGTCCAGACGTTACCTTGGGTGTCGACCCGCATGCCGTCGGGAACGCCGGGATCGACGACGTGGAAGACCCTGCTCTTCGCCAGCTTTCGGCCATCGATCACGTCGAAGGCGCGGATATGGTGCGGCCCGTCGGCGTCGTGGGACAGGCCGGAATCGGCGATGTACAGCGTCCGCTCGTCGGGCGAGAAGACCAGGCCATTGGGTTTTGCGAAATCGTCGGCCACCACATCGACCGCGCCACTCTGAGGATCGACTCGGAAGACGTTGCAGCGTGCCTGCTCGGGATCGGCCCGACCGCCTTCATAGTCGCTCAGGATTCCGTAGGTCGGGTCGGAGAACCAGATGCTGCCGTCCACGCCCGACCCGGACTCGCGCGCCGGCGCCAGGGTCGCTGTGTGCTGGACGATCGGCGCATCGCCGGCATGGATTCGGAGCATGCGCATGTCGAGCCGGTTCAGTGGGATTCCCGCGGCACCGCGGCGCCGCGATTGCCGACCAGGAAATCGAGATCGGCGCCGCGGTCGGCCTGCAGTACGTGGTCGACATAGAGTTTCTGGTAGCCGCTCGGCATCGGCGGCGTGGGCGCGTTCCATTCCTTGCGGCGACGTGCCAGCTCGCCATCGGCAACCTCGAGATGGAGCCGCCTTCCGGCGACGTCGAGTTCGATCAGGTCGCCATTGCGGACCAGGGCAAGCGGGCCGCCGGCCGCCGCTTCCGGCGCGGTATGCAGCACCACCGTGCCGTAGGCGGTGCCGCTCATGCGCGCATCGGAGATGCGCACCATGTCGGTGATTCCCTTCTTCAGGACCTTGGGCGGCAGGCCCATGTTGCCGACCTCGGCCATGCCGGGATAGCCCTTGGGTCCGCAGTTCTTCAGCACCATGACGCAGGTTTCGTCGATCTCGAGCGCCGGGTCGTCGATCCGCGATTTGTAGTCGTCGATGTTCTCGAACACGACGGCGCGGCCGCGATGCTGCATCAGGGCGGGCGTCGCCGCCGAGGGCTTGATGATGGCGCCATTGGGGGCGAGATTGCCGCGCAGCACCGCGATGCCGCCGCTCGCGGTCAGCGGCTTGTCGAACGGCCGGATCACTTCCGCATTGAAGTTCTCGGCACCCCTGACGTTCTCCCATATGGTCCGGCCGTTGACCGTGGGCGCGTCCTTGTTGAGAAGGCCGTGATCGCCCAGGGCCTTCAGCACCACCGGCAAGCCGCCGGCGTAACAGAAATCCTCCATCAGGAAGCGCCCCGACGGCATCAGGTCGACGATGGTCGGCACGTCGCGGCCCCAGGCATCCCAGTCGTCGAGCGAAAGGTCGATGCCGAGGCGGCCGGCAATGGCGAGCAGATGTACCACGGCGTTGGTCGAGCCCCCGATCGCGCCGTTGGCGCGGATCGCGTTCTGGAACGCCTCGCGGGTCAGGATCTTCGACATCCGGAGATCCTCCTTGACCATGCCGACGCTGCGCATGCCGACCATGTACGCCATGCGCTTGCGCCTTGCGTCGACGGCGGGGTAGGCGGCGTTTTCCGGCATGCCCATGCCGAGGGCCTCGACCATGCTGGCCATGGTCGAGGCGGTGCCCATGGTCATGCAGTGGCCGGGGCTGCGCGACATGCCGGATTCCGCGCTCATGAAGTCGGCCAGGGTCATCTCGCCGGCCTTGACCGCCTCGCTGAACTGCCAGACCGAGGTGCCGGAACCGACATCGCGACCGCGGAACTTGCCGCTGAGCATCGGCCCGCCAGACAAGGCGATGGTCGGCAGGTCGCAGCTGGCCGCGCCCATCATCAGCGCCGGGGTGGTCTTGTCGCAGCCGACCAGCAGAACCACCCCATCCATCGGGTTGGCGCGGATCGACTCCTCGACCTCCATGCTGGCCAGGTTGCGGAACAGCATGGCGGTCGGCCGCAGCGTGGTTTCGCCGAGCGACATCGCCGGGAACTCCACGGGAAAGCCGCCGGCTTCGTAAATGCCACGCTTCACCGGCTCGACCAGCTCGCGGAAATGGGCATTGCAGGGATTGAGGTCCGATGCGGTGTTGCAGATGCCGATCACCGGCCGGCCGTCGAACATGTGGTCGGGATGGCCCTGGTTCTTGATCCAGCTGCGGTGCATGAAGCCGTCCTTGTCGGCCCCGCCGTACCAGGCGCGGGAGCGGAGCGTCGTCTTCGGCTTGCTGTCGTCAGCCATCGGCCGGGGTCCTCGTCCTTCGGGGTGGCAGGGCTGCTGCCGGGTTCTCGGACAGCACGCGTTCAATGTCGGCGCGGGTTTCCTGCAGCAGCGTCAGCATGGTGGCGTGCGCGGCGACGGGATCGCGCGCGCGGATGCCTTCGAGCACGGCGAGGTGAAGCGGCAGGGAATTGGCGCGCGCGCCGGGATAGGAGCTCGACAGCTTGAAGCTCGCGATAAGTGCCGACTCGATGACGTAGCCGAGCGGCGCCATGAACTCGTTGCCGGTGGCTTCGAGGATCGCCTGGTGGAACCGCAGATCGGGGCCGATCGCCGCCTCGACATTCTCGCCGGCCTCGGCCATGGCGTCATAGGCGGCGCCGATCTCGACGATCTGCTCGGGCGACGCCCGCTCCGCCGCGAGGGCCGCTGCGGCGGGCTCGAGCACGCGTCGCAGCTCGGTCAGGTTCACCGCGTGGCGCGCAGTGTCGCCGGCCGAGAAGCTCCAGGCCAGCACGTCGGGGTCCAGCATGTTCCATTGGGCGCGCGGGCGTACGCGGGTGCCGATCTTGGGCCGCGAATCCACCAGGCCCTTGGCCGCCAGCACCTTGATCGCCTCGCGCAGGGCGGTGCGGCTCACCTTGAGTTCGGCGCTGAACGTCGCTTCGTTCGGCAGCACCGACTCCGGCGCGTAGTCGCCGCACAGGATGCGCTGGCCGATCTCATGGGCGATCTGGCCGTAGATGCTCCGACGCGAAAAGGTACGGCTGCCGCCGCGCTTGGAAAGCAACGTGATCCTCCCAAACCCCGGTTGGACGCGATCTTGCGCGTCGTCCGACGGTCGCGTATCCGAGTTTGCGGCCCGTTCCGACCGGCGCCGGAGGTCGCTCCACATTCCTCATACAATATGCTTTATTTGGAGCGCACGGGCCGACCGAGTCAAGCCCATCCTGCGGGGCGACGCCGCGCCTGACCGCCGCTGGAGGAGTCCGTCCGCCATGCCATCGAAGCGCCTTCGTGACACGGTCCTGATCGACTGGGGCACCACCAACGCGCGCGCCTATCGGCTCGGGCCGAGTGGCGAGGTGACCGAGCGGCGCCGTCTGCCGCGTGGCATCCGCCAAGTCCCGCCGGGCGGCTTCCCGGGCGCCCTGGCGGAGCTGCTCGGCCCGTGGGTGGCGAACCCCGGGGAATGCCGGATCCTGATGTCGGGAATGGTCGGGAGCCGCCAGGGCTGGGTCGAGGCGCCGTATCGGTCCTGCCCGGTTCGGCTCGAGGACCTGGCCGGAGCACTTTGTCCGGTCCCGGGCCTCGGCAACGCTCACATCGTTCCCGGAATCTGCCGTTCGACCGATGGCGCCCGCCACGACGTCATGCGCGGCGAGGAAGTCCAGGTATTCGGCGCCATGTCCGGTCCGGTGCCGGCCGTGCTCTGCCTGCCCGGCACCCACAGCAAATGGGTGCGCTACCAGCACGACGCCATCGTCGACTTCGCCACGGCGATGACCGGCGAGAGCTTCGAGGTGCTGCGGCGGCACAGCCTGCTGGGCGCCCTGATGCCGGCGGAGTCCGGTTCCGCCGGCGACACCGCGCCTTCCGCACCACCTTCGCCCGCAGCTGCCGACGGATTGCGGCGCGGACTCGACCGCGCGGGGGAGCCCGGCGGATTGCTCAACCATCTGTTCGGGTTGCGCGCCGAGGGGCTGTTCGGCGCCATCCCCGCCGACGGGCTCGAAGCCTATCTTTCGGGGCTGTTGATCGGCCACGAGATCCGCGGCATGGCGGCGCTGTTTCCGGCGAGCGGCCCGATCCGGCTGGTCGCCGAGGGACGGCTCGCGACGCTCTACGCCGCTGCCTTCCGCCATCTCGGCCGGGAGATCGAGACGGTCGACAGCGAAGCGGCGACCCTGCGCGGACTGACGCGGGTACTGGAGCACGCCGCCGCGATCCCTTAGTGTCGTTCCGCCGCGCCAATCCGCTTCAGGCGTTGCCAAGAATGGTGCCCCGATGACCCGCTATCCCCACCGCTTCGAGGATCGCCTGCGCCAGATGCCGCTGGTGGCGATCCTGCGCGGCGTGATGCCGGACGATGCGGCCGCGGTGGCCGCGGCGTTGATCGAGGCCGGCATCACTATCATCGAGGTTCCCCTCAATTCGCCCGAGCCGTATCTCAGCATCGCCCGCATTGCCGCCGCCCATGGCGACGACGCCTTGATCGGTGCCGGCACCGTGCTCGATCCGGCGGCGGTCGAGCGCGTTGCCGATGCCGGGGGGCGCCTGATCGTGATGCCGCACTGCGATGCGCGGATTATCCGCGCGGCCAAGGCGGCAGGCCTCACCGTGGCGCCCGGCGTCATGACCCCGACCGAGGCGTTCGCCGCGCTCGATCTCGGCGCCGACGCGCTGAAGCTGTTCCCGGCGGAGATCCTGCCGCCGGCCATGGTCAAGGCGCTGCGCGCGGTCCTGCCGCCGGCGACCCGCCTGCTCGCCGTCGGCGGAATCGCGCCGGCGACCATGGCCGATTACTGGGCCGCGGGCGCCGCCGGCTTCGGTATCGGTTCGGCGCTGTTCAAGCCGGGCAAGCCGGTCGCCGAGATCGCGGCGGAAGCCCGGCGTTTCGTGGCGACGATGCGCGGCCTGATGCCGAGCGACGGCTGAGTTCGGAGGCCTGGGGACAGCAATGAAGATCGCCGACGTGCAGACCTTCGTCGTGGGCAATCCGCCGCCGCATTTCGGCGGTCGTTACTTCGTCTTCCTGAAGCTCGTCACCGACAGCGGCATCGAGGGGGTGGGGGAGGTCTATGCCGCCACCTTCGGGCCGCACGTTGTCGCCCGCATGATCGAGGACGCCTGCGCCCGCCACGTCATCGGCACCGATCCGTTCAAGATCGAGCGGCTGTGGCGCAACGTCTACGGCAGCGGCTACACGCTGCGGCCCGACATCTCGCTGATGGGCGTGCTGAGCGGCATCGAGATGGCCTGCTGGGACATTGTCGGCAAGGCGCTGGACAAGCCGGTCTACGAGCTGCTCGGCGGCAAGGTGCGCGAGCGCCTGCGTTCCTACACCTACATCTACCCGAAGGCGGACGAGGACGAAGGCATCTACCACGACCCGGACCTGTCGGCCGCGCGCGCGGCGGAGTACGTGGCCCAGGGCTTTACCGCGGTCAAGTGCGACCCCGCCGGCGGCTACTCCGCCTTCGACCCGCGCCAGCCCGATCTCGACTCGCTGGAGCTGTCGGCGCGCTTCATGAAGCGCCTGCGCGAGGCGGTCGGAAGCAGGGCCGACCTGCTGTTCGGGACCCACGGGCAGTTCACCACCTCCGGCGCCATTCGCCTGGCCAAGCGGATCGAGCCCTACGATCCCCTGTGGTTCGAGGAGCCGTGCCCGCCGGAGATGCCGGAGGAGATGGCCCGCATCGCGCGGGCGACCAGCATCCCGATCGCCACCGGCGAGCGGCTTGCCACCAAGTACGAGTTCGCCCGGGTGCTGGAGACCGGCGCCGCCTCGATCCTGCAGATGGCGCTGGGGCGGGTCGGCGGCATCCTGGAGGCCAAGAAGATCGCCGGCATGGCCGAGGCGCACTACGCCCAGGTCGCGCCCCATCTCTATTGCGGGCCGATCGAGGGCGCCGCCAACGTCCAGCTCGCCGCCTGCATCCCGAACTTCCTGATCCTCGAGAGCATCCAGGACTGGGGCGGCTTCCACGCCGAGATCCTGAAGAAGCCGATGCGCTGGGAAGCGGGCTACGTCATTCCTCCGAGCGAGCCGGGACTCGGCGTCGAGCTGAACGAGGAGGTTGCCCGGCGCCATCCCTATGACGGCGACCGGCTGCATCTCGAAATGGCGCGCGATCCGCTCGGCTGACCTGTTTTGCAAGCAGAAGGGAGTTTTGGGGTGCGCTACGGATTCATCGGCCTCGGCAATCTCGGCGCGCATCTCGCCGCGAGCCTGGTCCGCGGCGGCTTCGCCGTGACCGTCCACGACCTCAACCGCGATGCGGCGGCGCCGCTGCTCGCCGCGGGCGCGGCCTGGGCCGCCTCGCCGAAGGAGGCGGCCGCATCGTCCGACGCCGTCATTACCTGCCTGCCATCGCCGGCCGCGAGCGCCGCCGTGCTTGCCGGACCGAACGGCGTGCTCGACGGCCTGGCGCGCGGCGGCACCTGGATCGAGATGAGCACCAATGACGGCGACGAGATCAAGCGGCTGGCCGCCCTGGCGGCGGAACGCGGCATTGCCACGCTGGAATCGCCGGTGACCGGCGGGGTGCATCGCGCCGCCCAGGGCGAGATCACCATCCTGGTGGGCGGCGAGGCCGCGACATTCGACGCCCATCGTCCGGCGCTGCAGGCGATGGGCGGCGAGATCTTCCACATGGGGCCGCTCGGCAGCGCCTCGGTGATCAAGGTGATCACCAACATGCTGGCCTTCATCCATCTGGTCGCGGCCGGCGAGGCCCTGATGCTGGCGAAGCGCGGCGGGCTCGACCTTGCCCAGGCCTTCGCCGCGATCAAGGCCAGCTCGGGCAATAGTTTCGTGCATGAGACCGAGAGCCAGCTGGTGCTGAACGGCAGCTATGACATCGGCTTCACCATGGACCTCGCCTGCAAGGATCTCGGCTTCGCCATCAAGTTCGGGCGCGAGTTCGGGGTGCCGCTCGATCTCGCCGGGCTGGTCGACCAGACCTTCATCCGGGCCCGCCAACAGTATGGCGGCGGCGCCTGGTCGACCATGGTGGTGAAGCTGCTGGAGGATGCGCTCGGCACCGATCTGCGCGCCCCGGGATTCCCGGCGGTCCTGACCGGCGATCAGACCTGAGGCAGAAGCGCGACGACGAACACCGTCGCCGGCTTGTCGGACTTCAGGCGCCAGTCGCGGGCGTCGCCCTGGGTCAGGAGCAGGCAGTCGCGCCGCTCCAGCTCGGCGGATCGTCCGGCGTCGTCGTGACAGGCGAGTCCGCCGCCCTCGGCGAGAAACAGGATCGTCGTGCCGCCCGCATGCGTCAGGCTCCGCTCGCCGGCGATCTCCACCTGCTCGAACCGATGCCGGCAGCGCGCCCGCCGCGTCATCACGTTGAAGTCGACGATCGGCCCTTCCGGGACCGCCGCGGTCACGCGGTCTTCGCCGGCAAAGCGCAGGCTCGGCCGAGCGGCGGAAAGCGCGATGTCTCGATCGCCGACCCGCAGCTCGACCCGCGGCCCGTCGAGCAGGGTCAGGGTCCGGTCGATGCCGGGAAAGGACGAGAACGGCCCGGCGCGCTCGATCCGCGCCATGCTGATGCGCCAGTCGAAGTGGTCGAGGGAGGCGCCCTCGGGCGAGATCGCGACTTCGGTGGTCGAGCCGCCGCCGTTCTTCCAGGGCATCACGATGTAGCTGTCCGCCCGGCAGACCTTCATCTCCTGGCTCCCGCGTCCATGGATCCCCACGCTGCCCCAATTCGCCCCGTTGCGCCACGCCCTTGCCCGAGGCCAAACTAGGGGCGAAGCGGGCGCCGGATGCCCGCCGAGAGGGCCGATAACAAGGACGCCGGCATGGAGCTGATCAACCCGCGGCAAGTCGAGATCCTGAACATCGCCCGGGAAAAGGGCCGGGTGAACGTCGACGATCTCGCCGACCGCTTCTCGGTCACGCCGCAGACCATCCGCAAGGACCTCAACGAGCTCTGCGACCGCCGGGTCCTGCAGCGTATCCATGGTGGCGCCGTTCTCGCCTCGGGCGTCGAGAACATGGGCTACGAGGCGCGCAACACCCTGGCGCTCGAGGAGAAGCGGCGGATCGGGTTGCGCGCCGCCTCGCTGCTGCCCGACAACTGCTCGCTGTTCATCAACATCGGCACCACGACCGAGCAAGTCGCGCATGCCCTGACCTCCCATCGCGGGCTGCTGGTCATCACCAACAACATCAACGTGGCGAACATCCTGCGCCCGGCGCCGGGGGTCGAGGTGATCATCGCCGGCGGGCTGGTGCGGCGCAGCGACGGCGGCGTGGTCGGCGAGGCGACCGCCGAGTTCATCAGCCAGTTCAAGGTCGACTATGCCGTGATCGGCGCCTCGGCGATCGAGGTCGACGGCGCGATCCTCGACTACGACCATCGCGAAGTCCGGGTCGCCCAGGCGATCATCCGCAATGCCCGCCAGGTCGTGCTGGTCTGCGACAGCATGAAGCTCGCCCGCTCGGCGCCGGTCAGGATCGCCCATCTCTCGCAGATCGACGTGTTCGTCACCGATGCGCCGCTGCCGGCGCCGCTGGCACAGATCGCCCGCGAGCACGGGGTGCAGATCGAGGTCGCCGAGGATGCCGTGGCGGCGGTCCAACCCCAGGCCGATTAGGTGCGTTCGATCTTCGCAATTTTCTCTTGAGCCTGATTTTTCTTTCACTTATGGTGCGATTTATCCCGAATACGAAAATAGTTGCCGCAGCTCAAGCGGTGCGCTCAGGGAGGCCGGGCGGGTGTCCACCAAGTTCGATCTCGCCATCATCGGCGGGGGAATCAATGGCTGCGGAATCGCGCGCGACGCCTGCGGGCGCGGGCTGTCGGTTCTGCTGTGCGAACAGGCGGATCTCGGCGGGGCCACGTCGGCAGCGTCGACCAAGCTGATCCACGGCGGCCTGCGCTATCTCGAGTACTACGAGTTCCGGCTGGTGCGCGAGGCGCTGATCGAGCGCGAGGTACTGCTTCGGGCCGCGCCCCACATCATCTGGCCGCTGCGCTTCGTGCTGCCCCATCACGCCGGGCTGCGGCCGGCCTGGCTGATCCGCCTCGGCCTGTTCCTGTACGACCATCTCGGCGGCCGCCGGATCCTGCCCGCCACCCGCGTGCTCGACCTCACCCGGGACCCGGTCGGCGCGCCGCTGAAGCCGGTGTTCCGACGCGCCTTCGAGTATTCGGACTGCTGGGTCGAGGATTCCCGGCTGGTCGTGCTGAATGCGATGGATGCGGCCGAGCGCGGCGCGGTGATCCGTCCGCGCACCCGCTGCGTGCGCGCGACGCGTGCTGCAGACGGCTGGAACGTCGAGCTCGAGGACACGGTGAGCGGTCTGCGCAGCGAGATCCAGGCCCGGGTCCTGGTCAATGCTGCCGGCCCCTGGGTCGCCGACGTGATCGGCCGCTGCATCGGCGCCAACGGCGCGGCGCGGGTCCGGCTGGTCAAGGGCAGCCACATCATCGTGCGCCGCCTCGCCGATCACGGCCGCGCCTACATCTTCCAGAATGCCGACGGCCGGATCGTCTTCGCGATCCCCTATGAGCGCGACTTCACCCTGATCGGCACCACCGACGTCGACTACCAGGGCGACCCCGCCAGTGTCGGCATCTCCGAGCAGGAGACGGAGTATCTGTGCCGGGCGGCGAACGAGTATTTCCGGCAGCAGGTCGCGCCCGCCGACGTGGTACGCTCGTATTCGGGCGTGCGGCCGCTGTTCGACGACGGGGCCAAGGATGCCAAGGCTGCGACCCGCGATTACGTGCTGGAGCTGGATGCACCGGCCGGGCTCGCGCCGGTGCTCAACATCTTCGGCGGCAAGATCACCACGTTCCGCCGGCTGGCCGAGGCGGCGCTCGACAAGATCGCCCCGCATCTCGGGGGCATCGGTCCGCGCTGGACCGCCGGCGCAGCGCTGCCCGGTGGCGACATGCCGGTGGACGGCGTGCCGGCGCTGGCCGAGGAACTGCGCGCGGGCTGCCCCGCCCTTGCGGACGCCCAGGCCCTGCGCCTGGCGCGGGCCTATGGCACCAGGGCGCGGCGGATCGTCGACGGCGCCCACAGCGAGGCCGACCTGGGCGTGCGCTTTGGCGCCGACCTGCAGGCCCGCGAGGTGACCTATCTGATGCGCCACGAATGGGCGCGCACCGCCGAGGACGTCCTGTGGCGCCGCTCGAAGCTCGGACTGCGGGTGTCGGCCGAAGATGCGCGGCGGCTGGGCGATTTCATGCGGGAGCGCGCATCGACTCTGCACGCGCCGGCGGCCTGATGAGGGCGGCATGACAAGGGACGCGAGATGACGCTCGAGCTGCGCAACATCTCCAGGAGCGTCGGGGGTGAGCACCACATCCGCGACGTGTCCCTGACCCTGGAGCACGGGACGCTGAACGTCCTGCTCGGGCCGACGCTCTCCGGCAAGACCTCGCTGATGCGCCTGATGGCGGGGCTCGACCAGCCGACCGCCGGCCGGGTGTTCTGGGACGGTGCCGACGTGACCGGCGTACCGGTGCGCCGGCGCAGCGTGGCGATGGTCTACCAGCAGTTCATCAACTACCCGGCGCTGAGCGTCTACGAGAACATCGCCAGCCCGATGCGCGTCGCCGGCCGGCCGAAGGACGAAATCGACCACCGAGTCCACGAGGTGGCGGAGATGCTCAAGCTGACGCCGCTGCTCAAGCGCACGCCGCTCGAACTGTCCGGCGGCCAGCAGCAGCGCACCGCGCTGGCGCGTGCCCTGGCGAAGAAGGCGGGGCTGCTGCTGCTCGACGAGCCGTTGGCCAATCTCGACTACAAGCTGCGCGAGGAGCTGCGCGAAGAGCTGCCGCGCATCTTCTCCGCCACCGGGGCGATCCTGGTCTACGCCACTACCGAGCCGATCGAGGCGCTGCTGCTCGGCGGCGCGACGGCGACGCTCTCCCAGGGCCGCGTGACCCAGCTCGGCCCGACCATCGAGGTCTATCGTCGCCCGAATACCCTGGCGACGGCGCGCATCTTCTCCGATCCGCCCATCAACACGCTGGCGGTCGAGAAATCCGGAGCGACGCTGAGCTCCGCCGCCGACCATCTTCGGATGCCGGTCGCGGGCTTGTTCGGCGGGCTCGCCGATGGCGCCTACACCATCGGGTTCCGCCCCGATCATCTCTATCTCTCGCGGCCGGGTCCGGAAGCGGTGGCGGTGAGCGCGACGGTGGCGATCGCGGAGATCACGGGGTCGGAGAGCTTCATCCACGTCGACTTCGCAGGCGAACGATGGGTGGCGCTGGCTCACGGCGTCCACAAGCTCGCGATCGGCCAGTCGGTCGAGATCTATCTCGATCCCGGTCGCTTTTTCGTCTTCGACGCGGCCGGCGCCCTCGCCATGGCGCCCGGCATCCGGCGTGCGGCATAGGAGGCGGCAATGGCACGCATCGTTCTCGACGGCGTCGCGCATTCCTATCTCCCCGCACCACGGGGCGCGCAGGACTATGCACTGAAGCGCCTCGACCATGTCTGGGAGGACGGCGGCGCCTATGCGCTGCTTGGGCCCTCGGGTTGCGGCAAGACCACGCTGCTCAACATCATTTCGGGGCTTGTCACGCCCAGCGAGGGCCGGGTCGCCTTCGACGGAACCGATGTCACCCGACTGCCGACCGCGTCCCGCAACATTGCCCAGGTGTTCCAGTTCCCGGTCATCTACGACACCATGACGGTCGCCGAGAACCTCGCCTTTCCCCTGCGCAACCGCCAGGTCCCGGCGCCCGAAGTCGAGGCGCGGGTGGCCGAGATCGCCCAGATGCTGGACCTGGTGCCGATCCTCGACAAGAAGGCGCGCGGACTCACTGCCGACGTGAAGCAGAAGGTGTCGCTCGGACGCGGGCTGGTGCGGCCGGACGTCAACGCGATCCTGTTCGACGAGCCGCTGACCGTGATCGATCCGCATCTCAAGTGGATGCTGCGGTCGAAACTGAAGCAGCTTCACCGCCAGTTCGACCTGACCATGGTCTACGTCACCCACGACCAGACCGAGGCGCTGACCTTCGCCGACAAGGTGGTGGTGATGTACGAGGGCGAGGTGGTCCAGATGGGCACGCCGGAAGACCTGTTCGAGCGCCCGGCCCATACCTTTGTCGGATACTTCATCGGCTCGCCCGGCATGAACGTGGCGCCGGTGCGCATCGACGGCAATCGGGCGCGGCTGGGCAGCCAGGAGATCCGGCTGCCGCGCGCCTATCCCGGCTTGGCCAAGGGCACGCGGACCGAGCTCGGTATTCGCCCGGAATATGTCCAGGTCGGTGCGGATTCCGGGGGCCTTCCGGGGCGCGTGCTCAAGGTCGACGATGTCGGCCGTTACCGGGTCGTGCGCGTCGATCTCGATGGCAATGTGTTCAATGCCATCGCCGGCGAGGACGCCCGGATCGAGGGCGACCAGACGAACGTCCTCCTCGACCCCGCCAACATCCACATCTACGCCGACAGCCGGCGGGTCGAAGGCGAACCGGCCGCGGCGGGGGGCGCGTAGCCCATGGACAAGACCTGGAACAACAAGGCCTGGTTCATGGTGCTGCCGGTGCTGGTGCTGGTGGCGTTCAACGCGATCATTCCGCTGATGACCGTGGTCAATTACTCGGTCCAGGAAACCTTCGGCGACAACGTCTTCTTCTTCGAAGGCGTGAAGTGGTTCGAGGACGTGCTGAACTCCGAGCGCTTTCATGCGGCACTGGGCCGGCAGCTCTCGTTCACTGGGATCATCCTGCTCATCGAGATTCCGCTCGGCGTGGCGATCGCGCTGACCATGCCGCGCAAGGGATTCTGGTCCTCGGTCTGCCTGGTGCTGATGGCGCTGCCGCTGCTGATTCCCTGGAACGTGGTCGGCGCCATCTGGAACATCCTGTCGCTGCCGGATATCGGGCTGCTCGGACGCGGGCTGAACAGCCTGGGACTGGACTACAACTACACGCGCCAGCCGTTCGACGCCTGGTTCACGCTGATCCTGATGGATGTCTGGCACTGGACCTCCCTGGTCGTGCTGCTGGCCTATGCCGGGCTGAGCTCGATCCCGGACGCCTACTACCAGGCGGCGAAGATCGATGGGGCGTCGC
The DNA here is from genome assembly GCA_964372215.1 of uncultured Rhodospirillaceae bacterium. Lineage (GTDB taxonomy): Bacteria > Pseudomonadota > Alphaproteobacteria > Dongiales > Dongiaceae > DAIMFL01. Next base: position 83,724 of record CAYJQC010000017.1, read on the forward strand.
GCTGGGCGGTGTTCCGCTATATCCAGCTGCCGAAGATGAAGCGCGTGCTGACCATCGCCATCCTGCTGCGCTTCATGGACTCGTTCATGATCTACACCGAACCGTCGGTGCTGACCGGCGGCGGGCCCGGCAATGCCACTACCCTGCTGTCGATCGACCTGGTCAAGATCGCGCTCGGCCAGTTCGATTTGGGCCCGGCGGCGGCGATGTCGATCATCTACTTCCTGATCGTGCTTCTGCTCAGCTGGATCTTCTACACGCTGATGATGCGCAGCGAGGATCAGTCATGAAACGCATAGCCTGGCTGGCGCCGACCCTCTACATCCTGTTCCTGATGGTGCCGATCTACTGGCTGCTCAACATGTCGTTCAAGAATACCAACGAGATCCTGGGATCCTTCACGCTCTGGCCGCACAGCTTCACGTTCGAAAACTATCTCAAGATCTTCTCGGATCCGACGTGGTACGGCGGCTACATAAACTCGATCTTGTATGTCAGCATCAACACGCTGGTCTCGGTGTCCGTGGCGTTGCCGGCGGCGTACGCATTCTCGCGCTACCGCTTTCTCGGCGACAAGCACCTGTTCTTCTGGCTGCTGACCAACCGCATGGCGCCGCCGGCGGTGTTCGCATTGCCGTTCTTCCAGCTCTACTCGGCGATCGGACTGTTCGACACGCATATTGCGGTCGCCCTGGCCCATTGCCTGTTCAACATCCCGCTCGCGGTGTGGATCCTGGAGGGATTCATGTCGGGCGTACCGAAGGAGATCGACGAGACCGCCTATATCGACGGCTACTCGTTTCCGAAATTCTTCATGAAGATTTTCATGCCGCTGATCGCTTCCGGCATCGGGGTCACGGCGTTCTTCTGCTTCATGTTCTCCTGGGTGGAACTGCTGCTGGCGAAGACACTGACATCGGTCGCGGCCAAACCGATCGCCGCCGTCATGACGCGCACGGCGAGCACGTCCGGCTACGAGCTGGGGCTGCTCGCCGCGGCCGGCGCGCTCACCATCATCCCGGGCGCAATCGTCATCTATTTCGTACGCAACTACATCGCCAAGGGCTTTGCCCTTGGGCGGGTGTGATGCGCGGGCGTGAAGGGAGGATGTGATGGGTCTCGCTTGGATGGCATGGACCTGGCAGACGGCCACTTTCTTCGTGGTCATCTTCCTGCTGCTTTGCGCCATGACCGCGTGGGAGGTGGTATCTCCGGGCGGCGCCCAGCGAACCGGGATTCTGGGGCTGCGGACGACCCGCGGCGATCGGCTGTTCATTTCGCTGCTCGGCAGCGCGTTCATACATCTCGCATGGCTTGGGCTGCTCGGGCCCAGCCTGTGGTGGGCTCTCGGTCTTTCGCTCATCTACGCCGTCGCGGTGTTCCGATGGGCGTGAGACATCAGGGGGATGGCCGGCCGCCGGCCGGTGTTTGCAAGAAGGAGAGGGAGGAAGACGCAATGAGAAAATTGCTGTTCGGCACCGTTGCCGCATTCGCCCTCATGGCGCCGGGCGCGTCATGGGCGGATATGGCCGCGGCGGAGAAGTGGGTGGACGGCGAGTTCCAGCCGTCGACCCTGTCGCGCGATGACCAGATCAAGGAAATGCAGTGGTTCATCGATGCGGCCAAGCCATTCGCCGGGATGGAGATCAACGTGTTGTCGGAGACCATCCCGACGCACAGCTATGAGTCGGAGGTGCTCACCAAGGCCTTCGAGGAGATCACCGGGATCAAGGTGAATCACCAGCTGCTCGGCGAGGGCGAGGTGGTGCAGGCGGTTCAGACGCAGATGCAGACCAACCGCAATCTCTACGACGCCTATATCAACGATTCCGACCTGATCGGCACGCATTCGCGGCTGCAGAGCGCCGTGAACCTGACCGACTGGATGGCAGGCGAGGGTGCCGATGTCACCGATCCGATGCTCGACGTCGACGACTTCATCGGCAAGTCGTTCACGACCGGGCCGGACGGGAAGCTCTGGCAGCTCCCGGACCAGCAGTTCGCCAATCTCTATTGGTTCCGCAAGGACTGGTTCGATCGGGCCGATCTGAAGGAGCAGTTCAAGGCCAAGTATGGCTACGAGCTCGGCGTTCCCGTCAACTGGTCGGCCTATGAGGACATTGCCGATTTCTTCACCAACGACGTGAAGGAAATCGACGGCGTCCGCATCTATGGCCACATGGACTACGGCAAGCGCGCGCCCGACCTGGGCTGGCGCATGACCGACGCGTGGCTGTCCATGGCCGGCTCCAGCTCGCCGGGTCTGCCGAACGGTCGTCCGATCGACGAGTGGGGCATCCGGATGGAGGAAGGCTCCTGTAACCCGAGCGGGGCATCGGTCTCCCGCGGTGGCGGCACCAACGCTCCGGCCTCGGTCTATGCCATCGCCAAGTGGGACGAATGGCTGCGCAAGTATGCGCCTCCGGGTGCGGCCGACTACGACTTCTATCAGTCGCTGCCGGCGCTCAGTCAGGGCAACGTCGCCCAGCAGATCTTCTGGTACACCGCCTTCACCGCGTCGATGGTGGCTCCGAAGGCCGACGGCAACAACACCGTCGATGACAGCGGCACGCCGTTGTGGCGGATGGCGCCGTCGCCGCACGGTCCCTACTGGAAGGAAGGCACCAAGCTCGGCTATCAGGACGCGGGTTCCTGGACACTGTTCAACTCCACGCCGGTCGAAAGGCGCAAGGCGGCTTGGCTGTATGCCCAGTTCGTGGTCTCGAAGACCGTCGACGTGAAGAAGAGCCAGGTTGGCCTAACCTTCATTCGCGACAGCACCATCCGGGACAAGTCGTTCACCGACCGGGCGCCGAAGCTCGGCGGCCTGGTCGAGTTCTACCGCTCGCCGGACCGCGTGCTGTGGACCCCGACGGGCATCAACGTGCCCGACTATCCGAAGCTGGCCCAGCTCTGGTGGCAGCAGATCGGTGACGTGAACTCGGGTGCGTTCACCCCGCAGCAGGCCATGGACCGGCTTGCCGGCGAGATGGACGACGTCATGGCCCGCATGCAGGCGGCCGACGAGCAGGCCGACACCTATCATGGGTGCGGCCCGCGCCTGAACGAGCCCAAGGACCCGTCCGAATGGCTCGGCACTTGGCCGGATGGCCCGGCCGCCAAGCTCGACAACGAGAAGCCGCAGGGCGAGACGATCGCCTATGACGAACTGATCAAGCGCTGGACCGGTCAGTAAGAGGTTCGGCGATACTTGCAGACTAAGGCATGGCCGGGGAGCTTCCCCGGCCATGTCATTTCATTTGCGACCGCGGTAGACGGCCATGAGCGATTTCGTCCTCGCCATCGACCAGGGAACCACCTCGAGCCGGGCCATCCTGTTCGACGCGGCGCACCGCGTCGTGGCCGTTGCACAGCAGGAGTTTCCGCAGCATTTCCCGCACTCGGGCTGGGTCGAGCACGCGCCTGAGGATCTCTGGCGAACGACCCTCGATACCTGCCGCCAGGTGATGGAGCAGGCCGGCGCGACGGCGGCGCGGGTGGCCGGCATCGGCATCACCAACCAGCGCGAAACCACGGTTCTGTGGGACCGCGAGACTGGCAAGCCGGTGCATCATGCCATCGTCTGGCAGGATCGCAGGACCGCGGAGTTCTGTGCCACGCTGAAGCGGGCCGGGAACGAGTCCAGCGTGTCGGCCAAGACCGGCCTGATTCTGGATCCGTATTTCTCCGGCACCAAGATCGCCTGGATCCTCGACAACGTGCCGGGCGCGCGGTCCATGGCCGAGGCCGGAAAGCTCGCCTTCGGCACCGTCGATTCCTGGCTGCTGTGGAACCTGACCGGCGGTCGTGTGCATGCTACCGACGCGACCAACGCCTCGCGCACCCTGCTGTTCGACATCCACCGGGGTGCGTGGGACGACGACATGCTGAAGCTGCTCGGCGTGCCGCGCGCGATCCTGCCCGAGGTCAAGGACTGCGCCGCCGATTTCGGCACGACCGAGCCGGGCCTCCTGGGCGGTCCGATCCGGATTGCCGGAATCGCCGGCGACCAGCAGGCAGCCACGGTCGGCCAGGCCTGCTTCCGGTCCGGCATGATGAAATCGACCTATGGCACCGGCTGCTTCGCACTGCTCAACACCGGCGCGCAGCCGGTGGTATCGCGCAACCGCCTGCTCACCACCATCGCCTACCAGCTCGGCGGCCGGCGGACCTATGCGCTCGAGGGCGCGATCTTCGTCGCCGGGGCGGCGGTGCAGTGGCTGCGCGACGGGCTCGGGGTGATCGCCTCGGCCGGCGAGACCGGGGCGCTCGCCGACTCCGCCGATCCGCACCAGGAAGTCTATCTGGTGCCGGCCTTCGTCGGGCTCGGCGCGCCGTACTGGGATTCCGGCGCGCGTGGCGCGCTCTACGGGCTGACGCGGGCCACCGGCCCCAAGGAGCTGGCGCGGGCCGCGCTCGAGGCGGTGTGCTACCAGACCCGCGATCTGCTGGAGGCGATGCGCGGCGACTGGGCCGATGCCCAGGGGACCCGCACCGTGCTCCGGGTCGATGGCGGGATGGTGGCGTCGGACTGGACCATGCAGCGGCTGGCCGACATCCTCGATGCCCCGGTCGACCGGCCGAAGGTGCTGGAGACGACGGCGCTCGGGGCCGCCTATCTGGCCGGCTATCAGCTCGGTGTCTTTCCGGAGCCGGCGGGATTTGCCGAGAGCTGGGCGCTCGACCGGCGCTTCGAGCCGCACATGGACGATGCGACCCGCGCGCGCAAGTGCGCCGGCTGGAGGGATGCCGTGCGCCGCACGCTCACCGCTGGCTGAGCGATCGCGTCATGTCTCGCGGGTCAGCTCCGACAGTCGGCGCTTCTGCTTGCCGGCGGCGTCGAAGTTGGCCGGCTCCAGCCAGGCCTCGAACGCGGCCTTGAGGCGCGGCCACTCGCCGTCGAGGATCGAGTACCAGGCGGTATCGCGGTTGCGGCGCTTGTAGATCGTGGCTTGGCGGAAGACTCCCTCGAAGACGAAGCCCAGGCGCTCGGCGGCGGCGCGCGACGGCGCGTTGAGCGCATCGCATTTCCATTCGTAGCGGCGGTAGCCGAGTTCCTCGAACACCCGGCGCATCATCAGGTACATCGCCTCCGTCGCGGCGGGCGTGCGTTGCAGGGCCGGGGCATAGTTGATATGCCCGACTTCGATGACGCCGACCGGCGGATCGATGCGCAGGAAGCTGGCGACGCCGACGGTGCGTCCGGTTCCGGCATCGATGACGGCGTGGAACAGCGGGTCGTCGCCCAGGCAGGCCGCTTCCAGCCAGGCATGGTAGCCGGCCAGGTCCTCGAACGGCCCGTAGGGGAGGTAGGTCCAGATCCGTCCGTCGCGGTCCTCCCGGTTTGCCGCGTGCAGATCCGCCGCGTGGCGGTCCCCGTCGATCGGCTCGATCCGGCAGTACCGCCCTGCCATCGCGGTGCGCGGCGGCCGGGGACGCGGCGTCCAGCCGGGCAGGGGGGCGCCGATGGGCTGCCCAAGGGCATTGCGATGGTCGGTCATGGCAGCATCCTGCGACAAGGGGGCGTGTGAGGGCATCATCAAGTCAGGTTCGACGCCGGTCCGAAAGCGCCACTTGCGCGGCCGGGCGGGTGCCGCGGGTCTTTGTCCGGCGCGCCGTCATCAGCGCTGGGCCTCGGACAGGCGCAACGTCGCGCCGGCGGCGGCCAGGGCCAGCACGGCAAGGGCCAGGATCGAGGCGGTCAGGCTGATCGACATCAGGGCCGCCGACAAGGCGCCGGCCAGCAGCAACATGCCGCCGATGACCGTGTTGCTGAGGGCGACATACGCGGCGCGCCGATCGCTGCCCGCCATGTCGACGAGCTGTGTCTTGCGCCCGATGCGCACGCCGCCATGCGCGATCCCCAGAACGAAGATGACGACGGCATGAAGCCAGACCTGTTCGAGCCAGGATGACTGCGCCACCGCGAGTCCCCCGACCGTCAGGCCGAGCAGCCCGGCCAACAGCGCGCCGGCCGCCATGGTCAAGCGGCTCGAGCGGTCGGAAAGCCGGCCCCAGGCGAACGAGCTGACCACGCCGGCCAGCCCGGTGGCGATCACCAGCCCTCCCAAGCCGGACAGCGACTGGTGACTATGCCGGTGCGCAAGCGCCACATAGGCCGGACCGGCGAGCGCTGTGCTGAGCAGCAGGCTGCGGGCGAACAGGAACCGGCGCAGCTCGGCATCGCGCAACAGCGTCCCGAGCTGACCCTTGAGGACCGACGCGAGATCGCGGTCGCCCTCTGTCGCGCCGGGGACCTCGCGAATGCGGGCGAAACACGCGGCTCCGAGCAGCCAGGCCACCCCGGCCAGCGCGATCAGTCCAAACAGCTGGCCATCGGTTCGCTGTGTCGCGGGCACCAGCACGAAATACAATCCGGCAAGCAAGGCCATGACGCCGGCAATCGTCTCCGACAGTCCATTCACCCGCCCGCGCCGGGTCTTGGACACGGTCTTGCCGAGGGTGTCCTTGGCCGACACCGAGGCGATGCCGCGGGCGATACTGAATGCGGCAAGCAGGGCGAGCACGAGCCAGCCGGCCATGCCGCCCACGATTCCCGCCGCGGCAAGAGCCGCCATCGCCAGGATGCACAGACCCTGGGCTATGCTGCCGATCACCCAGAACCACTTCCGGACCGCGAATCGCCGGATCGCGCCGCCAACCACCATCTGCGGCAGCAGGGACAGGGACTCCCGGACCGGCACCAGAAGCCCGATCAGGTAATCGGGCGCTGCAACGGCGCCCAGCAGCCAGGGCAGCACGATCTTGGGGTCGGCGAGGCGGTCGCCGATCTTGCTCATGGACAGCGCCGCCGCCTGCAGCAGGAAGTTGCCGGCCTGCTCGTCGCAGGCGGCTTCAGGGATGTCGCGGCACAGCCGCGCATCCTCGTCGCCGGTGACCAGATCGTACAGCCCGACAGCCAGTGTCGAGGTGGGGGTGGAACTGACCGGCATCACGGCGACTTGGCAGCAGGGGCGTTGGCTTGCAAGCCTAGACCAGGATCGGGCCGGAATGAATCCTCTCCATGCGACCCTGATCGTGCCGGTCTGAGCCGGACGCACGCCGGCGGTCCCGGGCAGGCCGACTTGCGCCGCATGCCGGACCGGAGCACTCTCGGCCCATGGCTCGAGCCATTCTCGCCATCGTGGCCCTGCTGGCTATTCTGCCGTTCGCTGACGGGGCCGCCGCTGGAGAAGCGGATGTGATCGACGCGCGGGTGACGGCGCGCGGCGGCGGCATTTTCGATTTCGACGTCACCATCCGCAGCAACGACCTCGGCTGGGATCACTACGCCGACGGGTTCGAGGTGCTGGCGCCCGACGGCACGCTGCTCGGCAGGCGGGTGCTGCTTCATCCGCACGAGACCGAGCAGCCCTTCACCCGCGATCTCCATGGCGTCGCCATCCCCGACAATGTGCACGAGGTGACGATCCGAGCCCATCACAAGCCGGCGGGCTATGCCGGCGCGACTTTGATCGTGCCGCTGCCCAGGTGACGGACTCGCAACATCACCGCGCGCTGCGGCTGCCACGTCACTTTTCCGTCGCCCTGAACACGCCGTCCCAGTCGGGCGGCGGCGGATCGACGCGGAACAGCGCGATCCGATCGCGGTACAGCTCGTAGAGCCGGGCGAGCTCCGGCGCGGCGGCGATGCCGGCGTCGATCTCGGCCTCCGCCGCGTCCCAGTTCCGGGCTCGGTACGCGGCGAGCAGCCGCTCCTGGCGGGCCAGGAGCTCGCGGTGATGCGGCGTGTCCGCCTGTTCCGGCCAGCCGAGCAGGCCGTAGATGCGCACGGCGCTCTGTCGGCCCTTCACCGCCAGCAGGTCGAGCTCGACGGTGGCGAACTCCGGCGCGCGCAGGCGGGTTTCCTCGCTGAGGATGACCGGCACGCCATAGGTCTTGCTCTGGCCCTCGAGACGCGACGCCAGGTTGACGGGATCCCCGAGCACGGAGTAGTTGAGCCGGCGCATCGAGCCGAGATTGCCGACCACGCATTCGCCGGTGTTGATGCCGATGCCAATACGGATCCGGGCGGCATCCTCGCCTTCCTCGGCGGTCAATTCGGCGTTGATGCGTTCGATCGAGTCGAGCATCACCAGCGCGGCGGCGCAGGACTTGGCGGCGTGCCCATCGATGTCGACCGGCGCATTCCAGAACGACATCAGGGAGTCACCGATGTACTTGTCGATCGTCCCTTCGTGCTCGAGCACGGCATCGCCCATGGACGTGAGCACGCGGTTGATGATGCGGGTCAGGCCCTGCGGATTGTCGCGATAACGCTCGGAAAGGGCAGTGAAGTCACGAATGTCGGCGAATTTCACCGTCATCACCTTTGATTCGCCGCCGAGCCGCAGGCCGGCGGCCGGATCGCGTGTCAGGCGCTGCACCAGTACCGGCGACAGATAGTGCTCGAACGTCCGGCTGATCTGTTTCCTCTGGCGCTCGGCGGCGGCAAAGCCGCTATAGGCGAGAAGCACGTAGATCAGCACGGCGGCGACCACTGGAAATGACGGGTCGACCAACTGGCTCAACTGCGCGAAGGCCAGCCAGGATCCGGCGGCGAGCGTCAGCACCATCGTGCCGAGCAGCGCCAGGGTCCAGCGGGCGCCGACCAAGGGCGTCAGGACCATCAGGGTAATGCCGACGCCGAGAATGACGGCAAGCTCCAGACCCAGCGCATAGTTCGGTCGGGTCAGGTAGGTCCGGGTCAGAACCGCTTCGAGCAGCTGGGCATGGACCTCGACGCCGGGCATCGACGCGGCCACCGGCGTGGCGCGCAGATCCCTGAGACCGGCGGCGGAAGTGCCGACAAGTATCAGGTGGTTTGCAATGCGCTTGGGGTCGATGCGGCCGGCCACCACATCCGCCGCCGAGACGTAGCGCCTGGCTTCGTGCGGTCCGAACGGCACGTGGATCATGCCCGCCCCGTCGGTCGGGACGGCGACGCCGGCGATCACGACGCTGTTGATCCCGGCGGCGTCGACATGGACGCCATAGGTGGTCTGCCCGGTGGCGAGGCGCAACGTCTCCAGCGACAGGCTGGGGACAAGCTGGTCCCCGACCCGGACGAAGGCGGGCACCCGCCGGACGATGCCATCGACTTCCGGCGCCAGGCTGAACACGCCGTGTCCGGCCGCGGCCTTTGCCAGGACGTCGATGTTGTTGAGCAGCGCGGCATAGGCATACAGGTAGGGCCGCGGGTCGCCGCCGATTTCGGCGACGGTCGGATAGCGGAGGATCGGTGCTTCCGGCGCATGTTCCGCCGCCGAGAAGCCGGCCTGGCCGAGCACGGCGCGGCCATAGCGGGCCAGGCTGTCGGCGAAGGCCGTGTCATTGGACGGCAACGCGCGGAGCGTGCGCGCCGTTTCCGGCGGCAGGTTCGGGAGAAAGCGCGGCAGCTCGGCCGGCGAGGTGCGGTCGGGCTCGGCGAATACGATGTCGAAGCCGATCGCCGCGGCACCGGCCGCGGCCAGATGGTCGACCATTTGCGCGAGCACCGTCCGCGGCCAGGGCCACTGGCCGAGTTCCTTCAGGCTGGCCTCGTCGATATCGACGATGACCACCGGGAACGCCGCTTCCTGGCGCGGCTGGAGCTGCTGGTACAGGTCGAAAACCCGGAGACGCAAGGCCTCGACCGGCGCGGGATCCCAGATGCGAAGCGCGAGCAGGACGGCGAGCAGGCCGAGCGCGGTCAGCCGCCCGCCGCCGAGTATGTGGCCGAGTCTTTGCATCACGGTGCCTTCACTGCGCCAGTGAAGGCGCCGCGCTCGTCGCCGGGCTGGCAGGAGCGGGCCGGGGGGGCCGGGGGGGGGG
>CAYJQC010000017.1:93546-97823 GCA_964372215.1 uncultured Rhodospirillaceae bacterium
TTCGGGCGGCGGGCTTGGGGCCGGCCGCCCGGGCGGCCCGACGCGGGGGGGCCTGGCGGGCGCAGTCGTTCGAGATGAACGGCTCCTTCGCGAAGGTCGAGCGGTCGTGGGTCGCCTTGGCCGCCAGCTTCTTGCCGCTGTCGGTCTCGCCGGTGACAAACACCGGCACGTCGACCCAGGAGAATCTGTGGTTCAGGTCGAAGGCCCGGAAGTTGGGCTGGCAAGAGCCGACGATATAGGGTTCGCTGCCGGCGCCGGCCAGCGCCGCGGCGTCGTGCGCCTCGAGAGCGACCGGTTCTGCGATCGGCGGCTCGGCGCGGATGGCTTGTCGGGCAAACTCAATTCGCTCGCAGGGAATCTCGCGTTTGTCGTCGGATCCGAAGCTCTCCAGGCAGTCCGCTCCCTCATGCGCCCCCACCATGCAGATCAGATGGTGCTCACCGGAGCCTTAGCTAACTGGTGCTCACAATTACCGCGCCTTGTACCAAGACATAGGCATCTTCTGTGCTGTTGCCACTGGCGTCATAGACATAGAGTTCGTAGCCGGACGGTTGTCCGTTCGAGCCTGTGACGTGCGTCCAGTTGCCGCCGGTCAGTTGCAGCGTATCGCCAGCGTCGCCGTCCACGCGGATCGCGTCCTTGGCCGAGAGGTCGTCGAACGGCGCGAAGCTACCGGTAGGGTCGAAAGTCCCGCTGCCCATATCAAGCACATCCTGGCCGTCGAGGATCAGTACGTCCGTCGTGCTGCCGCCGGCGAAGTGGTTGATCACGCCAGTGGAAAGGGTCACCGTGCCATCGGTCTCGTTCATCGAGATGGTCTCGATGCCCACGATCTTGTTGCTGGCGATCGTGGTCAAATCGAGCGTCCCGTCGAAGGTAAGGATGTTGCCGCGGGTGCTGGCGATGCTGAAGCTTCCGGGAGAGGCTTCATTGAGCCCGTCGATCAACCCGAAGTCCACGTTGTCCTTCAGAATGAACAGGTCGTTGCCGACGTTGCCGTGCGCCTGGTCGCCGGTTCCGACCACCAGGATGTCGTCACCTTGGTTGCCGAAGAGGTAGTCCAGACCGGGTCCGCCGTCGAGGTAGTCGTTGCCGTCGGCCGCCCGGATGGAATTGTTGGTGTTCTCACCCTGAGTGCCGCCGATCAGCACATCGTTGCCGCCACCGCCGAACATCTCGTCGGCCCCGGCGCCGCCGATCAGGAGATCGTTGGAGCCGTTGGCGACGAGGCGGTCGTTGCCGTCGCCGCCACTGATGATGTCGGTCAGGCTGTCATTGCTGTCGCCGTTCAGCACGTCGGATCCATCCGTCCCGAGTACCAAGTTCGGCTGCAGCACGTTGGTGCCAACCACGTTAATGGTCAGATTTGCGGTCGACAGATCTCCGCTGCCGTCCATGATCGTGTAGGCAAACACTTCAGTCCCGCTGCCGCTGCTGGTCGCATAGTCGTAGGCGCCGGTGCTGAAGTTGAATGTGAAGTGCCCGCCCAGAGTGGTCGCGGGAATATCCAGAAGGAAGGTGGCGGCGGCGAACAGAACCCCATTCTTGGTGATGTCGCTTCCATCGTATTCATAGTCGTCGCCATCGACGACGATCTTCACAATTGCCGGGCTGCCCGCTCCGTCGGTGCCGAACTGGTCTTCGGGTGCGTCGGTCAGAACGTTTCCCGAGGCCGTGCCCGCCACCGTCAGCAGGAGCGTGTCGAAAATCTGGCTCTCGTCGGTGAGGACCACCGGATTGTCGTCACCGGCGATGTTGGGGAAGGCAATGTCCTCGAGCGCAACGAGGTTGGTGACCCCGGCGCCGATGCCAACGGCGAAGGACCTGTCGAAGTTGTTGGCGGTGAGGAAGTTCTCCCAGGCGGCGATCTGAGCATCGGTCAGGCGATAGTCATCAACCGTGCCGCTCACGTTGCCACGCCCGCCGGTGGTCGGGTTGCCGTCTGACAGGAAGTATACGACGTTCTTGTCCGCCTCTGGCGTGCCGCTGGCAAAGGCCGTTTGGACCTCTCCCGCCGCCGCTGCGTAGTTGGTGTTCCCGTTCGGCGTCAGCCCTGCAAGATAGGCGTTGGCCTCGAGCAGCGCGTTCGGGCCGCTCAGCCAGCCGGAGTTGTCGGCCGAGGCGGCAAAGTCGACGATCAGAATGTTGACGGTAGCGAAGGAGCCGTAGGCCGACATCAGCGAGGCGATGGCGGCGCGCGCCAGATCGATGCGGGTCGAGAATCCGTCGACGTTCGGGTCTTCGTTCATCGAGCCGGAGCGATCGAACATGACCACCAGATTGATCGAGTCGAACGAACCCGTGGTATCGACCTCGTCGTCACTTGCCGTCGGCATGTCGTTGAGGTCGGTGACATCAATGGTGAAGGCCTTGTCGGTGCTGAGCCCGCCGGCATCGGTCGAGCGCACCGTTACCGTCCGGCTGGCCCCGGCCTCGAAGTCGAGCCCGGTGTCGCCGACCCTGAGCTGGTCGCCGACGATTTGGAACTGGGCGCCGTCGCCACCGTCCAGGATCTGGTAGGTGAAGCTGTCGCCGGTGTCGGGGTCGACCGTGCTGAGCGTGCCGACCACGGCGCCCGCCGCGTTCTCCGCCACGCTGTCGCCGTCGAGACCGATATCGGTTGGCGTCTCGTTGTCATTGCTGACCGCCACCGTGAAGGTGGTCGATGTCAGGTCGGGGGAGGCGCCGACCGTGGGGTCGTCGACCTGGACCTGGACCGCGTAGGAGTTCTTGGTCTCGAAGTCGAGCACCCCGGCCTTCAGCCGGAGCTCGCTGCCGACGATCTCGAACAGCCCGGCATCGGCGCCGATCAGCGTCAGGGTCTCGGCCCCCAGGGCGTCGTCGGTCACCACGATGTCGGCAACCTTCACGCCCAGGGAGGTGTCGGTGTTCTCGGCGATCGACAGCGTGGTGTTGGCGAACGCCACCGCCGTCGGTGCCTCGTTCACGTCGGTGACGTTGACGGTGAAGGTGGTGGAGGTCAGGTCGGGGGAGGCGCCGACCGTGGGGTCGTCGACCTGGACCTGGACTGCGTAGGAAGCCTTGGTCTCGAAGTCGAGCACTCCGGCCTTCAGCCGCAGCTCGCTGCCGACGATCTCGAACAGCCCGGCATCGGCGCCGATCAGCGTCAGGGTCTCGGCCCCCAGGGCGTCGTCGGTCACCACGATGTCGGCAACCTTCACGCCCAGGGAGGTGTCGGTGTTCTCGGCGATCGACAGGGTGGTGTTGGCGAACGCCACCGCGGTCGGCGCCTCGTTCACGTCGATGACGTTGACGGTGAAGGTCTTGTCGGTGCTGAGCCCGCCGGCATCGGTCGAGCGCACCGTCACCGTCCGGCTGGCCCCGGCCTCGAAGTCGAGCCCGGCGCCGCCGACCCTGAGCTCGTCGCCGACGATCTCGAACAGGGCGCCGTCGCCACCGGGTAGGATCTGGTAGGTGAAGCTGTCGCCGGCGTCGGGGTCGACCGTGCTGAGCGTGCCGACCACGGCGCCCGCCGCGTTCTCCGCCACGCTGTCGCCGTCGAGACCGATATCGGTTGGCGTCTCGTTGTCATTGCTGACCGCCACCGTGAAGGTGGTCGATGTCAGGTCGGGGGAGGCGCCGACCGTGGGGTCGTCGACCTGGACCTGGACCGCGTAGGAGTTCTTGGTCTCGAAGTCGAGCACCCCGGCCTTCAGCCGGAGCTCGCTGCCGACGATCTCGAACAGCCCGGCATCGGCGCCGATCAGCGTCAGGGTCTCGGCCCCCAGGGCGTCGTCGGTCACCACGATGTCGGCAACCTTCACGCCCAGGGAGGTGTCGGTGTTCTCGGCGATCGACAGGGTGGTGTTGGCAAACGCCACCGCGGTCGGTGCCTCGTTCACGTCGGTGACGTCGACGGTGAAGGTGGCGGAGGTCAGGTCGGGGGTGCCGCCGACCGTGGGGTCGTCGACCTGGACCTGGACCGCGTAGGAGTTCTTGGTCTCGAAGTCGAGCACCCCGGCCTTCAGCCGGAGCTCGCTGCCGACGATCTCGAACAGCCCGGCATCGGCGCCGATCAGCGTCAGGGTCTCGGCCCCCAGGGCGTCGTCGGTCACCACGATGTCGGCAACCTTCACGCCCAGGGAGGTGTCGGTGTTCTCGGCGATCGACAGGGTGGTGTTGGCAAACGCCACCGCGGTCGGTGCCTCGTTCACGTCGGTGACGTCGACGGTGAAGGTGGCGGAGGTCAGGTCGGGGGTGCCGCCGACCGTGGGGTCGTCGACCTGGACCTGGACCGCGTAGGAGTTCTTGGTCTC
>CAYJQC010000018.1:0-97416 GCA_964372215.1 uncultured Rhodospirillaceae bacterium
AGAATCTCACGATCAGCCCCCGCTATGAATCCTATCTTTGCATCAGTGCACTAGCAGGAGACCCGGTCGCTCAAGGTCAGGCGCGAATGGGTACTCAACGCGATACCCCCCAGACAATGCTTGGAATGGTCGTACAATCTGCGCGACGGTGAAACGCATAACATCCGCCTGTACCTCCATTGAATAGGTTGGCGCTGCCGGCGCTGCGGGTGCCGTACCAAGCAGATAGACCAAGAAGAATAGAACGGTCAGCCCAGTAAGCCAAAATATAGGCATAGATAGACTTAGGCCGTAGTTACACGCCCAACCGTACAGCAACGAGAAAATCTTGACCATTCCTGGAGTGTCAGCTCGACGGCGTCGACATTCGATCTCGAGCGCATTGAACATTGCCTCTTCGTCTCGCGCTCTAATGCTCTCCATTGAAAGCTTCAGTGTTCGATATGCTGATGCCGCAGCACCGCCACGATCGAGCCACCGACAACCAGAAAAATCTGTGCCTTGATGCAATATGCTTCCATGGAACAGGGGGGCTCTCGCAAACACAACATTCCGAAAAGTAGCCTCCTGTCGAAATTTCCGATTGCAGAAATTGACATTGGAAACCGCGTCCAAGAATTTCGAATCGTCAAAGTTTATTCTGAAAATAGCAGAGACCTCTGGAGAGCCTTCGAAATCTGTTATCTGGGAAAACACCGACTCCGAGAAATCGCTAGAATTATTGAATTCAACATGGGAAAAAAGTACATTGTCGTAGAAATTGCACTTTACGAATGACATTTTGTTTTTGAATTTTGATCGCTCAAATATGACAGGCGCGGAAAATGTGCTATCTGTCACCGTAACTTGTCCAAAGAATGTAGAATCTGACATAAGAACCATGCCAAAGTAACATTTCGAAAATTTTATCATTGCGTTTACGCTGCTGTTCGCCAATCTTAATTCTTCTCTAAATATAGTGTTGGAGAAAATAGTTTCTTTACTAATTGTTCCGCCTATATCAACGATGCCGCAAAATATTGCGTCAAAGCAATTTGCGCCCTGTAGCGGTCCGCCGTGAAATTGTTTAAGATCTATGTCGCCAGGAAACACAACGCCAGATAGATTTGGAATTCTTGTGTTTCTCTCGCAATCAGTAATGTATTCGCATATTTTCTCGTTGAAAGACTTAAGGGCGGAGGGACTCCAGTCCGATTTTTTCCGACCAGAGTTGTCTACGGCAGTCATTGGAGCGTGAAAGGAACAGTATGTTGCGTCATTAAGATGCAACCACTCCGTGGCGTGGGTTTTCTGAAACTGACAGCCTGCCCCGAGACTTCTCTCTGGTTGCACGTAACGGCATTCCATTCACAACTCCGCCTGCCAATCTGGCAGATCCTATAAAATTCTTTGCTGCACACTAAAGCTTGGCTTGCCACCACGTAGCAGGGAGTGACGTGCGGAGGCAATGATGCCGGTAGCTTGCGCCGAGTATCTCGCACCTGTATCCCTTTCGCGGCAAGACAAGGGAAGTGAGTGCAATATGACCGCCATTCACGACATCCACGCCCGCCAGATCCTGGACAGCCGCGGCAACCCGACCGTCGAGGTCGACGTGGTGCTGGAGAGCGGCGCCTCGGGCCGGGCCGCGGTGCCGTCCGGGGCCTCGACCGGCGCGCACGAGGCGGTCGAACTGCGCGACGGCGACAAGAAGCGCTACGGCGGCAAGGGCGTCACCAAGGCGGTCGACGCGGTCAACGCCGAGATCTTCGACACGCTGTCGGGCCTCGATGCCGACGAGCAGATCAAGATCGACCGCATGATGATCGAGCTCGACGGCACGCCGAACAAGTCGCGGCTCGGCGCCAACGCCATCCTCGGCGTCAGCCTGGCGGTCGCCAAGGCGGCGGCCGCCGATGCCGGGCTGCCGGTCTACCGCTATGTCGGCGGCACCTCGGCGCGGCTGCTGCCGGTTCCCATGATGAACATCGTCAACGGCGGCGCCCATGCCGACAATCCCATCGACATCCAGGAGTTCATGATCCTGCCGGTCGGCGCCGAGAGCGTGGCCGAGGCGATCCGGGTCGGCTCGGAGATCTTCCAGGCGCTGAAGAAGCAGCTCAAGGACGCCGGCCACAACACCAATGTCGGCGACGAGGGCGGCTTCGCGCCGAACCTGGCCAGCGCCGATGTCGCGCTCGGCTTCATCACCAAGGCGATCGAGGCGGCCGGCTACAAGCCGGGCGGCGACGTGATGCTCGCGCTCGACGCCGCCTCGACCGAGTTCTACAGGGACGGCAAGTACCACATGGCGGGCGAAGGCAAGACGCTGGACGCGGCGGGCATGGTGAAGTTCTACGCCGATCTGGTGAAGCGCTATCCGATCGTCTCGATCGAGGACGGCATGGCCGAGGACGACTGGGACGGCTGGAAGGCGCTGACCGATGCGCTCGGCAAGAAGGTCCAGCTGGTCGGCGACGACCTGTTCGTCACCAACCCCAAGCGACTGGCCGACGGCATCGCCAAGGGCACGGCCAACGCGATCCTGGTGAAGGTCAACCAGATCGGCACCCTGACCGAGACTCTGGAAGCGGTGGAGATGGCGCACAAGGCCGGCTACCGGGCGGTGATGTCGCACCGCTCCGGCGAGACCGAGGACGCCACCATCGCCGACCTCGCCGTCGCCACCAATTGCGGGCAGATCAAGACCGGCTCGCTGTCGCGCTCCGACCGGCTCGCCAAGTACAACCAGCTGATCCGCATCGAAGAGGGGCTGGGCGTCGCGGCGCAGTACGCCGGCGCGGCGGCACTCGCGCGGAAATAGGCGCCATGTCCGACCGCCGGCTGCTCGGGCGCGTCGATCCGGCGCTGGTCGGGATCGACGAGTTCGCCCGCTTTCGCGCCGACCACCCCGGGATCGGCTATGTCGATGCGGTGCTGGCCGACCTGTCCGGCGTAATCCGCGGCAAGCGCCTGCCGGTCGAGGAGGCCGACAAGCTGTTCGTCGACGGCATCCAGATGCCCTACACGCTGTACTGCCTCGACGTCACCGGCGACTGCTCCGATCCCTGCGGCCGCGGCTTCAGCGACGGCGATCCCGACGGCACCCACCGGCCGCTCGCCGGCACCCTGGTCCCGGTGCCTTGGGCCGAGGCGCCGACCGCTCAGGTGCTCACCACCATGTTCGATGCCGACGGGCCGCCCTCGCGCATCGATCCGCGCAACGTGCTGGCCGACATGTGCGAGCGCTTCGCCGAAACCAGGCTGACGCCGGTTTGCGCCGTCGAGCTCGAGTTCTACCTGTTCGACCGCGAGCGCCTGGCCAACGGCGCGCCGCAGCCGCCGCTCATGCCGGGCACCCGGCTGCGCGATCGCTCGCGCCAGGCCTATTCGATGGAGGGGCTCGACGCCTATGGCGGCTTCATCGGCGACGTGCGCGAGGCCTGCCGGGTGCAGGGCGTTCCCGCCTCGGCCGCGATCACCGAGTTCGCGCCGGCGCAGTTCGAGGTCAACCTGCACCATGTCGACGATCCCCGCCTGGCGGCCGACCATGCGGTGCTGCTGCGCCGGGTGGTGCGCAATGTCGCGCGGCGCCACGGCCTCGACGCCAGCTTCATGGCCAAGCCCTATGCCGGCGAGCCGGGCAGCGGCATGCACATCCATCTGAGCCTGCTGGACGAAGACGGCCGCAATGTGTTCGACGATGGCAGCGTGGCCGGCGGCGAGCGCCTGCGCCACGTGGTCGGCGGGCTGCTCGCCATCCAGGGCGAGGCGATGGCGATCATGGCGCCCAGCATCAACGCGTTCCGCCGCTTCGCGCCGAGCCTGTTCACCCCGGTCAATCGTTCCTGGACGGTGAACAACCGCTCGACCGCGGTCAGGGTGCCCGCCGGCGCCGCCAGTGCGCGCCGGGTCGAGCACCGCATCGCCGGCGCCGACGCCAACCCCTATCTGGTGCTGGCCGCCGTGCTCGCCGGCGCGCTGCACGGGCTCGAGCGGCGCCTCGATCCCGGCGCGCCGTGGTCGGGCAACGCCTCGGCCGAGCTCGATCCGTCGCTGCCGTTCAGCGTGCCGGAGGCGCTCGACGCGCTGGCGGCCGGCGCGATCCTGCCCGACCTGATCGGGCGCGACTATGTCGAGCTCTACGTCGCCACCAAGCGCGGCGAGTACGCGCGCTTCATGTCGCAGGTCTCGCCGCTCGAGTACGAGTGGTACGCGTGAGCGTTGCGGGGACCGCTCAGCGGCCGTACATCAGGGTCAGCTTCGCCGTGCCGATGGCATTGGCGTTGGTCATGAAGCCGATCAGTGCCGCGGTCGCGTCTGCCGGCACCTCGAGGGCCGGCACCTTGAGGGCGGTCAGGGTGAAGACATAGCGATGGGTGGTGCCCTCCGGCGGGCAGGGGCCGCCATAGCCGGTCGCGCCGAAATCGGTGCGGCCTTGGACCGCGGCTTCCGGCAGGCCGGTGCCGTCGCCCGCGCCGGCGGGCAGCGACTTGGTGGCGGGCGGGATGTTGTAGACCACCCAATGCCACCAGCCGGAGCCGGTCGGCGCGTCGGGGTCGTAGGCGGTGAGCACCAGGCTCTGGGTTCCCTCGGGGACGTCGCTCCAGGCCAGGGCCGGCGAGCTGTTGCCGCCGGTGCAGCCGAAGCCGCTGAAGACGTTCTCCAGCTTCAGGGTGTCGCCATCCTTGAAGTCGGGGCTGGTGAGCTCGAGGGCGTTCGCCGCTCCGGCGGCGGCGCCGAAGCCGATCGAGACCGCAAGCGCGGCAATTGAAAGACGCATCGCATGACCTCCCCTTGCTGGATCGTGACCCTCGGCGGATCGGCCGTCCCGGGACGAGTGTCCCGCGTGCCCGCCAGTATGCCGAGCTGGCGCGCGCCGGCAATCGCCGCGGGCGCGGGTCGTCGGGGGCGGCTTTCCGCCGCCGTCCTGAGTCATTTTCGCCACAGCGGGACTCGCCCTGTCCGCGGCCGCGACGATTGCCCTTGACGGCCACGAATCGCCTGTGATTCGCTCGAATTCATGAGCCTTCTCCGCGAACTGCGCAAACGGGCGCGCCAGATCACCCTGCCGGTGCTGGGGGCCTGCGTCGCCGGCTACTTCGCCTATCACGCGGTGCAGGGCGATCGCGGCATCATCGCCTGGCTGGTGCTCAACCAGGAGATCCGAGCGGCGCACGCGGTCGCGGCCGATCTCGCCGTCGAGCAGGAGACGCTGGAGCGGCGGGTGGCGCTGCTGCGGCCCGACAGCCTCGATCCCGACCTGCTCGAGGAACGCGCCCGGGTCATGCTCAATCTCGCCCATGACGACGAGCTGGTCATCCCGCTCGCCGCGGCCGATCCGGCGCCGGTCCTGGGACAAGGCGTTCCGTCGCCCGCAAGCGCGCCGTAACTGTATTCAAGTTAATCTACCTATTTCATTTATATTACAATAGCTTGCAGGCGCTTGCTTTCGGCTCGCGCTCGGACTACTTATGACCAAACATGATTTCCGGCCGGCGCTCGTCGCCGCAGCCCGGAGAAACCCGCTTCGGCATCGGGAGGAAACATGGCCACGACCGCCAAGCGCAAGGCCAGGAGTGCCGGGGATCCGGACGCCGAGGCGGGCCAGCTGCTCCAGCACTACCGCGACATGATGCTGATCCGCCGCTTCGAGGAGAAGGCGGGCCAGCTCTACGGCATGGGCCTGATCGGCGGCTTCTGCCATCTCTATATCGGCCAGGAGGCGGTGGTGGTCGGCATGCAGGCGGCGATCGGCCAGAGCGACACCGTCATCACCAGCTATCGCGACCACGGCCACATGCTGGCCTGCGGCATGGACCCCAAGGGCGTGATGGCCGAGCTCACCGGACGGCGCGGCGGCTACTCGAAGGGCAAGGGCGGCTCGATGCACATGTTCAGCCGCGAGAAGAACTTCTTCGGCGGCCACGGCATCGTCGGCGCCCAGGTTTCGCTCGGCACCGGCATTGCCTTCGCCCATCGCTATCTCGACGACAACAACGTGTGCCTGGCCTATATGGGCGACGGTGCCGTCAACCAGGGCCAGGTCTACGAATCCTTCAACATGGCAGCGCTCTGGAAGCTGCCGGTGGTCTACGTCATCGAGAACAACAAGTACGGCATGGGCACCAGCGTCGAACGCGCCTCGGCCCGGCCCGACCTCTATCACCGCGGCCAAGCCTACGGTATTCCCGGCCATCAGGTCGACGGCATGGACGTGCTGGCGGTCAAGGCCGCCGGCGACAAGGCGGTCGCCCACGCCCGCGGCGGCAAGGGGCCTTACATCCTGGAAATGCAGACCTACCGCTATCGCGGCCACTCGATGTCCGATCCGGCGAAGTACCGCAGCAAGGAGGAGGTCGCGCGCATGCGCCAGGAGCACGACCCGATCGACCAGCTCCGCAAGAGGCTGCTGGAGGCCGGTCATGCCGACGAGGCGCAGCTCAAGGCGATCGACCGCGAGATCAAGGACATCGTCTCCGACGCCACCGAATTCGCCCAGAACAGCCCCGAGCCCGATCCGTCCGAGTTGTGGACCGACGTGCTGGTGGATGCCTGATCGCCGCGCCGGGGAAAACAGATGTCGACCCAGATCCTGATGCCCGCCCTGTCGCCGACCATGACCGAGGGTAAGCTGGCCAAGTGGCTCAAGGCCGAAGGCGACGAGATCCGCGCCGGCGACGTGGTGGCGGAAATCGAGACCGACAAGGCGACCATGGAGATCGAGGCGACCGACGAGGGCCGCCTGGCCCGGATCCTGGTGCCCGCGGGCACCGACGGGGTCGCGGTCAACACGCCGATCGCCGTCATCGCCGAGGAAGGCGAGGCGCTCGACGAGGCGCCCGCACCGGCGAAGCCGGCGGCCACTGCGCCTGCTGCCGCCGCACCTGCCGCCAGCGCGACGGCACCGGCCGCGGCGCCCACCCCGGCTGCTGTCGCGGCCGAAGCCGAGTACAGCGGCGCGACCACCCGCATGACGGTGCGCGAGGCATTGCGCGATGCCATGGCCGAGGAGATGCGCCGCGACCCCAAGGTCCTGCTGATGGGCGAGGAGGTCGGCGAGTACCAGGGCGCCTACAAGATCAGCCAGGGCCTGCTCGACGAGTTCGGCCCCAAGCGCATCGTCGACACCCCGATCACCGAGCATGGCTTCACCGGCATTGCCGTCGGCGCCGCGCTCTACGGCCTGCGGCCGATCGTCGAGTTCATGACCTTCAACTTCGCCATGCAGGCGATCGACCAGATCATCAACTCGGCGGCCAAGACCCACTACATGTCGGGCGGCCAGATGACCTCGCCGATCGTGTTCCGCGGGCCGAACGGCGCCGCCGCGCGGGTCGGCGCCCAGCATTCCCAGTGCTATGCCAGCTGGTACGCCCATGTGCCGGGCCTCAAGGTGGTGGCGCCGTGGTCGGCGGCCGACGCCAAGGGCCTGCTCAAGTCGGCGATCCGCGATCCCAATCCGGTGATCTTCCTGGAGAACGAGATCCTCTACGGCCAGAGCTTCGACGTGCCTGAGGTCGACGACTGGGTCGTGCCGATCGGCAAGGCCAAGGTGGTGCGACCGGGCAGGGACGTGACCATCACCGCCTTCTCGCTCCAGGTCGGCCAGGCGCTGGCGGCGGCCGAGACGCTGGCCGGCGAGGGCATCGAGGCCGAGGTCATCGACCTCCGCACGATCCGTCCGCTCGACACCGCGACGGTCGTCGACTCCGTGAAGAAGACCAGCCGGCTGGTGAGCGTCGAGGAAGGCTGGCCGTTCGCCGGCATCGGCGCCGAGCTCTGCGCGGTCATGATGGAGCAGGCCTTCGACTGGCTCGACGCGCCGGCGATCCGGGTGCACGGCGCCGACGTGCCGCTGCCCTATGCCGCCAACCTGGAGAAGCTCGCCCTGCCGCAGCCCGACCTGATCGTCGCCGCGGCCAGGAAGGCCTGCTACCGCGACTAGCCGCAACCGGGACCGACGCTCGAGGAAACCGACGACATGCCGATCTCCATCCTGATGCCCGCGCTGTCGCCCACCATGACCGAGGGCAACCTCGCCAAGTGGCTCAAGAACGAGGGCGACGCGGTCAAGGCCGGCGACGTCCTCGCCGAGATCGAGACCGACAAGGCGACCATGGAGGTCGAGGCGGTCGACGAAGGCACGCTCGGCAAGATCGTGGTGCCCGGCGGCACCGAGGGCGTGCAGGTCAACGCCGTCATCGCCTATCTCCTGGAGGAAGGCGAGGACGCCAGCGCGCTCGCCAAATCCAACGGCGCGCCGCCGGCGAAGGCGGCGCCCCAGAAGGCCGAGCCGCAAGCCGCGCCCGCCGCGCCGAAGCCGGCGGCGCCGTCAGCGGCGCAATCGCCGGCGGCAGGCGGCGGCGATCGGATCTTCGTCAGCCCGCTGGCCAAGCGCATGGCGGCGCTCGCCGGGATCGACCTCGCCGGCATCAAGGGCAGCGGACCCCATGGCCGCATCGTGCGCGCCGACATCGAGGGCGCCGCCGGCCGCCCGGCTTCGGCGGCGGCGCCAGCCGCTGCGCCTGCGCCGGCCCGCGCGGCAACCGCGCCGGCGGCCGTGCCGCTGCCGTCTTCCGGCATGCCGGCGTTCGAGGACAAGCCGTTGTCGCGCATGCGCAAGGCGATCGCGCGCCGGCTTTCGGAATCCAAGCGCGACATGCCGCATTTCTATCTCACCATCGATTGCGAGATCGACGGGCTCCTGAAGATGCGGACCGATCTCAACGCCAAGGCGGACGGCGCCTACAAGCTGTCGGTGAACGATTTCGTGATCCGCGCCGCGGCGCTGGCGCTGAAGAAGGTGCCGGCGGCCAATGTCGCCTGGGCCGGCGAGGCGATCCGCTGGTACCAGACCGTCGACATGTCGGTGGCGGTCGCCATCCCCGACGGGCTGATCACGCCGATCGTCAAGAACGCCGACGCCAAGGGCCTCGCCACCATCTCGAACGAGATGAAGGAGCTGGCGGGGCGCGCCCGCGAGGGCAAGCTGAAGCCCGAGGAGTTCGAGGGCGGCACTTTCTCGATCTCCAATCTCGGCATGTACGGGATCCGCGATTTCTCCGCCGTCATCAATCCGCCCCAGGCGGCGATCCTGGCGGTCGGCGCCGGCGAGCAGCGCGCGGTGGTCAAGGGCGGCGCGCTCGCGGTCGCCACCGTGATGTCCTGCACCCTGTCGGTCGATCATCGGGCAATCGACGGCGCGGTCGGCGCCGAGTTCATGGCGGCCTTCCGGAAGCTGGTCGAGGATCCGATCAGCATGCTGCTGTAGGGGTCGCCCGCCATGGCCGAAACCAGCTTCGACATCATCGTCGTCGGCGGCGGACCCGGCGGCTACGTGGCGGCGATCCGCGCGGCGCAGCTCGGGCTGAAGGCCGCCGTGGTCGAGCGCGAGCATCTCGGCGGCATCTGCCTCAACTGGGGCTGCATTCCGACGAAGGCACTGTTGCGCTCGGCCGAGGTCAAGCACCTGATGGAGCACGCCGACGCCTTCGGCCTGTCGGCCAAGGAGGTGAGCTTCGACCTCGCCAAGGTGGTGAAGCGCAGCCGCAGCGTCGCGGGCCAGCTGTCGGGCGGCGTGAAGCACCTGCTGAAGAAGAACAAGGTCGAGGTGTTCGACGGCCAAGGCAAGCTCGCCGGCAAGGGCAAGCTGTCCGTCGTCAAGGACGGCAAGCCGGTCGCCGAGCTCTCGGCCAAGCACATCATCCTGGCGACCGGCGCGCGGGCGCGCAGCTTTCCGGGCCTGGAGCCCGACGGCAAGCTGGTCTGGACCTACAAGGAGGCAATGGTGCCGGAAGCCATGCCGAAGTCGCTCCTGGTGGTCGGCAGCGGCGCCATCGGCATGGAGTTCGCCAGTTTCTATCGCGACTTCGGCGCCGAGGTGACGGTCGTCGAGGTGCTCGACCGGGTGCTGCCCGTGGAGGATGCCGAGATCTCCGCCTTCGTCCGGAAGGCGTTCGAGAAGCAGGGCATCAAGATCGTGACCGGCGCCACGGTGAAGAGCCTGAAGAAAGGCGCCAACAGCGTAACGGCGACGATCGACGCCGGCGGCAAGGCCTCGGAACTCACCGTCGACCGGGTGATCCTGGCGGTCGGCATCGTCGGCAATGTCGAGGAGCTCGGCCTCGAGGGCACCAAGGTGAAGGTCGAGAAGGCCCATGTGGTGATCGACGAGTGGTGCGCCACCGGCGAGCCCGGGGTCTACGCCATCGGCGACCTGGTGGGTCCGCCCTGGCTCGCCCACAAGGCGAGCCACGAGGGCGTCATCTGCGTCGAGAAGATCGCCGAGGTCGCCGGCGTTCATCCCCTGGATACCGGCAACGTGCCAGGCTGCACCTATTGCCGGCCGCAGGTCGCGAGCGTCGGCCTGACCGAGGCGGCGGCCAAGGAGCAGGGATACCAGGTGAAGGTCGGGCGTTTCCCGTTCATCGGCAACGGTAAGGCGATCGCCATGGGCGAGCCCGAGGGGCTGATCAAGACCGTGTTCGACGGCAAGACCGGCGCGCTGCTCGGCGCCCACATGGTGGGGTCTGAGGTCACCGAGATGATCCAGGGCTACGCGGTCGCCCGCACGCTGGAAACCACCGAGGCGGAGCTGATGCACACGATCTACCCGCATCCGACCATCTCGGAAGCCATGCACGAGGCGGTGCTTGCCGCCTATGGCCGCGTCATCCATATGTAGGGGCAGACGGCCGCGCCGGCCTCATGGTGAGCCTGTCGAACCATGAGGACCGGCAAGGTCGAGTGGAGCCGATCGAATGAGCATCGCCGAAACCGCGCCCCGGTCGCGCCACCCCGAGAAGGCGCATCGCGCCGACAGCCCGATCCAGCGCAAGCCCGACTGGATTCGGGTCAAGGCGCCGATGAGCCGCGAGTATGCCGAGACCCGCGACCTGATGCGCCGGCTCGGCCTCAACACCGTGTGCGAGGAGGCGGCCTGCCCGAACATCGGCGAGTGCTGGGCCAAGAAGCAGGCGACGGTGATGATCCTGGGCAGCGTCTGCACCCGCGCCTGCGCCTTCTGCAACGTGGCGACGGGGCGGCCGGACAAGCTCGATCCGCACGAGCCCGAGCACGTGGCCGAGGCGGTCGGCGCGCTCGGGTTGTCTCATCTCGTGGTGACCTCGGTCGACCGCGACGATCTCGACGACGGCGGCGCGGCGCATTTCGCCGCGGTGATCCGTGCGGTGCGCGCGGCGGCGCCGCACACCACCATCGAAGTGCTGACCCCGGACTTCCTGAAGAAGCCGGGCGCGGTCGAAATTGTCGTCGCGGCGCGGCCCGACGTGTTCAACCACAACCTCGAGACCGTGCCGCGGCTCTATCCCACGATCCGGCCCGGCGCGCGCTATTTCCAGTCGCTGCGGGTGCTCGCCCGGGTCAAGGAGATCGACCCCGCCATGTTCACCAAGTCCGGCCTGATGGT
Organism: uncultured Rhodospirillaceae bacterium; assembly: GCA_964372215.1. GTDB lineage: Bacteria > Pseudomonadota > Alphaproteobacteria > Dongiales > Dongiaceae > DAIMFL01. Next base: position 11,411 of record CAYJQC010000018.1, read on the forward strand.
CGGGCTGGGCGAGGGAGAAGGCGAGATCCATCAGGTGATGGACGATCTGCGCGCCGCCGACGTCGATTTCCTCACCATCGGCCAGTACCTGCAGCCGACGCCCAAGCATGCCGCGCTCGATCGCTTCGTGACGCCGCAGGAGTTCGCCGATTTCGCCCGCATGGCCACCGGCAAGGGCTTCCTGATGGTGTCGGCCTCGCCGCTCACCCGCTCGTCGCACCATGCCGGCGACGATTTCGCCAAGCTGCGCGCGGCGCGGGCGGCCCGCCTCGGAGCGGCGGCCCCGGCCTGACGCCCGGATCCGCGGCCCATCCATGCCCACTCATGCCGAGCAGCGGGTTCTGCCGTACCGGCCGGACCAGCTCTTCGATCTGGTCGCCGACATCGAGCGCTACCCGGAATTCCTGCCCTGGTGCGTCGCCGCGCGCATCCGCAGCCGGCAGGACAACGAGCTGGTGGCCGACCTGGTCATCGGCTTCCGCATGATCCGCGAGCGCTTCACCAGCCGGGTCAGTCTCGACCGTCCCAACCTGACCATCGACGTCGCCTACAGCGAGGGCCCGTTCCGCTACCTCAACAACCACTGGGTGTTCGAGGCGCTGCCGAACGGCAAGACCCGGCTCGACTTCTTCGTCGATTTCGAGTTCCGCTCGGTGATGCTGCAGAAGATCATCGGCGTGCTGTTCAACGAGGCGGTGCGACGCATGGTGGCCGCGTTCGAGGCCCGGGCGAAGGCGCTGTACGGGTAGCGGCCGTGAACCCGCTTTCGTTGCGTTGGCGGAGCCAAATGCGTGGAGGAACCCTGGCGATTTGTGGGGTATCGTCGATCCTGCTATAGTGGCTGTGCAACCCAAGAGAAACGCATGCCGAAGCCGGAAACGCTGACCAAGCCCATGCCGCAGCCCTCAGCGGAGGAAGATGCTCGTCGCGACGCCGAAGCGGAGCGCGAGTTTGAAGCCGGCGTAGGCGTTTCCGCCGACGAAGCCGTTGCATGGCTTCGTGGTCGCATCGACGGCGCGCACGCGCCGATGCCAAAGGCGCGCAAGATCTCCTGATCCCCTGAATGGCCGGACGTGTCTATTTCTCGACGGCAGCGCTCCGTGACTTGGCCGATGTCGTTTCGTGGCTGACACAGCCTGGCTCGGGCTATCGGGCCCGCTCGAAGCTCGACGAAATCTGGGAGAGTATCGGCGGTCTGCCGGACAATCCGGCACTCTACGCCTGGGATCGAGACAAGCCGAAGTGCCGTCTTGCCGTGTTCCATGGCTACGCGGTGCGCTACCGCGTCCGACGCGATGGCTCGATTTGGATTGAGCGTGTTTTCGGTCCGGGCCGACTCAGGTGATTTGCGCGACCCAAACTGCTGGCTTTCCTTCTCGGTTTCGAGTTCCGCTCGGTGATGCTGCAGAAGACCATCGGCGTGCTGTTCAACGAAGCCGTGCGCCGCATGGTCGCCGCCTTCGAGGCGCGGGCGAAGGCGCTGTACGGGTAGCGGCGATTGTGCCGGGCGGCTCGGACACTCGGAGCTTTCTGCCTATTGGGTGGCTGGCTTCGAAATGTCGAACATCATGAACGATGACTTCTGGTCGCATTCTCCGTTCGCGCATGAAATACCCCAGCCGACGTCGCCATAGTCGAGCAGGTAGAGGCGTTGTGTCCGGCCCGATACCGAAGTGAGATCCACGCGATACCCGACCGGCTGTGTCCCGTCCGGCGCAAAGCCGCGATGCATGACCTCGTAGGCATGCCGATACTCGGCATCGTCGACCTGCGCGATCACGATGCTGGTGAAGTACGACTCATTGCCGACCGGCTCCGGATCGCCATCCACCATCTGTGACGGGAACATCGCGGGGACGAACCCTCCCGGATAGTTCCAGATCCAATCCGGGTGGCTGGTCAGGACATGACCGAATGGCGTGCAGACGATCTGCCCCCAGCGGTCGAGCGGCGGCGGCAAGACCAACACCGCGTCGGGCGGGCTCGTCCCGCAGTCGATCAGGTCCTGCGCCATCGCCGGCCCTGGACTGAATCCGAAGCGAAGGAGGATTACCAGGAGGGGCACCAAACGAACGACCGACTTGGGCATCATTTCCTCGCGTGCCTGTCTCCAACGGCGGGGGAACCAATGCTAGAAATATACACGGCCTTCGACCGCTTCGGTTGAATTTCTTGCGGAGCCTGCCAGCACGCCTTCGCGCCAGTTGCGCCACGTCGCCACTGCCGCAATGACGGCGTCGAGGGCGTCGCCGCCGGGGTCGTCGAGCACAATGCGCTCGACCGCCGGCTCCGGCGCGGCGAGCAATCGGTCGGCGACGAGGCGCGACAGTATCTCGGTGCGCATCGCGCCATGCGCTGCCGCGCGGCCCTTGTAGGGTGCGTACAGCTTGATGCGCTTCAGGAACGACGCCGGACAGATCTCCGCCAGCCATAGGCGGTTCTCGTCGGGCGGATCCATCGGCAGCACGGCCACGTCGCCGGCCAGCAGCAGCGGCCGCAACAACTCGGCGATACCGTGCCAGGTCTGGCGATAGAGCCTGAGGTTCCAGGCGCCGAACGGCACCTTGGCCTCGACATCGCACAGCCGCCGGACCTCGCGCCCGCCGGTCGCGGTGCGGCAGGAATCGCGAAACGCCTCGGCGGTGCGATAGCGCCCCGGGAACCCGATGACGAAGCCGCGCCAATCGTCCGGCGCGACGAACCGCTCGGGCAGGCTGAACGGGAAGTCGCAGCCGACGATCGCCGGCCCCAGGCCGCGCAGGTGCCGGACCAGGGCGGGCAGGGCGGTCGCCCGCATCGCCCCGCCGCCCGGCAGGTCGAGGGCAGGGCGGCAACTCTCGATCGCCAGCCGGCCCTGCCGGGTCCGTCCCTCGGCGATCCAGATCGCCTTGCCGGCCGAAGCGGCGCCGCTGAAATCGACGCCGACGATCCGGCGATCGGCACCTCGGTCAGGCGTCAAGCTGCTGCCGCAAAAGCGTGAACGCGACCTCGACCGATTCGGTCCGCACGGCGTGGCGGTCGCCGTGGAACTGGTGGCGCTCGACGAGCGGCTCGCGGCCCTTGCGCGCCGCGCAGATGTAGACCAGCCCGACCGGCTTGCCCGGCACCGCGCCGCCCGGGCCGGCGATGCCGGTGACCGCGACCGCCGCATCGGCGCGCGAGCGGGCGAGCGCCCCCTCGGCCATGGCGCGCACGACCTGGGCGCTGACCGCGCCGTGGCGCGCGATCAGATCCGCGGGCACGCCGACCAGCTCGGTCTTGGCCTCGTTGGAATAGGTGACGAAGCCGCGCTCCAGCACGTCGGACGAACCGGCGATCGCGGTCAGACAGCCGGCCACCAGCCCGCCGGTGCAGGATTCGACGGTGGCGAGCTTCAGCCCGGCGGCGCGATAGGCGGCGAGCAGCGATTCCGCTTCGGCGATCAGGGCGTCGGGCAGTTCCACGGTCACAGCACCCAGGTCTGCAGCACCACCAGGCCGAGCGCCGCATAGGCGGCGGCGATCACGTCGTCCACCATGATGCCGAGGCCGCCCGGCAGCTCGCGGTCGGCCCAGCGCGCCGGCCAGGGCTTCACGATGTCGGCGATGCGGAACAGCACGAAGCCGACGAAGTAGTGCAGGGGATCGAGCGCCGCCGGCACCAGGGTCAGCCACTGGCCGGCGACCTCGTCGATGACGACCGGGCCAGGATCCTCGGCGGCGCTGCGCTCGGCATAGACGCCGCCGGCCCAGATGCCGATCGCGAAAATGACCAGCCCGGCGACCAGCAGGCCGTACGGCCCGGACTGCCAGGCGATCAGCCAGGCGAAGGGCAGGGCGGCGAGCGAGCCCCAGGTCCCCGGCACCTTCGGCAGCAGGCCCGATCCGAACCAGGTGGCGAGCAGCACCGCCGGCTGCGCCAGGCTGACGCCCTTGGGCAGGCGGGTGATCATGGTGCGCGTCCTTCGGCCGACAGTGCGACGGTGGCGACGGCCTGGGCGGCGATGCCCTCGCCGCGGCCGGTGAAGCCGAGCCCCTCGGTGGTGGTGGCCTTGACGCTGACCCGGTCGGGATCGAGGCCGAGGATCGCCGCGATCCGCTCGACCATGGCCTGGCGATGGGGACCGATCTTCGGCCCCTCGCAGATCAGCGTCACGTCGACATGGACGACGCGACCGCCACGGGCCGCGACCAGGCCCGCGGCGTGGGCCAGGAAGCGCGCGGACTCGGCGCCGCGCCAGCGCGGATCGCCGGGCGGGAAATGCTGGCCGATATCGCCGGCGCCGATCGCGCCCAGGATCGCGTCGGTCAGGGCGTGCAGGCCGACATCGGCGTCGGAATGGCCTTCGAGGGCATGGCTATGGGGAATGCGCACGCCGCACAGCATCACCGCGTCGCCGGGCGCGAAGCGATGCACGTCGTAGCCGCTGCCGGTGCGCCACTCGGTGCCGCCGGCGAGCAGGCTCTCGGCGCGGCGCAGATCGTCGTCGGTGGTGATCTTCAGGTTGTCCTCCGATCCCGCCACCAGGGAAACCGCCAGCCCCGCCGCCTCCGCCACCGCCGCGTCGTCGGTGAGCGCCGGGTCCGGGATGGTCCGGCCCGCCGCCGCCCGATGCGCCGCCAGGATCGCGCCGTAGTGGAAGCCCTGGGGCGTCTGCGCCCGCCACAGGCCGCCACGGTCGACGGTAGCGGCAATGTGTCGGTCGGTGCCGGCCCGTTTCAGCGTGTCGGTCACCGGTACCGCCGCAATGGCGCCCGGCGCCGAGGCGAGTGCATCGACGACCCGCGCGATCGTCGCGTCGTCGACCAGCGGCCGGGCCGCGTCGTGGATCAGCACCAGCCGGGGCGCCCGGCCGGCCAAGCTCTCGAGCCCGCGCAGCACCGACTCCTGGCGAGTGGCGCCGCCATCGACCGGCGGCAGCAGATCGAGATCGCCGACTGCCGACCGGTAGGCCGCGTCATGCTCCGGGCGCCGCACCACGCAGACGCCGTCGACGGCGGCATGGGCCGCCAGCCGCTCGACGGCGCGCCGCAGTACCGGCCGGCCGGCCAGGATGCGGTACTGCTTCGGCAGGCCGGCGCCGAAGCGTTCCCCGGTGCCGGCCGCGACGACGAGGGCAAGGGTGCCGGTCATGGGCTACCGGTCATGGGGCGGGGTCCGCCGCGCCGTTGAGGATGGCGGACAAGCTATGCGCCGGACGCGATCTTGCCAAGTCCGCAGGGACCGGGCCCGATGTCCGTCAGTGGTGCCGGCACGTCGCCGTCTATATAGTGCGCGCGCCATGACGTCCGTCGCTTCCGCCAACCTGCTGTTCGGCCTGTCGGCCCTGGCCGCCATGCTGCCGGCCGCGATCCTCAGCCTGCGCCACGGCGCCGCCCGCGGTACCCTGTTCTGGGCGGTGCTGGCGGTGGCGGTTGCCGGTCCGGCCGCCTACGCCGCGGCCCAGCTCGGCCAGGGCAGCCTGCCCAGCCTGTCGACCGCGCTGTGGCTCAGCGTCGCCGCCAGCCTGATCCTGTTCCTGGTGGTGTCGGTCATGGCGCCGGCCGCACGGCTGCTGACCCCGCTGCTGCTGCCCTACCTGCTGCTGATGGCGGCAGGGGCGCTGATCGCCAGCGCGGCGCCCAATCCCGGCCTGGCCTATGCCGCGCCGGCCGCTTGGCTCGACGTCCACGTCGCGGTCTCGCTCGGCACCTACGGCCTGCTGACCCTGGCGGCGGTCGCCGGCTGCGCGGTGGTGCTGCAGGAACGCGCCTTGCGGCGCCGGCAGCCCACCGCCCTGTCGCGCGCGCTGCCCTCGGTCGCCGACGGCGAGACGCTCCAGGTGCGCCTGCTGGTGGCGGCCGAGGCGGTGCTGGGGCTCGGCATCGTCACCGGCATCGCCACCCAGTACTTGGCGATCGGCCAGCCGCTCAGCTTCGACCACAAGACCCTGTTGTCGCTGGCGGCCTTCGCGACCATCGGCGGGCTGCTGATCCTGCACCACCGCACCGGCCTGCGCGGCCGCCGGGCCGCGCGCATCGTGCTGGTGGCCTATCTCCTGCTGACCCTGGCCTATCCCGGGGTGAAGTTCGTGACCGACGTCCTGATGGGCGGCGCCGGCCCTGCCTGATCCGGGCCGCGGAACAGCGCCGGACCATTTCCCAATGGTCCAGGTTCCGTGTTGCATTGCGGTACGAGCCTGGGGGAAATATAGTGCCTTCGCACAAACAATAGGCAAAATGCAGGAGTGCCTATTTAATGGGCATCGAGATTGGCCCCATTCGCCTGACCGACCCGGTGATCCTGGCCCCCATGTCGGGGGTCACCGACCTGCCGTTCCGCCGGCTGGTCAAGCGCAGCGGCGCCGGGCTGGTGGTGTCCGAAATGATCGCCAGCGAGGCGATGATCCGGCAGAACCGCCAGACCCTGCGGATGGCCGAGAACGTGCCGGAGGAGCAGCCGATGGCGGTCCAGCTCGCCGGCTGCGAACCCACGGTCATGGCCGAGGCGGCGCGGCTGAATCAGGACCGCGGCGCCGCGCTGATCGACATCAATTTCGGCTGTCCGGTGAAGAAGGTGGTGAACGGCCACGCCGGCTCGTCGCTGATGCGCGACGAGCTGCATGCCGGCCGGATCCTCGAGGCGACGGTCAAGGCGGTGTCGCTGCCGGTCACGCTCAAGATGCGCACCGGCTGGGACCATGCCAACCGCAATGCGCCGCGCCTGGCCCGGATCGCCGAGGAGTGCGGCATCCGCATGATCACCGTGCATGGCCGCACCCGCTGCCAGTTCTACGAGGGCCGTGCCGACTGGAGCTTCGTACGCGAGGTCAAGGCGGCAGTCAGCCTGCCGGTAGTCGTCAACGGCGACATCACCACGATGGCGGATGTCGAGCGCGCGCTCACCGACTCCGGCGCCGACGGCGTGATGATCGGGCGCGGCGCCTATGGCCGGCCATGGTTCCTGCGCCAGGTCATGCACTACCTGAGGACCGGACAGCAGCTTCCCGACCCGTCCCTCGCCGAACAGCTCCGCACCGTGCTCGATCACTACGAGGACATGCTGCGGCACTACGGCACCGAGCCGGGCATGCGGGTCGCCCGCAAGCATATCGGCTGGTACAGCAAGGGCCTGCCCGGATCGGCCGAGTTCCGCGCCGCCGTCAATCGCCTGCACGATGTTGCGACGGCGCGCGAGGCGATTCGGGCGTTCTACCTGCCGCTCATGGAACGGGCAGCCGCCTGATGGGCCGCTCGGCGCCGCGCCCGCTCGTCAGCGCGGCGCCCCTGCGCGCCCCGCAGGCCGGCGTCGACCCGGCGGCCGTGCTTGCCGCATTGCCCGAGCCGGTTTTCATGGTCGACGGCGGCAACGTCTTCCGGTTCCTGAACAGCGCCGCCGAGCATTTCTTCGCCGCTGGCCAGGCGACGCTGATCGGCCGCCCGCTCACCGACCTGGTTCAGCCCGACTCCCCGCTGGTCGCGCTGATCGAGCAGGGCCGCAACACCGACAGCAGCATTTCCGAGTACGGCGTGACGGTGGAGGCGCCGCGCATCGGCTCGCATTTCGTCACCATCGAGGTGGCGCCGATGAGCGAGGCGCCGGGCTGCGTCGTGGTGTCGCTGCAGGAACGCTCGATCGCCCGCAAGATCGACCAGCAGCTCACTCATCGCGGCGCCGCCCGCTCGATCACCGCGATGGCCGGCATGCTCGCCCACGAGGTGAAGAACCCGCTGTCGGGTATTCGCGGCGCGGCCCAGCTCCTGGAGCGCGACCTCGATCCCAACGGCATCCTGCTGACCCGGCTGATCTGCGACGAGACCGACCGCATCGTCGCCCTGGTCGACCGCATGGAGATGTTCGGCGACCAGCGCCCGATCGAGCGCAAGCCGGTCAACATTCATCGCGTCCTCGAGCATGTGCGCCGGCTGGCGCTGAGCGGCTTCGGGCGCGGCTGCCGGTTCGTCGAGAGCTACGATCCGTCGCTGCCGTCGGTGCACGGCAATCGCGACCTGCTGGTCCAGGTGTTCCTGAACCTGGTGAAGAACGCGGTCGAGGCGGTGCCGGCCGGGGAGGGCGTGATCACCCTGGCGACCCGCTATCAGCAGGGCGTGCGGCTGGCGGTGCCCGGCTCGGACAGGCGCCTGCATCTGCCGCTGACCGTCAGCGTCGAAGACAACGGCCCCGGGATTCCCGAGGGCGTCCGTCCCCATCTGTTCGACCCCTTCGTCACCACCAAGACCGGCGGCAAGGGCCTGGGACTGGCGCTGGTCGCCAAGATCATCGGCGATCACGGCGGGGTCATCGAGTTCGACAGCGAGCCCGGCCGCACGGTGTTCCGGATGATGTTGCCGACTGCGACCGCGTTCGACGGCGAGGAGGATGCATGAGCGCCGGCCAGACCATTCTGGTCGCCGACGACGACCGCGCGATCCGTACCGTGCTGAACCAGGCGCTCGGCCGGCTCGGCTACGACGTGCGCGGCACCGGCAACGCCGCCACGCTGTGGCAATGGATCGACCAGGGCGACGGCGACCTTGTCATCACCGACGTCGTCATGCCCGACGAGAACGGCCTCGACCTGGTCCCGCGCATCCGGCGGCGACGGCCCGAACTGCGCGTCATCGTGATGAGCGCCCAGAACACCCTGCTCACCGCGGTCAAGGCGACCGAGCGCGGCGCCTTCGAATACCTGCCCAAGCCGTTCGACCTGCGCGAGCTGGTCTCGGTGGTCGAGCGCGCCCTGAGTCAGCGCACGGCCCCGGCCGGCATCGACGGCGCGGGGCAGCCGGCGGAAGCGGAAAAGCTGCCGCTGATCGGCCGCTCGCCGGCGATGCAGGAGATCTACCGCGTCCTGGCGCGGCTGATGTCGACCGACCTCACGGTCATGATCAGCGGCGAATCCGGCACCGGCAAGGAGCTGGTTGCGCGCGCCTTGCACGACTACGGCAAGCGGCGCGGCGGGCCGTTCGTCGCGATCAACATGGCGGCGATTCCCCGCGAGCTGATCGAAAGCGAGCTGTTCGGCCACGAAAAGGGCTCGTTCACCGGCGCGCTCACCCGCAACAGCGGGCGCTTCGAGCAGGCCGCCGGGGGCACCTTGTTCCTCGACGAGATCGGCGACATGCCGCTCGAGGCGCAGACCCGCCTGCTGCGGGTTCTGCAGGAAGGCGAGTACACGCGGGTCGGCGGCCGCACCTCGATCCGCGCCGACGCGCGCATCATCGCCGCCACCCATCACGATCTGCGTCAACTGGTCCGCCAGGGCCTGTTCCGCGAGGATCTGTTCTACCGGCTGAACGTGGTGCCGGTGCGGCTGCCGCCGCTGCGCGAGCGGACCGAGGACATTCCCGACTTGGCACGCCATTTCCTCGCCGAAGGCCGCGGCCAGGGCCGGCCGGAGAAGATCCTCGAAGGCGCCGCGATGCAACGGCTGAAGACCCATGGCTGGCCCGGCAATGTCCGCGAGCTCGAGAACTTGGTGCGGCGTCTCGGCGTGCTCTACAGCGAGGACGTGATCGGCGTCGAGGCGATCGAGGCCGAGCTGGCCGACGGCCAGCCGGCGCCGGCCCAGCCGGCTGCCGGCGAATCGCTCGGCACGGCCACCGCACGTCAGCTTCGGGACTATTTCGAGGCCCACAAGGGCGGGTTGCCGCCGGCCGGCCTGTACGACCGGGTGATGCGGGAGATCGAACGCCCGCTGATCCAGCAGAGCCTCGAGGCGACCCGCGGCAACCAGCTGCGGGCGGCCCGGCTGCTCGGCCTGAACCGCAACACCCTGCGCAAGAAAATCCGGGAGTTGGACATTCCGGTTATGCGCGGCCTAAAGTGAGCCGCGGCCGCCGGATTCCGCTGAGTCTCCGGGGTCTTCGAGGCGATGCCGCGCCGAGTCCGGATAGACTCCAAGGGTAAGCGATGAGTGTCGATCTGACCCGGCGGGAGGCGCTGCCCGGCGGGATCGCTCGCTGGGCCCGTCGGCAGGGCCTGGACCGCAAGCTGGCGATCTTCCTGCTGATCGCCGCGGTGCTTTCGGGTTTCGCCACCTATCTGGCGATGAGCGGGGCGTTCGACATTCGCCCCGAGCCGTTCACCATCCTGATCCTGCTGCTGGTCAATCTCTGCGTCCTGCTGCTGCTCGGGACCGTGGTGGCCATCCGGCTGGTCCGGCTCTGGATGGAGCGGCGCCGCGGCCTCGCCGGCGCCCGGCTGCATGCGCGTCTGGTCCTGTGGTTCTGCCTGATGGCGGTGACGCCCGCGATTCTGGTCGCGGTGTTCTCGGCGCTGTTTCTCAGCCGCGGCATGGAGACCTGGTTCAGCGACCAGGTGCGCACGGCGGTCAAGGACTCCCTGATCGTCGCCCGCGCCTACCTGCAGGAGCACCAGCAGGCGGTCGGCAGCGAGGTGCTGGCGATGGCCTCGGACCTGCGCAGCGAGGGCCCGCTGCTGATGCTCAATCACCGGCGCCTGGACGACATCATGCATCTGCAGATCGGCCTGCGCTCGCTGAGTGAGGCGATCGTCTTCGACGGCGCCCAGCAGCTCATCGGGCGGGCCGGCTACAGCGTATCCATCGAGTTCGCGCCGGAACTGCCGCCCTGGGCGCTCGACCGCGCGCGCGCGGGCGAGGTCGTGATCCTGCCGAACGACAGCGGCGACCGGGTGCGCGCCCTGGTCCAGGTGGATCCGTTCAGCGACACGTTTCTCTATGCCGGGCGGCCGGTCGACCCGCGGGTGATCAACCATCTCGACAAAACCGAGGGTGCGGCACGGATCTACGAGCGGCTGGAAGGCGAACGGAACGAGTTGCAGATCACCTTCGCCGCGATCTTCATCGTCGTCGCCCTGCTGTTGCTGTTGGCCGCCGTCTGGATCGCGCTGCACTTCGCCACCCAGATCGTCCGTCCGATCAGCAACCTGGTGGCGGCCGCCGAACGAATCAGCGCAGGCGATCTCGGCGTTCGCGTGATCGAAGGCCCCGAGGATGACGAGATCGCGACCATGAGCCGCACCTTCAACCGGATGACCGGGGAACTGGAGGGCCAGCGCGACGCGCTGATGAGCGCCAACCGCGAGCTCGACGAACGGCGCCAGTTCACCGAACTGGTTCTGTCGGGGGTGTCCGCCGGCGTGATCGGACTCGACGCCGATGGCCGGATCAATCTGCCGAACCGATCGGCGTCGGAACTGCTGGACGTCGATCTCGACCTGCATTTCGGCGAAGTGCTGGCCGTGGTGGCGCCCGAGATGGCGCCGCTCCTGGACGTGGCGCAGCGCCGCCCCGGCCGCATGGCCGAGGGCGAGGTCATCCTGCAGCGCCAGGGCCAGACCCGCACCTTGCTGGTGCGCATCGTCAGCGAGCTGTCGACCGACGGGCTGAACGGCTATGTCGTCACGTTCGACGACGTCAGCGAGCTTCTGAGCGCGCAGCGCAAGGCGGCCTGGGCGGACATCGCGCGCCGCATCGCCCACGAGATCAAGAACCCGCTGACCCCGATCCAGCTGTCCGCCGAACGCCTCAAGCGGAAATACCTGAAGGAGATCAAGAGCGATCCCGAAACCTTCGTGGTCTGCACCGACACCATCGTCCGCCAGGTCGGCGACATCGGCCGGATGGTCGACGAGTTCTCGTCCTTCGCCCGGATGCCGGCGCCGGTGATGCGGCCGGAAAACCTGAGCGCGCTGTGCCGCCAGGCGATGTTCCTGCAGCAAAACGCCCATAGCGCAATCCGCTACAGCACCGACCTGCCGGAAGCGCCGGTGACGCTGTCCTGCGACGCCCGGCAGATCGGCCAGGCGATCACCAACCTGCTGCAGAATGCCGCCGAGTCGATCGAACTGCGGCCGCAGCCGGCAGAGGGCGCGCTGCCCGCCGGCGAGATCCTGCTGCACATACGTCCCGCCGGCGGCCGGGTCGAGATCGTGATCGAGGACAATGGCCGCGGCCTGCCCGCCGACGGCCGCGACCGCCTGACCGAACCCTACGTCACCACCCGCATCAAGGGCACTGGCCTCGGCCTCGCCATCGTCAAGAAAATCATGGAGGACCATGGCGGCGATCTGATATTGGATGACCGGCCCGGAGGAGGGGCGGTGGTCCGCCTGGTTCTCCACGCCGCGGGTGCGGAAACCGAGGCGAGCGGCGGCTCGAATCTGGCTGACAAGACCGTAGTCCATGGCGCGTGACATTCTCATCGTCGACGACGAATCGGATATTCGGCTGCTCATGGCCGGCATCCTCGGGGACGAAGGCTACGAAACGCGCGAGGCGGCGAACAGCAACTCGGCGCTCGAGGCGATGCGCACCCGGCGCCCGAGCCTGGTCATTCTCGACATCTGGCTGCAGGACAGCCAGCTCGATGGCATGGAGATGCTGCAGCTCATCCGCCGCGAGCACCCGTCGGTGCCGGTCGTGATGATCAGCGGGCACGGCAACATCGAGACCGCGGTCGCGGCGATCAAGCTCGGCGCCTACGACTTCATCGAGAAGCCCTTCAAGTCCGACCGGCTGCTGCTGATCGTCGAACGCGCCATCGAGGCGGCGCGGCTGAAGCGCGAGAACGAGGAGCTGCGGCTTCGGATCGGCGGCGACGTCGCCCTGGTCGGCGTCTCCGCCGCCCTGTCCCAGCTGCGCGGCGCGATCGAGCGCGTCGCGCCGACCGGCAGCCGGGTGCTGATCAGCGGCCCGCCCGGCGTCGGCAAGGAGGTGGTGGCCCGCCTCATCCACCGCCAGTCGCGTCGCATCAGCGGCCCGTTCGTCGCGCTCAACTGCGCGACCATGCGGCCCGACCGCCTGGAGGTCGAGCTGTTCGGCAGCGAGGCCGGCGTCGACGGCAGCGACAGCCCGGCCAAGGTCGGCACCTTCGAGCAGGCCCATGGCGGCACCCTGCTGCTCGACGAGGTCGCCGACATGCCGCTGGAGACCCAGGGCAAGATCGTGCGTGTGCTCCAGGAGCAGACCTTCGAGCGGGTCGGCGGCAGCACCCTGGTCGAGGTCGATGTCCGCGTGATCGCCTCGACCAACCGCGACCTGACCGCCGAGATCGCCGCCGGCCGCTTCCGCGAGGATCTGTTCTACCGCCTGAGCGTGGTGCCGCTGCGGGTGCCGCCGCTGCGCGAGCGGCGCGACGACATCCCGCTGCTGGTCGAAGATTTCCTGGCCCACTCCGCCGAGGTTTCCGGGCTGCCCCGGCGCCGGGTCGCCGACGACGCCATGGCGGCACTGCAGGCCTATGACTGGCCGGGCAACGTGCGCCAGCTGCGCAACGTCATCGACTGGCTGCTGATCATGGCGCCGGGCGGCGCGGCGGAGCCGATCCGGTCCGAGCAGCTGCCGACGGAAATCGCCGACGCCGCCGCTGCGCCGCTGCGCGGCAACGAGGACGGGGAGCTCATGGCTCTGCCGCTGCGCGAGGCGCGCGAGTTGTTCGAGCGGCGCTATCTCGACGCCCAGGTGGCGCGCTTCGGCGGCAACATCTCGCGCACCGCGACCTTCGTCGGCATGGAGCGCTCGGCGCTGCATCGCAAGCTGCGGTCCCTCGGCCTGGTCGGACACGAGCGTTTTGGCAAGTCCGATGCCTAGGCCCGGGACCGGAGTGAAGCCAACATGAAGGTCATCGTCTGCGGCGCCGGCCAGGTCGGCTTCAACATCGCGCGCTACCTGGCGGCCGAGGGCAACGACGTCACCGTAATCGACACCGAGCCGAACCTGGTCGAGAAGATCAGCGATACCCTGGACGTCCAAGGCGTGGTCGGGTTCGCCTCGCATCCCGACGTCCTGGACCGGGCCGGGGCGCGCGATGCCGACCTCGTCATCGCCGTCACTTATTCCGACGAAGTCAACATGGTGGCGTGCCAGGTCGCCCATTCGCTGTTCGACGTGCCGACCAAGATCGCACGGGTGCGCCAGCAGTCCTACCTGCAGCCGATCTGGGCGGAGCTGTTCACCCGTGCGCACATGCCGATCGACGCCATCATCTCGCCGGAGATCGAGGTGGCGCGGGCGGTGATTCGGCGGCTGGCGATTCCCGGCGCCTTCGACGCGATCCCGCTCTCGGACGGGCTGATCACCCTGATCGGCGTGCGCTGCGACGCCGACTGCCCGGTCATCAACACCCCGCTGCGGCATCTGACCGCGCTGTTTCCCGACCTGCACATCTCGGTGGTCGGCATCCTGCGCAACGATCGCAAGATCGTGCCGTCGCCCGACGAGCAGATGCTGGCCGGCGACGAAGTCTACTTCGTCGCCGAAACCAAGCACCTGACCCGGGCGCTGGCCGCCTTCGGCCACGAGGAGCCGGCGGCGCGCCGCCTGATCATCGTCGGCGGCGGCAATATCGGCCTCTATCTGGCCCAGCTCATCGAGGAGGAGCACCGCGGGGTCGAGATCAAGCTGATCGAGATCGACCGCAAGCGTGCCGCCTATGTCTCGCAGATGCTGCCCAGGAGCGTGGTCATCCACGGCGACGCGCTCGACGTCGACATCCTCAGCGAGGCCAACGTCAAGGCCACCGAAACCGTGATCGCCGTCAGCAACGACGACGAAGTCAACATCCTGGCGTCGCTGCTGGCCAAGCGCTTCGGCTGCCAGCGTTCCGTCACGCTGGTCAACAAGACGACCTACGCGCCGCTGATCGGCACGCTCGGGATCGACGCGGTGGTGAGCCCGCGGACCATCACCGTGTCGACCATCCTGCAGCATGTCCGGCGCGGCCGCGTGCGCTCGGTGCATTCTCTGAGCGACGGTTTCGGCGAGATCATCGAGGCCGAGGCGCTGGAGACTTCGACCCTGGTCGGCCCGCCGCTGCGCGATGCCAAGTTGCCCGACGGGGTGCTGGTCGGCGCCCTGGTGCGCGACGGCGAGGTGATCATTCCGCGCGGCGACACCGTGGTCAGGCCGAACGACCGCGTCGTGATCTTCGCCGTCTCCGACGCGGTCAAGAAGGTCGAGAAGATGTTCTCGGTCCGCCTCGAGTTCTTCTGAGGTCGTCATGGCGCGCTATGCCTATGTCAACGGGCGCTACGTCCCGCATGGCGACGCCGCGGTCCATATCGAGGATCGCGGCTATCAGTTCGCCGACGGCGTGTACGAGGTGGTGCCGATCCTGCACGGCCGGATGGTCGACGAGGACCCGCATCTCGACCGTCTCGACTATTCCCTGCGCGAGCTGCGGATCGCGCCGCCGATGAGCCGGCGGTCGCTGAAGCTGGTCCTGCGCGAGCTGCTGCGGCGCAACGGGCTGAAGAACGGCCTGCTCTACATGCAGGTGACCCGCGGCGTGGCGCCGCGCGACCACAAGTTTCCCAAGGACGCGACGCCGGCCCTGGTGGTCACCACGAAAACCATGAAGCCGACCCCGGCCCCGCTGGTGGAAGGCGGCGTGCGGGTGATCAGCGTGCCGGATATCCGCTGGCAGCGTTGCGACATCAAGTCGATCTCGCTGCTGCCCAACATCCTTGCCAAGCAGCAGGCGGTGGAGGCCGGCGCGTTCGAGGCTTGGCAGGTCGATGGCGAAGGCATGGTGACCGAGGGCACCTCGACCAATGCCTGGATCGTCACCGGGGACGGCGTGCTGGTGACCCGCAAGGCCGACGCGGCGATCCTGAACGGCATCACCCGGCAGGCGGTGATCCGCATCACCAACAGCGCCGGCGTCGCTTTCGAGGAGCGCCCGTTCAGCCTGGCCGAGGCCAAGGCGGCGCGCGAGGCGTTCCTCACCAGCAGCTCGGGCCACGTGCTGCCGATCACCCGCATCGACGACCGCGCGATCGGCGACGGCAAGCCGGGCGAGGTGACGGTTCGCCTGCGGCGCGCCTATCTCGACCACATCGCCGCATGAGCCGCGACGGCGCGCCCGCGCTGCGGTTTCCGCGCGCCATCCTGTTCGACTGGGACAACACGCTGGTGGACAACTGGGCGGTGATCCATGCCGCCCTCAACAGCGCGCTGACCGCCATGGGGCAGGCGCCGTGGAGCTATGCCGAAACCAGGCAGCGGGTGCGCGCCTCGGCGCGCGACAGCTTTCCCGCCCTGTTCGGCGAACGCTGGGAAGAGGCGCAGAAGATCTTCTACGACAGCTTCGAAGCGAAGCATCTGGAAGCGCTGCGCGAGATGCCCGGCGCCGGCGATCTGCTGGCCGGGCTGGGCCAGTCCGGGATCTACCTCGCCGTGGTCAGCAACAAGCAGGGCCGCTATCTGCGGCGCGAGGCCGCGCATCTCGGCTGGACGCCGCGCTTCGGCCACCTGATCGGCGCCAACGATGCCCCCCGCGACAAGCCGGCAGTCGATCCCGTCGACATGGCGCTGGCGGGCAGCGGCGTGCCGCGCGGCGCCGATGTCTGGTTCGTCGGCGACGCCGACATCGACATGCTCTGCGCCGTCAATGCCGGATGCTGCCCCGTGCTGCTGCGCCATGACGCGCCGGGCGCGGGCGAATTCGGCGCAGCGCCGCCGTTGCGCCACCTGCCCGATTGCCGGGCGCTGGCGGCGCTCGTCGCCGGCATCTGAGCGCCGACGTCCGAGTTTATTCGTCCGACAATTTATGCTACCGATTGGGTCGGGAGGAACTGGTCTGACGCCCCGTCCAGTAATGGGCGGGAGATGCCGGGTACTTCCACTCGGTGACGGAATCGGTTCGGCGACGCGCCGCAACAAAGACCGGGCCCCGATAACAGCACAAATCAAGGGGGAGCCTATGGCGACTGAAAAATCCCAGAACGTCCAGGATGTGTTCCTGAATCACATCCGCAAGAACAAGATGCCGGTGACGATCTTCCTGATCAACGGCGTCAAGCTCCAGGGCATCGTGACCTGGTTCGACAATTTCTCGGTGCTGCTGCGGCGCGACCAGCATTCGCAGCTGGTCTACAAGCACGCGATCTCGACGATCATGCCGGCCGGACCGATCCAGCTCTTCGAGGGTGCCAAGGAGGGGGAAGAATCCTGATTTGAACACCACCGTCAGGCCGCCCGAGGCGGAGCCGGTCTCCGCCGGCGCCGATGGCGGTTCCGCTGTCCGGGCCTTGGTGCTCTGTCCGCTGCTGCGCGGGGTTGCGCATGGCGGACGCATGCCGGAATCGATCGTCGACGAGGCGGTCGGCCTGGCCCGCGCGATCAATCTCGACGTGGTGCATGGCGAGCCCGTCAAGGTGGTGCGGCCGCGGCCGGCGACCCTGCTCGGCAGCGGCACGGTCGAGACCTTCAAGGAGCTGATCGCGGCCCAGCAGATCGGGCTGGTGGTGATCGACGCGCCGCTCTCGCCGGTCCAGCAGCGCAATCTCGAGCGCGCCTGGAGCTGCAAGGTGATCGACCGCACCGGGCTGATCCTGGAGATCTTCGGCGAGCGGGCCCGGACCAAGGAAGGCCAGCTCCAGGTCGAGCTCGCGGCGCTGACCTATCAGCGCAGCCGGCTGGTGCGCTCCTGGACCCATCTCGAGCGCCAGCGCGGCGGCTTCGGCTTTCTCGGCGGTCCCGGCGAATCCCAGCTCGAGATGGACCGCCGGCTGATCGGCGATCGCATCATCCGCATCAAGCGCGACCTCGAGGAGGTGAAGCGCACCCGCGGCCTGCACCGCCGGGCGCGCAGCCGCGTGCCCTATCCGGTGGTGGCTCTGGTCGGCTACACCAATGCCGGCAAGTCGACTCTGTTCAACCGCCTGACCAGCGCCACGGTGATGGCCAAGGACCTGCTGTTCGCGACCCTCGACCCCACCATGCGGGCGGTCGCGCTGCCGTCGGGGCGGACCATCATCCTGTCCGACACCGTGGGATTCATTTCCGACCTGCCGACCGCCCTGGTGGCCGCCTTCCGCGCCACCCTGGAGGAAGTGCAGGGCGCCGACGTGATCCTCCATGTCCGCGACATCGCCCATCCCGACAGCGCCGCGCAGCTGGGCGACGTCGAGACGGTGCTGCGCGACCTCGGCCTGGCCGAGCAGGTCGATGGCGGGCAGGTGGTCGAGCTGCTGAACAAGATCGACCTGCTCGCGCCGGAGGCCCGCCGGGTGCTGGTCGAGCAGGTCAATCGCGCGCCCAGCCAGCTGCCGATTTCGGCGGCGACGGGCGAGGGGGTCGAGGCGCTGCTGGCCGAGATCGACAACCGCCTGGCCGCCGCCTGGCAGATCGTCGAGTACCGGCTGCCCCATGGCCAGGGCGGCAACATCGCCTGGCTGTACGCTCATGGCCAGGTGCTGGAGCGGCGCGACGAGGAGGACTGCGCCTGCCTGCGGGTCCGCCTCGATCCGGCCGATGTCAGCCGGTTCGAGCGCATGACCCGGCAGCCGCGCTGAGCGCGCCATGAAACCCGACATCGACAAGGTGGCCGCGCTGCTGGCCGAGGTCGCGGCGGTCGAGATCCTGCCGCGCTTCGAGCGGCTGGCGGCGCACGAGGTGCGCGAGAAGGGGCCGGGCGATCTGGTGACGGTGGCCGACGAGGCCTCGGAGGCGTGGCTCACGCCGCGCCTTCTCGACCTGCTGCCGGGCTCGATGGTGTTGGGCGAGGAGGCGGCGGCGGCCGATCCCGACCTGCTGCGCCGGCTCGACGAGGCCGACTCCCTGTGGCTGATCGACCCGATCGACGGCACCGCGAACTTCGCCGCCGGACGGCCGCGCTTCGCCGTGATGGTCGCCTATATCAGCCGCGGCCACGTGATCGGCGCCTGGATCTACGATCCGATCGGCCGCCGCATGGCGGTGGCGGAGCGGGGCGGCGGCGCCTTCCTCGACGGCAACCGGCTGCGGGTCGCGGCGCCGCCGGGCAGCCTCGCCGAGCTCCGAGGCACGCTCCATGCCGGCCAGTTCGGCGATCCCGAGCTGCGCCAGCGCGTGCAGTCGCGCCGCCACCTGGTGGACAGCGTCAAGAGCCTGCGCTGCGCCGGGCTCGAGTACATGCGGCTGGCCGAGGGCCAGATCCATTTCTGCCTGTACACCCGGCTGATGCCGTGGGACCACGCCCCCGGCGTGCTGCTGCATGCCGAGGCGGGCGGCCACGCCGGCTATCTCGAGGGCGGCGCCTTCGACCCCGCGCGCATCGACATGAGCGGCCTGCTGCTGGCGCTCGATGGGCGGAGCTGGCAGGCCCTGCATGATGTGTTGCTCGGGCCGGAAGTCACTCGCTAGGATCGCGATCGAACACGACACGGAGGAGAATCGGCATGGCGAAGGTCGCCTTCATCGGCCTGGGCGTGATGGGCTTTCCGATGGCCGGCCATCTGGCTGCCAAGGGCCATGAGGTCACGGTCTACAACCGCACCGCGGCCAGGGCCGCCGATTGGGCGGCCAAGCATGGCGGCGCTCATGCGCCGACCCCGGCCGGCGCCGCCAAGGGCGCGGAAATCGCGTTCATCTGCGTCGGCAATGACGACGACCTGCGCAGCGTGGCGTTCGGCGGCGAGGGCGCCCTGGCCGGCCTGGCCAAGGGCGCCATCCTGGTCGACCACACCACCGCCTCGGCCGAGGTCGCCCGCGAGATCGGCAAGGCGGCGGCGAAGCAGGGAGTGAAGTTCCTCGATGCGCCGGTATCCGGCGGGCAGGCGGGGGCCGAGAACGGCAAGCTCACGGTCATGGTCGGGGGCGCGCAGCAGCCGTTCGACACCGCCAAGCCGGTGATCGATTCCTATGCCAAGTCCTGCGTGCTGATGGGGGCCGTCGGCGCCGGCCAGCTCACCAAGATGGTGAATCAGATCTGTATCGCCGGGCTGGTGCAGGCGCTCGCCGAGGGGCTCAATTTCGCGACCCGCGCCGGGCTCGACGGCACGCGCGTGGTCGAGGTCATCTCCAAGGGCGCGGCGCAGTCCTGGCAGATGGAGAACCGCGGCGAGACCATGCTCGACGGCAGGTTCGATTTCGGCTTCGCGGTCGACTGGATGCGCAAGGATCTCGGTATCTGCCTCGACGAGGCCCACAAGAACGGCGCCCGCCTGCCGGTGACCGCATTGGTCGACCAGTTCTACGCCCAAGTCCAGGCCCGCGGCGGCAACCGCTGGGACACCTCGAGCCTGATCCATCTGTTGACGAACGATTGATAGATAACATTAATAAATGCGTATAAATCGCTGATATTAATTACTTTTCTTCCATTTTTACGCGAACCCAGAGCGCTTCCAGTTCGTCGAGCGACGCGTCCTTGGGGCTGCGACCGTCCGCCGCGAGCAGGTCCTCGATCCGGCGGAACCGGCGCTCGAACTTGAGGTTGCTGCCGCGCAGCGCACCCTCCGGATCGACCTCCAGGTGGCGCGCCAGGTTGACCACGGCGAACAGCAGGTCGCCGACCTCGTCGCGCAGCCGGTCCGGCCCGCCGCCGGTCGTCATTTCATGTCGAATTTCAGCGACTTCCTCGGCGATCTTGTCGAGCACCTGGAGCGCCTCGGGCCAGTCGAAGCCGACCCGCGCCGCGCGTCTCTGCAGCTTCACGGCGCGCAGCAGGGCGGGCAGGCCGGCGATCACCCCGTCGAGGGCCCTGGGCCGTGCCCCGGACGCCGTCGCGGCGGCGCTGCGCTCGGCTTCCTTCTGGGCCTCCCAGGCGACGGTCTGGGCCGCGGCGCCGTCCACCCGGGCCTCGCCAAAGACATGCGGATGGCGCCGGATCATCTTGTCGGAAATGGCATTCGCCACCGCGGCAAAGTCGAAGCCGCCGGATTCCCGGGACATCTGGGCGTAGAACACCACCTGGAACAAGAGGTCGCCGAGCTCGCCCTCGAGCTCGCCCATGTCGCCGCGCTCGATCGCGTCGGCGACCTCGTAGGCTTCCTCGATGGTGTGGGGCGCGATGCTGGCGAAGCTCTGCTCGAGATCCCAGGGGCAGCCGCCGACGGGATCGCGCAGCCGGGCCATGATCTCCAGAAGCCGCGCGATGGCGCCGCCGGAGTTGCTGTCGGTCGGATTGGCGGGCCTGTCCAGCATGGCCGCGACCTTAACGAACCGACGATCGCGGCGGAAGGGCACTAAATTCTTCACGCCTGAGCCAGGATGGATGAGGTGTCAAACTGCCCCTCGGCTCAGGCGCAGCATCATTCTATATTTCGCATAATGTATATTATGGAAAATACGAAACTGTTTCGGATCAGCCGCCTGGTTTGGTTAATGGCTCCCCAGGGGTGGTTGCGGAGCGTTCGCGCGGCGCGCCGGCCATTCAGGACTCAGCTCACCGATGAACCGCAACGCGAATCCTACCCGGCGATCTCCGCCACCAGCCCGTCATAGGCCGGCTCGACCCCTGGCGGACAGCGGCGCGCGACCTCGTCGTAGTCGGTCATGTGGTTCATGTGGGTCAGGATGGCGCGGCGCGGTTTGAGTCGCTCGATCCAGGCCAGCGCTTTGTCGAGATGGGCGTGGGTCAGATGCGGCTCGAAGCGCAGGCAGTCGACGATCCAGAGATCGAGATCCCCGAGCCGGTCCAGGGATTCCTCGGGCAGTTCGACCACGTCGGTCGAATAGGCCATGCCGCCGGCCAGCCGCCCGTCGGGCCCAGCGCGGCCGCCGACCCGAAAGCCGGTGCTCATGGTGCCGAGGCCGTGATCCTGGTCGAACGGCACCACCGGCACCTCGCCCACGCAAAACGGCCCGTCGATCAGCCGCGCCGCCAGGAACGGCCGGTACAGCGTGCCCGACCCCGCTTCGACTTGGCGGAAGATGTAGTCGAAGCGCCCGGCGATCGAGGCCAGGGTTTCCCTGGTGCCGTAGGCGTCGAGCGGCGGCACGCCCTTGCCGCGGCGCAGGAACCGCAGATCGTCGATGCCGTGGGTGTGGTCGGCATGGTCGTGGGTGAACAGCACCGCGTCGAGGTGGGAGGTCTTCGCGTCCAGCAGCTGCTCGCGCAGATCGGGCGAAGCGTCGATCAGGATCGCCTGGCCGGCGGTCTCGACCAGCACTGAGACCCGGCGCCGGCGATTCCGGGGATTGGCCGGATTGCAGGCGCCCCAGTCGTCGCCGAGCAGCGGCACCCCGCCCGAGCCGCCGCAGCCGAGCACGGTCACCCGCATGGCCGTCGTCATCGGCCGGCCATGTCCTTGGGGCGCGGCACCTTGGCGAACAGGCGGAAGAAGTTCTCTGTGGTCTGGGCCGCCAGGGCCTCCGGCGCCACGTTCCGGAGCCCGGCGACGCAGGACGCGGTGTGGGCGACGAAGGCCGGCTCGTTGCGCTTGCCGCGCTTCGGCACCGGCGCGAGATAGGGCGCGTCGGTCTCGACCAGCAGCCGGTCATCCGGCACCTCGGCGGCGATCGCCCGCAGCTCGACCGCGTTCTTGAATGTGACGATGCCGGACAGCGAGATGTAGAAGCCGAGATCGAGGGCGCCGGTCGACAGCGCGCGGGTCGAGGAGAAGCAGTGGATCACGCCGGTGAGCCGCCCCGCGCCCGCGGCGCCCTCGCCCTCGACGCCCTCGCGCAGCAGCGCCACGGTGTCGGTGTCGGCGTCGCGGGAGTGGACGATGAGCGGCAGCCCGGTAGCGCGCGCCGCCCGGATATGCAGGCGGAACACCTCCTGCTGCCGCATGCGCGGGCTCTTGCCATAGAAGTAGTCGAGCCCGGCCTCGCCGATGCCGACCACCTTGGGATGCCGCGCGATCGCCACGATGCGCTCCACCGTCACGCCTTCCTCGGCCGCCGCCTCGTGCGGATGGACGCCGACCGTGCAGCAGATGTCGTCGTAGCGCTCGGCGATCGCCAGCACCTGGTCGAACGCGCTCAGCCGGGTGCAGATCGTCAGCATGCGGCCGACCCCGACCGCGCGCGCGCGCTCGATCACCGCGTCGAGCTCGGCGGCGAAATCGGGGAAATCGAGGTGACAGTGGCTGTCGACCAGCATCCGGGCGGCCCTTCCTTGCAAGCCGGCCGGGAACCTAGCGAATAACCGCGCGCGATGCCACCCGCAGCCGGCAGCCGAGGGATTCCCGTACCGCCCTGCCCGGTCTACCCTCGGCCAACGACTCCTCCCGAGTCCCTCCCCGCCGCGGAGTCCCGATGGCATCGCCGCCCGTCCCTGCCCAGCTCCGGGCCACCGCGGTTCCCGGCATCCTCTGGCCGGCCCTGACGCGGGGGCCGCTGGCGGGGCGGCTGGCCGACTTGGCGGCCCAGCTCGAGGACAGCCAGTGGTGGCCGGCGGAGCGGCTGCGGGCGCGGCAATACCGCCAGCTGGCGGCGCTGCTGGTCCATTGCGCCCGCCATGTGCCGTTCTATCGCGAGCGCCTGGCGGAAGCCGACTACCGGCCGGGCAAGCCGTTGTCGCCGGAGACCTGGCAGCGCCTGCCGATCCTGACCCGGGCCGAGGCCCAGGCTGCCGGCGCGGCGCTGGCGGCCGAGCGCATGCCGCCGGGCCATGGCGGCACCTCGGTGGTGCGCACCTCGGGCTCGACCGGCATGCCGGTGGTGATCACCAAGACCGCGGTCGCCAGCCTGTTCTGGAATGGATTCGTGCTGCGCGATCACCGCTGGCATGGCCACGACCTGTCGCGGCGCCTGGCCGCCATCCGGGCCATGGAGGACGGCGTCGGCCAGTACCCTGGCGGGCTGCGCACCCGGTCGTGGAGCCGGACCACCGCGCTGGTGCAGCCGACCGGTCCGGCCTTCGGGCTGGCGATCACCGCCACCACCGCGCAGCAGCTCGACTGGCTGCATCGGGTGCGCCCGGACTACCTGCTGTCCTATCCTTCGGCGCTCGCCGGGCTGGCCGATTTCGCCGGCCGCACCGGCGCCGCACTGCCGCCGCTGCTGGGGCTGCAGTCGTTCGGCGAGACCTGCACCGACGACGCGCGGGCGACCTGCCGGGCGGCCTGGGGCCTGCGCATCGCCGACTGCTATACGACCCAGGAAGTCGGCTACATCGCGCTCGAATGCCCCGACCACGAGGGCAGCTATCACATCCAGTCGGAAGGCGTGCTGGTCGAGGTGCTCGACGACGCCGGCCAGCCCTGTGCGCCCGGCCAGACCGGCCGGCTGGTGGCCACGCCGCTGCACAACTTCGCCATGCCGCTGATCCGCTACGAGGTCGGCGACCTGGCCGAGGTCGGCGCGCCCTGTGCCTGCGGTCGCGGCCTGCCGGTGCTGTCGCGAGTCGGCGGACGGGTGCGCCATGTTCTGCGCCTGGCCGGTGGCGACACGCTGTGGCCGCGCATGCGCGCGGGCACCTACCGGGAAGTCGCGCCGATCCGCCAGTTCCAGCTCGCCCAGCTCGCCCTCGACCGGCTCGAGGTCCGCCTGGTGGTCGAGCGGCCGCTGACCGCCGACGAGGAGGATCAGCTGCGCCAGCGCATCCGCCAGCGCCTGGGCGGCCGGGCGTTCCAGATCGGGTTCAGTTATCGCGACGAAATCCCGCGCAGTTCCGGCGGCAAGTACGAGGACGTGCGCTGCGAGATTCCCGAAGTCCGGGGATGACCGGCCTCGGGATCGCCGCTCGGCCCGCCAGGTCATTTCTTAACCCGGAATCCCGCCCAATGGCCCGGGACCTCCGCGCACTGGCAGGCCGTCGATGACGCAGAAGCTCACCGTTCGCAGGAATCGCTTTCCCGCCGCCGCGTCGGCGGTGCCGGGCATGCTGTGGCCGGCGCTGCCGAGCGGGACTGCGGCGCTGATGATGGCGCTCCAGCACCAGCTCGAGCACAGCCAGTGGTGGGCGCCGGACCGCCTGCTGTCCCAGCAGTTCCGCCAGCTCGAGGCGCTGCTGCGGCACTGCTGGGACAGCGTGCCGTTCCACCGCCCGCGGCTGGAAGCGGCCGGCTGGACGCCGGGCCGGCGGCTCGACATGGCGATCTGGCGCCAGCTGCCGCTGTTGACCCGCGAGGACATCCAGGCGGCCGGCACGGCGCTGCACAGCGGCGCGCTGCCCAAGGCCCATGGCCGGACCCACGTGATCACCACCTCCGGCTCCACCGGCAAGCCGGTCAGCGTGGTCAAGTCCCAGGTCGAGAACATCTACTGGAACGCCCTGCTGATCCGCGACCATCTCTGGCACCGCCATGATTTCAGCCGCCCGATGGCGGTAATCCGCAATCTCGGCGACGGCGTCGGCCCGCCGCCCCAGGGCCTGCGCCAGCGCAGCTGGGGCTCGCTGCTGGGCCGGACCTATCAGACCGGCCCGGCCTTCGCGCTCAACATCGTCGCCACCACCGAACAGCAGCTCGACTGGTTGCGCCGCGTGCAGCCGGCCTATCTCCTCACCCTGGCCTCGGCCGCCCGCGCCCTGGCCGAGCTGGCGCGCGCACGCGGCGTCGCGTTGCCCGCGCTCGAGGCGGTGCAGACCATGGGCGAAGTCTGTTCCGACGACGTGCGCGAAGCCGTGCGCGCCGCCTGGAACGTGCCGGTGCAGGATGCCTACAGCTCGCAGGAGGTGGGCTACATGGCGCTGCAATGCCCCGACCACGCGCACTACCACCTGCAGAGCGAGAGCGCGCTGGTCGAGATCCTGGATCAGGCCGGCAATCCCTGCCCTCCCGGACAGTTCGGCCGGATCGTGGCGACGCCGCTGCATAATTTCGCCATGCCGCTGCTGCGCTACGAGGTCGGCGACCTGGCCGAGGTCGGTGCCCCCTGCCCGTGCGGCCGCGGCCTGCCGGTCGCCACCCGCATCGCCGGACGGGTCCGCAACATGCTGCGCCTGCCCGATGGCGGCACGATCTGGCCGCGGCTGTCCGAAGCCGCCTATCGCGAGATCGCGCCGATTCGCCAGTTCCAGGTGGCCCAGGTTGCGCTCGACCGGCTCGAGATGCGGCTGGTGCCGGAGCGGCCGCTGACCGGCGACGAGGAGACCGCCTTGCGCGACCGGATCAACGGCCGCATCGGCCATGCCTTCGCCATCGACTTCGTCTACCCGGCGGAAATCCCGCGCGGTCCCGGCGGCAAGTACGAAGACTTCCGCTGCGAGCTGCCGCCGGCCGAGTCGGCGACCGCCCCCTCACCCAGCTCCGGCTAGGCTCGGCTGACGCCTCGCCAAGCCTTCGCAACCCTCTCCCCCACCTTCGTGTGGGAGAGGGAAGGGTGAGGGGGCGGCGCAGACGCGCGGGACAATCCGCCAGGGCCTCAGCCCGCCGGCGCATCCTCGACGAAGCGCGGGAACACGCCTTCCGGCTTGGGCAGCGGCGTTCCCGGCGTCAAGCGATCAGGCATCGCGGCGAAGCTGCGCTGAGCGGCGGCGACGCCGAGCTGGTCGAGCAGCCGTCCGCAAGACTCGGGCATGAAAGGCTGAGTCACCAGCGCCAGGATGCGCACGGTATCCGCGAGCGCGTAGAGCACCGTCGCCATGCGCGCCGGGTCGGTCTTCTTCAATCCCCAGGGCGCTTGATCGTCGACATAGCGATTGGCGTCGCCCACCACCTGCCATATGGCGTCGAGCGCCCGGTGGAACGCCTGCGCATCGAGCTCGGTGCGCAGTCGATCGCGCAGGCCGTCGGCGGAAGCGAGCAGCGTCTTGTCTGCCGCCGCGAACGCGCCCGGCTCCGGCACCGCCGCGCCGCAGTTCTTGTTGATCATCGACAGCACGCGCTGCGCCAGGTTGCCGAAATCGTTGGCGAGGTCGCCGTTCATCCGGTGCACCATCGCCTGGTGCGAGAAGTCGCCGTCATTGCCGAACGGCACCTCGCGCAGCAGGAAGTAGCGCACCGGATCGAGTCCGTAGCGCTCCACCAGATGCAGGGGATCGATGATGTTGCCGACCGACTTGGAGATCTTCTGCCCCTCGTTGGTCCACCAGCCATGGGCGAACACGCGCCGCGGCGGCGCGAGCCCCGCAGCCATCAGGAAGGCCGGCCAGTAGACCGCGTGGAAGCGCAGGATGTCCTTGCCGACCATGTGCAGGTTGGCCGGCCAGTAGGTGCGATAGGACGCGCTGCCGGTGTCGGGATAGCCGGCCGCGGTGATGTAGTTGGTGAGCGCGTCGAGCCAGACATACATGATGTGGTCGGGGTTGCCAGGCACCGGCACGCCCCACTTGAAGGTGGTGCGCGAGACCGAGAGATCGTTCAGCCCGCCCTTGACGAAGCTCAGCACCTCGTTGCGCCGGCTGTCCGGCGCGATGAATCCGGGATTGTCGTGGTAGTGCTCGAGCAGAGGCTCCTGCCACTTCGACAGCCGAAAGAAGTAGCTCGGCTCCTCGACCCAGTCGACCTCGGCGCCCGACGGTGCGCGCTTCCTGCCATCGGCGCCGGTGGTCAGCTCGTCCTCGCCGTAGAACGCCTCGTCGCGCACCGCGTACCAGCCGGCATAGGAGCCGAGATAGATCTCGCCCTTCTGCTCCAGGATCTGCCACAGCGCCTGGCAGGCGCGGACATGGCGCTCCTCGGTGGTGCGGATGAAATCGTCATTGCTGAAGTTCATCACCTTCGCGAGGTCGCGGAAGTTCTGCGACACCTTGTCGGTGAAGGCCTGCGGGTCCATGCCGGCCGCCTGGGCCGACTTCTCGACCTTCTGGCCGTGCTCGTCGGTGCCGGTCAGGAACCGCACGTCGCGCCCGTCGAGCCGCATGAACCGCGCCAGCACGTCGCAGGCCAGCGTCGTGTAGGCGTGCCCGATATGGGGCGCGTCGTTCACGTAGTAGATGGGCGTGGTGATGTAATAGGGGGTCGGCCCCGACATCACGGTCTCCTGCGGCCTGGGACGGCCGCCTCAGGACCGGGCCAGGGCCTCGATGTCGAGGAGCGCGGTGACCCAGACCTGGCGGCGGTCGAGATTGACGCCTTCGGTGCGCGCGAAAAGGCGGGAGGTCTTTTCCCACAGCTCCAGCCAGCGATCAAGGCTGCGGCCCGCCAGCAGCCGGCGCATGGCTGCGGCCTCGCCGGGGATCACCTCGACCAGGGCCTGGCCGGTGGCCCCGGCCCGCACCATTCGACCGAGCCACCAGACCAGCAGCTCGGCGGCGGTGCGGAACGCGGTCTCGCCGCCGCTGCGGCCGAACTTGTCGGCCATGGCATGGACCGCCGGGCCGTCGAGGCTGGGTAGCCCGATCAGCAGCCCGCCGACCCGGCGGTAGAGCTCGAGCCCGCCTTCCTCGGCGAGTTCGAGGGCGCGGCCGATGCTGCCCTCGCCGAGCCGCGCCAGCAGCGCCGCCGCGTCGGCGTCGAGATCGGGCCGGTAGCGGCCGAGCAGGTCGCGCAACGCCGGCTCCGCCAGCGGCGACAGGCCCAGGC
The DNA here is from genome assembly GCA_964372215.1 of uncultured Rhodospirillaceae bacterium. Classification (GTDB taxonomy): domain Bacteria; phylum Pseudomonadota; class Alphaproteobacteria; order Dongiales; family Dongiaceae; genus DAIMFL01. Next base: position 39,473 of record CAYJQC010000018.1, read on the forward strand.
GCCGGCAGCGCGAGCGGATGGTCGGCAGCAGCCGCCCGGGCGCGTGGCTCACCAGCAGCAGCAGGGTGCGCGGCGGCGGTTCCTCCAGCACCTTGAGCAGGGCGTTGGCGGCATTGCGGTTGGCCTCGTCGACGGCGTCGACCACGATCACCCGCCAGCCGCCCTCGCCCGCGGTCAGATGGACGAAGCCGCCGGCGCGCCTGACGTCGTCGACCACGATCTCGCTGCGGCGGCGCTCGCGCTTCTCGTCATAGCCGCGCTCGATGGTGAGGAGGTCGGCATGGCCGCCGCTCGCCACCCGGCGAAACACCGGATGCGCCGGGTCGAGCGCCAGGTCGTCGGCATCGCCGCCGGCCAGGACGTGACGGGCGAAACGGAAGGCGAGGGTCGCCTTGCCGACGCCGCGCTGCCCGCCGATCAGCCAGGCATGGGGCAGCCGGCCGGAGCGCAGCGCCTGGGCCAGCTCGCGCATCGCGGCATCGTGGCCGACCAGCAGCGGGTTGGCGCGCGGCTCGGGCGGCGCGGCGGCGGGCTCGCTCATGCCTCCACCGCGGCATCGAGGGCAATTCCGAGCCGGTCGGCGACCGCCGCGCGAATGCTGGCCTGGACCGCGGAGACGCCGCGGTCGCCGTCGATCACCAGGCAGCGTTCGGGCGCGGCCCGGGCGATCGCCAGGAACCCGTCGCGCAGCCGGCGATGGAAGGCGAGTTCCATCTGCTCGTAGCGGTCCTCGCCACCGCCTGGGGGGCGCGCCGCCGCTCGGCGCAGCCCGGCCTCGACCGGCAGGTCGAGCACCAGGGTCAGGTCGGGCGCGAACTCGCCGACCGTGTCGGCGTAGAGCCGCTCGATCATCGCGCTCTCGATGCCGTGGCCGTGGCCCTGATAGGCGCGGGTCGAATCGGCGAAGCGGTCGCTGATCACCCAGCGCCCGGCCGCGAGCGCCGGCCAGATGGTCTTCACCAGATGGTCGCGCCGGGCCGCGAAGTGCAGCAGCAGCTCGGTGGTCGGGTCCCAGCGCGCGACCGCGCCGTTGACCAGCAGCGCGCGAATCTGCTCCGCGCCGGGCGAGCCGCCGGGCTCGCGCGTCGCAACTACGTCGATGCCGGCACGCGCCAAGGCGTCCGCCAGCAGGCGCAACTGGGTCGACTTGCCGGCGCCCTCCCCGCCTTCCAGGGTGATGAAGCGCCCGCGCCCCGTGGTCATGGCCGGGCCATCGACGGGCTGCCCGCTCAGGTCCCGGCGGCGGCCGGCTCGCCGCTGCCGAGCAGAAGGTGCTTCAGCGCGGCGACCACCCGGCCGAACATGCCGAGACGCTCGACGTCGGCGCCGGCGTAGATCGGCACTTCGAGCGGCGAGATCTGGTCGGCGGTGATCACCAGCTTGCCGATCTCCTGGCCCTTGACGATCGGCGCCGGCACCGGCCCGTCGAACACCGCCTTGACCACCAGGCTCTTGCGCGCGGCGCGCGGCAGGGTGGCGACCAGGTCCTGTTCCACCACCAGGGGCACGGTCTCCTGCTGGCCGTACCAGACCGGCGCATCCTCGAGCGGCTGGTCGGCCTTCGCCAGGGTGTAGTTGTCGAACTCGCGGAATGCCCATTCGATCAGCGCCGCACCTTCGTCGGCGCGCACCTGCATGCTGCTCATGCCGTGGGCGACCACGATCACCCGGCGGCCGTCGCGGATGGCCGAGGCGGCCAGGCCATAGCCGGACACGGTCAGATGGCCGGTCTTCAAGCCGTCGGCGCCGATGTCGCGATACAGCAGCGGGTTGCGGTTGCCCTGCTTGATGCCGTTATGCATGAACTCCTTCTCGGAGAAGTAATGGTAGTAGTCCGGGAAGTCGGCGATCAGGTGCTTCACCAGGATCGACAGGTCGCGCACGGTCATCTGGTGGTTCGGATCCTCGAGCCCGTGCGAGTTGACGAAGTGGCTGTGCTGCAGCCCGAGCTCCTTCGCTTTCTCGTTCATCAGCTCGGCGAAGGCCGCCTCGGTGCCGGCGATCCCCTCGGCCACCACCAGGCAGGCGTCGTTGCCGGACTGCACGATGATGCCGCGGATCAGGTCCTCGACCCGGATCTTCTCGTTGATGCCGACGAACATGGTCGAGCCTTCGTTCAGGGCCCAGGCCTTCTCCGACACCGGAAACTCGTCGTCGAGCGAAACGGCGCCCTTCTTCAGCCGGTCGAACAGCATGTAGAGAGTCATCAGCTTGCTCATCGAAGCCGGATGCACCGGCGCGTCGGCGTTCTTCTCGTACAGCACCGTGCCGGTCTGGTAGTCGACCACGATGGCCTGCTGGGCGCTGGTCTCGAGCGCCCGGGCCGGGCCGGCGGCCACCAGCAGGGCGCACAGGCCGGCCACGGCGGAGGCGATCAGGGCGCGCCGCTGCGCGGACGGCGGAAGCAGCATTCGAAGGATCATGTCGTCTCCTGTTCGCTGGCAGGGCCCGTCCGGCCGGACGGGGGAGGAATCGTCGAACTGCGCGGCTCGCCCGCTCCGGCGCGCCGGCAGTCTGGCGTCGAAATGCGCCAATTCTGTGAAGTTCCTTGGCGCGCGATCGGCCGGCTCGCCGCATTGCCGACGATCAGTCTACCACCAGACGCGCATCGGCGAGCCCGGCCTGTACCACCTGGGACAGCATGTTGTCGGCATCCGCGACCGAGGCGAGCGGCCCCAGGCGAACCCGGTAGAACTGCTGGCCGTCGACGATCACCGGCACGATCTTGACTGGTCCGAATTGGGTCAGCTTGGCCTTGAGCCGCGTCGCGTTGTACTGGTCGGTGAAGGCGCCGGCCTGGACGTAGATCCCGGTCGGCTTGACCGGCAGCTGGATCACTTGGCCGTCCGGCTCGATCGTCGGCGCCGAGGCCAGCTGCTGCACCGCCGGGGGCGCCGAACTGGCGCCGCCTGCCGGCGCGGCGGCGGGCGCCGAGCCAGGCAGCTCCTGGGCGGTCACCGCGACCCGCGGCGCGGCCTCCGGCACCGGCTCGCCCGCGGCGACGCCGCCGCCGGTGGTCTGCCCGGCCAGCAGCCGGCTGTCGTCCGACAGGATCTCGACCCGGACCCGTGCCGTCCCCTGCTGCTCGAATCCCAGCAGCTGCGCGGCGCGCCGCGACACGTCGATGATCCGGCCATGGGCAAACGGCCCGCGGTCGTTGATCCTGAGCTTGAGCGAGCGACCGTTCTCGAGATTGGTGACCTGGACGATGCTGGGCAGCGGCAAGGTGCGGTGCGCCGCGGTCAGGCCGTTCATGTCGTAGGGTTCGCCGTTGGCCGTCGGCTTGCCGTGGAAATCGTCGCCGTACCACGATGCGATCCCGGACTCGTCATAGGCATAGTCGACCGCCGGGTAATACCAGATGCCGTCGATCTGATAGGGGTCGCCGACCTTGTAGGTGCCGGGCGGGGCCGGGCGGGTCACCGCCTTGGTGCTGTCGACCACGAACTCGGTCTCGGCGCAGGCAGCGAGGCCGAGCCCGAGACTCGCCGCCCAGAGCCAGCGTGCTCGAATCGGTCTCCCCATCATCTTGTGGCCCATAGCCCCCACCCCACTACCCCTTGAGGTTACTGCTGGTCCATGTAGTCCGCAAGCAAACCGACCGCGGTGGCGAAGAAGGTCGACCGGTTCCAGCGCATGATCCTCTTGTAGTTTTCGTACACCAGGAAGGCGCTGCCGCCGGCGCCGTCCGGCTGGACCAGCGACGCCGTCAGCTCGCGCCGCGGCAGGTCGCCGGCGGATGACGTGCGGACACCCAGGCGCTGCCATTCGGACAGCGGCTTCGCGACGTCGAGGCTGACCAGGTTCTGGTCGAAGCCGGCCGGCAGCCGCACCGGGCGCCCCCAGGTCTCGTCGGCCCGCCAGCCATAGCTGCCGAGATAGTTGGCGATCGAGGCGAAGATGTCCGGCCGGGTGCCCCAGATGTCGCGCCGGCCGTCGCCGTCGAAGTCGACGGCGTAGGCGCGGAAGCTCGACGGCATGAACTGGTTCTGTCCCATGGCGCCGGCCCAGGAGCCGATCATGCGCTCCGGCGTGATGTGGCGCTCCTCGAGGATCTGCAAGGCATCCAGCAGTTCCTTGCGGAAGAACTCCGAGCGCCGGCCGTCATAGGCCAGGGTGGCGAGCGAGGCCACCACCGAGAAGTCGCCGGTGCGCTGACCGAAATCGCTCTCCACCGCCCACAGCGCGACGATGAATCGCGGCTGGACGCCGTACTTCCGTCCGACCTCCTCGAGCAGGGCGCGGTTCTGCGCCAACTGCTCGCGCGCCTTGTCGATGCGCGCCTGCGGCACCACGCGGTCGAGATACTGCGCGAATGTCATGGTGAACTCGGGCTGGCTGCGATCGAGCTCGATGATCCGCGGAATCGGCTGCACCCCGGCGAAGGCCTGGTCGAAGATCGCCGGCGAGACACCGGTGCCGAGCGCTTCCTGCCGCAGCTCCGAAAGCCAGGCGCTGAATCTCTTCTCGTTCGCCGCGGCGGGCGCGGCGACCAGCAGCAGCGCGACGGCCAGCGACAGCTTCGCGATCGGAGTCAGGAGGCGGTGCAGCAGGTCTAACATCGGGATCATCTTCTCCGTCCACTGATGTGGAAGCAGCGGCGCATCGGGCTTCTTCTGCCACAGCCGCCGGGTGGGCGCCAACATTCCGGCGCGCATCGCCGCGGTCGCGGCGATCACGGCTGCGGCATTGGAAACCACGAGTCGGTATACCCAAGCAACCGGTAGGCGGCGAGCCCGACCCATTCATGCATCGCCTGGTCGATCGCGCCGAGCCGGCCGCCGAGCGAGTCGGCCGGCGCGATGAAACGCCAGTCGGAGTCGGCCTGGAAATCGACCGGCAGCGGCAGCACTGACCAGCCCTGACGGCGGAACACGCCGACCGCGCGCGGCATGTGCGCCGCGGAGGTGACCAGCAGCCAGGTCTCGCCCGCCTGCGGATCGGCGAGTTCCCTGGTCAGCAGCGCATTCTCGTAGGTGTTGCGGGAATCGCGTTCGAAGCGGACGGCGCTGGCGTCGATGCCCATGTCCAGGAGCAACCGGCGCACGAGGTCGGCCTCGCGCGGGCCGTCGCGCAGCGATGCGTTGCCGCCGCTGTAGACCACCCCGGCCGCGGGATAGCGCCGCAGCAGGATCGCCAGCGCGGCCAGGCGGTCGGCCGCCGGGCCGAGCTGAACTTCGCCCAGCACCGGCACCGGCGACTCGCCGGCGCCGCCGCCCAGCACGACGATGCCGTCGACCCGCGACGGCAGGGTGTCGGGCGCGGGAAAGCGCTGCTCCAGCGGCCGCTGCAGCCAGGCATCGACCGGCGCCAGGAAGACCGCCGCCAGGATCGCCAGCGCGGCGCCGAGCAGGCGGCGACCGATTCGCTGCCCGCGGCGGCCGCGCCACAGCAGCGTCAGCCCGCCGCCGAGCGCCAGCGCCAGGGCCAACAGGTTGCTCGGCGTCGCCAGCGGCCAGATCAGCTTGGACAGGACAAAGCTCACGGCGCGGTTCCACGACTAGCACTGCCGCGCCCCGGGTCATGGCAGCAGCTGGTCGACGCAATCCATATAGGCCGCCCAGGAAAACGGCCCGACCGGATCGCCCTCCGCGGCCAGGGATTCGCAGTACTCGTCGATTTCCAGCGGCACCTCGACCGCGCGCACCCGCGCCGCCGCGCTGTATTCCTCGCGCCGACAGGCCAGCGCCGCCTCGGTGTCGTAGAATCCGGGGGCGTTGGCGCGCCGGGAGCAATAGGCGGCCGAGCGCACGTCACGCGACGGCTCTGCCGCTGCCCATGACGTGGGAAGACCAGAGACATACGAGAAAGCGGTGACGACGAGGACCGGGCCGAGCCGGGAGCGCAAAGGACGCGCGTCCGCCGCCATGGCGCTGCCGCGACGGCGTCTGCCCGCTCGCCCGCACTCAGTCGGCCAGCTGATCGACGATGAGGCCGCCGGCCGCGCCGGCCGCAGCGCCGATCGCGGCCCCGGCCGCGATGCCAAGGCCGCCGGTCAGGGCGCCGACAACGGCGCCGGCGCCGGCGCCGATGGCGCCGCCGCTCAGCAGGCGCTGCTGGGTGTTGTCCATGCCGCTGCAGCCGCCCAGCAGCAGCACCGGCAAGGCGAGAATGACCGACCGGGAAGAACGCATGTCATACCTCAATGTGCTTCGATGTCTGTTCCGGAACCATTCCCGGACATTGACGATGCTCGATTCTATTCGCTTTCCGGAAAACATGACAATAGTCAAAGCGAATCCCCCAGAAGAGCTAAAGAAAAACCGCAAGACAACGAGCGTCATCCGATGAATTGACGCCGGTGGCGTCCTGGAGCCGCTCCGGCGAATCCAGGGGCGTGCCGCCGTTGTCGCCCGTACACCACCTCGCCAGCGATCGCGACAACCGCTCAGCGAACGCGCCATGGCCCAGGATGGGCGCTCCAGTGTTTCATCCAATATCTCAGGAACGATTCAGCGATACCTTAAGCGCCATCGCCGTACTCTTTGAAAACACGGCGAAAACCGGCAACGAACTGCGCCTCGGCGCGCGTCGCCGGGTCGCCGCGACGCTTGGGCGCAGCCCGGCGCCGCTCGCCGATTGCAGCGCGCGGCAGGACGAGTTCGAGGTCGTGCTCGGCGACAGCGCGGCGCGGCGATCGCGCCTTCAACTGCCCGCGACGGCTTCCTCCAGAAACCGCTCGAGTCCGCGGATCGGCGTCGGATCCTCGAAGGCCGCGCGGCACGCTTCCCGCAGACGGCGTCGGGTCTGCTCCCGCCAGGCAGCGTCGGCTCCCAGCCGCACCGCAAGCTCTACATAGTCGTTCGCGTCGGCCGCGATGAAGTCCTCGAAGCCGATCTGCTGGAGGATTGCTCCGGTGTGCCGCCCGCGCATCATCGGCCCGGGCCAGGTAACCACCGGGAGCCCGACACCGATCGCCTCGAACGTGGTGTTGCAGCCGGACCAGGCCCGATTGTCCAGATACACATCGGCGGCCCGGTACATCGCGTAGAACGACTCCTGGTGCATGCGAGGCAGCATCCGGATGCGGCTCCCCCCGGCCGGCAGATCCGCGACACCCTGTTCGGCGAAGGCGCGCGCGAGGCGCCGGTGGAACTGCTCCGCGACGGCTGCAGAGTCGTGGCTGACGAACCAGAAAAGCGCATTGGGCACGGCGGCGGCGATGCGGGCGAACAGGTGGTCCTGCTCAGGCAGAATCTTGATCAGGTTTTGGGCGCAGACATAGATCGGACCGTCATGCTCGCGCGGGCGCGCCGGGCCGGCGGCATGGTGCCGCGCGTCGGGATAGGCGAATCCCAGATTGGGCAGGCGCACAAGCCGCTCGGTGTACTGCGCATCGCCCTCGGCAGGTTCCATCAGCGCGCTCGAGAGGGCGATGTCGACCGTCGGCAACCCGCTGGTCACGGGATGGCCGAGGCCGTTGCATTGCACCGGGGCCAGCCGCAGCGCGGCGAGCAGCTGGTACGCCGGCTCCATGCCCAGGTCCGGGTAGATCAGCACGTCGAGGTCGAGCCCCCGTATCAGGGTCAGCAGGTCGCGATCAACGGTCGGGTGATGGTGGAAACCGTCGCATGCCGCGGCGAGCCGCTCGGTGACGGCGTCGCGCACGCCGCCGGTGTAGATCGCGTGCACGTCGAAGCGCGCGCGGTCGAGTCCGGCGATCCAGTTGCCATGGGTCTTGGCGATCGAGTGATGGCGGAGAAAATGCGAGGCGAAGCCGACCCGGATCCTGCCGCGACGCCGACGCGGCGCGAGCGGTTCGACGAGCTCCGGATGGGCCGCTGCGGCAATTCGCGCGATCAGCCGCCCGTAGCGGTCTTGAAGCGCGCGGTCGTTGCGCCCCTGATAGTGCAGGTGAAAATTGGTGCTGGCCTGCAGGGCGCTCAGCGCCCCGGCGACAACGCGCGGATCGGAGAGATCGAGACCATCCTCCAGCTCCGCCAGCCCCGCCGACCAGCGCGCCCGCCAGTCGTCGATCTCCGCACTGCGGTCATAGAGCAGCGGCAGAGCCAGCGCCGCGCTCCAGCGCGCCGCCGGGTTGCCCGGCTGCAGTTCGGCGGCCCGCCGGTAGCTCGCGATCGACTCCGCGGTCCGGTTCTGATTGCCGAGTGCTTGACCGAGATTGAAATGCGCCTCCGCGGCGTTCGGCGCGAGCCGCCGCGCCGATTCCAGCACTGCTACAGACTCGTCATGGCGCTTCGCCGCGTTCAGCGCTCCCCCAAGGTTGACGTAGCCGCCGTAGTGTTCGGGTCGCGCCGCCACTGCCGCGCGGTGGCACGTGATCGCGCCGTCGATGTCGCCACGCAGGCGCAGCAGGTTGCCAAGCCCGGTGTTTGCGTCGAACGAGCGGGGCGCCCGTGCCAGGGCTTCGCGCAGCTCCGCCTCGGCCTGCACCAGGTGGCCGAGGTCGGCGGCGCGCAGCGCGAAATTGATCCGCAGCGAAACCGCTTCGGGCTCCAGCCGTACCGCCTGCGCCATGCGGGCGAGTCCGGCGGGTCGTCCGGTCTGACACTCCAGCATGCCGAGAAAGGACAGCGTTCCGGCATGGCGTGGGTAGGCGGCGAGGAGCTGCCGATAGATCGACTCGGACTCCGCGAACCGACCCGCCTGATGCAGTTTCATTGCCCGCGCCAGCTGCGATGCGGCGGCCTGGGGTTCAGTGTCGGAAGAACGGGACATATCGCGAAGAGTGGCAGAATGTGCCGGCAAAGCGGAAGAGATTGATCGTTTCGCACCGGCCCGCGGGGGACTGAACCGCGGCCCGGTCAGCCGGCCGGCGACGCGCTCCGCTCCACCGCCGCCAGCGCCTGGCGCCGCTCGGCGTACCAGCGCACGGTCTTGGCCAGCCCGCTCTCCAGGGTCTCCGCGGGCGCCCAGCCGAGCTCGCGGCGCAGCTTGCCGCCGTCCATGGCATAGCGCCGGTCGTGGCCCGGGCGGTCGGTGACGAATTCGATCAGCCGCTCATGGGGGGCGCCTTCGGGATCGATCCCGTCGAGCAGCGCGGCGATGCGGCGCACGATCTCCAGATTGGTCTTCGGCGCGCCGACCGAGACGTTGTAGCTCTCGCCGATCCGCCCGCGGGTCAGGATGGTCCACAGCGCGCGCGCCTGGTCCTCGACGAACAGCCAGTCGCGCTGGTTGAGCCCGTCGCCATAGATCGGCAGCCGCTTGCCGGCCAGGCCGTTCAGCACCAGGACCGGGATCAGCTTCTCCGGGAACTGCCAGGGCCCATAGGTGTTGGACGAGCGGCTCAGCACCGCCGGCAGGCCGAAGGTACGATGCCAGGCGAACACCAGATGGTCCGAGGCCGCCTTGCTCGCGGAATAGGGCGAGCTCGGGCGATAGGGCGCGGTCTCGTCGCAGAACGCCGGCTCGGCGATCGGTCCGAAGGTCTCGTCGGTCGAGACGTGATGGAAGCGGAACGCCGCCTGCCCGGCCGCCGGCAGGCCGCGCCAGTGTTCCAGCGCGGCGTCGAGCAGCACCTGGGTCCCCATCACGTTGGTCTCGACGAAGGCGGCCGGCGCCGCGATCGAGCGATCGACATGGCTCTCGGCGGCGAGATGCATGATCGCGTCCGGCCGGTGCGCGGCCAGCACCCGGCGCACCCCGGCAGGATCGCAGATATCGACCTGCTCGAAGGCATAGCGCCGGCCCAGGGCCGGGTCGTCGGCGACCTCGGCCACCGCCGCCGGGTTGGCGGCGTAGGTCAGCTTGTCCAGGTTGACCACCGCCGCGTCGGTGTGGCGGAGCAGATGGCGGATGACGGCGGAGCCGATGAACCCGGCGCCGCCGGTGATGAGAATCTTCATGGCGCCCTTGCTAGCCCGGCGCCGGCGCGCCGTCCAGCGCCGCGGCAGCGCGGCGCCGGTCGCCGGCCCCGCCGCCATGTCCGCGCGCCATGGAAACCATGAGGCGACGGCATTTTCCCGGCGACCACATTGGCGCCATGTTCGGGGCATCTGATCCGGCGTCCCGATCCCAGCGAGTCCGCCATGACCATGACCACGTTGCCCCTCCCGATGCCCGGCCGTCCCGCCGTCACAGCCGCGGGCAAGCCGGCCCGCCGCCGCCGGCGCGGCCTGAGCGCGCTGCAGGAAGTGCTGTTCCTGGCCGCCGCCGCCGCCCTGGCCCTGATGGTCGAGGCCGCGGTCGTGCTGAAGTTCTCGGCGGTCATCGAATAGCCGGCCCGGCCGGGCCCCAGCCGGCGCTTGAAACGCCCTCCCCGATCTGGCACCTAACCCCTTGCCGCGCGTCCATTTCCTGGCCGCGCGACGGATGGGTGGCCGAGCGGTTGAAGGCATCGGTCTTGAAAACCTGAATGCCTCATACCGTCCTGTGCGGTTTCGTCTGCTAGAGTATTGAATAGACTGGAAACTTGGGCCGGGTGCTGGCTGCTTCATGCGGGCTCGTATTGTCCCGTAGCACCGAATTGGGTTGCAGATTGGGTTGCAAACATGCCGCTACAGGAGCGCTAATCGGGCTCGACAATTTCAACTCGTAGCCCGCGATGAGACTTCGGAAGCTGCCTAAGCATTTCTGCAATCTTCTTAAGCGCTTCTGCTGATTCGTATTCGGGCGGACGGCCCATTGATTGAAGCCCAAGAAACGGTCTCACATCGAGGCAATAGGTTCGAGTCCTGCGCGCACCCTTCAAGTTTTCATAACTGATTTGCACGTCAATCGGCGGAAGCATGATCGGGCTTAAAAGATCGGGCGCCATCCCGAAGAATGTGACAATGCGCTCCCCTTGCGGCAGGAATCCGAACGGTGCTCGATCGGCACCCGTGGGTAGCTGAGTTCGTCCCGCTACCTCGGGTCCGGCTATGATTCGGAAGTTGACATTCTTGGCCGGAGCTCCCCCGGCATTCGCAATCACGAAGTTGATTATGTTCACGTACTGCTTGCTGGGCAGTAGGTAGGCAATCAGCTCCGGCTCTGTTCCCGCGATCCGAACGATGCGGCTCTCGGAAACAAGACGCCAAGTCAAGACCACATAGCCGACCGTCACCAGCAATAACCCGATCGTTGCGAAGGCTGTTACTGCCCCGCTGTGGGCGTCCAGATAGCCGACAACTTCGGCCATGCTTTGCCTCCATCCCGCTATTCAGCGATTGAAGCCCTCGGCGCTTTCCTGGAGACGCGTGTAGACATGGATACGCACGGCCTTCGGGGGCGCTCGATCCACGGGCGCAAACAAGTAAACCGCGACCCGCAGAATCTCTATGACCTGCCCCGGCATCATCGAAAATTGGGGCGATTCCAGAAGCAGGAAGTGTCCTACCTGGATATGCGGTAGCGGCTCTTCCGAGTAGATTTCCGCTGCGAGTTCTTCTTCCTTGCCCGGTGCATAAATTTTGTACTCGTACTCCATGGCTGGCTCCCCTCGCTTTGGTTGATCGGCGTCAGTATGCCTCACGCAATGGCAGTAACAATGCTGACATGGGCGCGCGGGCCTTCTGAGCTCTGCCAGGCGACCGGCGTCGCCGGCCGCGGCCCCCGCTCGATTCGGGACGTGGCGCTGTCCAAGGGGGTGCTGTCAGCAACGTGCGAGCGCTGCTGCCGGTCGACCTGGCCGCGCGGCTTAGCGCCGACTTCCCCGTCTAGAAGGTTGGGGTGAAGGGCGCCGTGCGGATTCATGAGGCAGGGCGAACTGAGTTACCAATTTCTGCCTATTTCTTTTTATATCAAATAGTTACGTGGACAAAGTGATCGCGCCCTTATGGCGCAATGAACGGAATTGACTCCCTTCTTGCTACCATCTGTTGCATTTTTTTCACCACTCTTTAAACAATCCGTTGTTGACTTACATGTCAATACACGATGAGATCAACCGCCTTGTTGCTGACGGGTTGCTACTCCATCTAGCGCCGGCCATTCCATACGCTCGATGTGTGCGCGTGATGTTCGTCTCTCGCGAAATCGCCTCTCTGCTCGATGGACCGTGGCAGAGTCGAGACTTTGAGATTCGCGCCGGCAGGCTCCGGGCTGACTTGGACGCGTTCACGGAAGGACGCATCTTGGCAGTCGCCACCCACCCCTACAAAAAGCCTAAATGGGCGTACATGGCCCAGATAGATCCGCCGGCCGATGAGGTGTGGGACATTCGCAGCCGAGATCCCAAGCCGGGCCTGCGGGTGTTCGGTCGGTTCGCAGAAAAGGACGTCTTTGTGGCCCTGCTGTGGCGCCGCCGTGAGGATATGGGCGGCCGAGAGTCCAAGGAGTGGAGGGATTCGAGGGAATCCTGCAAAGCTGAATGGCGGAAACTCTTTCTCTCATATCCGGCGTTTTCAGGAGACGACAACCATGACTACCTCTCAAACATCATTCTTGTCTGAGATAACTGGGAAGGAGTCCATCCCCCTGGGAAAACTGTCCTACTTCCGCGAGCGCCTGCGAAACCGACTGTACGATCTTGTTGTCTCCCAGTTCCATCGATTGGAGCAGGACGGCAAGATTTCAAGAGCGTCGCTTGCGCGGCGCATCGGACGTAAGCCCGAACAGATCACACGTTGGCTGGGATCACCAGGCAACTGGACTCTTGACACAGTTAGCGACCTGTTGATCGCGATGGGGGCGGAAGCAGACTTGGCGATCTCCAATCTTGAGGAGCAGCCACCGCGGAATTTCTCCGCGCCGGAATGGCTGTCACGCACGGATACCCTTCCCCTAGAGGCGACGCTGACTTCGAAACGCAAAGCCCGCGCTTCTACAAGCCCTGGGCTGGGAAGCCTCAAGTTGGTTATGAATGGTTGAGTCCGCACCAAAGCTGAAGCTGATCGCGGCGCTTGTGTGCGATGACACGCGCCGAGAAGACAACGGCAAGGAAATCCTCATCGGTGTATACACCGGCGCTGTCATCGTGCCTGAACTCCCTGCTGCGCTCCCCTTATCGCTTTGGATATACTTCCAACCTGAAAGCGCGGGGCATCTAAGATTAGGGGTGCGAGTACTCTTTCCGGAACGGAGCCCAATTCTTGAAGCGCGTGCTGAAGCGGACATCAACACTGTCGCAGAGCCGCTGAGCCTAACGCTCCCCAGAATGCCGCTAAACTTCAAAACCGAAGGCTTGCTAACGTTTGAATGGAGAGTCGGCGACGGAGAGTGGGAGCCTTTGGCTCAGAAAATGGTACTTGCGGCGTCCGATAAGGCCTGAGGTCTGTCTTGATTTCTTGCGCTCACTGAATCACGCGGCAATCCGCACCCCTCGCCCGCCGGCCGCCCCAGGCGTCGGAGGAAGCCGCGGGACCACTCCCGAACATGTCATAGTCGACCCCCGACGCCTGCCGGGCCCGCTGGCGCTGCCCGGCGTCGTGCCCGGTGCGGGCATAGCGCAGCATCATGACGCCGTAGCGGCTGGCGCTCATCAGGTCGTCCTGTTCCTTCACGATCCGGCCGTCCTTCCGGTGGTACAGGCGGAATTCTTCCCACCAGTCGCCAAGGTGCGCGGCAACCTTGAATCGCCCCGTCTGCATCCGCTCGAGCATGTCGAGCACGCCCGCCTCGACGCTGTTCCCGCCGTCCGGGAAACTCGCCTGCTGCGGCAGCATCTTGACGCCCTGCTTCCGGTAGGCCGCCGCCAGCGTCTCGCCGGTGCCTTTCTCCGACGCCAAGCCGTAATGCGGCCAGGCCACCGGAATCCAGGCACCGCGCGCCTTGATCGCCGCCACGTGCAGGACCGGGGTTTCCTCCCGGCTGCGATGGGTGTCCGTCACATGCACCACGTCCGCGTCCCGGTCCCAGGCCAGCCACACCGCGGCGAAGGGGTGATCCCAACCGAAATCAATTGCGGCGAGCCGCGGCCAATAGGCGGGAATCGCAAACGCCTCTTCGCGGATCGCCTCTTCGGCGATCGGGAACACCCGGCCGCTGCCGAGCATCGGCACGCCGTTGATTCGAGCTTCGCGCTCATGGGCGGGTTAGCCGTCAATGATCCGCTGCCGTTCGGTCGCTGCGACCTGCAGGGCGTCTGCAATGGTCATGGTGACGCTGGCGCGGTCGGGATTGCCGTCCTGCAGGAAGCGCCGCACGACTTCCGACATGCCCAAGAGCGGGGTGAACGTGATCCAGGCCATTCCCTGAGTGGCCGCAATGCGGGAGTAGATGTCGAGCGGCGATGGTGCCTCGGGTTGCAAATCGGGTTACAAACCGGCCCAGTGCCTGATATGTTCCCGCTCCGCCAAAGCCTAACTGATTGATATTCCAATAGCGGATGGGTGGCCGAGCGGTTGAAGGCACCGGTCTTGAAAACCGGCAGACGGCAACGTCTCGTGGGTTCGAATCCCACCCCATCCGCCAGAACCCCAGGGGGATCGGGCCGCATCCCGTGGTTCCCTACGAAGTCCTGCGGGGGGCGTTAACTCAGATTACCAGGACGGCCCCATAGCCCTGCGGATTTAACTCAAATTTTAGAGATTCGGCGCGATCCTGCCCCCGACACGGCGCCAACGCCGGGACAGGGAAGAGACAGCAGATGCACAATTTTGGTCGCTACCGCATCCACGCCGAGGCCCTCCTCGTCATCTCGCGGAAGTTTCGTGAGCTTTCCACCGTCGACTGCGACAATTCCGACCTGCTCGAGGAATGCGCCGAGGGTCTCTCGGCGATCGCCGAGGCGCTGGTCCTGGAATCCCAGGATGCCGCGTCGGCCGGCGCCGTCCTGCACTGACGGCCGCGCGGTAGCACGCGCGGCCCGACCGCCGGGCGGCGTTGCCGCCGCGGCACAGGAAGCGTCGGGAACGGGCTGATCCGCCTCGTTCGCAGCCCTATAGTCCTCGCACCGGCGTCGCCGCCGGCACGACGGGGACGACAGGGAGGCCGAGCCGGTGCGCATCGTCGAGAGTGGCCCGCGGACGATCCGCGAGGTCGCGCATTTCCAGATTCCGATGTCCGATGGCGTGCGCCTTGCCGCGCGCATGTGGCTGCCCGAGGACGCCGCTTCCGACCCGGTCCCGGCGATCGTCGAGTACATCCCCTATCGCAAGCGCGACGGCACCCTGCGCGACGCCATCCTGCACCCCTATTTCGCCATGCACGGCTATGCCGCGATCCGCATCGACCTGCGCGGCTCCGGCGATTCCGACGGGCTGATGCACGACGAGTACCTGAAGCAGGAGCAGGACGACTGCCTGGAGGCATTCCGCTGGATCGCCGCGCAGCCCTGGTGCACCGGGCGGATCGGCATGACCGGCATCTCCTGGGGCGGCTTCAACGCGCTGCAGGTGGCGGCGCGCCGGCCGCCCGAGCTCGCCGCCATCATCACCCTGTGCTCGACCGACGACCGCTATGCCGACGACGTGCACTACATGGGCGGCTGCATGCTCGGCGAGAACGTGAGCTGGGCCGCCACCATGTTTCTCGGCCAGTCCCAGGCGCCGGACCCGGCGATCAATCCGGACTGGCGGGAGAAGTGGCTGGCCCGGCTGGAGAACATGCCGCTGTTCCTGGAGAACTGGGCGACGCATCAGCGCCGCGACGGGTTCTGGCAGCATGGCTCGGTGTGCGAGGACTACGCCGCCATCCAATGCCCGGTCTATGCGGTGGGCGGCTGGGCCGACGGCTATTCCAACGCGATTCCGCGCCTGCTCGCCAATCTCGAGGTGCCGTGCAAGGGCCTGATCGGGCCGTGGTCCCACGCCTGGCCGCAGCGCGGTTCCCCGGGCCCGGCGATCGGTTTCCAGCAGGAGGCGCTGCGCTGGTGGGACAAGTGGCTCAAGGGCGTCGAGACCGGCGTCATGGACGGGCCGGCCTATCGCGTGTGGATGCAGGAGCGGGTGTCGCCGGCGGTGCATCACGATTTGCGGCCGGGCCGCTGGGTGGCCGAGGCCGGCTGGCCGTCGCCCGACATCGCATTGCAGTCGCTTTTTTTGAACGCCGGCACGCTCGGCGCGATGCCGGAAGCCGGACCCGCCCTCACCCATGCCTCGCCGCAGCACATCGGCACCGCCGCCGGGCAGTGGTGCCCCTACAACAACGGCATGGATCTCGATGGCGAGCAGCGCGACGACGACGGCCGCTCGCTCTGCTTCGAGACCGCGCCGCTCGCCGAGCGCATCGAGATTCTCGGCGCGCCGGTCGTGGAGCTCGAGCTCAGCGTCGACCAGCCGGTGGCGCTGATCGCGGCGCGGCTGTGCGACGTCGACGCCGCCGGCTCGTCGCTCCGGGTGACCTACGGCGTGCTCAATCTCAGCCATCGCGACGGCCATGCCGCCCCGGCGCCGCTCGAGCCCGGCAGGCGCTATCGCATCCGCGTGCAGATGAACGACATCGCCCATGGCTTCGCCGCGGGCAGCCGGATCCGGCTGGCGCTGTCGACCGGCTACTGGCCGCTGGTCTGGCCGGCGCCGGCGCCGGCCAATCTCACCGTGTTCACCGGCGCCGGCCGCCTGCTGCTGCCGGTGCGCGCGGCCCGGGCGGAGGACGCCGCCCTGGCGGCGTTCGGGGAACCCGAGGGTACGCCGCCGGCCGCCCTCACCACCCTCCAGGCCGGCGAGCACAGCCGGTATGTCGAGCACGACATGGCGAACGATCGCTGGCGCATGACCGTGCGCGACTGCGGCGGCGAGCAGCTGATCGAGGCAATCGACCTCGCCGTCGGCGAATGGCGCACCGAGCGCTACGAGATCGCCGGGCACGATCCGCTCGCCGCCCGCATCGAGATCGAGGGCCTGCTCACCATGCGGCGCGGCGACTGGGCGACGCGAACCACGACCCGGACCCGGTGCCGGTCGACCGCCAGCGAGTTCCTGATGGATTTCGACCTCGACGCCTTCGAGAGCGGCCCGGACGGCGGCGAGCGCCGGGTGTTCTCGCGCAGCTGGCAGCGCCGGGTGCCGCGTAACCTGGTCTGAGCGGGACTTGTCTACGGCCCGGGTCTGGAGGACCATGCGCCCTTGGGATCGCGCTGCTCGGCCGGGGTGACGCTGCTGGCCCAGCATGTGACGGATTGGCGCCAAAAACCGGCCAACCCAGGCGATACCATGAGATGACAAACCAAGAACACGCCCAACTGCTCATCCGACAAGGGAGACATCGATGATCGGGAAGACCCTTTCACGCCGGCATTTCCTGCAGGGGACTGCCGTACTCGGCGCGGCCGCCGTCGCCGGGCCGAAGCTCGGCTGGGCCGCCGAGGGCGGCCTGTTCCGCATGTCCAACTACGGCGACCTGCAGGTGCTCGACCCGGCGTTCCAGCTCGCCGCCGCCGAGAACCTGCTCTGCGACCTGATGTACCACCGCCTCGCCACCTTCAAGGGCCCGGACACCACCGAGGTCGAGCTCGACGCGGCCGAGTCGATCAACCAGGTCGACGATACCCATATCGAGTTCACCCTGAAGAAGGGCATCATGTGGTCCGGCGATTTCGGCGAGATGACCGCCGAGGACGTGAAGTACTCGTTCGAGCGGGTCATCGATCCCGCCATGGAGTCGCCCTATGCCGGCGACTGGGGCGGCCTCGACCGTGTCGACGTGACCGGCAGCCATTCCGGCGTGATCGTGCTCACGAATTTTTCCGCACCGCTATGGACCATCGCGGTGCCCGGCAATGCCGGCTGCATCGTCTGCAAGAAGGCGGTCGAGGCGCTGCCGGAGAAGAAGTACACCACCGAGGTACCGGCCCTCAGCGGCCCCTACATGATGACCGAGTGGTCGCCGAAGCAGCGCAGCGTGTTCAAGCCCAACCCGAAATGGAGCGGCGACAAGCAGGCGTTCGACGAGATCCAGGTGATGCCGATCGAGGACACCTCGGCCGCCGAGCTGGCCTACGAGGCGGGCGATCTCGACCTCACCCGACTGACCCTCGCCACCCTGGGGCGCTATCGCAAGAACGGCGCGCCGGCGGGCTCCAAGCTCATCGACATGCCGTCCCTCGCCTATGTCTGGATCGGCATGAACGTCGAGAACCCCGCGCTGTCCGACATCCGCGTGCGCAAGGCGGTGCAGCGCGCGATCGATGTCGAGGGCGCGGTCGAGGCGGCCTATTTCGGCGTCGCCCAGCGCTCCACCGGCATCGTCGCCGACACGCTCATCGGCCACCGCAACGTCGAGCCGATGAAGCGCGACGTCGCAGCCGCCAAGGCGCTGCTGGCGGAGGCCGGGGTCAGCGACCTCACCCTGACCATCGATGTCGGGCTGGAGACCGAGAACCTCACCATCGCCCAGGTCGTGCAGGCCTCCTGCGCCGAGGCCGGCATCAACATCGTCATCAACCAGCGCGACTCCGGCACCTTCTGGACGCTCGGCGACCAGTCCGCCGGCGACCAGTGGAAGGACGTTCAGCTCATCCTGAACCGCTTCTCGATGTCGCCGGATCCGTCCTACGCCACCGAGTGGTTCACCTGCGAGCAGGTCGGCGTGTGGAACTGGGAGCGCGTGTGCAATCCCGAGTTCGACGCCCTGCACCTCGCCGCCAAGTCCGAGAAGGACGTCGAGAAGCGCGCGGTCATGTACCGCAAGATGCAGGAGATGATGGAAGACTCCGGCGCCTACGTGTTCCTGACCCATGAGCGCGTCGGCTACGTCTATCGCGACAAGTTCGTCTGCATGGCCAAGCCGACCGGCGAACCGCTGATCCGTAAATTCAAGAACGCCTGATCGCGTACCCTCGCGCCGCCACCCGCGCGGCTCCCCTCTCCCGCTTTGCGGGAGAGGGTCGGGGGGTGCGGAACCTCATCGCCCGGACAGAAACTTCGGATTGCTGATGGCGAGGCGCGCCCGCGTGGTCGCCTCGAGATGCGCCACCAGTCGCGCGCGTCGCGCCGGGTCGTCGAACCTCCCGGCGCGCACGTCCGCTGCCAGGCGCCGCTCCAGACCGGCGAGCGCACGCTCCACGTCGTCCAGAGTTTCCGCTGCCGGCGCGTCCTCGCCATAGAGGGCGGCGATGCGGCCCAGCGCGTCGCGCAGCGGCCGGTCGCCGGCCGCCAGCGTGCGCTGCGCCATGCCGACGGCGTTGGCGATCATCAGCGCGTCGACCCGCCGCTCGGGCGGCAGCAGGGCCAGCAGTTCTTCGAGCAGCAGGCGCCGCGCCTCGGCCAGCAGCGCCGGCGCGTCGGCGATGTCTCCGGGGAAGCCGGCCATCAGGCTGCCTCCTTGTGGGCCAGCAGCTCGAGCAGCCCGTGCTCGAGCTCCGGCAGCAGCCGCCCGGTGAGCGCCAGGTTGAGCGAGACGTCGCCGCCGGACACATGGCGGTCGGCCTGCTGCAGGGCAATCACCGCCCAGCGCACATGGGCCATGATTTCCCAATAGCGCACCGCCGCGGGATCGATGCGCCGTCCGGACTCGCTCTCATAGCCGCGATAGAAGGAGCCGCGCGGCGCGATGCCGCCGGCTTCGCGATCGCCGGCGGAGTCTTCCCGGACACCGAAGCGCCAGCATTTCGCGCAGAACCAGCCGATATCGGCCATCGGCTCGCCCCAGGCGCAGAATTCCCAGTCGAGAATGGCGGTCAGGCCGGTCGCGTCCACCATGTAGTTGCCGGTGCGGAAGTCCTGATGCACCAGCACGATCTCGCCCGCCGGCGGCGCCGCCAGCTCGAGCCGGCGCAGCGCGTATTCGAGCACCGGATGCGTCTCGGCGCGCTTGTCGAGTTCGGCGCGATAGCGCGCGACATGGTCGAGCGCCGGCGTCGGGGCCGGACGATGCAGGAAATCGAAATCCGCGGCACCGGCCGACGGCAGCAGGGCGGCGATCCCGGCCGGCGTGATCGCGTGGATCCGCGCCAGCTCGCGGCCCAGCCGTTCGGCCAACGCGTCGCGCGGTCCGCCATGCCGCGTGTCCCGGACGATGCGATGGCCGGCGGCGATGCCGGCGACCCGGCGCATCAGGTAGAAGCTGCGGCCGAGCACGGCGGCGTCCTCGCACAGCCACAGCGGCTCGGGCACCGTGACCCCGGCGGCCTGGGCGAGCTGCAGCAGGCGGAACTCCTGGGCCCGGGTCAGGCTGACGGCGACGCCGGAGGCGGCGTCGGTGCGCAGCACCAGGGCGTGGCTGCCGGCGAAGGCGCCGCCCGCGATCTCGATGTCGAGCGACCAGTTCTCCTGGATCGCGCCGCCGGTGAGCGGCTGGGTCTGCGCGGTCCGCACACCCTTGGCGCCGGCGGCGCCGGCGATGAAGGCGGCGAGCCGCGCCGAGACCTCGGGATCGCCGAGCGCCAGCGCCGGGCGCCTCACCCCCATGCCCAGAAATCCATGCCTTCAGCCGCCAGGTTGCGCGCCAGCACCATCTTGTGAACCTCGGACGCGCCGTCGACCAGGCGCGCCTGGCGGGCATAGCGATACATCCATTCCAGCGGCGTGTCCTTGGAATAGCCGAGCGCGCCGCACAGCTGGATCGCGGTGTCGATCGCCTTGTGCAGGGTGTCGGCCACCTGGACCTTGGCCATCGACACTTCCTTGCGGGCGAACTCGCCCTGGTCGAGCTTCCAGGCCGCCTTCATGGTGAGCAGCCGGCCGATCTCGATCTCCATCGCCGCCTCGCCCAGCAGCCACTGCACGCCTTCGTGCTCGGCCAGCTTCGAGCCGAAGCTGTCGCGCTCGCGCACATAGGCGCCGGCGATCTCGAGCGCGCGCTTGGCCATGCCGAGCCAGCGCATGCAATGGGTGAGCCGCGCGGTGCCGAGGCGGATCTGGGTGACCTTCAGCCCGTCGCCGACGTTCATCAGCCGGTCGGCGTCGGGAATCTCCAGCCCGTCGAACCGGATCTCGGCATGTCCGCCATGTTCCTCCGGCCCCATGATCGGCACCCGGCGGATCACCTGCCAACCCGGCTGGTCGCGGTGAAACAGGAAGGCGCTGAGGCCCTTGCGCGCATCGTCGGAGGTGCGGGCGATCAGGATGAAATGCTCGGCGGCGGCGCCGCCGGTGATGAACCACTTATGGCCCTGGATCACCCATTTGTCGCCCTTGCGGGTGGCGGTGGTGCGCATCGCCGAGGGGTCGGAGCCGCCGCCCGGCATCGGCTCGGTCATGGCGAAGGACGAGCGCAGCTTGCCGTCGACGACCGGCTGCAGCCAGCGCGCCTTCTGGTCGTCGCGCGCCACCTTTTCCAGCAGCATCATGTTGCCGTCGTCGGGCGCCGCGCAGTTGAAGGCGATCGGCCCGAAGATCGAGCGCCCCATCTCCTCGTAGCAGGCGGCCATGGCCGTGACGCCGAGCCCCTGCCCGCCGCGCGACTTCGGCATCTGCAGCGCCCACAGGCCCGCGGCCTTGGCCTTGACCCGCAATCCATCCAGCACCGCGGGGGCGATGTTTTCACGCGCGTCATAACTGGCGCGGTCGGTTTCGAGCGGCAGCACGTGCTCGGCCACGAAATCGCGGGTGCGCGTGCGGTAGTTGTCGATCTCGTGGCTGAGGGCGAAGTCCATGACGGATGTGCTTTCCAGGCTGTTAGAGGGCGGCGCTCTGCCCGCCGTCGATGGCGATGACGGCGCCGGTCATGTAGGACGACGCCTCGGAGGCGAGCAGCAGCAGCGGCCCGTCGAGGTCTTCCATGCGGCCGAAGCGGCGCTGCGGCACCCGCTTCTGGATCGCCTGGCCGGCCGGGCTCTCCAGAAACGCCCGGTTGAGGTCGGTCTCGATGTAGCCGGGCGCCAGGGCGTTCACCCGGATGGCGTGGCGCGCCAGCTCGACCGCCATGGCACGGGTGAGCTGGATCAGCCCGGCCTTCGACGCCGCATAGGCCGGCACGAGCGACGCTGCCCGCAGCCCCAGGATCGAGCCGACATTGACGATGCGCCCGCCATGGCCGAGGCGAACCATGTGGCGCGCCACCTCCTGGGCCACCCGCCAGGAGCCCTTGAGGTTGGTGTCGATCACCCGGTCCCAGTCGGCCTCGTCCTGTTCCAGGAAGCCCGCGCCGGCATCGGCGACGCCGGAATTGTTGACCAGGATGGTGAGGGCGCCGAGCTCGGTCTCGGCGGCGGCGGCGCCGTCGCGCACGCTGGCCGCGTCGGTCACGTCCATCACGATCGGCATGGCGCGGCCGTCGAACGCCTGGATCTCGCGCGCCACCGCGGCGATTCTGTCGGCGCGCCGGGCGCACAGCGCAACCTTGGCGCCGGCCCGCGCCAGGGTGATGGCGAAATGCCGCCCGAGCCCGCCGGAGGCGCCGGTGACCAGCGCGGCCTGGCCGCTCAGGTCGAAGAGAGTCGCTGAGCGGTCAGTCATGGCCCCCCGTCGCCGGCACCGGCCGGCGGTGCGGCTCGGCCATCGCCTTGGCCTCGACCCGGCAGGCCTCGTCGATGATCCGGTGATAGACCTCGCGCAGCATCCCGGCATCGAGGCCGTGCGGCGCGCCGCGCGCGACGCAGCGCTCCACCACCTCGGCGATGCGCTCCGGGATCACCACCGGGATGTCGCGCGGCCGCTTGTAGGCGGCGACGTCGCGCAGCACGGCGAAACGCTGGCCGAGCAGATCGACGATCTCGCCGTCGATCCGATCGATTTCCTCGCGCAGGCCGTCGAGGTCTCGAAGCATGTGTCGTGCATCCTCGTCATGAGTCTCGTGCCGGCGAGCATGCCGGGCCCGCGGGACGCTTCGATGACGCGGCCCGCGGGTCCATGTCTGCGGGGTCGCATGTGCCCCGACGATCGTCACTGCGCGGCGTCGGGCCCGGCGATCGCCTTGGCCTGCTCGCGCAGCTCGAATTTCTGGATCTTCCCCGTCGAGGTCTTCGGCAACGGCCCGAATACCACGGCGCGGGGAATCTTATACCGTGCCAGATGGTCGCGGCACCAGGAGATCAGCTCCTCCGGCGCGGCCTCGGCGCCGGGCTTGAGCGTGACGAAAGCGCAGGGAGTTTCTCCCCATTTCGGGTCGGGCCGCGCCACCACCGCCGCTTCCATCACCTTGGGGTGGCGATACAGCACCTCCTCGATCTCCAGGCTGGAGATGTTCTCGCCGCCGGAAATGATGATGTCCTTGGAGCGATCCTTGATCTCGACATAGCCGTCGGGGTGGCGCACGCCGAGATCGCCGGTGTGATACCAGCCGCCGCGGAACGCCTCGGCGGTGGCGCTCGGGTTCTTCAGGTAGCCCTTCATCACCGGATTGCCGCGCAGCATGATCTCGCCGATGGTCTCGCCGTCCCACGGCGTCGGTTCCATGGTCTCGGCGTTGGCCACCATGATGTCCTCGAGCACGGGATAGTTGACGCCCTGGCGCGCCATCATCCGGGCGCGGCCCTGGGCGTCGAGATCGTCCCATTCGCCGTGCCAGGCGCAGACCGTCGCGGGACCGTAGGTCTCGGTCAGGCCGTAGAGATGGGTGACCCGGAAGCCGTTCTCCTCCATGCGCGAGATGACCGCGGTGGGCGGCGCCGCGCCGCCGGTCGCCACCTCGACCACCTGGTCGAACGCGACCTTCACCGCGGCGGGCGCGTGGCCGAGCATGTTGAGCACGATCGGCGCGCCGCACATGTGGCTGACCCCGTGCCGCTTGATCGCCGGGTAGATCGCGGCGGGGTCGATCTTACGCAGGCAGACATGGGTGCCGCCGACGGCGGTCACGCCCCAAGTGAAGCACCAGCCGTTGCAGTGGAACATCGGCAGGGTCCAGAGATAGACCGAGCGGAAGGTGAGGCCCATCACCATGACCTCGCCGAGCGCGTTGAGATAGGCGCCGCGGTGGTGGCAAACCACGCCCTTGGGGTTGCCGGTCGTGCCCGAAGTGTAGCCGAGCGAGATCGCCTGCCACTCGTCTGATGGCAGCGACCACGGGAACGCCGGATCGCCCGCGCCCAGGAAATCCTCGTACTCGATCGCGCCGAAGGTCAGGCCGCCATGCTCGTACTCGCCGACGGGGTCGTCGATCTCGACCACGTGGATCGGCCGCTCGAGCTGGGCCACCGCGCGGCGCGCGGTCTCGCCCAGTTCGCGGTCGGCGATCAGCACCTTGGCCTCGCCATGCTGCAGGCAGAACGCGATGGTGGCGGCGTCGAGCCTGGTGTTGAGCGCGTTCAGCACCGCGCCCAGCATCGGCACGCCGTAATGCGCCTCGAGCGTCGCCGGGATGTTGCCGGCGAACACCGCGACCGTGTCGCCCTGCCCCACCCCCAGCCGGGCCAGCGCGCTCGCCAGGCGCTGGCAGCGCGCGCGCAGCTCGCGATAAGTGATGCGCCGGTCGCCGTGGATGACCGCGGTCTTGTCGGGGTAGACCATGGCGGCGCGCAGCAGGAACGAGAGCGGCGACAGCGGCGTGTAGTTGGCCGGGTTGGGCGCGAGGTCGCGTTCGAAGATGCTGGGGTGCGGCGCGGCCGGCCGGTGGCCGGCCCCCGTCGGGGCCTCGTCGGTCATCGCTGCAATCGCCTCCCGTGGTCGCGCCGCCGCTGCCCGCGCGGTTCCGCGCTCGCGTCGCCCGTGGTTTGCGCCATCGTCGGGTTCCGCCCTATCATCGTCAAGTCCGAGGCGCCGCCGGAAGCCCTTTTCAAGCGTACTGCAGGATCGCCCTGCGTCCTTCGACAGGCTCAGGATGAGGGCGAGTCTTCGTGGCATAAAGAAAAGCCTCATGCTGAGCCTGTCGAAGCACGCACGACGCTTCCCCCAATCTCCTGTAGAATTCCGTGAGATTCCAGGTCCGATAGCGTCCCTGCCCCGCCAACCCGGAGGCCCCCGATGCGCCTCGACATCTATTCCGACACGATCTGCCCCTGGTGCTATGTCGGCAAGCGCCGGCTGGAGCGCGCCCTGGCCCAGCGCCCCACCCCCGGCCTGTCGATTCGCTGGCGCGCCTTCCAGCTCAATCCCGGCATGCCGGCCGAGGGCATGGACCGCCAGGAGTATCTCGAGGTCAAGTTCGGCGGGCCGGAGCGGGCGGCGCGGATCTACGAGGCGGTGCGCCAGGCCGGGGCCGGCGAGGGCATCGACTTCGCCTTCGAGCGCATGACGCGCACCCCCAACACCTTCGAGTCCCACCGCCTGCTGCGCCACGCCCATGAGATGGGCCGCCAGGGCGCGCTGCTCGAGGTGCTGTTCCAGGCCTATTTCCACGAGGGCGCCGATGTCGGCGACCGCGCGGTGCTGCTGGCCTGCGCCGAGCGCGCCGGGCTCGACCTCGCCGCGGCCGAAACCTTCCTGGCGAGCGCGGCCGAGGCCGAATCGACCCTGGCCGAGGACCGGCTGGCACGCCGCCAGGGCATCAACGGCGTGCCCTGCTTCATCTTCAACGGCCGATTCGCCCTGTCGGGCGCCCAGCCGCCCGAGGCGCTGCTCCAGCTCCTCGACCTCGCCGACGTCGACGATTCCATGCAGCTCGAGGCCGCGGCGCAGTGAACTCTGAGGCTGCCGCGACCCAACGACGGCAGGAAGCGGAGCCGCGGCCAGAGCCCCGCAAGGCCAGCTTCGTCGCACTCGATTTCGAGACCGCCGACCCCGGCGCCGACAGCGCCTGCGCCATCGGCCTGGTGAAGGTGGTGGAGAACCGCATCGCCGCGCGCGCCAAGCATCTGATCCGGCCGCCGCGCCGGCCGCCCTATGACTGGTTCCCGTTCACCCGGATCCACCGCATCACCTGGAGCATGGTGGCGGACGCGCCCGATTTCGCCGAGCTGTGGCCGGAGCTGGCCGGGTTCATGGAGGAGGCACCCCTGCTGGTGGCGCACAACGCCCGCTTCGATCGCGGCGTGCTGCACGCCTGCTGTGAGGCTGCCGGCATCGCGCCGCCGCGCCAGGACTTCGCCTGCACCGTGCAGCTCGCCCGCGCCGCCTGGGACCTGCGGCCCACGAAGCTGCCCGATTGCTGCCGCTATCTCGGCATCCGCCTCGACCACCACGACCCGCTCTCCGACGCCCTCGCGTGCGCCCGGATCGCCATCGCCGCGGCGGAGGATGGGGTGTTCCACAGGGGCGGTTGAGTCCGTGATCTGAGCGACCTGCCCGGCGCGCGGCCACGGTCGATTCCGGGCTTCGATGGTCTATACTTCAGTCAGGTTGCGGCGTTTTGCCCGCGGCGCGGCGGGAGGTGGCGACATCGTGCATGGCCTGGGCTCCCTGTCGCGGCGGCGCTTCGCGGCCGGCATCGGCGGATTGGCGGCGTCCCTCGCCCTGCCCCGGCAGCGCCCGGCGCGGGCCGCCGCGATGCCGGTTCCGGAGGCCCTGATCGCGCGCAGGTTCAGGGCGTTCTGGGACCAGGACCCGATCGGGACCCACGAATTCACGGTGACACCCGGGACGCGCCCGGGCGACTGGCAGGTGGCGGCCGACATCGACATGCTCGTCGATCTCGGCATGCTCGGCGAACTCGTCTATCGCCACACCAGCCGGGAGACCTGGCGCGACGGCCGCCTGGCCGAGCTGGAGAGCCAGACCGACGACGACGGCGATCGCTACGGCGTGACCGGCCGCGCGGTCGGCGACTATTTCCGGATGGTGGGGCCGGGCGGGCCGTTCGAGGCGCCGGGCGAGCTGCCGACCTCGAACGGCGCGTGGTCGGAAGCGATCTGCCAGCAGAGCGAGATCATCGACGCGACGACCGGCGCGGCGGTCGGGCTGGTGGCGTCCTTCGACCGCACCACCATGACCTCGACGTCGGCCGGACCGGAGCTCGTCCGGGTGTACCAGGTGATCTCGCCGATCGTCGCCGGCAGCCTTTGGTACGATCAGGCCGGCATCTGGGTGAAAAGCCAGCTGGAGCGCAGCGGAGAAGAGATCGAATATGTCTTCGCGCCGTAGGCTCCCCGCCCTGCTGGCGTTCCTGGCCGCGCTCGGCGCCATGGCGCCGGCGATCGGCGCCATGGCGTCGGCGTTCGCCGAGGACCCGCCGTTCGCGCTGTTCGAGCTGGCGACCGCGCGGCCGGGCGGGGTCTACAAACCGCTCGGGGAATCGCTCTGCCATCTCTACAACCTGGACCGGCCGGATGCGCTGCCGGCCTGCCGGGCGCGCGCCTCCGGCGGCAGCGTCGAGAACATCGAGCGGCTGCGCCGCGGCGAGGCCGCGATCGCCATCGTCCAGGCCGACGTGCTGCACTGGGCCTGGACCGGTGCCGGGCCGTTCGCAGAGGCGGGCCCGTTCCCCGAGCTCGCCGTGCTGTTCACCGCCCATGACGAGATCGCCACGGTGCTGGTGGCCGCGGAGTCCGGCATCACCGAGCCGGCCGGGCTGCGCGGCAAGCGCATCGCCGTCAGCCTGCAGGAGAGCGGCTCGTACGCGACCCTCGACGCCATCATGGGCGCGCTCGGCTGGGCGCCGTCCGACTTCGCCTCGTTCGAGCTGCTGGCGGTCGACGCCCAGATCGACGCGCTCTGCGCCGGCACGATCGACGCCGCCACCTTCGTGGTCGGCCATCCCAGCGGCTATGTGCAAAAGGCGCTCTACGAATGCGGCGCGCGGCTGCTGCCGTTCGACAGCGCCAGGGTGCGCGAGGTGGCCGAGGCGCTGCCGTACCTGCGCATGGGCGAGATTCCCGCCAACACCTACCGCGGCCAGACGAACAGCGTCGCCGCCCCCGCCCTTACCGCCCTCGTCGTCGCCCGCCGGGACCTGCCGGCCGGGATCGCCCGCGCCTTCGTCGGCGCGATCCACGCGCGCGAGGACATCCTGCGGCGCCTGCACCCGGCGTTGGCCGAACTGGAGCTCGACCGCGAGAGCAAGGCGGCCGCGGAAGTCGGGATGTACGATGCGGCGGTCGAGCCCTGAACGGTCAGCCCGCGCGCTGCCGCAATCTGACCCGCGTCGCGACCGCCCTCACGCCGCCATCCCCGCAATCTGCTCCATCAGCTTGCGCACGCCGGCGATGCGCGCCTTCGGGGTTTCCCAGTCGTCGCGGTAGACCACGCGCTGGTCGGGCTTCAGGGAGATGTAGTCGCGGCGGCGGTTGATGAACTCGACCAGCTTCTCGGGCCGGGCGAAGCGGTTCTTGTAGAAGGCGAACACCGCGCCCTTGGGGCCGGCATCGACCTTCTCGACCCCGGCGTCGCGGCACAGCCGCTTGATGGCGATGATCTGCAGCAGGTTCTCGACTTCGATCGGGAGGGTCCCGAAACGGTCGACCATCTCGGCGGCGAAGCCCTCGATCTCGGCGCCGTCGACCAGGCCGGCGATGCGGCGATAGAGCCCGAGGCGCACGCCGAGATCGGCGACATAGGTGTCGGGGATCAGCACCGACGTGCCGATGTTGATCTGCGGCGTCCAGTCCTCCGCCGCCTCGGCCTTCTCCTTGGCGGTCTGGCCGCGGGCCGCCGCCACCGCCTCCTCCAGCATGTGCTGGTAGAGCTCGATGCCGACCTCGCGGACATGGCCGGACTGTTCCTCGCCCAGCAAATTGCCGGCGCCGCGGATGTCGAGGTCGTGGCTGGCCAGGGTGAAGCCGGCGCCGAGCGTATCGAGCGTCTGCATCACGTCGAGGCGCTTCTGCGCGGTCTGCGACAGCACCCTTGAGGGCGGCAGGGTGAGATAGGCGTAGCCGCGCAGCTTGGAGCGGCCGATGCGGCCGCGAAGCTGGTAGAGCTGGGCCAGGCCGAACATGTCGGCCCGGTGGATCACCATGGTGTTGGCGGTCGGGATGTCGATGCCGGATTCGACGATGTTGGTGGACAGCAGCAGGTCGTATTGCCGGTCGTAGAAGGCGGTCATCGCCTTCTCGAGCTGGGTCGGCGCCATCCGGCCATGGGCGACCACCAGCTTGATCTCCGGCACCAGCTTGCGCAGGCGCTCGGCGACGTGGTCGATGTCCTCGATGCGCGGGCAGACATAGAAGCTCTGCCCGCCGCGGAAATGCTCGCGCATGATCGCCTCGCGCACGATCACCGGGTCGAACGGCAGGATGAAGGTGCGGACCGCCAATCGGTCCACCGGAGGGGTGGCGATCAGGCTCATCTCGCGCACGCCGGAGAGCGCCAGCTGCAGGGTGCGCGGGATCGGCGTGGCGGTCAGGGTCAGCACGTGGACCGCGGCGCGCAGCTCCTTCAGCCGCTCCTTCTGGCCGACCCCGAAATGCTGCTCCTCGTCGACGATCATCAGGCCGAGGTTCTGGAACTCGATGGATTTCGACAGCAGCGCGTGGGTGCCGATGACGATGTCGATCCGGCCGTCCTTGACGCCCTGCTTGACCTCGCTCGCCGCCTTGCCGGCGACCAGCCGCGAGAGCTGCCCGAGCTTCACCGGCAGGCCCTTGAAGCGCTCGCTGAAGGTGCGGAAATGCTGGCGGCACAGCAGGGTGGTCGGCGTCACCACCGCCACCTGGTGCCCGGTCATGGCGGCGATGAAGGCGGCGCGCAGCGCCACCTCGGTCTTGCCGAAGCCGACATCGCCGCAGATCAGGCGGTCCATCGGCTTGCCCGAGACCAGGTCGGACAGCACGTCCTCGATGGCGCGCAGCTGGTCCTCGGTCTCAGGGTACGGAAAGCGGGCGCAGAATTCGTCGTACAGCCCTTCCGGCGGGATCATGGTCTCGCCCGGCCGCACCAGGCGCTTGGCGGCGGTGGCGATGAGCTGCTCGGCGATCTCGCGGATGCGCTGCTTGACCCGGGCCTTGCGCGCCTGCCACGCCGCGCCGCCGAGACGGTCGAGCTGCGCCAGCATGTCGGCCGAGCCGTAGCGCGACACCACCTCGATGTTCTCGACCGGCACGAACAGCTTGTCGTTGCCCTCGTAAATGAGGCGCAGGCAATCATGCGCGGCGCCGTTGACGGTCAGGGTCTCCAGCCCGTCATAGCGGCCGATGCCGTGGTCGACATGAACGACGAAGTCGCCCTCGCCGTAATGGGCGAGCTCGGCCAGGAGCTGCTCCGGCTTGCGCTTGGCCTTGGCGGGGCGCGCCAAGCGGTCGCCCAGGATGTCCTGCTCGCCGATGACGGCGAGCCCCTCGCCGACAAAGCCGCGGTCGAGGCCGAGCACGACGGCGGCGACCGCGCCGTCGGGCAGTGTCTCGATCGCGGGGAAGTCGCGGGCGATCTCGATCGGACGCAGCCCGTGATCGCGGAGCACCGTGGTCAGGCGGTCGAGGCTGCCCGGGCTGTAGAAGGCGAGGACGACCCGGCGTCCGGCCTGGCGCGCGGCGTCGACATGGTCGCGCACCGCGTCGTACAGGCTGATGTCGGGCTGGGCGCGCACGTCGCCGAACTCGCGCCCCGGCCGCCCGCCGGCGTCGATGGCGTTCTGCATCCCCTCGGGCATGGCGAACGGCGACAGCGCGCCGACCTGGCGCTCGTCGAGCAAATCGTCCCAGTCGTCGGTCCCGAGGTAGAGCAGCTCGGTGGGCAGCGCCCGGTAGGGCGTGCCGCCGGCCTCCTCGGCGCGCTGCAGCTCGGCCCGGGCGCGATAGAAATCGGCGATCGTCTCGACCCGGACGTCGCGCGCCTCCTCGGCCTGGTGGTCGAGGGTGACGGACACGCCCGGCAGGTAGTCGAGCAGGGACACCAGCCGCTCGTGGAACAGCGGCAGCCAGTGCTCCATGCCGGGATACAGCCGCCCGGCGCTGACCGCCTCGTAGAGCGGATCGTCGCTCGCCGGGGCGCCGAAGCGGGCGCGGTAGCCGCTGCGGAAGCGCTCGATCGACTCCGCGTCGAGCCGCAGCTCGCTCACCGGCTTGATGGCGATCTCGGGCACCGCGGTGGTGCTGCGCTGGGTCAGGGGATCGAAGCTGCGGATCTGCTCGATCTCGTCGCCGAAGAAATCGACCCGCAGCGGCGCCTCGGCGCCCGGCGGGAACAGATCGACGATGCCGCCGCGGACCGCGTACTCGCCGGAATCCCCGACCGTCTCGGCCCGCAGATAGCCGTTGCCGGCGAGGAACCCGACCAGCTTGTCCTGGGCGATCGCCAGGCCGGCGGACAGCTCCAGCACCGTGCCCTCGAAACTGGCGGGCGCCGGCACCAGCTGCAGCAGGGCCGAGACCGTGGTGAGCACGATCCGCGGCCGGTCCGGTTCCGGCGCGGGCGCCGCCAGCCGGGTCAGGGTGTCGATGCGCGCCGACACGATGTCGCGATGGGGCGACACCCGGTCATAGGGCAGGCAGTCCCAGGCCGGGAACGCCAGCACCTCGATCTCGGGGGCGAAGAAGGCCAGGCCGGCGGCGAGCTGGGCCATGCGCGAATCGTCGCGCGCGACATGGAGATGGGCCGCGGGGACGCGCTGGGCCGCGCTGCGCACCAGCCGGGCGAGAAACGGCGCGTCATAGCCTTCCGGCACGCCGGCGATCGTCAGCCGGCCCGGGTGCTTCGGAAGAAGTGCTTGAGCTTTCAATATGTTGCTTTGTGAACTTTGAACTGCAGGAGAAGCTGAAGCACGTCGCTCTCGGCGGTTTTCGGCGGCGCCGCGCGGTCGGTCAGCCAGTCATAGATGTCGGGGTCGCTGTTTTCGAGCAGCGCGGCGTAGCGGTCAAGCTGCGCCTGCGTCATGGCAGCCAGGTGAGCGTCGGCGAAGCGGCCCAGGATCAAGTCCATCTCGCGGGTACCGCGGTGCCAGCTGCGGAATCGCAGGCGCTTGCGGCAGGCGTCCAGGGTCGCGGCGTCGGTCATTCCGGCTCTTTGCGCACGCGCCACCTCCTCCGCCGGGTCGTCCCGGCGGCGGCGCAGGGGTAGGATCATACAGCGTCGACTCGCGGCGTTGTCAGTGCAACCTCATCTGCGACGGTAGTCCGGCCCCGTGCGCCCCGAGATCCTGTTCCCGCTTTTCGCCCCGGTGACCACGCTGCCCGGCGTCGGCCCGCGGCTCGGCAAGCTGTTCGAGCGCCTGGCCGGACCGCATGTGGTTTCGCTGCTCTGGCACCTGCCGAGCGGGATCATCGACCGGCGCTTCGCCCCCAAGATCGCCGACGCCCCGCCCGGGGTGGTCGCGACCCTGACCGTCACGGTCGACGCCCATGTGCCGGCGCCGAGCCCGCGCCAGCCCTACAAGGTGCGCTGCCGCGACGAGACCGGGTTCCTGCACCTGGTGTTCTTCCATGCCCGTCCGGACTACCTGCTGAAGACGCTGCCGCCCGGCGAGGTCCGGGTGGTGAGCGGCCAGGTCGACCGTTTCGGGGCCGAGCTGCAGATGACCCACCCCGACCATATCGGCCGGCCGGAGGAGCTGGACCAGCTCAAGACCGTCGAGCCGATTTATCCGCTGACGGCGGGGCTCACCCCCAAGGTGGTGGCCAAGGCGGTGCGGGCGGCGCTCGACAAGCTGCCGGAGCTGCCGGACTGGCTCGACCCGGCCTATCGGCGCGCCCGCGACTGGCCGGACTGGAAGGCGGCGGTCCTGGCCGCCCATCACCCGGAGCGGGCCGCCGACCTGCTGCCCAATCACCCGGCGCGCTGCCGCCTCGCCTTCGACGAGCTCCTGGCCAGCCAGCTCGCGGTCGCCCTGGTGCGCGCACAGCAGCGCCGCCTGCCCGGCCGGCAGACGAGCGGCGACGGCCGGCTGCGGCAGAAGGCGCTGGCCGCCCTGCCCTTCGCGCTCACCGGCTCCCAGGTCCAGGCGGTGGACGAGATCGCGGCCGACATGGCGGCGTCGCAGCGCATGCTGCGGCTGCTGCAGGGCGACGTCGGCAGCGGCAAGACCGTGGTCGCCCTACTCGCCATGCTGATCGCGGTCGAATCCGGCGCGCAGGGCGCCCTGCTCGCCCCGACCGAGATCCTGGCGCGCCAGCACCACGCCACCATCGCGCCGCTGGCCGAGGCCGCCGGCATCGGCCTGGCGCTGCTCACCGGGCGCGACAAGGGCAAGGCGCGCCAGGCGGTCCTCGACGAGCTCGCCGCGGGCGGGATCCCGCTGGTGGTCGGGACCCACGCGCTGCTCGAGGAGGACGTGCAATTCGCCGACCTGGCGCTCGCCGTGATCGACGAGCAGCATCGCTTCGGCGTCCATCAGCGGCTCGCCCTGACCAACAAGGGCCGCGGCATCGACATGCTGGTGATGACGGCGACGCCGATCCCGCGCACCCTGATGCTGGCGGCCTATGGCGATCTCGACGTCTCGCGCCTGACCGAGAAGCCGGCGGGACGCCAGAAGATCGATACCCGCACACTGCCGATCGAGCGCCTCGACGAGGTGGTGCAGGCGGTCGGCCGCGCCGTGCGCGATGGCGCCCGGGTCTTCTGGGTCTGCCCGCTGGTCGAGGAATCCGAGACGGTCGACCTCGCCGCCGCGGCCGAGCGCTATGCTCACCTCGCCGATCTCTTCGGCGAGCGCGTCGGGCTGGTTCACGGCCGCATGAAGGGCGCCGAGAAGGACGCCGCCATGGCCGCCTTCGCCGCCGGCCGCACCAGCGTCCTGGTGGCGACCACGGTGATCGAGGTCGGGGTCGACGTGCCCGAGGCCACCGTGATGGTGATCGAGCACGCCGAGCGCTTCGGCCTCGCCCAGCTGCACCAGCTGCGCGGCCGGGTCGGCCGCGGCCGGGCGCGCTCGACCTGCCTGCTGCTCTATCAGGCGCCGCTCGGCGAAACCGCCAAGGCTCGGCTCAGCATCATGCGCGAAACCGACGACGGCTTCCGCATCGCCGAGGAGGATCTGCGCCTGCGGGGCGCCGGCGAACTGCTCGGCACGCGGCAGAGCGGACTGCCGCAGTTCCGCCTCGCCGACCTCGCGGCCCATGGCGAGCTGCTGGCGGCGGCGCGCGACGACGCACGGCTGATCGTCGAGCGCGATCCGGATCTCGCCGGCCCGCGCGGCCCGGCGCTGCGGGTGCTGCTATACTTGTTCGAACGCGATGCGGCGGTGCGAACCGTACGCTCGGGCTGAAGCGATGGTGCGTCGGCGTCGATGACCGCCAATACCGGGAGGGCACCATGCTGCGCACCCTTTTGCTGATCGCCTTCATGCTGATCGGCGTGACCGAGGCGGTTGCCGCGGCGCCGCAGAGCGTTGCCTTCTTCGGGTTCGAATTCATCAACTCCTCGCTCGAGCCGACCAGCGCGGCCGAGCGCGCGCGGCTGGAGATGCTCAACGACTTCTACGGCGAGAAGCTCACGGCCTCCGGCGACTACGAGATCGTCGAGATTCCGCAGGCAGTCGCCGAGCGCCTGGCTAACGGACCAGAGATCCGCAATTGCAACGGCTGTGACCTCGAGGCGGCCCGAGAGTCGGGCGCCGATCTGTCGGCCTGGGGCACGGTGCAGAAGGTCAGCAACCTAATCCTCAACATCAATCTCTACATGATCGATGCCGAGACCGGCGAAGGTTACTTCGTCCGCAGCGTCGACATTCGCGGCAACACGGACGAGAGCTGGCGCCGCGGCATCAACTACATGCTGAAGAATTATCTCCTGAAGAAACCATGAACGCCTGGAAAGCGGATCGACGAGGCGCAGGCCATCCCGCGCCATCGATCGGGCGCGCGATGTTCGACATCCGGTATGAGGGCACCTGGGATGCAAGATGACAACAAACCGGCATTGCAGGGCCCCGCGACGGCCGAGGCCGGGCCATACGCCATTCTGTTCGAGCCGGTGGCGATCGGCCCGGTGACGGCGCCGAACCGCTTCTACCAGGTGCCCCATTGCACGGGTCTCGGCTGGCAGCGGCCGCAAATGCTGGCCGCGATGCGCGGCGTCAAGGCCGAGGGCGGCTGGGGCGTCGTCAATACCGAGTACTGCTCGATCCACCCGACATCGGACGACCTGCCGTATCCCTATGCTTCGCTCTGGGACGAGGACGACATCAAGGCGCACGCCCTGATGACCGAGCGGGTGCACGAGCACGGAGCCCTGGCCGGGGTCGAGCTCTGGCATGGCGGCGCCCGATCCGCCAACCTTTACAGTCGCGAGGTCGGGCTGGACATCGCCAGCCTGCCCGGCCTGGCTGGCGACCCCTACCAGACCCGCGCGATGGACAAGGAGGACATCCGCAACTTCAGGCGCTGGCACCGGGATGCGGCGCTCAGGGCACGGCAGGCAGGATTCGACATCGTCTATGTCTATGCCACGCACGGCTATCTGCTGTCGCGTTTCCTGTCGCCACTCACGAACGACCGCAGCGACGAGTATGGCGGCTCGACACCGAACCGGGCCCGGCTGGTCCGCGAGTTGATCGAGGAGACCAAGGAGGCTGTCGGCGATCGTTGCGCGGTCGCGGTGCGCCTGTCTGTCGACGACGGCGGCGGTGGAGACGGAGTGCCGGTGATGGGCTACGGACGCGAGGCGTTCGAGCACCTGGCCGAGCTGCCCGACCTCTGGGACCTGAACATCGCCGACTACTCCTACGAAATGGGTGTCTCGCGCTTCGTCAAGGAAGGCGCGCTCGAAGACTACGTGGCCTTTGCCAAGTCGGTCACCACGAAGCCGGTCGTCACCGTCGGCCGCTTCACCTCCCCCGACACGATGGCGGCCCTGGTCCGGCGCGGCGTGGTCGATCTGGTCGGTGCCGCCCGTCCCTCAATCGCCGATCCATTCCTGCCGAAGAAGATCCGCGAGGGCCGCCTGGAGGACATCCGTGAATGCATCGGCTGCAACGTCTGCTATGCGGGCGACGGCAAGGGCGTGCCGATCCGCTGCACCCAGAACCCGACCATGGGCGAGGAATGGCGCCGTGGCTGGCACCCGGAGCGGATCGCCCCGCGCAAGTCGGGCGCCAGTGTGCTGATCGTCGGCGCCGGGCCGGCCGGGCTGGAGGGCGCCCGCGCACTGGGCCAGCGCGGCTATCGGGTCACGCTGGCGGAGGCTGAGCCGATCCTGGGTGGCCGCGTCACGCGCGAGGCCGCATTGCCGGGGCTGAGCGAATGGGCCCGTGTCCGCGACTATCGTGTGCAGCAGCTCGGCACGATGCCCAACGTCGAGATCTACCGAGACAGCGCGCTGACGGCCGATGACGTGCTGGCGTTCGGGGCCGATCACGTGGCGATTGCCACCGGTTCCAGATGGCGTGCCGACGGATTCGGTCGCAGCAGCATGGCACCACTGGCCTCGCTCAAAGCGCCGGACCGGGTATTCACCCCGGACGACATCATGTCCGGGCGCCTGCCGGAGGGCCGGGTTGTGCTCTATGACGATGACAACTACTACATGGGTGCGGTCATTGCAGAGAGGTTGGCCGGCGTCGGTTCGGCCGTTACCTTCGTCACACCCGAGGACAAGCTCTCGGCCTGGAGCAGCTACACCGCCGAGCAGCACCGCACCCAGCGCCGTCTGATCGAGCTGGGCGTACAGATCGTCGCCGCGCACGGTCTTGATGCCTATGACGGCCGCGAGGCGAGGCTGGCATGCGGCTACACCGGACGCGAACGGCGGATCGCCGCAGACGCCCTGGTCATGGTCACTGCCCGGCTGCCCAATGATGCGCTGTACCGCGCCCTGGCCGAGCGCGTTGCTGCGAGGGCCGCGGGAGCGCCGCGGACACTCGAGCGGATCGGCGACTGCAACGCGCCGGCCATCATCGCCGCCGCGGTGTATGCGGGCCACCGCTACGCCAGACTGGTGGACGAGGCCGGGTCTGCTGATGCGACGGCGGCGCTTCGAGACCGGGTAGTGCCGAGGTGAACGTCGCGGAACGGCCGTCCGGGACGACGTGAGGGGCTGAGAAGCCTCCAGTTCGCGCACGGGGATAAGAACCTTGCGCGCCTCCGGAGGGCAACGCGGCCCGGAAGTCGGAACAGTCAACCAGACGTAACAATATTTCAATGATAGGGATATTACAGAACTTTAATGAACCATATTGGGCAATAGGTCGTAACTTTCCGTCAGTACCGCGTGCGCACAGGGCAGCTCGGATGGAGCGGACGACCCACGCGTAGCCGGCAGCAACACGCCAGACGCGGCTTCGCCCGCCCCACCATGGATGGGGAGGTCAGCCATGCGTTCATCGACCCGTATCGGCAGCGTCGTGGTGCTCACCGCGGCCTTCGGACTGGGTGGTTGCGGCACCGAGGTGGTCGCCGGCATCACGCTCGGGCAGCTCTCCACCGGACTGTCCCTCGCCACCACCCTGTTCACCGGCAAGGGCACCACCGAGCTCGCGATGGACGCCGTCACCGGGCGCGACTGCCGCTTCCTGGAGGGCGCGCTGCGCAGCGACCGGGCGGTCTGCGAGCCCGAGAATTCGCTCGCCACCCGCGACGACTTCCGGGGGCTGATGGCGCTGCTGGATGACGGTACGAACGACGGCACTCCGATGGCCGCCGTCGACCCGCCCGTGGCGCCCGACGGCTACGGTATCGGCGGCGGGCTCCAGGATCCCGATCCGATGCTGCAGCTCGCCGGGCGGCCGGAGATCACAGAGGACGCGCTGGAGAATCTGTCCGCCGGCACCGCCATCGAGGAACCGACGCCCGGCCCGCTCTTGGAGCGCGCCCGGGACTTCGGCCCCGCCGGCAGCCCGACGGCGCCTAGCGGCTCCCTGGATAGCCTGCCCGGGGCGCCGACGATGATGGACAGCGTGCGCAGCGTGAACATGGACGGCGCCCAGTTCCAGTGGACGCTGGCGAACTGAATCGCTTGGAGGCTCAGTCCGCTTCTGCGGTTGTGGCGGGGATTTTCACATTGCGCGCTTCCGGCGGCCGGCGGTCCGGCGGCGTCACGATACCGCCGGAGACAACCATCTTGATGCCCTCCTCGATCGACATGCTGAGCCGGACCACGTCGCGCTTCGGCACGAACAGCAGGAAGCCCGAAGTCGGGTTCGGCGTGGTCGGCAGGAACACGTTCAGCACCTCGATCTCGGTGATCTCCTGCACCTCGCCCTGGGTGGCGCCGGTCAGAAACCCGATCGCCCAGATTCCCTTGCGCGGGTATTCCACCAGCACGACTTCGCGGAACGCCGCCGATTGCTGTGCCAGCACGGTTTCGAAGATCTGCTTGACCGCGCTGTAGATGCTGCGGATCACCGGCATCCGATTCAGGATGCGCTCGCTCAACCGCAGGAAGAAGCGTCCGACGAACCCGGCGGTTATCGCGCCGGTCAGGGTCAGCCCGACCAGGACCGCCACCAGCCCGATCCCCGGCACCGAGAACGGCAGATAGTGCTCGGGATTGTACGCTTGTGGGATCAGCGGCTTCACCCGGTCGTCCACGAACGAGATGAACAGCCAGGCGAGGTAGAAGGTGATGCTGATCGGCGCCGTGATCAGCACGCCCGCCAGGAAATAGGCGCGCAGGCGCGCCATGAAGCCGAGGCGCATCCGCTTGGCCGGCGGCCGCGGACCCTGATGCGGGTGGGCCGCGGTGTCGCCGGCCCTGGCCGGTGCCGGTGCCGGCTTCGGCGCGCCGGATTGTGGCGGCGTCGGGGTTGTTGGGTTCATGGGTCGGGCTGCCTGCCGGTTGCCTTCGCGGACACTCCGCACGGAACTGATCGAACAGCATCGTTATATAGGTCGCATGGGCCGCAGGAAATGCGCTGTGCGCCGGGTGGCGCCAACGCCGCCCGAACAAAATCCCGACAGATCCCGCGAACTGCGACACTTCACCCAGCATTACCGTTCCGCTAGCTACGCTCGACTTATTCCCGTAACACTAGCATTCCTCGGACCGCGAACATAGCCGAGGTAGATCGTCAATCAGACGGCGGGCTGGTATGGGCAGGCCAAAATAATGCACCTGCACTATGCGAGCGACCGCCCGTATCATCGGCACCGCCAGCACCGAACTGTCGCAGGAAGCCTATGAGGTCTACGTGATCGAGACCACCACCGACACGTTCCGAATTCCCAGCGGCGGCGTGGCCGCGCTGAAATGGATCTTCTGGTACGCACCGGCGCTTGGCGCTGCGGTCAAGATGCGCACCGAGTGGACCCAGGGACCGATGATCGGCGGCGCGGCGGAAAGCGAATTGTGGAAGATTGACCTGCCTGCCGGCTGAACGCCTGGAGCAGCATCGGATCGCACTGAGACAGTGCGATTCCTCGTTTCCATGAAGGCCCGCCAAGATTCACGCCTCGGACCGAGTCAATCCGAGGCGCCCTTGGTCCGGCCCGCGAGGAACCCTCTGATCGCCGTCTCGGTTTCGGCAGGCGCCTCCTCCGGCAGATAGTGGCCGCAGTCCAAGGCCCGACCGTCGAGCGTCGCCGCCCGGTCGCGCCACATGGCGAGAACGTCGAAGTTGCGGCCGACCACGCCGGCGCTGCCCCACAGCACCAGTAGCGGACAGGCGATCCGGCGCTCGCGGTCCGACTCGTCATGGGCGAGATCGATGCTTGCGGCGGCGCGATAGTCCTCGCAGGTCGCGTGGATGGTTCGCGGATCGCGGAAGCAGCGCGCATATTCGGCGCGGGCCTCGGGTGTGATGCCGCGACCGCCGAGCCGCGAAAACTGCCAGTCGAGATAGCCATCGGGATCGCCGCCGATCAGCCGCTCGGGGAAATCCGCCGGCTGGATCAGGAAGAACCAGTGATAGTAGGCGGTCGCCGTGCGCTGGTTGATGGTGCGGTAGAAGTCGAGCGTGGGCACGATGTCGAGCAGCGCCAGCCGGGTCACCCGCTCGGGGTGATCGAGGGCCAGCCGGTGGCCGACCCGGGCGCCCCGATCGTGGCCGACCATGGCGAAGCGATCGAAACCCAGGGCCGCCATCATCTCGACTTGATCGCGCGCCATGGTGCGCTTGGCGTATGCTGCGTGATCGGCGCCGCCTTCCGGCTTGCCGCTGTCCCCGTAGCCGCGCAGGTCCGGCGCGACCACCGTGAAATCGCGCGCCAAGCCGGGCGCGATCTGGTGCCAGATGACGTGGGTCTGGGGATAGCCGTGCAGCAGCAGGAGCGGCGGTCCCGCGCCGCCGATCACCAGATGGATCTCGGTGCCCGTCACGGCGACGCGGCGCGTCGCAAAGCCTTCGAACATCCGGCACGCCTCGCGCCTGACAGGAACGAACCGCCCGGCGCCGCGATCGAGCTTGGAACAGCCGGGAATATGCGACCATGGCGCCGGGTTAATGGTCGAGTGAACATCCGCCACGACGGAAAAAGCAATGCCCGAGATTGCCGCGATCGCGACTGCCGTACCGCCCCATCAGATCGCCCAGAGCGAGGTGGCGGCCCTGGCAGCACGCCTGTTCGACCGCGACGCCTCCGAGATCGAACGGCTGTTGCCGGCTTTCGCCAACGCCGGAATCGACCATCGCCATTCCTGCGTGCCGCTGGACTGGTATCTCGAGCCGCATGGCTGGCGCGAACGCAACGCGCTCTATGTGGAGCACGCGCTGGCGCTGGTCGCCGACGCCGCCGAACGCTGCCTCGCGCGCGCCGGTTGCCCGCCGGAATCGGTCGACGGGCTGGTCGTGGTATCGACCACCGGAATCGCGACGCCGAGCCTCGACGCCCTGCTGATCGAACGGCTGGCGCTGCGCCCCGACGTCGCGCGCCTGCCGATCTTCGGTCTCGGCTGTGCCGGGGGCGTGATCGGACTGGCTCCGGCCGCAGCCATGACGTCTGGCGGGCGGCGCGTGCTGTTCGTCGTGGTCGAGCTCTGCGCCCTGACCTTTCGCAATGGCGATAACTCCAAGAGCAATATCATCGCCGCGGCGCTGTTCGGCGACGGCGCGGCGGCGGCGCTGCTGGACGGAACCACCGACGGCGCCGGCCCTGCCATCGGTCCGGCCGGCAGCCACACCTGGCCAGGCTCGCTCGACATCATGGGCTGGAACGTCGAGGACGACGGGTTCGGCGTGCGATTCTCGCGCGACATTCCGACCCTGGTGCGCCGCGACCTGCGTCCTGCCGCCGAGCGGTTCCTCGCCGGCCACAACCTGGCCCTGGCGCTGCTCGACGGCTATGTCTGCCATCCCGGCGGCACCAAGGTGATCGAGGCGCTCGAGGCGGCCTTCGAGTTGCCGGTGGGCGCGCTCGACGACGCCCGCGCGGTGCTGCGCGAGAACGGCAACATGTCGGCGGCGACCGTGCTGTTCGTGCTCGAGCGCCGGATGGCGCGCGGGCTGCGCGGTCGCTGGTTGATGGCGGCGCTCGGTCCGGGCTTTTCCGTCGGGTTCCAGATTCTCGAAGGCATGCCGCGATGACCCTGGCACAGTGGATCGTGGTCGCGGTTGCACTGCAGCGGCTGGCGGAGCTGGGCTATGGCCGGCGCAACGAGGCGCGCCTGCGGGCCGCCGGCGCCATCGAGATCGGCGCCGGGCACTACCCGCTGCTGGTGCTGGTGCACGCCGCCTGGCTGCTGGCGCTGTTCGCCGCGGCAGAATCGACGGAGGTGGTTTCCTGGCCGCTGCTGGCGATCTACGGCGGGCTGCAGGTCGGTCGGCTCTGGGTGATCGCGACGCTGGGGCGGTTCTGGACCACGCGGATCCTGACCTTGCCGCACACGCCACTGGTCGCCCGCGGTCCGTACCGGCTGTGCCGGCATCCGAACTACGTCATCGTCGCCGCCGAAATCGCCTGCCTGCCGCTGGCCTTCGGCGCCTGGCGGGAAAGCCTGATCTTCACCCTGTTGAACGCCGCGATCCTGGGCTGGCGCATCCGGGTCGAGGAGCGCGCCCTCGCCGGCCGTCGCGGCGCGGCGTCCGGCGCAGCCGGCAAGACCGCATGCATCGGACCGGCTCAGGGATAGGTCGGCGTGCCGTAGGCGGCGGACAGGCGCGCCAGCGTCTCGTCGACCGCCAGCGCACCGTCGGCCATCTGCGGCAGGAAGCGGACCCGCAGCGAGACGGTCAGCCGGGCATCGGCCCAGCGCTGATAGCTGCCGGCCCAGCAGCAATCGTCATACGGGTCCAGGGACCGGTAGGGATAGGGATAGCGATAGAACGGGCCGGAAACGCCGGGCCACGGCCGATAGCGCGGCTCGACCCGAACCCTGACATCGGAGTCCCGGCGGTCCTGTTCGATCAGGAGCGCGGCGAAGCCCTGGTCCCGGGCGAGTTCGCTGGCATGCCAGAGCGCGAAGTCGTAGGCCCGCTGGCGCTCCGTATCCAGGCGGACGTCACGCCCGGCGCGCTCGACCGGAACGACGAGGCTCGGGGTTTCGTAGACCACCTGGTAGCGGCCATCGGCAAGCTTGGTGTCCGAGTATCCGTAGCCTGCGTCCGCCGTCCTGGCGACCAGCGCCGACAACGGCGGGGGAGCCGCGCAGGCGCCCGCGATCAGCCCGAACAGGGCCGCGATCGCCATTGCGCGAAAACTCCGGAACCGGCATCGCATGCCACTGATTTCGCATGCCGGCGCGCCAGCGGCAAGCCGTCCGGAAGCCGCGGCGCGGATCGCAAGGTGTTGCCCGCCAGCGAGCTTGGATCACCAATCCGTGAAGCTGCGCAGTTACTTTGGAGTGCCTACTTTACTCAACACCTGCTTTCCCTACCCTGAGCTGGTATGACTTGGGGCCCTCCAGCCGGCCGGCCGCCGCGTATTCGGGGGAAGCACAGAACCAATGAACGGGAGGCGTGAATGCGAAGCGTGCGAACCTTTCTTGCGGGTGCGGTCATCCTGTCCTTCGCCGCGGTGACGGCGCCGATCCAGCTTTCCGCACTGGATCCGGCGGCGATCGTCAAGCAGCGCCAGGACGCGATGAAGGAAATGGGCGGCCACATGAAGGCGATCAACGCATTCGTCGAATCGGGCGCCGGCAGCGCCGCCGACGTGGCCGCGCGCGCCAAGGCGATCCAGGACATATCCGGCAAGATCACCGATTTGTTTCCTGCCGGCACTTCGCTCGACGATGGGATCGGCAAGACCGGCGCCAAGCCGGTGATCTGGACCGACTGGGAAGGCTTCAAGTCAGCCGCGATGAAGCTTGGCGGGTTTGCCGGCGAACTCGAGACCGCGGCGCAAGGCGGCGACAGCGGGGCGATCGGCGAGCAGTTCGCGGCGCTGGGCAAGAACGGCTGCGGCGGCTGCCATCAGACCTTTCGTCAGAAGCTCGACTGAGGCGCTCCCTGATAAGCCGGACGGCACAGGAAGCGCGTATCCGCTGCCGATCACCGCTTTGCCACTGGCTGGGAGGGCGCCTCGCGTGTCTAATCCCGGCGTTCCTGCGGAGATCACGACCAGCTAGATGCAGCGTTTTCCAAGGTCACTTTTCGATCGGCTGTCCGGCCGCGAGACCAGCCGGCTCGATGTCAGGCCGGGTGCCTCGTATCGGCGCAAGCACAAGACGAACCTGGTCGAAACCGCCGAGGTCACGGAGATCTGCCGGGATCACGAGGGCATCCTGCATGTGCGCTTCGAGCTGCGCTTTGGTTGGCCACGCCTCATGTCGGTCGCGCCGGAGTCGCGGCTGCTTTCGCTGCACGAGTTCGCCAGTCGCTATATCGAACCGGCCTCCTGAACCGCGATAGTTGCAGTTTCCGCTGGGCCGTTCCGTGGTCCAGAGCTATACATGGGCCGATTTCGCGCAGAAATCAGGGCTGCAACCCCATCGGC
This sequence comes from uncultured Rhodospirillaceae bacterium, assembly GCA_964372215.1. Classification (GTDB taxonomy): domain Bacteria; phylum Pseudomonadota; class Alphaproteobacteria; order Dongiales; family Dongiaceae; genus DAIMFL01. The sequence continues at coordinate 82,668 of CAYJQC010000018.1, forward strand.
TGCTCACACCTCCGGCAGGCTGCGCGTCCGTGGGGCTGGTGGACGCCGCGGTGCGAGACATGGGCGACGGCGATCTTGAGCTTAAGAGCGCGAGGCTGCGCCGGATGCTCGAGTACTGGAACCAGAAGCGCGGCACCAGGCCGCTTCCCGCGCGCCGGGACATCGACCCCCTCGAGCTCGGCTTCGTCCTCGGCGACATCACCCTGGTGGACGTGATGCACGATCCGTTGCGCTTCCGGTTTCGGCTGGACGGCACCCGCCACGTGCAATGGTACGGCTTCGACATGACCGGGAAGATGCTCGACGACTATCCCGACCCGGAGATGCGCAGAATCATCGAGGCCAGCTACCGCGACGTCGTCGACTCCGCGCAGCCTGCGGTGCGCCAGCGCAATCTCGTCGCCGATGGGCGCTTTTTCCACTACGAAGCACTGCTGCTGCCGATGACCGTCGGCGGCGCGAATGTCGACATGCTGCTGGCCTGCATCGACTTCGAGGCTCCGACGCCGACTTGAGCGGCGGCAGCCTCAGGCGCGCTCGCCCTGCTGTCGGCGGGCGATCTCGATGAGCGAACGCTCGTGCGGCGACAGCGGCCGACGAAAGGCCGGCTTGCCGTTCATCCAGGTCCGGCCGTCGCTCGCCGCCTCGAGCGCGCCGCCGACCGGAGCCAGCAGGCTGAACCGTCCGCGCGGCGGGGCCACATTCTCGCCGTTCGACCGGAACACGCCGTGATCGGCAAGATAGATTCGCTTCAGGCGAAGGTCGGTTCGCCGCACTTCGTCCAGCAGGTACTCGAAGAGCCCGAGCTGCGAGTGGCGCACCACGACGATGGTGCCGACCGCGCCGTGGGATTCCATCCAGGTCTTGACGAACTCTGGCGTCTGCGATCCGCACGGCAACGGCTCGCTGGCTTCCGCGTACTCCTGCATCTGTTCCGCTTCGGCGAGCCAGGGGTCGAACCGCCACGCACTTTCATGCCGAGGCTTGAGTGCGCGCGTTCCCATCCCTGTCCCTCCCCTGAATTGCCACCGTCGATGCAGTCACGGTAGCGACCGCCAGGACGGTCCAGAAGTGACGGGCGTCACATACCAGCGAATTCAGGTGAATGCAGGGCCGCACATGCGACGGCCGTCACATTCGAGCGGGGGGCCTGCTCATGAAACCGCCGCCGACGGCCGGTCCGGCGGTCAGTCTTCGGTGCGCGCGCCGCGGACCTGGAGCGCATTGGCGATCTCCTCGAATCGCCGACGGTCCATCAAGTAGAGGTTGCGCCCCTTGCGGCGCAGCAACCCGGTCGGATAGAGCTGGCTCAACGCCCGCGCCACGGTCTCCCGGGTGGTGCTGACGCGGCTGGCGATCTCGCGCAGCGGGGGTAACGGACGAACCAGCCACAGGCTCGGCACCGCGGCGTCGGGCACCGCCATGCGCAACAGCTCGGCATAGACCCGCTGCGTCGCCGGCAAGGTGCTCAGTTCCATGATCCGGACGTCGCTGGTGCGCACGATATGCGCGAGACCCTGCAGGACGCGGAAGGTGACCTCGACCCGCCGCTTCAGCAGATCGACGAAAACCTCCGAGGGCAACGCCGCGAGCAGGCTCTCCTCGATCGCGACCGCGCTCGCCGAGCGTGGCAGCAGATCGATCGCCGCGAGCTCGCCGAAGTAGTCGCCTGCGCGCGCCGTGGCGAACGCCACCTCGCGCCGGCTGGGCGAGAAGTTGATGATGTTCACGGCGCCCTGGACGACGAAGAACACCTCCTTGCCGTCGCTGCCGCTCTCGATCACGGGCTGGCCAGGTCGAAAGCTGCGCCACTGGCAGCTGCCTTCCAGCTTCTGGCGCTCGGAATCGTCGAGGCTGGCGAACAGCGGGACGCTTCCGAGCGTCCGCAGCAACGGCTCCGCGATTCGATGGTCCCCTCTCGCCATTGCGCAGGAATCTGGCACACCCCGCGGCAGAAGTCAGTGTTTTCCGGCGTGAAACACACGCCGAAGGCCGTGACATCCAACGGGCGGCTGCCTCGTTCCAGGGGGCTCGCCGGGATCCGGCGTCGCCGCGGAAGCCTGCTGATTCCCGGGCAAGTCTCCGCGGGACGGGGGCGTCGGGGGACCACCGGGGCCAGGCGCGCCGGGGCCGCCCGGGAGCGCCGGGGCGCTTCGAGGGAACCCTGGCGGCCGGGGGGCCGGATCGCGCAAGATGGCGGCCATGCTGAACCGGCTTGCCGCGCTCGCTCTGTCCCTGCCCTTGGTCCTGGCAATGCTGCCGGCCGGGCCGGCGGCGGCGGAAATCACCGGCAAGGCCCGGGCGCTGTCCGGCGACCGGCTGGAGTTCAGCGGTACCGAACTCCAGCTCTACGGGATCGATGCGCCGGAGCGCCAGCAGGCATGCCTGCGCGACGGCCGGCGCTGGGAGTGCGGTTTCGAGGCGGCGGCGGCGCTGGCCTATCGGGTGGCCGGCCAGTGGGTGACCTGCAGCGAGCAGGGCCGCGATGCCGACGGCACCCTGCTCGGCCTGTGCTTCCTGGGCGGCTACGGCGGCCCCGAGGTGAACAGCTGGATGGTGAATGCCGGCTGGGGTCTGGCCGACCGGCCGCCGCTGTTCGCCGATGCCGAGGCCGCCGCCCGGGCCGCCGGACGGGGCATCTGGGGCAGCGAGTTCGTGCCGCCCGCCGACTGGCGGCACGGCCGGCGCCTGCCGATCGAGGCCGCGGCGCCGACGCCGGCTGGCCTGTGCTCGATCAAGGGCAGCATCACGGCCGGCGGCGACCGGATCTACCACCTGCCGGGCGGCGCCTTCTATCCCGCCACGAGCGTCGATGCGGCGCGCGGCGAGCGCTGGTTCTGCAGCGCGGAAGAGGCGGAAGCCGCCGGATGGCGACGCTCGCCGCGCTGAGCCGCCGGCGCACCGGTCAGGCCGGCTTGCGGGCGACCAGATCGATCAGCGCCGACATGCCGTCATGCGCGGTGCCTTCGTGGATCGGCTCGTCATGGGCGCGCAGATGGAGGATCTCCATGTCGCCGAAGGCATCCTGCAGCAATGCCGAAGTGTAAAGGTTGTCGGCGTCCGGCGGCCCGCCCGTCTTGTAGGCCAGCTGTTCGGGCCGATATCCCTGCAGCAATAGCAGCCCGCCCGGCTTCAGCGCGCGCTTGATGCTCTCGAAGATGCGACCGCGGGTGGCGGGGCCGGCGAACTGGAAGAAGATGCCGACCACGCCGTCGAAGGCCGCCACCGGCCAGTGCCAGGTGGCGAGGTTGGCCTCCTCGAAGCGCAGCTTCACCCCGCGCTCCGCCGCCAGGCCGCGCGCCTTGTCGAGCGCCACCGGCGACAGGTCGACCGAAAGCACGTCGAGGCCGCGCTCGGCCAGGAACACGCCGTTGCGCCCCTCGCCGTCCGCCAGGCACAGCACGCTCTGGCCCGGCGCCAGGCGATACGCCTCCGCCGCCAGGAAGCGGTTCGGCCGGCGGCCGAACAGATAGTCGTCGGCCTTGGAGAAGCGCTCGTTCCAGACCTCGCGCGCCTTGTCGTAATCGGGCATCGCAACTCTCCCGCAATGCGGCGGCGGAGCCGGCCGCGGCTATTTCGGTGCAGCCGGCGGCGACGCGTCGAGCGTCTCCCGCACTTTCTGCGCCAGTTCCCGCTTGCGGTACGGCTTCGACAGCAGATTGACTCCCGGATCGAGCCGGCCCTGGTGCACGATCGAGTTCTCCGTGTAGCCCGACGTGAACAGGCAGCGCAATCCCGGTCTCAGCCTGACGGCGTCCTCGGCCAGCTTGCGCCCGGTGATGCCGCCGGGCATGACCACGTCAGTGAACAGCAAGTCGATCATCTGGCCGCCCTGCAGGATGCTCCAGGCGGCGACGCCGTCTGTCAACGCCGCAGCCGTCCTGGGGATCGCCCAAGCCATCTTGAATCCTTCGCGGGAGAGGTACAGAGAGGCCGGGACTGCTTTCGGGGGTCCAGGGGTCCAGGGGTGCCGGATTGCCTCTCCAGGAGAGGATTTTGGGGTGTTTTGCCCCCGATCGGGGGTGCCGGGAGTGCCGAGACTCCGCCAGGGGTGCCGTCCGGGGTGATTTCCGGGGATTGGACCGAAAATCGCTTATTTGCGGCCCGTTTCAAATAAGCGACGGCCAACCCGTGAACGGGATTTTCGGTGGCATCCCAACTGGTTAGATGGTGAGCCCGCCGGGATTCGAACCCGGGACCCTCTGATTAAAAGTCAGATGCTCTGCCGGCTGAGCTACGGGCTCACTTGGGCGCCCGGATCGAGGCCGGGCGAGACAACAGCGGGGGCGCGGCCGGACCGGCCTGCTGGGGTGGCCCAAATAGCACTCCGGGGGCGGGTTGCAAACCCCAATCACCCCGGACCGGGCGCCGGGCCGCCCCGGTCAGCTGTCTTCCAGGGTCTGCACCCGGGCCTGGGCATGGCCGACGTCCAGGCGCTCGCGCTCGAACCGGGTCGCCATGCGGGCGGCCACCCGCGGGCTGACGAAGCCGGTGATGTCGCCGCCCAGGCGGCCGATCTCCTTGACGAAGCGCGACGAGATGAACTGGTGGCGATCGGAGGCCATCAGGAAGGTGGTCTCGATCTTCGGATCGAGCCGGGTGTTCATGCCGGCCATCTGGAACTCGTACTCGAAATCGGAGACCGCCCGCAGGCCCCGGATGATCATGACGGCGCCGACCGACTGGGCGAAGTGCATCAGCAGGTTGTCGAACGGCCGGATCTCGATCTGGCCGCCATTGGCGGTCTCCAGATGACTCATTTCCTCGCGCAGCATCTCGACCCGCTCGTCGATGCCGAACAGCGGACCCTTGCCGGCGTTGCGGGCCACCCCGATGACGAGCTGGTCGACCAGCCGGGTGGCGCGCCGGATGATGTCGAGATGCCCGTTGGTGACGGGATCGAAGGTGCCTGGATAGACCCCGATGCGCGTTCTAGCCTTCGCCATCGTCGCCGCCTCCCGCATCGTCCGCTGGCGCGGCATCCGGCTCGGCGTCCGTGTTCGCGCCGTCCTCCGCCTCCTCGTCCTCGCTGAGCCCGGTGACCGAGACCACGCGCTCGCCCTCGCCGACCTTGAAGATCACCACGCCCTGGGTCTTGCGCCCGGCGATGCGGATGTCGTCGACCGGACAGCGAATCAGCTGGCCGCCGTCGGTCATCAGCATGATCTGGTCGCTGTCGGCCACCGGGAAGGAGGCGACGACCGGACCGTTGCGTTCCGAGGTCTCGATGTTGGCGATGCCCTGGCCGCCGCGGCCGGTGATGCGGTATTCGAAGGCCGAGCTGCGCTTGCCGTAGCCGTTCTCGGTCACGGTGAGGATGAACTCCTCCGCCGTCTCGAGCTCGGCCAGGCGCTCCGGCGACAGCACCACCTCGGCGCCTTCGGCCGCATCCTCGGCCGCACCCTCCGATTCCGGTTCGTCGCCGTTGCCCTCGCCGGCGGCGCGGCGCCTGGCCGCGGCGTAGCGCAGATAGGCGTCGCGCTCGGCGGTGTCGGTCTCGACATGGCGCAGGATCGACATCGAGACCACCTGGTCGCCGTCCTCGAGCTTGATGCCGCGCACGCCCGTCGAAGTGCGGCCGCTGAACACCCGCGTGTCCGAGACCGGGAACCGGATCGACTTGCCGCCGCGCGCGGCCAGCAGCACGTCGTCGGACTCGCTGCAGGTCATGACGCCGACCAGGCGGTCGCCGTCGTCGAGCTTCATGGCGATCTTGCCGTTGGCCAGCACGCTGGCGAAGTCCGACAGCTTGTTGCGCCGGACATAGCCGCTCGCGGTGGCGAACACGACGTACATCTCGTCCCAGCGCGCCTCGTCCTCGGGCAGCGGCATGACCACCGAGACGGTCTCGCCCTCGGCCAGGGGCAGCAGGTTGACCAGGGCCTTGCCGCGCGCCTGCGGGGTGCCGACCGGCAGGCGGTAGACCTTGGTCTTGTAGGCCATGCCGCGGGTCGAGAAGAACAGCATCGGCGTGTGGGTATCGGCGACGAACACCCGGCTGACGAAATCCTCGTCGCGCGTCGACATGCCGGCGCGGCCCTTGCCGCCGCGCCGCTGCGCCCGATAGGTCGACAGCGGCACGCGCTTGATGTAGCCGCCATGGGTGACGGTCACCACCATGTCCTCGCGCTGGATCAGGTCTTCGACGTCATGCTCGAACTCGAGCTCGACCAGTTCGGTGCGGCGCGGGGTCGAGAACTGCTCCTTCATCTCCAGGAGCTCGGTGCGCATGATGGCAAGGCGCCGCGGCCGCGATTCCAGGATCTCCTTGAAGTCGGCGATCTGGGTCGCCAGCGCGGTCATCTCGTCGGCGATCTTCTCGCGCTCGAGCCCGGTCAGGCGCTGCAGGCGCAAATCGAGGATGGCGCGGGCCTGGATCTCCGACAGGGCGTAGGTGCCGTCGGCGGAAACCGAACGCCCGGGCTCGTCGATCAGCTTGATCAGCGGTCCGGCCTGCTCGGCCGGCCAGGGCTGCGCCATCAGGCGCTCGCGCGCCGTCGCCGGATCGGGCGCGGCGCGGATGATCGCGATGATCGGGTCGATATTGGCGACGGCGATCGCGAGGCCGACCAGGATATGGGCCCGCTCCTGCGCCTTCCGGAGCTCGAAGCGCGCGCGCCTCGTGATCACCTCCTCGCGGAACGCGGCGAAGGCGACGATGACGTCGCGCAGGTTCATGAGCTCGGGCCGGCCGCCGATCAGCGCCAGCATGTTGACGCCGAAGCTGGTCTGCAGCGGGGTGTAGCGGTAGAGCTGGTTCAGCACGATCTCGGCCATCGCGTCGCGCTTCAGCTCGATCACCACGCGCACGCCGTCGCGATCGGATTCGTCGCGCAGGTCGGAGATGCCCTCGATCGTCTTCTCGTGCACCAGCTCGGCCATGCGCTCGATCATGCGCGCCTTGTTGACCTGGAACGGCACCTCGGTGACGACGATCGCCTCGCGGTCCTTGCGGATGGTCTCGACATGGGTGCGGGCGCGCATGACGATGCTGCCGCGGCCGGTGTGATAGGCCTCGCGGATCCCGGCCTTGCCGAGCACCAGCGCGCCGGTCGGAAAGTCCGGGCCCGGCACCAGGGCCATCAGCTCGTCGACCGTCACCCCGGGGTTGTCGATATAGGCGCAGCAGGCGTCGATCACCTCGCCCAGATTGTGGGTCGGGATGTTGGTCGCCATGCCGACGGCGATGCCGCCGGCGCCGTTGACCAGCAGGTTCGGATAGCGCGCGGGCAGGACGACGGGCTCGGACTCGGACTCGTCGTAGTTCGGCTGGAAGTCGACGGTCTCCTTGTCGATGTCGTCGATCAGCGCGTGGGCCGGGCGCGCCAGCCGCACCTCGGTGTAGCGCATGGCCGCGGCGCGGTCGCCGTCCATCGACCCGAAATTGCCCTGGCCGTCGATCAGCGGCAGGCGCATGGAGAAGCTCTGCGCCATCCGCACCATGGCTTCGTAGATCGCGGAATCGCCGTGCGGGTGGTACTTGCCCATGACGTCGCCGACCACGCGGGCCGACTTGCGATAGGGCTTGTTGTAGTCGTAGCCGGACTCGTGCATCGAGTGGAGGATGCGGCGATGCACCGGCTTCAGGCCGTCGCGCACATCGGGCAGCGCCCGGCTCACGATCACGCTCATGGCGTAATCGAGGTAGGAGCGCTTCATCTCCTCCTCGATGGTGATCGGCGCGATGTCAGGCGGCGGAGGGGTCGGCGCGTCGGTCAACGAATTTTGCCAGATATTTCAAAGGGATGAGCGAGGGCGGCCGGAGCGCCGCGCGGCCCCCGGAAAAGCCGGACTCGGCCTGTCACGAGAACGCCGGAAACTAGCAGATTTGGCAGGTGCGAACAACCTTCGGCGGGGACCGCGAAGGCCCTCGCGGACAGCCTTCGGCGGGGGCCCGAAGGCCCCCGAGGGACACCCTTTGGCGGGGGCCCGAAGGCCCCCGAGGGGGGTCGCGGAGCAGCCCGTTGCGGGGCCGATTCCGGGCTGCCCGGCATCCCCGCGAGGGAATGCCGGGGCGGGCCCGCGCAGGCTCAGTTGAGGCCCGCCTTCACGTTGTTGACCAGCTCGATGTACTTCGAGCGGAACGGCTCCTCGGCCTCGTCCGAGATGTCGGCACGGGCGAACGACTCCTCCGGATTGCTCCAGCCGAGATCGTCGAGCACCTTCTGGTCGACCAGTTCGTAGGCCTTGCGGTTCGAATGGCCATAGCCCTGCTCGGCGAGCAGGAACTGGCCGGCTTCCGGCGAGATCATCGCATCGATGAAGTCGTACGCCGCCTGCTCGTCGCCCGGTGCGCGGGAATCGAGAGTAAGGCCGCAGACCCAGGCCAGGATGCCTTCTTTCGGCACCATGTATGCGATCTCGGTACCCTGGTCCCTGAGCGACTTCACCGAACCGTTCCAGGCATAGGCCGCGACCAGCTCGCCCGAGGCCAGCGCCTGCTCGATCTGGGTCACGTCGTCCCAGTAGAAGCGCAGCAGGTCGCGCTGCTTCGCGATCATCGGTTTGATGGTGTCGAGTTGCTCGTCGGACAGCGTCGTCAGATTGTCGTAGCCCAGGATTCGAGCTGCGATTTCAATGATCGTCGTGTCGGTGTTGTACATCGACAGCTTGCCGGCATATTTCTCGTTGAACAGCAGGTCCCACGAAGTCGCGTCGGCCGGATCGACCAGGTCGGGGCGATAGAGGATCGAGGCATTGCCACAGTCGAACGGCACGAAGTAGGTGTCGGCGCCGAACACGGTGCTGGGGATCGTCTTGAACTTGTCCCAGATGTCCCCGTAGTTCGACAGGCGCGAGACGTCGATCGGCTTGATGATCTCGGCGTCCTTCCAGCGCTTCACGTTGTAGCTGCAGGGATGGCTGACATCGACGGCATAGCCGCCGAGCAGCTTCTGCAGCGCCTCTTCCTCGTTCGAGAAGAAGGCGAAGTCCGGCTCCCCGCCATGCTTGGCGGCATAGCCCGGGTGCAGTTCCGGCACCTCGTAGCCCGCCCACCCGAACACGGTCAGCTTGCTGGCGGACGCGGCCGAACGGCCGAACAACGGCATCGCGGTCATGGTGAGACCGACGGCACCCAGCGCACGCGTGAATTCCCTGCGGCTCAGCTTGCCTGACTCGAGGCGGCCGAGCAGTTCGTTCCTATCCATCGGAGATGTCTCCTGGCATTTGCTTATTGGCGCGACGGCCTTTCGTTGCGGAGGGCCCCGGCGCCCCGGCCCCTGGCGCCGGCCATGAGGACCGGAGCCGGAGCGGAACACGAGCCGCACCCCGTCGGGCAGCCGTCGCTTTGGCCCGACCATTCCGTCTATGAAACTGGCCCGACCCCGTCCGGGTCAACCAAATTGGCTCGGCGTCGACGGCGGAGCAGGAAACGTCGGGTTCTCGTTCAAAAACGCCTTCGACATCGGCAGTCTATCGCATATGTGGTCACTGGCCCGAACCAGCGTCGGCGGATAGTCTGCCGCTTCGATGCTCGGTCAAGCGCGGTGATCATCCGCGATACAGGGGGGAATTGCATGGATCTCGGGCTGAAGGGCCGGCGCGTTCTGGTGACCGGCGCGACCCGCGGCATCGGCAAGGCGATCGCCGAGACCTTCGCGGCGGAAGGCGCCGATGTCGGCATCTGCGCGCGCAACGCCGGCGACGTCGCCGCCGCGATCGAGCGGCTCCGGGCCGCGGGGGTCGAGACGGTGGGCGACGCGCTCGACGTCGCCGATCACCGGGCGCTCTCCGCCTGGGTGGCGCGCGCCGCCGGCACGCTCGGCGGAATCGACATCGTGGTCGCCAATGTGAGTGCGCTCGCCGCCGGCGACACGGCAGAGGACTGGGCGAAGCAGTTCGCCGTCGACGTGATGGCGACCAAGACCCTGGTCGATGCCGCCCTGCCCTTCCTCGAGAAATCCGATGCCGGCGCCATCGTCGCCATCAGCAGCATCTCCGCCATGGAGGTCGACGGGCCCGACGCCTATTCCTCGATGAAGGCGGCGCTGCACCCTTACGTGAAGGGCCTGAGCCGCGCGCTCGCCCCCAAGGGCATCCGCGCCAACCTGGTGTCGCCGGGCACGATCTACTTCGACGACGGCTATTGGGGTCGGGTGAAGCGCGAACAGCCCGAGTACTTCGCGACAATGATCGGCTACAACCCGATGGGGCGGATGGGCGCACCGGAGGAGATCGGCCGGGTCACCGCCTTCGTGGCGAGCCCGGCGGCCAGCTTCATGACCGGCGCCAACGTGGTGGTCGACGGCGGCATGACATCGGCAACGCCGGTGTGAGACGGACCTCGCCGAAATCCAGGCAGATATTTTCGGGGCGAGGCGCGACGTCCCGGGCCGGTCAAGGTCCGGGCGGCGCCTCGAAGTCGCGGCCGACAAGGAAGGCCGATGTCCGCTCGGGATTGCTGGTGAACTCGCGCACCTCGAAGGCGCGGCGCAAGGTTTCGTCACCCTGGCCGGCGCGCATGATCACGTAGCAGTAGCCGGGATCGAGCGGCGGCGCCCCCATGATTGCGGCTTCGAACACCAGTTCCTGACGCGCCAGCCGCCGCCACTGGGCGTCGCCGGACGCGATCATCTGATGGTGCGCCAGAATGCGGATGTCGCTGATCCGCTCGCACAGGGCCTGACGCTCCGCCAGCGCAAGGCGTCTGCTCTCCAGCCACGCGCTCTCGGCAAGCACCGGGCCGTTCGCGGCGAGCAGCAGCACTGCAGCCAAGCGAAGCACATGCATGCATCGAGCCCTCCAGGATCGCCTAGCCTCAAGGAAACGGCAAAAGCCGCATTGATTCAGGTCAAGCCGGTCACCGGCTTGCCCGATGGCCCACAGGTCCCGCCCACGCGCCTCGCTCCACGCCATGGGAAGGGGCGAGGCGCGCCCTCGCCCCCAAGAGTGAAGCGCGAGCGGCCCGACTATTTCGCGACAATGCTTGGCTACTGCCCGCTCGGGAGGATGGGCACTCCGGCGGAGATCGGCCGGGCTACCGCCTTCGTGGCGAGCCCGGCGGTGCACTGCATGGTCGGCGCGACGCCGGTGTGAGGCACGCCGTATGCTCCGGTCGCTCACCGAGCAGCTTCATGCGCCCGCGGTGATATCCAAGATGTCATCCCCGGGCGAAGGGGCGAAGCCCAGCAGACCCGGGGATCCATGATTCCGTTCGCGCCTGTCCCGACCATGGATCCCGGCTCGCGCTCGCTGGCGCTCGCTTGGCCGGGATGACAGTCTTGGCTTTGTTGCGGACGTCGGGGCCAATCAGAACGGAATCTCGTCGTCCAGGTCGCCGCCACCGCCGCCCGACGAGCGACCGCCGCCGCTGGAGCCGCCGCCGCCACCGCTTGAGCCGCCGCCGCCCCCGCCATAGTCGCCGCCCTCGCTGAAGCCGCCGCTGTCGCCGCCGCCCCCGCCGCTGCGGCCGTCGAGCATGGTGAGTTCGCCGCGGAACTTCTGCAGCACCACCTCGGTCGAGTACTTCTCGGTGCCCGACTGGTCGGTCCACTTGCGGGTCTGGAGCTGGCCCTCGACATAGATCTTCGAGCCCTTCTTGAGGAACTTCTCGATCACGTCGACCAGGCGGTCGTTGAACACCACCACCCGGTGCCACTCGGTCTTTTCCCGGCGGTCGCCCGACGATTTGTCGCGCCAGCTTTCGGAGGTCGCCAGGGACAGGTTGGCGACCCGGCCGCCGTCCTGCATGGAGCGGATCTCCGGATCGCGCCCGAGATTGCCGATCAGGATCACCTTGTTGACGCTGCCTGCCATGGTTTCTTGTTCCTTCGCTCGAGAACCGTAGGGGACGGGGCCGCGAGATGCAGGCGGCCCCGGCGGGAAAGCGCGACTTTAAGCATAACCGGCGACTCGACGCCAGCGCTTGCAGTCCGAATGTAAAACTCGTCTTTTGCGTGTGCCGCGGCGGCAGCCACAGAATGGCTGTTCCCCTTGCGTTCTGCAAGAGGAGTCGCAATTCGGCCGGGCCGGCGCTATATGCTGGCCCTGAGTTCCAAGCTTCCTTCCCGGCGCGATCAAAGGCTCCCATGCACGGCAGAATCGACGGCAGCAAGCTCGTGGTGCGCGGCGCGCGCGAGCACAATTTGAAGAACATCGATGTCGAGATGCCGCGCGATGCCCTGGTGGTCATCACCGGCCTGTCGGGCTCGGGCAAGTCGTCCCTCGCCTTCGACACGATCTATGCCGAGGGCCAGCGGCGCTATGTCGAATCCCTGTCGGCCTATGCCCGCCAGTTCCTCGAGCTGATGCAGAAACCGGACGTCGATTCGATCGACGGGCTGTCGCCGGCGATCTCGATCGAGCAGAAGACGACCTCGAAGAACCCGCGCTCGACGGTCGGCACGGTGACCGAGATCTACGACTATCTGCGGCTGCTCTATGCCCGCATCGGCGTCCCCTACTCGCCCGCCACCGGCCTGCCGATCGAGAGCCAGACGGTCAGCCAGATGGTCGACCGGATCATGGAGATGCCCGCGGGCACCCGCCTCTATCTGCTGGCGCCGATCGTGCGCGGTCGCAAGGGCGAGTATCGCAAGGAGCTCGCCGACCTGCAGAAGCGCGGCTTCCAGCGGGTCAGGATCGACGGTACGCTGCACGAGATCGCCGAGGCGCCGGCGCTCAACAAGAAGCTCAAGCACGACATCGAGGTGGTGGTCGACCGCATCGTGGTGCGCGACGGCATTCAGAGCCGGCTGGCCGACAGCCTGGAAACCGCGCTGCAGCTCTCCGACGGCTTGATCTATGCCGAGGACGCCGACGCCCAGAAAAGTTCGGGGAAGACCAGCAAGAAGAAGAACGACGACAGCGGCCGGACCGTGTTCTCGGCCAAGTTCGCCTGCCCGGTCTCCGGCTTCACCATCGACGAGATCGAGCCGCGGCTGTTCTCCTTCAACAACCCGCACGGCGCCTGCCCGGCCTGCGACGGGCTCGGCACCACCATGTTCTTCGATCCCGAGCTGGTGGTGCCGGACGACCGCCTGTCCTTGCGCACCGGCGCGATCGCGCCGTGGGCCAATTCGACCTCGCAGTACTACGCCCAGACCCTGGACAGCCTGGCGCGGCATTTCAAGTTCAGCATCACGGTGCCGTTCAGGGACCTGCACGAGAAGTTCCAGAAGATCATCCTGTTCGGCTCGGGCGACGTTCCGGTGACGATGGAATACGACGACGGCGTGCGCAGCTATCGCACGGCGAAGCCGTTCGAGGGCGTCATCACCAACATGGAGCGGCGCTGGCGCGAGACCGACAGTTCCTGGGTGCGCGAGGATCTCGGCAAGTACCAGAACACCAGCCCGTGCGAGGCCTGCGGCGGCTTCCGCCTCAAGCCGGAGACCCTGGCGGTCAAGGTCGACGGGCTGCATATCGGCCTGGTCTGCGACATGTCGATCGCCCAGGCCGGCGCGTGGTTCGAGGCGCTCGACGGCAAGCTGAAGCCGAAGCAGCGCGAGATCGCCTTTCGCATCCTGAAGGAGATCAACGAGCGCCTGGGCTTCCTCAACAATGTCGGCCTGGAATACCTGACGCTCTCCCGCGCCTCCGGCACCCTGTCGGGCGGCGAGAGCCAGCGCATCCGCCTGGCCTCGCAGATCGGCTCCGGCCTGACCGGCGTGCTGTACGTGCTCGACGAGCCGTCGATCGGCCTGCACCAGCGCGACAACGAGCGGCTGCTGGCGACCCTGCGGCGGCTGCGCGACCTCGGCAACACCGTGCTGGTGGTCGAGCATGACGAGGAGGCGATCCGCGCCGCCGACTACCTGGTCGACATGGGGCCGCGCGCCGGCGCCCATGGCGGCAAGGTGATCGCCAGCGGCACGCCCGACGAGGTGCTGAAGAACCCGGACAGCCTGACCGCGCAATACCTGACCGGCGTGCGCCAGGTGCCAATCCCGGCGCGCCGCCGCGACGGGGTCAAGGGCCAGAAGATCCGAGTCGTCGGCGCGCGCGAGAACAACCTGAAGAACCTGACGGTCGACATCCCGATCGGCACCTTCACCTGCGTCACCGGCGTCTCCGGCGGCGGCAAGTCGACCCTGATCATCGAGACACTCTACAAGGCGCTGGCGCGACGGCTGAACGGCAGCCGGGTCCATCCCGGCCAGCACGACAAGATCGAGGGGCTCGAGTTCCTCGACAAGGTCATCGACATCGACCAGTCGCCGATCGGCCGCACGCCGCGCTCCAACCCGGCGACCTATACCGGCGCCTTCACGCCGATGCGCGACTGGTTCGCCGGCCTGCCCGAGGCCTCCGCCCGCGGCTACAAACCGGGGCGGTTCTCGTTCAACGTCAAGGGCGGGCGCTGCGAGGCCTGCCAGGGCGACGGCGTGGTGAAGGTGGAAATGCACTTTCTGCCGGATGTCTACGTGCCCTGCGACATCTGCCACGGCCAACGCTACAACCGCGAATCGCTGGAAGTGCAATGGAAGGGCCGCAACATCGCGGGCATTCTGGAGCTGACGGTGGAAGACGCCTACGCCTTCTTCAAGGACGTCCCGACCATCGCCCGCAAGCTGCAGACGCTGCTCGACGTGGGCCTGTCGTACCTGCGCCTGGGGCAAAGCGCCACCACGCTCTCGGGCGGCGAGGCGCAGCGGGTCAAGCTGGCGCAGGAACTCAGCAAGCGCGACACCGGCCGCACCCTCTACATCCTCGACGAGCCCACCACCGGCCTGCACTTTGCCGACATCGATTTGCTGCTCAAGGTGCTGCACCAGCTGCGCGACGCCGGCAACACCATCGTCGTCAT
>CAYJQC010000019.1:0-62089 GCA_964372215.1 uncultured Rhodospirillaceae bacterium
GTCCAGCGGCGGGCGGCGGCGAGGGCGCCGACGGCGTCGCGCGCCTGGCGGTCGACCAGCGCCGAATCGGCCGCGATCGCGCGGCCGGCCAGCTCGGCCGCGTCGGCGTCGAGCGCCGCGACGGCGCCCGGGGGCAGCGGCCCGTCATAGCGCCACTCGAGATCGTGCAGCCGGGCGAGGGCATCGCCGCCGGGCCGGCGGAGCGGGTTCGCGATCATGCCGCCATGATAGCATGGCGGCCCGCGATCGATCAGGAATTATTACCTAGGAAAGTCGGCCGCCTGCGGCCGGCCTACTGGCTCACCCACAGGATCCGGGCGATCCACTGGATTTCCTTCGGCGCGAAGCCGCGATCGGCGTGCCGGGGATTGAGCGAGCGCAGCTCGATGCGGCGGGCGCTGTTGCGCAGCACTTCCTTGGCCATCACCTCGCCCTTGGCGGTCTTCACCACCACCCGGTCGCCGCGCTTGATCGGGGCGTCCGGCTCGACGATCAGGATGTCGCCCTTGCGATAGGCCGGCTCCATGCTGTCGCCGGTGACCTTGAGCGCGTAGGTGTTGGGATCGCTGATGGCGGGCGAGTCGATCGCATCCCAGCCGCGTCCCGTGGGATAGCCGGCATCGTCGAAATAGCCCTCCGCCCCGGCCTGGGCGTAGCCCAGCAGCGGCACCTTGCGGGTCAGGCCGCGCCGCGCGCGCTCGCCGATCAGCGCCAGGAAGCCGCCCATCGGCTCGCCGGTCGCGTCGAGGATCTTGGAAATGCTCTCGGTCGACGGCCAGCGCAGGCGGCCGTCCGGGCCGACCCGCTTGCTCTTGTTGAAGGTGGTGGGGTCGAGCCCCGCGCGTCGGGCCAGGCCTGAAGCCGACAGCCCATGCTTGGCCGCCAGGCGATCGATCGCCTTCCAGATGTCGGAATGTCGTAGCATCCGGCAATTCTCCCGGTATGGACCGGCGATGTCAGCAAAAATCGGGCGGCCGCACCGTGGGAAGTGACAGCGTCGCGGCTCCTGTCTAGGGTCGCCGTCCTATTTCTCCCAGACTTGTCACAGCGCCATGCCGGATCTGCACCGCCTCGCCGCCGCCGTGATCCGCCTGCTGCCGCCGGAGGCGGCGCATCGCGCGACCATCCATGCGCTGGCCGCCGGGCTGGTGCCGCGGGCGCCGGCGCGCGCCGATCCGATCCTGCGGGTCGGCCTGTGGGGCCGCGACTTTGCCAATCCGATCGGCCTCGCCGCCGGCTTCGACAAGGACGCCGAGGTCCATGAAGCCTGCCTCGGGCTCGGCTTCGGCTTCGTCGAGATCGGCAGCGTGACCCCCAGGCCGCAGCCCGGCAACCCGCGGCCCCGGCTGTTCCGGCTGCCCGCCGACGGCGCCGTCATCAACCGCATGGGCTTCAACAGCCGCGGCCTCGATCACGCCGCCGCGCGCCTGGCCGGCCGCGACCGCGCCGCCGGCATCGTCGGCGCCAATCTCGGCAAGAACAAGGAAAGCGCGGACGCGGCGGCGGATTTCGCGGCCGGCGCGCGGCGGATGGCGCCGCTCGCCGACTACCTGGTGATCAACGTGTCCTCGCCGAACACCCCGGGCCTGCGCGCGCTGCAGGGCCGCGAGCCGCTGGTCCGGCTGGTCGAGGCGGTGCAGGCGGCGCGCGGCGCGGCGGTGCCGCCATCATCATCCCTGGGGCCGCCGCCGCTGCTGCTCAAGATCGCCCCCGACCTGACCGACGAGGACAAGCGCGACATCGCCGAGGTGGCGCTCGATCGCGGGCTCGACGGCCTGATTGTCAGCAATACCACGATCGCCCGGCCGGCCTCGCTGCGCAGCCCGCATGCCGGGGAGGCCGGCGGGCTGTCGGGCAGGCCGCTGTTCGCGCCGTCCACTGCCGTGCTGGCCGACATGTATCGCCTGACCGGCGGCCGGCTGCCACTGGTCGGGGTCGGCGGCATCGCCGGCGGCGCCGACGCCTATGCCAAGATCCGGGCCGGCGCCACCCTGGTGCAGCTCTACACCGCCCTGGTCTATCAGGGGCCGGGGCTGGTCCGGCGGATCCAGGCCGAACTGGCGGCGCTGCTGCGCGCCGACGGCTTCTCCGGCGTCGCCGCGGCGGTCGGCGCGGACCACCGCCCGTCCTGAGCCGGCGGCGATCGATCCCGGCGCACACCAATCGTTAACCGTATTGCCGCAGCTTCGGTCAGGGGTGGCCGGCACCGATACGGCCGGCCTCCCGACCTCCATCTGCCGCGAGTCCGCTGCTGCCATGGTCCCGATCCGCCACCTGCTGCTGTTCGCGCTGTACGCCGCCGCCGCCGTCGCCGCGGCGCTCTACGCGCCGGCCTACCTGCCCGACGTGACGGTGCGGGAGGCCTACGCCCTGGGCGGGCTGGTGTTCCTGCTCGGCCTGCTGCTGCACGAGATGATCGCCCGGCACGAGCGCGAGGCCTGGCTCGCCGGCCAGATCCTGTCGCTCCAGCATGCCCATGCCGATTCCGGCCTGGAACTGCGCCGGATCGGCCATGACTCCATCGCTTTTCGCGATGTCCTGGAATCGCGCAATCGGGAGAGCGCCCGCGACGTCGGCAGCGTGGTGGCCGAGGTCAAGGTGCTGCAATCGCTGATCGAACAGCTCTATGCCAGCCGCACCGCCGCCGAGGACGCGGCGGCGGATGCCCGCGTCACCGAGGCCGCCGGCGACCGCGAGATACTGGCCGAGCTCGAGCCGGTGCCGACGGCGCAGTGGACCGAGGGCCGGAGTACGGCGATTCCGCCGACCGGCGGCGGCGCGTCGAGCGGCGCCACCGTGCCGATGCCGCCGATCGCCAGCGGCCTCGACGACCGCGCCGTGCTCAACATCCTGCGCGAGGGGCTGCAGGAGGAGCGGGTCGAGCTGGCGCTGCAGCCGATCGTCAGCCTGCCGCAGCGCAAGCGGCGCTTCTTCGAGTGCTTTTCGCGGGTCCGCGCCGGCCACGGCCTGGTCATCATGCCCGAGCAGTACATCGCGCTCGCCGAGCGCGCCGGGCTGATCACCGTCATCGACAACATGCTGCTGTTCCGCTGCATCCAGCTCTTGCGCAAGATCCGCCACCGCAACCTCGACATCGGCTTCTTCTGCAACATCTCGCAGCACACCCTGGCCGACCGCGCCTTCTTCCGCGACTTCGTGCGCTTCATGGAAGACAATGCCGAACTCGCGTCGAGCATCGTGTTCGAGTTTCCGCAGCGCGCGATCGCCACCCTCGGCGACAATCTGCGCCGCGACCTGGAAGAACTCGGCGGGCTGGGCTTCCGCTATTCGCTCGACCAGGTCACCGACCTCAATCTCGACGCCGACATGCTGTCGGCGCGCCGCTTCCGCTTCGTCAAGGTCGAGGCGGCGCGGCTGCTGGCGCACGACAGTGGAGTCAATCCGATCGCGCTCAAGAAGCGCCTGGACGCACGCGGCATCGACCTGATCGTCGAGAAGATCGAGACCGAGGCGATGCTCGTCGAGCTGCTCGACCTCAACATCGATTTCGGCCAGGGCTACCTGTTCGGCGAGCCCCGGCTGTCGCGCCCGGATTCCTGACGAAGGCTTTCCTTTCCGGCCCGGCCATGGCACAAGGCGCCGCCATGTCCGACCGCGCGCCGCCACCCGTTCCCGTAATTTCCGGGCTGTCCGAGATCGTCGACCGCTACGACGGCTGCATCGTCGATCTCTGGGGCGTGATGCACGATGGTGCGCGGCCCTATCCCGGCGCCTGCGAGACCCTCAGGGCCCTGCGCGCCGCCGGCAAGCAGGTGGTGATGCTGTCGAATGCGCCGCGCCGTGCCGCCGCCGCGATCGCGCGCAGCGCCCGGGTCGGCGTCACGCCCGATCTCTACGATCACCTGATGTCGTCCGGCGAGGAGACCTGGCAGGCGCTGGCGACGCGCAGCGATCCCTGGTACGCCCGGCTCGGCCGGCGGGTCCTGCTGTTCGCGGCCGAGTACGACCGGCCGTTTCTCGCCGGCCTCGGCCTCGCCGAGGCGCACGGGCCGGGCGACGCCGATTTCCTGCTGGTGACCGGCGCCGCTGCCGGCGAAACCGTGGCGGACTACGAAACCCGGCTTGCGGCGGCGGCGGCGGCCGGAATCCCGATGGTCTGCGCCAATCCGGATCTCGAGGTCATCCATGCCGGAGCGCGCGAGATCTGCGCCGGCGCGCTGGCCGCCCGCTACGAGGCGCTGGGCGGGACGGTGCGCTATCACGGCAAGCCTCATCCGTCGGTCTATCGCACCTGCTTCGACCTGCTTGGGCGGGTCGATCCGCGCCGCATCGTCGCCATCGGCGATTCGCTCCGGACCGACATCGCCGGCGCCAACGGGGTCGGCATCGACAGCCTGCTGGTCACCGGCGGCATCCATGCGGAAGAGCTGGGCGCGGCGGCCGGCGAGCATCCCGATCCGGACCTGCTGGCCCGCATCTGCGCGCGCGCCGGGCAGCGTCCGACCGCCGCGATTCCCCACCTGGTCTGGTAGGGTCGCCTGGTCACATCCTTTTGATTCGAAACCGCTGGGCGCACGAGGATTCCGCACCATCTCGGGATTGATCTGCGGCGCAGGCTTTGGGGGCGGTTTGCCATGGTTGTAGCGAGGCGGCGAAGCTGGACCTGGCGATTCGACCAGCCGGCTGCCGCCATCTGGCCGGTCTTGGCCGATACCGCGCGATTCAACGAGGCGGCGCGGCTACCCAAGCATGCGATCGAGGAGGTTCCGCAGGCGGACGGCTCGGTGCGCTTTTTCGGCCGGCTGCGCAAGGGTCCGATCCGACTGGAGTGGGAGGAACGGCCGACCAACTGGGTCAGCGAGCGCTGGCTCGAGCATTGCCGGTATTTCAGCCGCGGGCCGCTGGTGAGCCTTTGCGCCCGCTTCGAACTCGCCGACACCGCCGACGGCTGTACCGGAAATTATGGCATCGAGGTCGAGGCGCGCGGCCTGCTCGGTTTCCTGATGGTCGGCAGCGGCGCCTTCCTGCGCAGCGCCGGCAAGAGCTTCGGCAAAATGGCGGCCGAGGCCAGCGCCTTTGTCGCGGGCGCCCGGGAGATGCCGTTCGACTACACCGCGCCCGAGGTCGCGCCCGAGACGCGCCGCCGGGTCGCCGCCATGGTCGCCGCCATCGAGGCGACGCCGAACGGCCACGGCCTGGCCCGCCGGCTCGTCGATTTCGTGCTCGGCGCCCAGGAGGTCGACCTCTGGCATATCCGCCCGCTGGCCCTAGCCCGCGACTGGGGAATCGACGAGCGCCCGGCGATCGAACTCTGCCTCCAGGCGGTCAGGGCCGGGCTGCTCGACCTGCGCTGGGACCTGCTGTGTCCGCGCTGCCGGGTCGCCAAGGAATGGGTCGCATCGCTCGACCGGCTGCCGCGCGGTGCCCATTGCGCGACCTGCAACATCGATTACGACCGCGAGTTCTCAAGCAATGTCGAGGCGAGCTTTCGCCCGGCCGGCGCGGTGCGGCCGATCGCCAGCGGCGAGTACTGCCTGTTCGGGCCGATGTCGACCCCGCATATCAAGCTGCACGTCACGCTGGACCCCGGCGAGACCCGAAGCATCGCCGCCACGCTCAGGCCCAGCAGCTATCGCCTGCGCACGCTCGAGCCCGGCGGCGAGGCGACGATCGACTGGCCGGCGGGGGACGGGGATGCCGCCGGCTTCCCGGAGTTCGCGATCGATGACGCAGGCGGCATCGTGCCCGGCGCCCCGGCGGCGGCGGGGACCATCGCGCTCGCCAATCGCGGCGCCCGGCGCCACACCCTGATCATCGAGGATCGCGCCTGGCTGCGGGACGTGCTGACCGCCGACCGGCTGACGGCGCTGCAGGCATTCCGCGACCTGTTCGCCGACGAGGTGCTGCGGCCCGGCGACGATGTCGGGATCGCCCAGGTGACGCTGATGTTCACCGACCTCAAGGGCTCGACCGCGCTCTACGAACGAATCGGCGATGCCCGGGCCTATCACCTGGTGCGCGAGCATTTCGCCTTCCTCGGCGACATCGTGCGGGTCGAGGAAGGGGCGGTCGTCAAGACCGTGGGCGACGCGGTCATGGCGGCGTTTCCCGATCCGGCGGCGGCCACCCGCGCCGCGCTGGCGGTGCAGAAGCGCGTCGCCGCCTTCAACCACGGCCACGCGACAACGTCGGGCGGCGAGGCGATCGTGATCAAGCTGGGGCTGCATCGCGGCCCCTGCATCGCCGTGAACCTCAATGACCGGCTCGACTATTTCGGATCGACCGTCAATCTCGCGGCCCGGCTGCAGGGCCAGAGCCGCGGCGGCGACATCGTGCTGTCGCGCGAGATGCTGCTGGACCCGGGCGTCGCCGCGGTGGTCGCCGGCGAGGCGGCGCAGGAGGACCAGGCGGACCTGCACGGCTTCGCCCGGCCGGTGGCGTTCCTGCGCCTGCTGCCGGGCGGCGTCTGATCACGGCCGGCCGCAGGACGTCGCCGATCGCTCCGGGACCGGGCGGAACACGCGCACAAAAAACCCCGCCGCCCTGGCCGGGCGGCGGGGTCCGGTTGACGCAACCGGTGAAACTCAGCGTCGTCGGTAGCGCCGCAGCAGGCCGAGACCCGCGAGCCCGGCGCCGAACAGCATCATCGTGCTCGGCTCCGGCACCTCGATCGCGGCGCCCCTCAGGCCGCTCAGTTTGAAGTAGTCGTCCCATTCGCCGAACTGGCCAGCGATGATAACATAGCGGCCGGTCACGTCGCTGTTGGTGGCGGTCCAGCTGTTGACCACGACATTCTCGAAGACCCCGATCTTGGTGAAGCCGAGGGCGCCGAGATCGGCGTACTCGCAGGCCGAGCTACCGGCTGCGCAGGGAGCGACGCTGGACTTGAGACTGAAGCCGGGTCCGAGATCGTTGCCGCCGATCCAGATCTCGACGTCGCTGTCGGTATCCATCCAGCCGATCCGGAACGCGGTCAGCGCGTAGTTCGGATCGTCGAACTCGACCAGCAGGAAGTTGTCCTTGCCCTTGTTGTCGATCGCATGGTTGGGCGAGCCGCTGTCGTCGCTCGCATAGATGCCGACCCCACCCGACCACTTGGCGACGGTGCCGGTCTTGAAGGCACCCGAACCGGAGGCATCGGCGGTATAGTAGCCGCGCACCTTGATGTCGTCGGTCGCTGGGCCGACGGCGTCGAACGAAAGCTGCGACTGCGCGCCGCTGCTGCCGGTCAGGTCCCATTCGATGGCCTCAGCCGGCCGGGCGAGCGCTCCTGCCACCAGCAGGGCCCCGCATACGAGACCGACCTTAACCTTCGCGCCATACATGGCGGACTCTTCCTTCTTGAGCGGGCGCAACACCCGCACCGGATCCCGGCCGCCCGCGTCCGGACGACCTGCCACCACGGCCCAGCGGCAAATCCATGTTATGCCAAGCAAATCACGTGCCAACCGATGGTGCAACCGGCAAGATTTTGAAATAGCTGCCTGTTAACCAATAGGCTGCTGTGCGACAGAAAGTTACCTGTAAGCGATCCCGACAGTCACCGCAGGAGATTCGCGACTTCCGAAGCGGAATCCTGGCACGAATCCCTTTTCGCTTCGTGAAGTCCGTGCATTCCGTCAGCCGCCGGAATCGCCCGGAATCGCCTAGTTCAGGTGGCTGGCCAGGAAGGCCCTGACCCGGCGATAGGCATCGTCGCCGGCGGCCCGGTCGTAGCGCAGGTGGTAGCCGAAATAGGTCTCAGGGGCCGCCGGCCAGTCGAAGGCATGGGTGGCGCCGGGATAGATGACCAGCTCGTAGGGTGGCAGCGCGTCGCCCCGGAGCTCCATCGACCGGCAGCGGTTGACCGGAGTCCAGTCGTCGGCATCGCCGATCAGGACGATTAGGGGCGCGTCGGGCTTCACCAGCTTGAGCGGGCAATAGGGATAGAAGGCGACCGCGGCGGCGAACGGATCGGCGCGCGGCGGCTCGTTCAGATAGGGATTGGCGATCGCCTCGAGCACGGTGATGCCGCCGTGCGACCAGCCGAGCACCGCGATCCGCGCCGGGTCGACGAACGGCAGGGCCGCCAGATAGGCCTGCGCGGCATGGGCATCGCGGGCGCGGATGGTGGGCGACACCGCGAGATAGTTGGTGCAGGCCTCGGTGACGCCGCGCGGGCCGAACGAGTCGAGCTCGAGGAACACGTAGCCCCAGCCGCCCCAGTCCCGCCGGACCCAATCGGAGTCGAGATCCATGCCGTCGCAGCCATGCAGCAGGATGACCGCCGCGAACGGCCCGTCGCCGTCGGGCTTCACCAGGCGCCCCGCCAGTTCGACCGTGGTTGCGCCGGTGGTTGGACCGGCGAAGCGCACCACCTCGCTCGACGCCGCCTCGGCGGCGGTGGCCAGGACCCCGAGCAGGATCAGGGCGGCGCTGAGGATCGCAAGCCGGCGCATGGATGTTCACTCCCTCATGGCGCGGACGGCATCGGCCAGCCGCGTGTAGTCGTCGAGTTCATTATAGGCCTGGGCCGAGACGCGGGCCCACAGCGCGCCGCCGAAGGCCATGACCGGCACCTCTATCGAGTGGCCCTGCCACAGCGCGCGGTTGATGGCGAGCGCCGACTCGCGGTCGGCGGCGCGGGACAGCGGCAGCCGGATCGTCGCCATGGCGCCGCGCAGCTCGGCCGGCGCGCCGATGTCGGTGTGCCAGGCCGCGGCCAGCATTCCGGCGGCCTCGTCCGCCAGCGCGCGGTTCCGCGCCATCAGGCATCGCCCGCCGAGCGCCTGCCAGAACGCGAGCGCCGCGCCCACCGAGAGCCAGGCCGAGGGATCGCGGGTGCCGACCCAGTCGAACTCGGCAGCGAAGCCCTTGCCGAGGCCGTGGGAGATCACCACCGGGTGCAGCGGCGCCTGCGCCGCCGCGCGCGCCCACAGGAAGGCGCAGCCCTTGGGCGCGAACAGCCACTTGTGGGCGTTGCCGGTCACCCAGTCGGCGCCGAGCCTGGGCAGGTCGAGCGGCATCATGCCGGGGGCATGGGCGGCATCGACCAGGACCGGCACGCCGGCCTCGCGGCACAGCTCGGCGATCTCGCGCACCGGCAGCACGACCGCGGTGGGCGAGGTGACGGCATCGATCACCACCAGCCGGGTGCGCCGGGACAGGCGCTGCGCGACGGCGTCGACGGCCTGCTGCGCCGTGCGCAGCGGAAACGGCACCGGCGCCTCGACCAGCTCGGCGCCGGCGCAGATCTGGCGGATCGCGTTGCGCACCGCGGGATAGACGTGGCTGGTGGTCAGCACCTCGTCGCCGGCGCCGGGCGCCAGCGAGCGCAGCACCGCGTTGACGCCGGCGGTCGCGTTCTCGACGAAGACCAGATCTTCCGCCCTGGTGTGAAGAAATTCGGCCAGCGCCGCGGCGGCGGCGCGCAAGGCGCCGGGCAGGATGTCCTGCATGAAGCGGGCCGGCTGGCTCTCCAGCCGGTCGCGCCAGCCGCGCTGGGCGGCAAGGACCACGCGGGGACAGGCGCCGTAGCTGCCATGGTTGAGGAACACCGCCGCCGGGTCGAGCGCCCATAGCGGGCGCAGGACGCGGCCGAAGCGGCTGGCATCGGGGCGATTCGCGGCTGGCATGGCCCGGGGTAGCAGACCCGCGGCGTGCCCGTCCATTGCCGGCTGCGCCCGGGCCGGCCGCGTGGACGCCGCGTGACGCGCTCCGCTATACTCGACATCACCTTCGCATGAGGATGGCTGGTGACTGATTCGCCGAAGAATACGCTGGTGGAATGGACCGCCCTGGCGGAACGGGAACTGGCCGGAGCCCCGCTCGCCGGGCTCGATTGGCTGACGCCCGAAGGGATTCGGGTGAAGCCGCTCTACACGGCCGCCGATCTCGAGGGGCTGGAGAGCGTCGGCACCCTGCCGGGCTTTCCGCCCTATCTGCGCGGCCCCCGCGCCACCATGTACGCCAACCGGCCCTGGACCATCCGGCAATATGCCGGCTTTTCCACCGCCGAGGAATCGAACGCCTTCTATCGCGAGAATCTGGCGGCCGGGCAGAAGGGCCTGTCGGTCGCCTTCGATCTCGCCACCCATCGCGGCTACGATTCCGATCATCCGCGCGTCGTCGGCGATGTCGGCAAGGCCGGCGTCGCCATCGATTCCGTCGAGGACATGAAGATCCTGTTCGACGGCATCCCGCTCGACCAGATGTCGGTATCGATGACCATGAATGGCGCGGTGCTGCCGGTGCTCGCCGGCTACATCGTCGCGGCGGAGGAACAGGGCGTGCCGCCGGCGAAGCTGTCGGGGACCATCCAGAACGACATCCTCAAGGAGTTCATGGTCCGCAACACCTATATCTACCCGCCGGCGCCCTCGATGCGCATCGTCGCCGACATCATCGACTACACCGCGCATCACATGCCCAAGTTCAATTCGATCTCGATCTCCGGCTATCACATGCAGGAGGCCGGGGCGACGGCGGTGCAGGAGCTGGCCTTCACCATCGCCGACGGGCTCGACTACGTGCGCGCCGCCCTGTCACGCGGGCTCGACATCGACAAGTTCGCGCCGCGCCTGTCGTTCTTCTTCGCCATCGGCATGAACTTCTTCATGGAGATCGCCAAGCTGCGCGCGGCGCGCCTCTTGTGGGCGAAGCTGATGACGCAGTTCGACCCGAAGAACCCGGCGAGCCTGTCGCTCCGCACCCACTGCCAGACCTCGGGCGTCAGCCTGGCCGGACAGGACATCTACAACAACGTCATCCGAACGACGATCGAGGCGATGGCCGCGACCCTCGGCGGCACCCAGTCGCTGCACACCAACGCGCTCGACGAGGCGCTGGCGCTCCCCACCCCGTTCTCCGCCCGCATCGCCCGCAATACCCAGCTGGTGCTGCAGGAGGAAACCGGCATCACCCGGGTGATCGATCCCCTGGGCGGCAGCTACTACGTCGAGGCGCTGACCGCCAGTCTCGCCGCCCATGCGATGCAGATCATCGACGAGGTCGAGGCGATGGGCGGCATGACCAAGGCGGTCGAATCGGGCATGCCGAAGCTCCGGATCGAGGAGGCCGCGGCCCGCCGCCAGGCGCGGGTCGATCGCGGCGAGGACGTGATCGTCGGGGTCAACAAGTACCGCCTCGACCAGGGCGAAAAGGAAAACGTCGAGATCCTCGACATCGACAACAGCAAGGTGCGCGAGCGGCAGGTCGCGCGGCTCAGGAAGCTGCGCGAGTCGCGCGACGAGGCGCGCTGCCGCGTCGCGCTCGACACCCTGACCAAGGCGGCGGACAGCGGCGCGGGCAATCTGCTGGCGCTCTCGATCGAGGCGACCCGGGCGCGCGCCACGGTCGGCGAGATCTCGGACGCGCTGGAGACGGTGTTCTCGCGTCACCGCGCCACCACCCACAGCATCTCCGGGGTCTACGGCGCCGCCTATGAAGGCGATGTCGGCTTCAAGCGCATCCAGCAGGAGGTCGCCGCCTTCGCCGAGGAGGAGGGTCGCCGGCCGCGCCTGCTGGTGGTCAAGCTCGGCCAGGACGGGCACGACCGCGGCGCCCGGGTGATCGCCACCGCCTTCGCCGATATCGGTTTCGACGTCGATATCGGACCCCTGTTCCAAACCCCGGACGAGGCGGCGCGCCAGGCGATCGAAAACGACGTGCACGTCATCGGCGTGTCGTCCCAGGCGGCCGGCCACAAGACCCTGGTGCCGCAGCTCATCGAGGCGCTGCAGCGGGCCGGGGCCGGCAACATCCTGGTGGTGTGCGGCGGGGTGATCCCGCCGCAGGACTACGACTTCCTGCGGGCGCAAGGGGCGGCGGCGATCTATGGTCCCGGCACCAACATTCCGTTCGCCGCTTCCGAGATCCTTGGCCTGATCCGCCGCCGCCGCAAGGCGGCCTGATGCCATTTCCCGTGGAAGCGTGATATGTCGACTGCACCGCCGATGCGACGAGGGCCGGCACATGGATGCAAGCGACTGACGCCCGCCGGCGTGCGGCGGGGATGCTTCACTTCGGATTCATTCCGCCGCGTCGGCGGGTGTTAGGCGACAGGCCGCCACGATGGATGCTCCGACCGATACCCGCCACCGCGCGGCCTTGCTGATCGGGGCGATCCTGACCGTCGCGTGGCTGGGCGCCGCCGGCTACTACCTCTACACCCTGATCGGCTGGCCCAACCTGCAGGTGCTGCTGCCGCACGAGCTCGGCCTGATCGCCACCGGCCTGTGCGCGCCGCCGGCGTTCCTGTGGCTGTTCCTGGCGTTCCTGCGCCGCGGCTACGAGGTCGGCGCGCATACCGCGATGCTGCGCGGCGAGCTGGCCAAGCTGACCTATCCCGCCGACGACGCCGAGGCACGCATCCAGGCGGTCAGCCAGTCCCTGCGCACGCAGCGCGACGAGCTGCTGGGGGCCACCGGCGACGCCGAGGCGGCGCTGGCGACCCTGCGCGACGCCTTCACCGAGCAGACCAGGCGGCTGGCCGAGGCGGCCGGGCAATCGACCGCCAAGGCGGCCGAACTACGGTCCGGAATCGAGGTGCAGAGCGAGGCCATCGCCGAGCTCGAGGCCGCGCTCGACCAGCGGCGCCAGGCGCTCGACGAGCTGGTCGAGCGCCAGAGCGGGGCGCTGATGGCGGCCGGCGATGGCGCCGCCCGGCGGGTCAGCGATGCGATCCAGGGCCAAGCCGACCAGATCGCCGCACTGGTGCATCGCGTGGTCAGCCAGGGCAAGGCGCTGCAGTCCTCGGTCCGGGCCCAGGCGGACGAGGCGAACGCGGCGGCCGAGCGCTCCGCCGGCCGGGTCGCCGACACGCTCAAGCGGCTGGCCGGCGAGTTCGCCTCGGCGGCGGAGCTGGCGGTCAACCGCACGGCGGAATTCAAGGGCATGACCGGCGAACAGGTGGCGGCGCTGGGCGCCGCCGCCGACGCCGCGGCGCTGCGCCTGGGCGAGGCGGTGGAGCAGCAGGGCCCGCGCCTCGACGCCGCCGGCATGGCCGCGGCGGCGAAGCTCGCCAAGGCGGTCGAGGCGATCGGGCAGAGCCTGACGGCGGTCAGCGACGAAGCTACGGATCGGGTGACCGCGCTCGAGCGCTCGATCGGCGACGAGATCATCGCGTTCGCCCGCGCCAGCGCCGAGGCGACCTCGGCGCAGCGCAAGGTGATCGCCGAGGACGCGTCCGCCCTGGCGGCCATCGCCGGCGAGATCGGCGCCAGGTCCGACGCCCTGCTCGTCCGCGCCGAGGAGCGCAGCGACGCGATCATCGCCGCCGGCGACGCCGCCGCCGCGCGGATCGCCGCGGCGATGCAGGCCCAGACCACCACGGTTGCCACTGCGGCCGGCCGGGTCGCGGAGCAGGCCCAGGCGACCCAGGCGAACCTGCAGGCGGCGCTCAAGGCCCAGGCCGAGGCGATGGTGGCGACTGGCGACAAGACGGTGGCGCGCTGGCGCGAGGCGGTGGCGGCGCTCGGCGCGCAGCTGGCGGGCGCCGGCGAGGCGGCGGAGGCGCGCGCGGGTTCGGTGGAGCAGGCCTTGGCGGCGCAGGCGGCCGCGCTCGACCAGGCGGCGACCCGGACGGTCGCGGCGTCCGGCGAGCGCGCCAAGGCGCTGGAGGCGGCGCTGGCGGCCCAGAACGCCGGCCTCGACCAGACGGCGGCGCAGACCGTCGCGGCGTCCGGCGAGCGCACGAAGGCACTGGAAGCTGCCCTGGCGGCCCAGAACGCCGGTCTCGATCAGTCCGCCTCCCACGTGATCGAGACGGCGGCGGCGCGGACCAAGTCGCTGGAGAGCGCGCTGCTGGCCCAGAATACCGAGCTCGAACGCTCGCTGGCGCGCATGGCCGAGGCCGCAGCCGGGCGGGTGAAGTCGCTCGAATCGGCGCTCGGCGCCCAGGGCGAGGGCCTCGACCACACCGCGGCGCGCGCGGCTGCTGCTGCCGCTGCCCGGGTGAAGGCGCTGGAGGAGGCGCTGGCGGCGCAGAGCGCGGCCCTCGATCAGGCGGCGCTGCAGGCGGCGGAGGCGGCGGCGGCGCGGGCGCGCTCGACCGAAGAGGCATTGACCGGACAAGGCGCCGCCCTCGACCAGAGCGCCGCCCATGCCGGCGAACGGCTGCGCGAGACGGTGCGCCAGCTCGACGGCGTGATCGGTGCCGCGACCACGGCGGCTTCCGAGCGGGCCCAGGCGCTGGCCGCCGCGCTCGGGCGCCAGGGCGAGGCGCTCGAAGTCGCCGCCAACCGGGGCAGCGAGCGGTTCCGCGGCTCGGTCACCATGCTGGTCGCCGAGATCGCCGGCGCCAGCGACGCCGCGGCCCAGCGCAGCGCCGGGCTCGAATCGGCGGTGCGCGCCCAGGCCCAGGCGCTCGAGGCGGCGAGCGAGGCGGCGGCCGAGAAGTTCCGCGAGGCGCTCGGCCGCCAGGGCGAGTCGATCGGCGCCGCCATGCAGAAGGTGACCGAGGACGGCGCGACGCTGGCGAGCGCGGTGCACAGCCAGGCCGATCGGCTGGGCGAGGCCGCCGAATCGGCGGCCAGCGCGTTCCGCCAGGCGCTGGCGCTGCAGGCCGGCGAGATGCAGCGGGCGAGCGCGGCGACCCTCGAGGAAAGCGCGCGCGCCCAGGCGTCGGCGCGCGCCCAGGGCGAGGAGCTGGTCGCCGCCATGCGGCTGGCGGCCCAGGGCTTCCGCGCCGCGCTCAAGGAACAGGCGGTCGAGGTCGCCAGCGTCTCGCGCCTGGTGGTGGAGCAGGCGCAGACCCTGAAGGCGGCGATGCGCGCCCAGTCGCGCGAGCTCGAGACCGCCGCCGAGCAGGCGGCGGGCGGCATCCGCCAGCAGCTCGGCGAGCAGAGCGCCGCGATCGCCGGGATCTTCGACGACCTCGCCCAGCGCAGCGAGAAGATCGAGGAGATGGGCAAGCATCAGGCGACCATGCTGGCCAAGGCGTCGGAGCAGGCCGCGGTGGTCGCCGTCGCCATGCGCGAGACCCTGCAGAAGCAGAGCCGGGCGCTGACCGAGGCCGCGGCCGAGGCGAGCGCCAAGGCCGAGGAGACCGGCGCGGCGCTGGAGCGGCGCGTCGATCAGGTCTCGGCCGGCCTGACCCGCACCGTCGAGGACAACGCCGCGGCGCTGGCCGAGGCGGCGCGCCGGGCGGCCGCCGATGCGGAGCGCGTCGCCGCCGCCTTCACTGGCGAGCGCGAGGCGCTCGCCCGCGCGGTCTCCGAGGCCGGCAGCGGCGTCGAGTCCGTGCATGCCGGACTCGGGCGGCACATGGCCGAGCTCGACGCGGCGATGGCGCGGATCGCCGCCGAGGCCGGCCAGACCGGGGCCACGTTCCGCGACGAGGCCGCGCGGCTGGTGGCGTCGGCCGGCGATGCGAAGGCGGCGGCGGTGGAGCTGTCCGCCGACCTCGCCCGCGAATCCGGCGTGCTCAGCAGCGCGGCCGATCACGCCAGGCAGCGCGCCGCCGAATTGCACGAGATCGTGCAGCAGCAGAGCGAGGAGCTGCGCAACGCCGCCGACCTGGTGATCGGCCGGACCGAGGAAATGGCGACGGCGCTGCGCCTGCGCGGCGAGGAGCTGGACCGCCTGGCCGAGGGCGCCGAGCAGCGCCTGGCCCAGACCGGCACGGCGGTGCGCGGCGAGATCGAGTCCCTGGGCGGCGCGGCCGACATCGCGCTGGCGCGCGCCGAGACGGTCGGCGATGCGTTCCAGCGCCAGGCCGAGGAGCTCCAGGCGGTGGCGGCCGACCGCGCCGAGCGGGTCGAGGAGGTGCGCCGCGCGGTGGCGGCGCTCGAGGCGGAGCTATCGGCGGCGGCGGCCACCGCCACCCGCGAGGCCCACCAGGTGACCCAGAGTTTTCGCGCCGACGCCGCGGCGATGCTGCAGGCCGCCAAGGAATCGGCGGAGCAGGCGGCCAATGTCCGCGCGCTCACCCAGAAGCAGATGCAGGAGGTGGCGGCGCTGTCCAGCCACGTCGCCCAGCTCGCCGAGCGGATGCGCGAGAGCCTGCGCGGCCAGGCCGAGGAGCTGGGCGGCGCGATGCGGGCGGCCGGCAGCGACGGCGCCGCGCTGCGCCAGGAGCTGGCCAAGCAGGCGGCGGATCTGCGCGCCGCCGCCGAGCAGGTCCATCAGCGCCTGGCGGGCGTCGGCCAGGCGGTCGATGCCCGGGCCGGCACGCTGATGGCCGCTGCCGACAAGGCGCTGGTCCGCGCCACCGATCTCGGCGCCATCCTCGACCGCCATACCGGGGCGCTGTCCGGCGCGGTCGAGCACGCCATGGTCGAGGCCGCCGCGCTCGGCGCCCGGCTGCGCGGCGAGCTCGACCATCTGAGCGAGGCGACGGTCAACGCGACCACCCAGGTGAAGCGCCTGAAGGACGCCCAGGTGAAGGCCGGCCGCGACGCCTTCCTGCGCACCGCCACCAAGATGGTCGACGAGTTGAACACCCTGTCGGCCGACATCCACACCCTGCTCGATGCCGACCTGCCCGAGGATGTCTGGCGCAGCTATCAGCGCGGCGACAAGTCGATCTTCGCGCGCCGCCTGTTCCGCCTCAAGGACAGCTACATGATCCCGGCGCTCGAACAGCGCTACCGCCGCGACGACGCCTTCCGCCAGATGGTGACCAGCTACATGAACCGCTTCGAGGAGCTGCTGGCCCAGGCCAGCGAGGCGGATCCGGAGAGCACGCTGAACGCCACCTTCATCACCGCCGACATCGGCAAGCTCTATCTGATCATGTCGCGCAGCCTAGGCCGCGGCGCAGCCGCGGCCCAATGACCAAGATTCTGCGGCGCAGCCGCGGCCCAATGATCAGGATTCTGCGGCGCAGTCGCGGCGTGCCGGCGGGGCGCCGGGCATGAGCCCGCCCGGCCGTGCCGCCGGCAAGCCATCGCCCGCCGTCGCCGGCCTGCCGAAGGTCGGCCAGCGTGCCGCGTTCGCCGCGCTGCTGCCCTATCTGTGGCCGCAGGGCGAAACCGCGCTGCGGGCGCGGGTGGTCGCGGCCGTCGCCTGCCTGGTGATCGCCAAGCTCGCCAATGTCTACATCCCCATCCTGTTCAAGGGCATGGTCGACGCGCTCGGCAAGCCGGGAACCCTGGCGATCGTTGTGCCGGTCGGGCTGCTGGTCGCCTATGGCCTCGCCCGCATCATGTCCCAGGGCTTCGCCGAGCTGCGCGACGGCATCTTCGCCAAGGTGGCGCAGCGCGCGATCCGGCGCATCGCGCTCATCACCTTCCGGCACCTGCATCACCTGTCGCTCAGGTTTCATCTCGATCGCCAGACCGGCGGGCTGACCCGCGCGATCGAGCGTGGCGCCAAGGGCATCGAGTTCCTGCTGACCTTCCTGCTGTTCAACGTGGTGCCGACCTTGCTGGAAATCGGCCTGGTCTGCATCATCCTGTGGCGGCTCTACGATTTCTGGTACGCCGCGGTCACCTTCGTCACCATCGCCGGCTACATCTGGTACACCTTCGGCGTCACCGAATGGCGCATCAAGTTCCGCCGCCGGATGAACGAGACCGACAGCGAGGCCAACACCAAGGCGGTCGATTCCCTGCTGAACTACGAGACGGTGAAGTATTTCGGCAACGAGGACCACGAGGCGCGGCGCTACGACGTGGCGCTCGCCGGCTACGAGACGGCGGCGGTGAAAAGCCGCACCAGCCTGTCGGCGCTCAATGTCGGCCAGGCCGGGATCATCGCCGCCGGCGTCACGCTGATCATGCTGATGGCGGCCAACGGCGTCGCCGCCGGCCGCATGACCATCGGCGACTTCGTGCTGGTGAACGCCTATCTGATCCAGCTCTACATGCCGCTCAACTTCCTCGGCACGGTCTATCGCGAGATCCGCCAGTCCCTGATCGACATGGAGACCATGTTCGCGCTGCTGCGGGTCGACGTCGAGGTCGAGGACAAGCCCGGCGCACCGGCGCTCGACGTGCGCGAGGGCCGCGTCGTCTTCGAGGACGTGTCGTTCGGCTACGATGCCCGCCGGCCGATCCTCGAGGGCGTCGGCTTCGAGGTCGGGCCGGGCAAGACCGTCGCCATCGTCGGCCCGTCGGGCGCCGGCAAGTCGACCATCTCGCGCCTCCTGTTCCGGTTCTACGACGTCTCCGGCGGCCGCATCGCCATCGACGGCCAGGACATCCGGGGCGTGACGCAAGGCTCGTTGCGCGCCGCCATCGGCATCGTTCCCCAGGACACCGTGCTGTTCAACGACACGGTCTACTACAACATCGCCTATGGCCGGCCCGACGCGGGCCGGGACGAGGTCGAGCAGGCGGCGCGCCACGCCCGCATCCACGACTTCGTCGTCGCATTGCCCGACGGCTACGAGACCAAGGTGGGCGAGCGCGGCCTGAAGCTGTCGGGCGGCGAGAAGCAGCGCGTGGCGATCGCCCGCACCATCCTGAAACGGCCGCAGATCCTGCTGTTCGACGAGGCGACCTCGGCGCTCGATACCCACACCGAGAAGGAAATCCAGAAGAGCCTGCGCGAGGTCTCGGCCGACCGCACCACCCTCATCATCGCCCATCGCCTGTCGACGGTGATCCACGCCGACGAGATCCTGGTGCTCGAGGCCGGCCGCGTGGTCGAGCGCGGCCGCCACGCCGACCTGTTGCGCGCCGGCGGTCCGTACGCCGCCATGTGGCGGAGGCAACAGGAAGCCGCCGCCGAGGAAGCGCGGCTGGTCGAGGCGCTGTAGGAGTGTCGGCCGTCGACTGCCGCATCGACCGGGCGGCGAAGCCGGTTCCAATCCTGACCGGCTTCGACCAGCATGCGCGCAGGATCAACGGAGGCATGACATGAGCTTGTCCGGAATCTTGGCGCAACTCGTCGCGCTCATCGGCGCGGCGATGATCCTGTGGCGCCGGCTGCGGGGCGCCCCGCGCGAGGCCGCCTGGGGCGACACGCCGGCGATCCCGCCGGCAAGGCCCCAGGGCAGCCTGCCGACCCTCAAGATGCCGACGGCGAAGGGCTGGGCGCCCGGCCGGACGCCGGTGGCCGCGCCCGGGCTCAGGGTCAACGCCTTCGCCGCCGGCCTCGAGCATCCGCGCTGGATCCACGTGCTGCCCAACGGCGACGTCACCGTCGCCGAGGCGCTGTTCACCCCAGGCGGCGTGCGGAGCGTGTTCGACTACGCCATGGAGAGCACGATGAAGCGCGCCGCCGCCATCGGCGACAGCCCGAACCGCATCACGATCTTGCGCGACGCCGACGGCGACGGGGTGGCGGAAACCCGAGAAGCCTTCCTGGAGGGGCTGAACCAGCCCTTCGGCATGGCGCTCCTCGGCGACAGCTTCTATGTCGGCAACACCGACGGCATCGTCGCCTTTCCCTACCAAGCAGGCCAAACCCGCATCACCGCGCCCGGGCGCAAGGTGACGGCGTTCAAGCCCGGCGGCCATTGGACGCGCAGCCTGCTCGCCAGCCCCGACGGCGCCAGGCTCTATGCCGGCGTCGGCTCGCTCACCAACATCGGCGACGAGGGGATGGCGGCCGAGGAAGGCCGCGCGGCGATCTACGAGCTCGACCTCGCCAGCGGCGCGTCCCGCATCTTCGCCGGCGGCCTGCGCAACCCCGTCGGGCTGGCGTGGGAGCCGACGACCGGCGCGCTGTGGACCGTGGTGAACGAGCGCGACGGCCTCGGCGACGAAACGCCGCCCGATTACCTCACCTCGGTCAGGCAAGGCGGCTTCTACGGCTGGCCCTATTGCTACTGGGGCAAGACGGTGGACGGCCGGGTGAAGCAGGACGCGGCCCTGGTCGCCACGGCGCTCACCCCCGACTACGCACTCGGCGGCCACACCGCCTCGCTTGGCCTGTGCTGGCTTCCGGCCGGCACGCTCCCCGGCTTTCCCGACGGCATGGCGATCGGCCAGCACGGCTCGTGGAACCGCAGCACGCTCAGCGGCTACAAGGTCGTGTTCGTGCCGTTCGCGGACGGCCGCCCGTCGGGCCCGCCGCGCGACATCCTCGGGGGATTCCTCTCGCCCGACGAGCGCGTGTCCTACGGAAGGCCAGTCGGCGTCGCGATCGGCCCCGACGGCGCGCTGCTGGTCGCCGACGACGTGGGCGACGTGATCTGGCGGGTGACCGGGGCGGGGTAGGAGTGACGGCGGGGCGAGGGCCTGGTCATCCACCGCCCGCGCACCCAGCCCGCCATCGCCAGATGGATCAACTGCCCGACCGGCGCGACGTTCCTGTGGCACCAGGAATTCGGCGGTAAGGACGACGGCGACGCGGGGGCACGGCTGCACATCAAGCAGGTCTTCGCCCGCCCGGTGTGGCCCGAGCCGACGACCACGGCGCCTTCGTGCCTATCGACCCGATGATGCCCTCGCACCTGTTCGGCGCCTTCCCGGACGGGGTCACGCCCCAGCGCGAGAGATTGAAGGAGGCGGTGGAGGGACGAGGGGATTCTTGGTGGTACATGTGAATGTTGACGCGACAGGTTTATCGTCCTATAAGGAAATGTTTCCTGGGAGTGTCCGCATAGACTATCGCGGACGCCACACCGCGAAGCTCTAGCGCTAGTCTCGAAGAGGCCCGCCCGGCATCGCCTGGCGGGCCTTTCGCGTTTTCCATCTCACCTTTTCATGGCGCGCCAGCCCAGCCTTCACGCCGATCGCGTAGAGGGGTGCAGGTGTGCGCCTGAATGGAGACCCACATGGCCATTCCTTCAGTCCCGCCCACGCCGCAGTTCGGCTCGACCAACTGGGCTGCGGAAGAAATATATCGCCTGCTCGACAGACAGGAACGCGTATCTGAGATGCGGCGCGCGCGTGCTCTCGGTCGACGCCCTCCAAATGCGTTGACCGACTACGGGAACATTCCCTTCGCCGACCTTCTGACGCTGGTCTACGCCGACAAGGTGAAGCCCGTAGGCGGGTCAATGAACAAGGCGGAGTTTGGTCCGAGTGCCGGACCCTGGGCAATCAATCAGCCAGCCATATCACCGGTACCACCACCCTCCATAAACTCGCCGGGTCTCGGTCCCCCGCCTCCTGCGCCCCAGCGCCTGGGCCGCGAAGCCACGGCGCTCAATCTCATGCGCGGATACACGGGCGACAAACACGCGGACAGGGTTCATCCCAGGTATTTCCCGAGAACGAGTGGCCTCGGCGACGAAGTCGCGAGAAGGCAATTCGATCGGGCGTCAGCATTCGGATACTACGACGACGACATACGGAGCCCCGCCGATTCTCGCGTCGACACCGTCGTCGAAGAACCAGCGCATCCTGCGACAGAGACTGACTGGCTGTGGCGCATTATGCATCCCTTCGGCGACTTCCCGCCCGACCTTACGGTGCGGGCAGCCGATGGATATGCATCGGGCGCGGCAGTCGCACGCTTCATCATCGACGAGTTTGCGGCCGCCGGCATCATCACTTCCGAGCTGCCGGGCACGACTGAGGACAACCGCGACATCATCCAAATGGTTCAGGAGGAGGTTCGTGCCTGCGGCAAGGAGGCCAAGCATCTCGCCGGCGCCGACCTGAAGGAGCGCATCCTGCGCGACGAGAGTGGCAAGCTCCTGGGCAGCCGGCGCCCGGACGGCACGCTGGGGATCGGCGACCCAGAGAATCCAGAGTACATCTTCGACTTCAATACGGTGGACGTCCGTCCCAGCCAAGGCAATCGTCTGACCACAAGGGAAGATATCGCGCGGCTGGCAATACTGGTTTTGAAGGCGAGGATAGACGAGTTGCGGATCTCGTATTTTGCGGTCTATCCAAAGTCCAAGGGGAAGGATCGCAAGAAGTGGCGTGAGGAGATCCGGCCCTTGGTCCGGGCGGCTGTCCGCGCCTGGCTCAACTGTTGAACGCCCCGGCATGAAAGGCGGTCGGGATGGCGCGCGTCCTCGCGTTGCGTCATCCTGATCGCGGGAGAACGACGGGGAGGCGATCCATGTGCGAGTTGGTGACAAACAATCGGCGCCGGTCGCGTCAAGCCGTCATGGGCAACGAGGACAACGCGGCGTTGACCGAACTCCTGCGCCAGAAGGTGTCGCCGCTCCAGTTCCTCGACGTGGACTTCAACGCGCGCACGATCCGCGAGCTCGACTCCCTGGTGGATGAGTCCGCGCACTCCATCCACGTCACCAGCCCAGAGCCCGGCGACCGCGGCCTGGAGGAGCTGGCGCAAGTGCTGCGTCAGGTGAAGCACGAGGTGCAGTTCTGGAAGAAGCTGCCGCGTCGGCAGTTCCTGTACCTTCCCCTGCGCGGGTTCCGTAAGGGCTGGTCGCGGCCAAGGGAGAAGGGAGGTATCGAGGTCGAGGTTTCCGTCGAAGCCTTCTTCCATTTCGTCTATGACAAGGACGACCCGGTGGCCCACGCCTTCGCCGAGAAAATCCTGCGCCTGCTGAACAAGTTCCTGGTTCATCATTTCGCCGTCGTGAACGCCGAGACCGGGGAGGTGGTCCTGGAAATCCGAGAGGGGTCGTCACGCTGGGCTGGGCCCCACGTCGTCGAGAGCTGCCGGCGGACGCCGCGACGCTATCTCGACATATCGGCCGGCGCAGGTCCCAACGGCGAGATGCTCTGCATCGCGCCGTTGCCGGAGGGAAGCTGAAACCGAGCTGGCCGACGGTTCCAGCCGCCGCCCTCTATCCCCGCAACCGCCCGCTCTTCGGATCGTAGGCCGGCTCGGCGATCACCTTGGCCTTGCGCCTCTCGCCCATGATGAGGGCATCGAGTTCGGTGCCGGGCGTGGCCAGCGCCGGCTTCACATAGGCGAAAACCAGGCTCTTGCCTGACGCGTGGTCATGGCCGCCTGGCGTTGCGACGCCAACGGTTGAGTCGGCCGCTGTGATGTCCAAAGCGCAAGCCGCGCGCGAAGCGTCCCGGAGAACGGCATGCCCGCGCGTGCATGTCGTCGTTCAGTCGAAGCGGTAAGTTCCAAGTGGCCAGGTTTCGCGCGCCGGCGCATCCTAGTCTCGTGCCCGGCAGGTGACGGCGACTGCCCGTCCGCATGCGGCATCGCCGCCGGAAACGATCGACCATTTCTGAGTCCCGCAAACCCGCAATGGGGGGTTCCCGGATGTCCACCATCTCGACGCGCCTCATCCTCGGCTTCGTTGCCGGCTTCCTCTCGCATGTGATCTTCCAGGGCGGGTTCGGCGCCATCCTGTACGCCGCGCACGTGCTGCCGGGCCTCTCCTGGAGCCTCGCGCCGGTGCCGCCCTTCGGCGTGCCGCTGACCCTGTCGCTGGGGTTCTGGGCCGGGCTCTGGGGCATCCTCTACGCCCTCATCGAGCCGCGGTTGACCGCCCGCCTGTCCTGGTGGCTGGGCGGGATCGTCTTCGGCTTCGCCCCGCTCCTCGTGTTCTGGCTCGTGATATTGCCGCTCAAGGGTGCCGGCGTCGGCGGCGGATTCCAGGCCGCCATGGTGCCGATCCATGTCGATTTCCATCTGATCTACGGACTCGGCGTGGCGGTCCTCTTTCGGATCGGCCTCGGCCTCGTCCAACGGCGCGGCGCGGCGCCGGCGACGCGCAACGGCTGATCGCGATCGCGTTGGGGCGGCAAAAGACGGCGGCCCCCGTCACGACGACGTGATGGGGCACGGCTTGCCTATGCCCGTCCATGATCGCAAGCTCGGCCCGACGAGCCGCTCACCGGGCGGATGCCGCCGAGGCTGACGACGGCTTGCGGGACGCGAACGCATGGAGGCAGGCAGAAGATGTTGGCGACGATGCACAGGGTTCGCCGGCTCATGGCTTGCGTGCTGCCGGCAATCGGGCTGTTGGCCGTGAGCGGACCGGCTGACGCCGAGACCGTGTTCAAGCCCGTGCCGACGCAATACATCGCGGTGCTGGGCGATCCCGGTGCGAGTGCCGGGACCGGCGCGGAGTCGTGGGGACTGTGGCGCCGGGATCCGGGGCCCCGGGGCGTGCGCTTGAGCAGCTACGAGGCCTTGCAGGCTGACGGCGGTGTCGCGCCGGCACAGTGGAAATTCGACGGCGCGGACTGGTGGCTGGAGGAGAACGGCCTGATCATGGAGCCGCCGGCGTTCCCGATTCCCCCTGGCAAGTACGTCGTCACCGGCGGCCGCGAGACGACCGCCGTCCTGACCGTTCATCCCAGGGGCGATGACGGCGTCCAGCATTGGGAACTCGACCAGGGCGCGACGCTCCACGACGTGACGCATCTGCGCTGCCGCTCGGCCCGCTACACACCGGCGGCGGGCGCCAATTCATGCTCCCCCGCCAAGGCGCAGATGACCGCCTTTCCCGTGGCCCCGGGGGCGGCGATGCCCCCGGTCGCGGGCTGCAGCAAGCAGGACTACGACGTGCTCATCGTGATCGGCATGGAAGTGGAGAATTGAGCGCGGGATGCGACCCCGAGGTCGCATGTCGCGCGGCGTGCCTCACCCCCGCAACCGCTCGTTCTTCGGATCGTAGGCCGGCTCGGCGATCACCTTGGCGCGGCACTTCTCGCCCATGATGAGGACGTCGAGGGCGGTGCCGGTCGCGGCCAGCGTCGGCTTCACATAGGCGAAGGCGAGGCTTTTCTTGAGCCAGTGACCGTAGCCGCCGGAGGTGGCGACGCCGACGATCTTGTCGCCCTGGTACACCGGCTCGTTGCCGAGCACGTCGGCGTCTTGCGCGTCGATTTCGAGATAGGCGAGGGCGTAGGGCAGGGGCCTGGCGGTCCGCGCGTCGAGCGCCGACTTGCCGATGTAGTCCTTGTCCTTGGCGGCGAAGCGCGCCATGCCGGCCTCGAGCAATGTCAGCTCGGCGGTCAGCTCGGAGCCGTAGCCGCGATAGGCCTTCTCCATCCTGAGCGAGTTCATGGCGTAGAGCCCGAAATCGGCGATGCCATGGGGTTCGCCGGCCTTGCGCACCGCGTCGTACAGCCGGGCCAGGTCGGCCATCGGGCAATGCAGCTCCCAGCCGAGCTCGCCGACATAGGAGACGCGCAGTGCACGGCATGGCACGCCGGCGACCGCGATCTCCTGGCCGCTCATCCAGCGGAAGGCGTTGGAGCCGAGATCCGCGTCGGTGAGATTGCGCAGCACGTCGCGCGATTTCGGCCCGGCGACGACGAGGCAGCCGCGCTCCCGCGTCACCTCGGCGATCGCCACCTGCTCGCCCGGCTTCGCGCGCTGCAGCAGCATGTCCTTGTCGCGCGCGGCGGCCGCGGCGGCCGACAGCAGGTAGAAGCGGTCCGCGGCCAGCCGCGTGATGGTCGCCTCGCCCTCGATGAAGCCGTTCTCGTTCAGCCAGTGGGCCAGCACCACGCCGCCGTCGCGGCGCGGCATGCGGTTGGCATAGATGCGGTCGAGGAAGGTTGCCGCGTCCGGGCCGGTCACGTCGAACTTGGCGAAGCCGGAGAGGTCGAGCAGCCCGACCCGCTCGCGCACCGCCTTGCATTCCTCGGCCACCGCCGGGAACCAGTTGCTGCGGCGGAACGAGTACTTCTCGTCCGCGCCGTCCTGCGAGAACCAGCGCGGCCGTTCCCAGCCGAAGGTCTCACCGTACTGCGCACCGCGCTTCTTCAGCGTCTCGTACAGCCCGGTGGTCTTGACCGGCCTGCCGGGGTCGCGCTGCTCGCCCGGCGCGTGGCAGTGATACATGTGCTGGTAGTCGTCGATCGACTTCTCGCGGGTGTACTTGCCGGCGGCCCAGTCGCCGAACCGGCGGGGGTCGAACTCCAGGGTGTTGATCTCGGCTTGGCCGTGCACCATCCACTGCGCCAGGTACTTGCCGGCGCCGCCGCCCTGGCAGATCCCGATCGAGGCGCCGCAGGCCATCCAGTAGTTGGAAAGGCCGGGTGCGGGGCCGAGCAGGAAGTTGCCGTCCGGCGTGTGGGTGATGGCGCCGGAGATGACGCGCCGGATGCCGGCCTTGCCGAACAGCGGCATGCGCCGCGTCGCCTTCTCCAGGAACGGCTCCAGCCGGTCGAGCTCGGGCGGCAGCAGTTCCTGGTCGAAGCTCCAGGGCACGCCGTCGTCGAAGCAGGTCTCGGCGCCCGCGGTCTCGTAGGGGCCGATCAGCAGGCCCTTCTGCTCCTGCCGGAGATAGCAGTGCGAATAGGGGTCGCGCACCACCGGCAGCTCGGTGTCGAGCGCCTTCACCTCGTCGAGCGGCTCGGTCACCAGGTACTGGTGCACCATGTTGACGATCGGCACGCGCAGCCCGACCCACTGGCCGACCTGGTCGCAATAGCTGCCGGCGGCGTTCACCAAATGCTGGCAGACGATGTCGCCGGACTCGGTGAACACCTTCCATTCGCCCGAGGGCAGTTGCTTGGTGTCGGTGACGCGCACCCGGGTGATCGCCTTGGCGCCCAGGTTTCGCGCGCCGATCGCCATGGCCGTGGTGACGCTGGTCGGGTCGACATGGCCGTCGGTGAAGGTGCGCGCCCCGGCCTTGACGTCGAACGGATCGAGCAGCGGATGGACCCGGCGGATCTCCTCGGCGTCGATGATCTCGACCGGCGCGCCGACCTGCTTCAGCACGCCCTGGACGTAGCGGAACCAGTCGAGCTCGACATCGGTCAGCGCCAGCCGGATGCCGCCGCAGCCATGCCAGCCGGTGGCCTGGCCGGTCTCCTTCTCCAGCGCCGGGTAGAGCTGGGTGCCGTAGTAATGGATCTTCGCCATGTTGAGCGAGCCGATGAAATGCGGGCACTGGCCGGCGGCGTGCCAGGTCGAGCCCGAGGTGAGCTCGCCCTTCTCCACCAGCACCAGGTCGCTCCAGCCCTCCTTGGCTAGGTGGTACAGCAGGCTCACCCCGAAGATGCCGCCGCCGACGATCACCACCCGTGCGTGGCTCGGAAGCTCAGCCATGTCAGTCTCTCCCTCTCGTCCGTCTCTTGTGCGTTCGTGTTCTCAGTACACCGGCGGCGCGATCACCCAGACGATCAGCGTGCGGCCCGGTCCGGGATTGCGCCAGCGATGCGGCTCGCCCTTGAACCGGAAGCTGTCGCCGGCGCCCAGGGTGAATCGCCGGTCGCCGACCCTGAGCTCGAAGCTCCCCTCGATGATGTAGCCGGCCTCCTCGGTCGGCCGGGTCACCGGCTCGCTCAGCTCGGCGCCGGGCTCGAACAGGCTGTGCACCACCTCGAAGCTGCCGCCGAGATCGGGCGACAGCAGTTCCTCGACCAGCCCGCCCTCGACGCTGCCGATCTGCCGGCGCGCGCCGGCCCGCACGACATAGCCGCGCTCCGCCGCCGGCACCTCCGCCTGGGCGAAGAACCAGCTGACCGGCGCGTCGAGCGCCGCGGCGATCCGCCGCAGGTCGTTGATCGACAGGGCCGAGCGACCGCGCTCGGCCTGGCTCATCCAGCCGATCGAGCGGCCGGCCCTGAGCGCCAGCTCGGCCAGGGTCAGGCCGCGCGACTTGCGCAAGGCCCTAATGTCGCGGCCGACCGCCGCCTGGGCAGCGCCGTCGGCGGAACCATCCAATTCTGTTGCTGCAGCGACCCGCATCGTGGGCAAGGACCTCGACATCAACCCGGCGATCGCCGTGGCGACGCGGATGGTGCGCGCCGGCTCGTGAAAATTCCAGCAAAAATTTCACGGGCCGTCGGGTTGATGCCGGCGGGGATCAGGCTTTCTTAAGCATGGTCTGCTTTGCTGGCCGCACTGCCGCCCAGCCCGGAGATCGCCCCCGTGGGATTCCTGTCCAAGCTGTTCACCCCGCCGAAGCCGGCCGCGCCATCGAATTCCAGGGCGGCACAGCCGACGGCAGCCCAGGCCGCGAGCCAGCGCCAGGCGCTGGCCGAGCGGCTGGTGACGCCGGAGCGCGCCGCGCTGATCGCCCATGCGCTCGACGTCCAGCGCTCGAAGCAGCAGGTGTTCGACGAGCTGGCCAACGAGGTCGGCCAGGAGCGCATGGCCGAGATGATCCGGCGCATGATGGAGAAGCGCGACTGAGGCGCAACGACGGCGCCGGCGCCCGCGCGCGCCGGGGTTTATCTCTGCCCGGCCCGACGATAGGCTCGCGCCCATGATGCCGAGCCCAGCCCCCGCCGCCTCGCCGGCCGCCGCCGAAGACCTCGCCGCACGCGTGCTGGCGGGCGACCGCCGGGCGCTGGCCCAGGCCATCACCCTGATCGAATCGACCAGGACCGATCACCGGGCCGCGGCCGAGGCGCTGCTGGCCAGGCTGCTGCCGGCCACCGGCCGATCGATCCGCATCGGCATCTCCGGCCCGCCGGGGGTCGGCAAGTCGACCTTCATCGAGCGCTTCGGGTGCCATGTCATCGACCAGGGCCATCGCATCGCCGTGCTGGCCATCGACCCGTCCTCGAAGCTGTCCGGCGGCGCGATCCTCGGCGACAAGACCCGCATGGCGGACCTCGCCCGCGCCGAGGCGGCCTTCATCCGGCCCTCGCCTGCCGGCGGCACCCTGGGCGGCGTCGCGCGGCGCACCCGCGAGGCGCTGCTGGCCTGCGAGGCGGCGGGCTACGACGTGACGGTGGTGGAGACGGTCGGGGTCGGCCAGTCGGAGACCGCGGTCGCCGACATGACCGACCTCTTCGTCCTGCTGCTCCAGCCCGGCGGCGGCGATGCGCTCCAGGGCATCAAGCGCGGGATCATGGAGCTGGCCGACCTGCTGCTGGTCAACAAGGCCGACGGCGACCTGGCGGACGCGGCCGGGCGCAGTGCCGCCGAGTATCGCAACGCCCTGGGCCTGCTGCGGAGCGCCAAGGCCGAATGGGCGCCGGAGGTGCTGCGATGCTCCGGCCTGACCGGCACCGGCATCCCCGAGATCTGGGCGGCGATCGGCCGCTTTCGGGCGGCGGTGGAGCGGGCCGGGACCCTGGCGCCACGCCGCGCCGAGCAGGCGCGGAGCTGGCTCTGGTCCGAGCTGTCGGAAAGCCTGGTGGCGGCCCTGAAGGCCCATCCCGGGGTGGCGGCGCGCCTGCCCGGGCTGGAGGCGGAGGTCATGGCGGGAAAAACCACCCCAACGGCGGCGGCCCAGGCCCTGCTGGCGGCCTTCCTGGGCCGTGAATGAGCGTTAACTCGTGATGGGCTAGCAGAGGCCAACTAAAATTCTTGTATCATTGAATATGCTAACAATCTGGGTTATCATTTTAGATTGTAGTTTGGCTTGAGATGTTTGCCACTTCGATTTCTGGTATGCCCTGCCAGGATTCGGACCTGGACTTCACCGGCAGTAAACCGCGCGTCCTACCATTAGACTACAGGGCAGCAGATAGCCGATTTAGGGCCGCTTCCTGATCCTTTGCCGGGCTGGGGAAGCGGCCCTTCCTGTTCATCTTCGCCCCGCGCGCCGGTCGG
Source organism: uncultured Rhodospirillaceae bacterium (assembly GCA_964372215.1). Taxonomy (GTDB): domain Bacteria; phylum Pseudomonadota; class Alphaproteobacteria; order Dongiales; family Dongiaceae; genus DAIMFL01. Next base: position 29,194 of record CAYJQC010000019.1, read on the forward strand.
CTTCTCGCCGGGGCTCTCGACCCTTCTAACCATGACATCCTCCTTCATAATGAGCTTACTTAAACCACCTATTCTGTTGGTCGTCAACTGAAAAAGTTAGCACTAACTGATTTTAATCTCTTGCCCATCTACCGCAGCTTGGGATAGCTTGGGGTATCTAAACGGGAGGCCCTTATGGCCAAACTACGAAGCCCTAATTATCCGAACTATGACCTAGGCGGAGCCGTGGGTCTCATCGAGAAAGTGTACGCTAAAGACGGTCGAAACAAAGTCTCGCGGGCCGCATTGGCCGATCACCTGGGACATGAGTCGCTCAGCGGCCCTGCGCTAGGAAAAATAGGCGCTTTGCGGGCTTACGGGCTCATCGAAGGTGTTGGTGACGAACTGCGAGTGAGCGAGGATGCGGTTTCGGCGCTGAAAGCTCCACCGGGGTCCGGAGCCCGAAAAGATGCGCTCGGGCGTCTGGCGCTGAAGCCGGCGCTGTTCCAAATGATTCAGAACGATTTCGAGACGCCTCCAAGCATGGAGAATCTCACCTTCTGGCTAATCAAGCAGGGTTTTTCGGAGACTGCGGCTGAGATTGCGGCCCGATCATATCTGAAAACATTAGACTATGTTGACAGTTTGCGCGGCGGGTCCGATGCGCCGAATCTCAGTGAAGATGCTTCGCGCAAGGCTCCTCCCCCGATGGGCAATCAAAATCAAAAGGGCGGGCAGTTTGAGGCTTTGGGCGGGGAACGCGAACTAATCACAGGCCTCCTATCTAAGACCGCCAGCTTTCGGCTGGTCGTTAGCGGGGCCGTTGGGGTGAAAGAGATTGAGCGGCTTATAGCTAAGCTCGAACTCGATAAGGAGATATTGGCAGAATCGAACGAAGTCGAGGAATAGGGCGATAGCCGTGTAACCTCCTGACAAACATTGCCTTAATGAAGGCTAATTGGGAGTTGATCGACAGTTCGGGGTACCCTTCCAGTAGTCTAAATGCTTTTGCCGCCGCCGGACTTGACCGGGGCCCGCCGGTGCCGTACAAACCCGGCTCGTTTTCCGGGATCGGTGCGCGAAGCCTCTTCGCCGGCCGATTTCCCAGCAATTCCAGGCAATAAGGAGATCGGTCATGGCCCGGCGCTGCGCCATCACCGGCAAGGGCGTGCAGACTGGCAACAATGTCAGCCACGCCAACAACAAGACCCGCCGGCGGTACCTGCCCAATCTGCAGGACACCTCGCTGCTGTCCGACGTGCTGGGCCAGATGGTCCGGCTGCGCCTGACCGTGCACGCGATCCGGACCATCGAGCATAATGGCGGCCTCGACGCCTTCCTGCTCAAGACCCCCGACACCAAGCTGACCGACGAGGCGCGCCGGCTGAAGCGGCGCATCGCCAAGGCCGCGACGCGCCAGCAGGCCGCGGCGGCCTGACCACTTCCGCCTCCTCGAGGCGCCAGGACATGCCCGCGGAGCCCTGCTCCGCGGGTTTTGCATTTCCGGGTTTCAGTCGCCGACCGGCAGCGGGTTGAAGCTGGTGTCGCGATCGTAGACGTCGACGCCCTCGCGCCGCTTCAGGAACCCGACCACCCCATAGGTGACCGGCGTCGCCAGCGCCTCGTAGGCGGTCTTCACCAGCCATTGCACGGCGATCATCGTGAACAGCGCGCCGAGCGGCACCACGCCGCTGAAGGCGATCACCACGAACACCAGGGAATCCAGGCCCTGGCCGACCAGGGTCGAGCCGATGGTGCGCATCCAGAGATGCCGTCCCGCCATCGCCACCTTCATCTTGGCCAGCACCACCGAATTGGCGAACTCGCCGACCAGATAGGCGCAGAACGAGGCGACCAGGACGCGCGGGGTGAAGCCGAGGATCTGCTCATAGGCGGCCTGGCCGTCCCAGAACGAGGCGGCCGGCACGATCGCCGCGATGGAGATGGCGGCGACCACGAAGAGATTGGCCAGGAAGCCCAGCCAGATCACCCGCCGCGCGGCGCGGAAGCCGTACACCTCGGTCAGCACGTCGCCGAGGATGTAGCTTACCGGGAACACGATGGTGCCGGCGTCCATCGCCAGGCCCCAGGGCTCGATCAGCTTGACCGCGGTGATGTTGGCGGCGATCAGGCAGGCGACGAACAGCACCGTCACCACCAGATAGCCCTGGGTCACCATACCCGGCCGGGACGGGGTCGGCGGCTGCGCCATGATCGATCGGCTCCCTTCGGGTCGCGCCGGCGCGGGACCGCCGGCGGGCAAGGGGGTAGTCCCGGTTCCCGCCCCTGTCAACGCCTGGACCTGCAACGCCCGGGCGTCCAAGGTCCGGGCTTCGAAGCCTTGGGCTTCCGCTCGGCGGCGGCGCCCGCTATATGCTGCCCCACCCATGCGCGTCGATGATTTCGATTTCGAGCTGCCGCGGAAGCTCATCGCCGACCGGCCGGCCGTCCCGCGCGACGCGGCGCGGCTGCTCGAGATCCGCGCCGACGGGCTCGCGGACCGGACCGTGCGCGACCTCCCCGGCCTGCTCGCTCCCGGCGACCTCCTGGTGTTCAACGACACCAGGGTGATTCCGGCGCGGCTGGTCGGCCGGCGCGGCCAGGCGACGGTCGAAGTCACGCTCCACAAGGCGGCATGCTCCGGGTCGGGGGGGCCGGAGCGCTGGCGCGCCTTCGCCCGGCCGGCCAAGCGGCTGAAGCCGGGCGATCGCATCGAGTTCGCCGACGGCTTCGCGGCCGAGGTCGCGGCCAAGGGCGAGGCGGGGGAGGTGACGCTGGCGTTCGATCGCGGCGGGGCCGATCTGCTGGCGGCGCTGGAACGCCACGGGCAGATGCCGCTGCCGCCCTATATGGGTCGCGCCGCCGATGCGCGCGACCGCGCCGACTATCAGACCATGTTCGCGGCGCATGAGGGCGCGGTGGCGGCGCCCACCGCCGGGCTGCATTTCACGCCCGCGCTGCTGGCGGCGCTCGATGCCCGGGGGATCGCGCGGACCACGGTCACGCTCCATGTCGGCGCCGGCACCTTCCTGCCGGTCAAGGTCGACGATACCCGCGACCACGCGATGCACGGCGAGTGGGGCGCGATCGACGCCGCCACGGCCGGAGCAATCAATGCTGCGCGCGGCCGGGGCGGCCGCATCGTCGCCGTCGGCACCACCAGCCTGCGGCTGCTGGAATCGGCCGCGTCCGAGGACGGAACGGTGCGGGACTTCGCCGGCGAGACCGCCATCTTCATCACGCCGGGCTACCGGTTCCGGGCGGTCGACCTGCTGATGACCAATTTCCACCTGCCGCGCTCGACCCTGTTCATGCTGGTCGCCGCCTTCGCCGGCCTCGCGCGCATGAAGGCGGCCTACGCGCATGCCGTGACCGCGGGCTATCGCTTCTATTCCTACGGCGACGCCTGCCTGCTGCACCGGAGCGACGACACGTGAGCGCACCCGACTTCCGCTACGAGCTGCTGGCCCGCGATGGCGCCGCGCGCCGCGGCCGCATCCACACCGCGCACGGGGTCGTCGACACCCCGGCCTTCATGCCGGTGGGCACGGTCGGCACGGTCAAGGCGATGCTGCCGGAGCAGGTGGCGATGACCGGCGCCCAGATCGTGCTCGGCAATACCTACCACCTGATGTTGCGGCCGGGGGCGGAGCGGGTGGCGCGGCTCGGCGGGCTGCACCGCTTCATGGGCTGGCCACAGCCGATCCTGACCGATTCCGGCGGCTTCCAGGTGATGTCCCTGGCCAAGCTCAGGAAGCTCGACGAGACCGGCGTCACCTTCCAGTCCCATATCGACGGCAGCGCGCACCAGATCACGCCCGAGCGCTCGATCGAGATCCAGCATCTGCTCGATGCCGACATCACCATGGCCTTCGACGAATGCACGCCGTTCCCGGCCGAGGAGGAAGCGGCGGCCGATTCCATGCGGCTCTCGATGCGCTGGGCGGAGCGCTGCCGCGCCGCGTTCGCGGAACGGCCGGGCTATGGCTTGTTCGGCATCGTCCAGGGCAGCGTCTATCCGGGCCTGCGTGCCGAGTCCGCCGCGGCGCTGAGGAGAATCGGCTTCGACGGCTATGCGATCGGCGGTCTCGCGGTCGGCGAGGGCCAGGCGGAGATGCTGCGCATGCTCGAGGTGACCGTGCCGCTGCTGCCGGCCGACGCCCCGCGCTATCTCATGGGGGTGGGCAAGCCCGACGACCTTGTTGCCAGCGTGCTGCGCGGCGTCGACATGTTCGACTGCGTGCTGCCGACCCGCTCGGGCCGCACCGGCCAGGCCTTCACGAGGCGCGGCACGGTCAACATCCGCAACGCCCGGCACCAGGACGACGCGCGGCCGCTCGACGCGGCCTGTCCCTGTCCGGCCTGCCGCGGCTTTTCCCGCGCCTATCTCCATCATCTGTGGCGCGCCGAGGAGCTGCTGTTCCACACCCTGATGACTTGGCATAACCTGCACTACTATCAGGAGCTGATGGCCCGCATGCGCCAGGCGATCGGCCAGGGCCTGCTCGACGCGTTCGCCGCCGCCTTCCGGGCCGAGCAGGCGCTCGGCGACATCGAGCCGGTCTAGCCGGTATTGTGTCGCCCCTCATGCTTCGACAGGCTCAGCATGAGGATCGGAAACATCGAGCCTCGTCCTGAGCCAGTCGAAGGACGAGGGGTGACGTTGCGCCGATGTCCGACGCGTCCAACATGACCATCCGCGACACCATCCGCGACGAGGCGCGGCGGATCGGATTCGACACCGTGGGATTCGCGTCTGCCAATGCGCCGGCGGAGCAGGGCGGGGCTCTCGATGCCTGGCTCGCCGCCGGCACGCAGGGCGACATGGGCTGGATGGCGGCGTCGGCGGACCGCCGGTGCGATCCGCGGGCGCTGTGGCCGGAGGCCAGGAGCGTCATCGTCCTCGGCATGAACTACGGCCCGGCCGACGACCCCCTGGCGCTGCTGGAGGCGCGCGCGCGCGGCGCCATCTCGGTCTATGCCAGGGGGCGCGACTACCACGACGTGGTGAAGGCGCGGCTGAAGCAGCTCGCGCGCTTCGTCCATGACCGCTTCGCTGCCGAGGTGAAGGTGTTCGTCGACACCGCGCCGGTGATGGAGAAGCCGCTGGCGGAACGCGGCGGCATCGGCTGGCAGGGCAAGCACACCAACCTGGTGTCGCGCGAACTCGGCTCCTGGCTGTTCCTGGGCGAGGTGTTCACCACCCTCGAGCTGCCGCCCGACGCGCCCGAGTCCGACCATTGCGGCCAGTGCCGGCGTTGCCTCGACATCTGCCCGACCGATGCGTTCCCGGCGCCCTATCGGCTCGACGCGCGGCGCTGCATCTCCTACCTCACCATCGAGCACAAGGGCCCGATCCCGAGGCCGTTCCGCGCCGCCATGGGCAACCGCATCTATGGCTGCGACGACTGCCTGGCGGTCTGTCCCTGGAACAAGTTCGCGCGGGCGACCGGCGAGCTGGCGTTCCAGCCGCGCGCCGAGCTGACCGCGCCGCGGCTCGCCGACCTGGCGCAATTGGACGACGCGGCGTTCCGGCAGGTGTTCTCGGGCTCGCCGATCAAGCGGACGGGGCGCGACCGCTTCGTGCGCAACGTGGTGATCGCGCTCGGCAACAGCGGCGACCCGGGCCAGGCCAACCTGCTGGAAGGCTTGCTGGACGACGCCGCGCCCGTGGTGCGCGGCGCCGCGGTCTGGGCGCTGGCGCGGCTCAATCCTGCGCGCTGGACAGTCCAGCGCGATGCCCGCCTGCCCGGGGAAAACGACCAGGACGTGCGTGCGGAGTGGCAGGCCGAGCAAGGCGCGGCCTGACGTCGGGCGGCTCGGCTACTTGAAGGCATGGCGCCGGAGCCATCGCCTGAGGCGACCTCGCCGCAGAGAGACCAAGAAGACGATCAACAACCAACTCACGACGATGAGTGGCGCCAGCACGAGCGTCAGTATGAACATGTTCCTTGCGAACAGTGTCGCGATCTCGCTCAGTGTGACGGCGCAGGATGGATAAAAGTTCATCTGATTCTGGGCGTCCGCCTCGGTGCAGAACGTGCCCTGCGGATTGTGCTTGAACATGAGGTAAGTGGCATAGGTCATCCAGATGTGACCGATGCCGAACGGGACTCCGAGGATCAATATCATGTTCGAGGACCAGCGGGGATGCCATCGCAAGGCCCTTGGCATCGAATGGTTGAGCTGCGTCGCGAGGCACCACAGGATCCAGCCGACGAGGAGGTATGGGGCGACCACCCATAGAACGACGAGGCCATTCCGGGAGAGCAGCAGCGCGATCTCGCCGGGAGAGCAGAAGGCGTCACCGCAATGAAATGCAGCGGGATCGTCCCTGAGCATGAGTGTCGTGAGCACGATGCCCCAGAACACCACGAAGGCGACGGACACGATGCCGAGTGTGCCTGCTGCCCGGCGGCAGCGATCAAAGCTCCAACCGTGCATGGTCAGTCACGCATTCTAGATTTGGCCTTTCTGATGGAGGACGCGTCGGTAGTGGGGAACCCATCCCCTCGACCGGTACACATCCGCCACGCGAGCGCCGTAGTTCCGCACCTCGTCCGCACTCAGCGTGTTGTAGAGCGTGGCGATCTTTGCGATGTCCCCGTCGGGGCCCCGATCGCTGATGCGCTTCAGGAGCTCTGCCGCTGCGGCGATGTTGTTGCGAGGATTGTAGAGATCGCTTCCATAGGGCGACAGCGAACTCCAGAGACCTGGATTGATGTTCATCGGGAACACGCTGGACGCGATGCCGAGGAACTCGGCGACATCGGCGGTGCCCCAATAGTGCCCCTGTGCGTTCTCCACGAACATCACGGCGCGCAACAGGTCGGGGTCGATGCCGGCACGCCTGGCTTCCTCTTCGATGAGCGCATGATGCTCCCGGATGGGAGCGACGCCATCCGACTCGACCGCGTGATCCGGGGCGCCGCCGAAAGCATTCGGAGTGGGCGCGACCGGGAACACCGCCGGGGTGTTGTCCAGAATGCTGCGGACGCGATCGGCCTTGATGCTGAGCCTGGGCACTGGCTGCGCTTCCGGGGCTCCGACGGGTGAGTCGAGGATTCCTGGCAACTGATCGCTGTCGGCCGGCGCGTCCGTCTCGTCGCTTGCGAATCGGAAGTGCCGGCGCATCAGGTCGTCGATCGTCGGGTCGTCGCTTTGTCCAGCGAGGCCGCGCACCTGCCGGCGCAGGGTCCAACCGGGCCTCTCGGCGCTTCCTCCGCCACGTTCGTAGAGGTAGCCGTCCGGCGCCAGGAAGAACCGGCGCGGGTCGAACCGGCGCAGGCGGCGAAACGCGTCTTGTGCCGGCGCTGGCGCGGGTATCGCCACCATATGGGCCTTCGACGCCACGCCCTGGGCGTAGGCCAGCTCCTCCGCCGTCGAACTCGGACCCGATCGGAAAGCCGCGCGCTCGACGCCGTCGAGCATGTGGCCGACGCTGCCGACGAGATCGGCAGGGATCGCCCGCGGGTCGTCGTCGAAGACCGCCGGCGCGCTGGCCGCGCCAGGGATGAAACGCGGCGGCATGGCCCAACCATGCACGCGATCGTCTGCAGGCATTCGCCGTCCGCCGAATGTACGCCCGTGCTTCATCGGTTCCTCCGGAAACAAGTGCCCTGGAGTGTATTTATTCCTAAGGGCGGGACTGCGTCTTGTCAAGAACACAAGAGGAACATTGATGGAATCACTCCGCGGCCCACATCCGTCTCCCCCTCGGGGAACCATCCGCTGTGACTGCGGCGTCAATGCGATGCCTTTGCGGCGGAACCGGGGAACATCACATCTGCGTGAGACCGCTTCGCGTGCTCGCGATCTTGCCTAATCTCTGGTCCAGCCATTCATCGAGGGAGGGGAAACCATGACCGTCGTTCCGCGCCGCTCCGTGCTCACCGGCCTGGCCGGCCTGCCGCTCGCCGCCGTGCTCGCCGATCCGCGCCTCGCCGCCGCCGCGGCGGCCGGGCTCGAGACCGTGTCGCTCACCACGCCGTCGGGCAGAAACGTCAGTGCCGCGCTTGCCGTGCCGGCGACGACGCCGGCGCCCGCCGTGCTCCTGATCCACGAATGGTGGGGCCTGAACGACCAGATCAAGGCGGTCGCGGCGGAGCTCGCCAATCAGGGCTATTTGGCCCTGGCGGTCGATCTCTACGACGGCAAGCTCGCGACCACGCCCGACGCCGCGCAAGGCTACATGCAGGCGGTCGATCCGGCCGCCGCGACCGAGACGCTGGTGGCCTGGAGCGGCCAGCTCACGAGCGACGCGCGCGGCAGCGGCAGGATCGGCACGGTCGGCTGGTGCTTCGGCGGCGGCTGGTCGCTCAATGCCTCGATCGCGTCGCCGGCCGATGCCACGGTGATCTACTACGGCCGGGTCGAGCGTAGCGCCGAGGATCTAAAGCACCTCGAGGGCCCCGTGCTCGGTCACTTCGCGGAGGCGGACCAGTGGATCAACCACGCGATGGTGGCGGGCTTCGAGAAGAACATGGAGGCCGCCGGCAAGAGCCTCGAAGTCCACTGGTACGATGCCGACCACGCCTTCGCCAATCCGACCGGCGACAACTACCGCAAGCCCGCGGCCGAGCTCGCCTGGCAGCGCACCACGGCGTTCTTCAAGACGCATCTGGCATAGGGGCGTGGGGGGGCCGAGGGCGGAGCACGCTCCGCCGGTACACCGTCGACTCGCCGAGCCGCGGACGCGGCTCCCCATCCCCGAAATATCCACTTGAATTCCGCCCCCCGCTGCGTACATTCCGCCGCAGACGCACGCGCACGTGCCAATGGCCCCCAGGGCTCGACCATCGCCTGCGACGGTCCTGACCCAGCGGTTATGCTACGACGTTAGGCGTCCTTTCTCGGTTTGGCTGGCCGCAAGGCCAAAACCTTTAAGGGACCTCGAGATGGTCGTAGCGCCTGCGGGCCTGCCTCCCCTGTCTCACATGTCCCGACTTCGCGCCCGTCCGGCGGCCATCGCCGTAAACGGGTTCGCGTCTTCGCTCGCGTCGTCGCAGGAGGAAGTGCAGGCCATGAACATTCTCGTCATCCAGAACTGCCCGGTGACCCCGATCGGCGTGGTCGGCGACACGCTGCTGGAGCTGGGGGCAACGCTCGAGACCCGGTTTCCGCATCAGGGCGACCTGCTGCCGGTCGCCAGCCACGGCCATGACGGCCTGGTGATCCTGGGCGGGCCGCAGCATGCCGGCGACGACGCCGCCTGGCCGGCCTTCGCCGAGATGCTACCGTTGATCCGCCGCTTCCATGACGCGGGCAAGCCGGTGCTGGGGATCTGCCTCGGCGCCCAGCTCATTTCGCGCGCCTTCGGCGGCACGGTCTGGCCGTTCGGCGGGCTGGAGATCGGCTATCTCCCGGTCGCGATCACGGCCGCCGGGCAGCGCGACCCGCTGCTCGCCGGCCTGGCGCCCGAGCAGCGCATCATGCAACTGCACGAAGACAGCTTCGACCTGCCCGAGGGCGCGGAACTGCTGATGTCGAACGATTCCTGCGCCCATCAGGCCATGCGGATCGGCGCCGCCACCTACGGTTTCCAGTTCCATCTCGAGGTGGCGAGGGCCGACGCGCCCAACTTCCCGCGCGACTGCTGGGGCTCGCTGGTCCGGCATTATGGCGACGGCGCCGAGGCGGAGGCCGCGCGGGTGGCGCGCGAGGTCGCGGCCCATTTCGAGGACGGCGCCGCCTTCTGCCGCCAGGTCACGGCGCGCTGGGCCGGCCTGGTGGCGGCGCGCCGGGCGTGGCGCGCCGACGCGGCGCGTCGCCGCGCCTGAACGGCTCGCGCGGCGCCGGGCGTCAGGGCGTCCAGCGGAACTGCAGCAGCAGGGTGCGCTGCAGCGCGCTCCGGTTGTCGTCGGACAGGATGTAGATGAGGATGCTGCCGTCGGGGGCGGCCCGCGCCGCGACACACTCGAAGTTGTCGACCGACTGCGGCAGCTTGAGCTCGGCCAGGGGCGTGCCCGCGAGATGGGCGCCCGGCACGATATCGCCCGCGGCGACCACCGAGAGCCGTGCGCCGGGCCCGCCGGCCAGGCTGTAGCGCCGCTCCAGCACCAGGAGGTCGCCATCGGGCAGCCGGGCGGCATCGGTCGGGCGATAGGGCGGCGTGCGGACCCAGGCGATCGGCGCCCAGCTCGACCCTCGGCCAAGCCACCCGGCGATGTCGCCGCCGCGTTCCTCGGCGCCTTCGGCAAGGGTCACGATGTCGCCGCCCTCCAGGACGGCGATCGATTCGAGCCCGCTATTGGCCGGCAGCATCACGATCGCCTTCGGTGACGGGAACGCGGCGGGGCGCGACGCGAACGGCGGGTCGCTCCCGTCATAGCGCCAGATGCGCGCCTCGCGCTCGAACGACACCAGCAGCCCGCCATCGGCGTCTTCCGTCAGCCCCTCGGCGTCGGCCGCGCTCTTGTCGCCGAGCGGCGCGCCGTCGGGGCCCGGCAGGAACCCCATCTCGGCCGGGCCGAAGCCGATCAGCCTGCCCGCCGGATCGTGGCGCAGCTCGAGCCGCAGCCAGTCGCCGAAATCGGTGATCGCCACCAGCCGGTCGCCACTCGGGGTCATGATCATCGAGGAGAAGCCGCCCCAGCGCCGGTCATCGCTGTCGAGTGCGAACCCGGCGAGAAACTCCAGCCGGTCGACGCGGACCTCGCCGGCGTCGCGCTCGTTGAGCGGCACCCGGTTCGCCTGGATGTCGATGGCTTCCGCGGCGGCGAACCGCAGCGGCAGCAGCACGGCGAGGACCAGCGCAGGAGCGCGACGCATGGTGGCGTCAGACTCGCACGTCGACGATGCCGGCAATGCGGCGCCCGGGCGCGGCGACCTTCAGAACCGCCATCTGCACCAGGCGCCGGCGCGACGCCTGCGCTGGCTGCGCAGCGCGATTTCCTCGATGTCGAAGCCGCTTCTCTGCAGCCACCGCAGCGACGGACCCGGCCAGGCCACGGCGGCGAAATCGACCCGGTCCCGGCGGTCGAAGCGCACGCCTTCCGCCTCCAGGCGGCGGCGCTGCTGCCAGTCGGCGCCGCCGTCCTTGCGGGCGCTGACCTGGCCCTGGCTGTTGATGACGCGCTGCCACGGCACCTTGCTGCCGTTCGGCAGCGCCGCCATGGCGAAACCGACGATGCGCGGCGTCGCCGCACCGGCGACCAGCGCGATCTGGCCGTAGGTCGCAACCTGGCCGCGCGGCACCTGGCGCACGACGCGATAGATGCGATCGAACAGCGCGTCGCCGGCGTTGGCCGCGTCGCGCCGGGCCGTGGCTGGCCGAAGTCGCGCCGCCATGGTGCCCCGTCACGTCCTAGCGCCTGGCGCCAGCCATCTGGCGGCCGCCGCGGCCGGCGGCGCTGCGCGCGTTCTGCACCTCGTCCTCGAACAGCTCGGTGAGCTTGTCCATCATGGTGCCGCCGAGCTGCTCGGCGTCGACGATGGTGACGGCGCGGCGGTAGTAGCGCGTGACGTCATGGCCGATGCCGATCGCCACCAGCTCGACCGGCGAGCGGGTCTCGATCCATTCGATGACCTCGCGCAGGTGACGTTCCAGGTAATTGCCGGGATTGACCGAAAGCGTGGAGTCGTCGACCGGCGCGCCGTCGGAGATCACCATCAGGATGCGGCGCTGCTCGGTCCGGGCGATCAGGCGGCTATGGGCCCACAGCAGCGCCTCGCCGTCGATGTTCTCCTTGAGGATGCCTTCGCGCAGCATCAGGCCCAGGCTCTTGCGGGCGCGCCGCCACGGTGCGTCGGCCGGCTTGTAGACGATGTGCCGGAGGTCGTTGAGCCGCCCCGGGTTGGCCGGCTTGCCGCCGCCGATCCATTTCTCGCGCGACTGGCCGCCCTTCCACATGCGGGTGGTGAAGCCCAGCACCTCGACCTTGACCCCGCAGCGTTCGAGCGTGCGCGCCAGGATGTCGGCGCTCATCGCCGCGACGCTGATCGGCCGGCCGCGCATCGAGCCGGAATTGTCGATCAGGAGGGTGACCACGGTGTCGCGGAACTCGGTGTCCTTCTCCCGCTTGTAGGACAGGGGCAGCACCGGATTCGCCACCACGCGGGCGAGCCGCGCGGCGTCCAGCATGCCTTCCTCGAGATCGAACTCCCAGGCGCGCGACTGCTGTGCCATCAGCCGGCGCTGCAGCCGGTTGGCGAGGCGCGCGACCACCGGCTGCAGATGGATGAGCTGCTGGTCGAGCATCTGCCGCAGCCGGGCCAGCTCGATCGGGTCGCACAGCTCGGCGGCCTCGACCACCTCGTCGAAATCGGTGGTGTAGACTTGATAGAGCGGTTCGTTGCGGCCGTGCTCGCCGCTCCAGGGCGGCCGGCCGGGGCGGCCCGGACGGTCCTCGCCACTCTCGCCCTTGACCTCCATCTCGGTTTCGCTCGCCGACTGCTCGGCGCCTTCGTCTTCGCCGGGCTCGCCCTGCTCGCCCTCCATCGCCGAGGCCGCTTCGGCCTTGTCGGAGTCGCCGCCTTCGCCCTGCTGGCTCTGCGGCTGGTCTTCCTTGTCGCCCTCGCCCTCGGATTCCTGCTGGCTCGATTCGGGCTCCTCGACGCCGAGATCGACGTCGAGATCGGTCAGCAGCTGCCGCGCCGCCTTGGCGAAGGCGCGCTGGTCGCTGGTCAACCGCGCCAGGTCCGCCAGATCTTGGCGTACCGTGTCGTCGACCGCCGGGCGCCACAGCTCCAGCAGCCGGCGGGCGTTCGGCGGCGGCGGCGCGCCGGTCATCGCTTCGCGCGCCAGCAGCCGCAGGGCGGCGGGCAGCTGGCCGGGCTCGCGCTCGGTCAGGCGCTGATAGCCGCGCTGCCGGCATTGCTCGTCGAGCGCCGCGCCCAGGTTCTCGGCGACGCCGGCCATGGTGCGCGCGCCGATCGCCTCGACCCGCGCCAGCTCCAGCGCATCGAACACGGCGCGCGCGGTGTCGCCGCTCGGGGCGACCCGCGCGTTCAGCTTGGCATCGTGGTGGCGCAGCTTGAGCGCGATCGAATCGGCCTCGCCGCGCACCTGCGCCACCTCGTCGCGCGGCAGCTCGCGCGAGGGCATGGGCAGCCGCGCGTCGGCGCCGGTGACGCCGTGCTGTCCCGGTGCGAAGCTGGCGTTGAGCTCCGGGCGATGGGCGATCGCGCGCATCGCCGCGCCGGTCACGCGGCGGAACTCCTCGACCCGGCTCTCGCCCTTGCTCATGGTGTGCTGGGAATCCCGGCGGCTCAGACCAGCTTCGCCTTGGCGCCGGACTCCTTGAGCTCGGTGCCCATGGCGCGCTGGTAGTACTCGGCCACCACCGAGCGCTCGACCTCGTCGCACTTGTTCAGGAAGGTGACCCGGAAGGCGAACGCGATGTCGTTGAAGATGCGCGCGTTCTCGGCCCAGGTGATGACCGTGCGCGGCGACATGACGGTCGATATGTCGCCGCTGACGAAGCCGCTGCGGGTGAGATCGGCGAGCGCGACCATGGCGCCGACCGTGCGCCGCCCGTCCTCGGTGTCGTAGGACGCCGCCTTGGCGAGGACGATGTCGACCTCGTCTTCATGCGGCAGGTAGTTGAGCGTGGCCACGATGTTCCAGCGGTCCATCTGGCCCTGGTTGATCTGCTGGGTGCCGTGATAGAGGCCGGTGGTGTCGCCCAGGCCCACCGTATTCGCGGTGGAGAACAGGCGGAAGGCCGGGTGCGGCCGGATCACCTTGTTCTGGTCGAGCAGGGTCAGCTTGCCTTCGACCTCGAGCACGCGCTGGATCACGAACATCACGTCCGGGCGGCCGGCGTCGTACTCGTCGAACACCAGGGCGGTCGGGTGCTGCAGCGCCCAGGGCAGCAGGCCCTCGCGATACTCGGTCACCTGCTTGCCGTCGCGCAGCACGATGGCGTCCTTGCCGATCAGGTCGATGCGGCTGATGTGGCTGTCGAGGTTGACCCGGATGCAGGGCCAGTTGAGCCGGGCCGCGACCTGCTCGATATGGGTCGACTTGCCGGTGCCGTGATAGCCCTGGATCATGACCCGGCGGTTGTAGGCGAACCCGGCCAGGATCGCGAGCGTGGTATCGTGATCGAAGCGGTAGGCCTCGTCGACATCGGGCACGTGCTCGCTCGGCTGGCTGAAGGCCGGCACCTGCATCTCGCAGTCGAGCCCGAAGGTCTGCTGCACCGAGATGGTGATGTCGGGCAGGCTGGGGCTCCACTCGGCGGAATTTTCTCTGGCGTCCATGATCCTTGCTTTCGTCGTGATCCGTCGTCTGTCGCGAACGGCAATCCGGTGAGGGGTGGCCGCACCGAAGCGGCCGGGAAATCGGCGCTCAGAACAGCGTGCTGTGCTTCAGCGTGCTGTACGCCTGGTTGATCAGCTTGAGGCGCTCCTCCGCCTCCTTGTCGCCGCCATTGGCGTCCGGGTGCAGCTGCTTCACCAGGCCCTTATAGCGGATCTTGATTTCGGCCAGCGTGACCGGCGGCGACAATTCCAGCACTGTCAGCGCCTGCCGCTCGGCCACCGGCAACTTGTTGGGCCGTGTCTCGGAACCCGCCCCGTTGGCATTCGGCTCGTCGCGGAAGAAGCCGAACGGGTCGCGCAGGCCACTGCGCGGCTCGCCGTTCCGGGCGCGGAAGCTCTGCCAGCCGCCCAGCGGCCAAGTCGGGCGCTGCCACACCGTATCGTCGCGTATATGGGCTTCGACCTCGGTTTCGTCCATCCCGGCATAGTAATTCCAGGCCCTGTTGTACTCGCGGACATGCTCCAGGCAGAACCAGAAATATTCGGTGAGGAGTTGGCGCGACTTGGGCGCGCGGTGCAGGCCAGGCGCGATGCAGCCCGGGGACTCGCAGCAGCGCCCCCCGGGCGCCTCGCTCTCTCCGCCCAATGTCGACTGGCCGTGGTGTTTCCGCATCGCGAAAGTATGGTGTGGCCGGGTCGCACTGGCAAGGCAGGCCAGGAGGCTTCCGCGAGCGCCGGATTTTCATGTTGTTTCAATGGCTTCTGGCCGTCCGAGCCGGCCCGCTCAGGGCTCTTTCCGGTCGCCCAGATTGACCAGGGCGACTCCGCCCAGGATCAGGACGCAACCGCCGATCAGGGGCGCTCCCAGCGGCTCGCCGAGCGCGAGCGTCGAGGCCACCAGCCCGGCCGCCGGCACCCCCAGCAGCGACAGCGAGGTGGTCATCGCCGGCAGCGCCCGGGTCACCGCCAGCACTGCCCAGTAGCAGAAGCCGCTGGCGATCGGGCCGTTGTAGGCCAGGATCGCCAGGACCGTGGGCGACCAGTCCAGGCGCGGACTGCCCTCGAGCACGAAGGCCAGCAGCACCAGCAGCGGCTGGGCCGCCAGCAGCTGCCATGGCAACAGTTGCAGGGGGGTCAGCCGCCATTGCCAGCCGCGAACGTGGAGGATGGTCACCGCCCAGCCGGCGGCGGCCAGCATCAGCAGGAGATTGCCGATCAGCTGCCCGCGATCGGACCAGTCGATCGCCGCCGGGCTGAACAGCGCGGCGATGCCGGCGATGCCGAGCAGCAGGCCCAGCAGCTTCAGGGGACGCGGCCGCTCGCCCAGCAGGAGCAGGGCGCCGGGACCGACCCAGAGCGGCGTGGTGTAGGCGAGCACCGCCGAGCGTCCGGCATCGACCTGCAGCAGCGCGATGTTCACCAGGGCCAGGAAGGCGGCGATCTGCAGCAGGCCGACGCTGGCGATGATCGGCAGGTCGCGGCGGGTCGGCCAGGCGAAGCGCCCGGTCAGGCCGAGAAAGGCGAACAGCGTCGCCGCGCCGATCACCGTGCGCAGCACCGCGAACCAGACCGGCGGGATCACGCCGACGCCGATCTTCATGATCGGCCAGTTGATGCCCCACAGCACGACCACGGCGCCGAGCAGGAGCAGGGCCGCGCGACGATCCATCCCGCCCGCGACGACGCGCGTGCGGGCCGCTCCGTCCTCGGGCGATTCCGGCAATCCGCGGGTGTTTCTCAAGACCGGCGGCCGGTACGGCCGGGTCCGCCACGGCGAAATGCATTGATCGTCCGCATGCGGCTGGTACCGTATCAGCATGACGGTTGCCGCAGCCATCGAATCCAAACTGCGTGCCGCGCTGGCGCCGGCGGCGCTCGCGGTGATCGACGAGTCGCACCGTCACGCCGGCCACGCCGGCGCCCGTCCCGGCGGCGAAAGCCATTTTCGTGTCGAAGTGGTTGCCGCGGTATTCGAAGGCATGTCGCGGCTGGCCCGGCAGCGCCGGGTCTACGAGGTCCTGGCAGACGAACTGGCCGGGCCGGTCCATGCGCTGTCGGTGCAGGCGCAAACCCCGCACGAGGCGGCGACAGCCGCCCGGGCCTGAGTGCCCTGTCGCAGAGTAGACATGGCGGCGCTTTCGGCAATCTTCGCGTGTAGACGTTCGGTGTTTTTCTAAGAATTTGGTTTCCACTGCAACCTGACGAGGCTAAGCTCGTTGTCACTTCGCGGACAGCGGTATGCAGGCTCGTCGAGGCTCGATGTCAGATCATTCACTGGCGGGTGGAAGCGGTATCATGGGTCGCGCGCGCTCCAGCACATTGGTCAACCGGAACGTCACGATCGGCGGGCGCCGCACCAGCCTGCGGCTCGAGCCGCCGATGTGGGAGGCTCTGCAGGAGATCGCCCTGCGCGAGGGCATCTCGGCGCATGAGCTGTGCTCGGAGGTCGAGGCGGATCGGCAGGAATCGACGCTGACGGCGGCGATCCGGGTCCACATCCTCAACTATTTTCGGGCGGCCGCGACCGAGCAGGGGCACAGCCTCGCCGGCCACGGCCAGCGCGGCGTCGCGGTCGGGTTGGCGGGCGGCGGAATGTTGTCTGCGGTGCCCGATGACGGCCGCGCGGCCGGCCGCGCGCCAGACGAGGACGAGGCCCGCCCCCCGGTCGCCGGGCTGGGCTGACCGCGCCGGGCTGACCGGATCGGCCGGTGCGGCAAGATGCCGCGGCTGCTTTAGGAAGGCGATTCTTCCTGTGGCCCGGTATAGAACGCCGGCCAGAACCGCTTGGTGACCTCGCCGTCGCTCGAAAGCGCATAGCAGCTGTCGAGGAAGCGCGGTCGCTTGGCCGGAGTTCCCGCTGCTTCCACTCGTTTCTCGCGGTCGCGCACCTGGGTCTGGATGGCGACCGTCGCCATCGCGCCCAGCAGCTCGACCAGATGGGTGCAGCCCTGCCGCCCGCCGAGCGCTTCCTTGACTCGCCGGTTCCAGCCGGGGCCGATGGTCATGCCCGTCACCGCGGCGAAGTTCGGCGCGACCTCGGGGCAGATGCGGAACGGCGAGGCGTCGGTCGTCACCTCGATCTCCCGCACCGTCAGCGCGTCGTCGAGGGTCAGGCGGATCCACATGTCGTGGATCGGCGTGCCCGGTCCGATCTCGCCCCGCCATTCATTGCCGAAGCCATAGGTCTTGACGTCGGTCAGGTGGCCCTCGATGTCCCAGCGCCCGTCGGCGCGCCGGAAGCCGCGCATCTCGATCTCGCGGGTATGCAGGTGCTCGCGCGCGGCGGGCGGCGACAAGGGCATGATGAACCTCCCTGGCGAAACTGACTGAAGCGCACCCGGGCCCGCTCAGGCCGGGCGTTCGGCCGCCGGCTCGGCGGCGGCGGCTTCGGCGGGGCCGAGCGGCGTCACCCGCAGCCGGGTGATCTGGTTGCGCTGCCGGTCGAGAATTTCGAAGCGGAAGCCGTGGAACACGAAGACCTGGCCGCGCTCGGGAATCTGGCGGGCCTCGTGCAGCACCAGCCCGGCGATCGTCGACGCCTCCTCGTCGGGCAGCCGCCAGCCGAACTCGCGATTGAGGTCGCGCAGCGTCACCACGCCGGCGACGACATAGGATCCATCGGGCTCGGCCGCGACGCCGGCCACCTGGATGTCGTGCTCGTCGGTGATGTCGCCGACGATTTCCTCCAGGATGTCCTCCAGCGTGACGATGCCCATCAGCGCGCCATACTCGTCGACCACCAGGGCAAAATGCTCGCGCCGGGCGCGGAAGGCGCGCAGCTGGGCCAGCAGGCTGGTCGATTCCGGGATGAACCACGGCGGCGTCGCCAGTCCGACGATGTCGAGCGCGTCGACGTCGCCGCGGTTGGCCTGCACCGCGCGCAGCAGCGCCTTGGCGTGCAGCACGCCGACGATGTTGTCCGCCTCCTCGCGCCACAGCGGGATGCGCGTATAGGGGCTGGCCAGCACTTCCTCGACGATCTGCGCCGCCGGCTGGTCGGCGTCGATCATCACGACGTTGCGGCGATGGACCATGATGTCCTCGACCGACACGTCGTCGAGATCGAGGATCGAGTGCAGCATGGCGCCGGCCTCGCGCACCTCTTCGGCCGAGCCGGCGTGCAGGTCGATGGCGCCGCGCAGCTCGACCTCGGTCCAGTCGGTCCCGAAATCGGCGGTCACCTGGACCCCGAACAGGCGCAGCGTGCCGCGCACGATCAGCTGCAGCACCCGGGTCAGCGGCGCCAGCGCGACCACCAGGACCTTCATGATCGGCGTGACCGCGAGCGCGGTGCGGTCGGGGTTGTTGATCGCGTAGGTCTTCGGCAGCACCTCGCCGAACAGCACCACCAGCAGGGTCATGGCGAGGGTCGCATAGACCACGCCGGTTTCGCCGAACAGGTTGATCATCACGCTGGTGGCCAGCGCCGACGCCAGGATGTTCACCAGGTTGTTGCCGACCAGGATCGCGCCGATCACCCGCTCCATGTGCTCGCGCAGCCGGTTGAGCGTCGCGGCACGGGCGTTGCCCTGGTTCTCCAGCGCATGCATGCGCGAGTGCGAGGCGCCGGTCAGCGCCGTCTCGGAGCCGGAGAAGAAGGCCGAGAGCACCAGCAGCAGCAGGATGAAGGCGATGGTCGTGATCACGATGTCGGTCCGGCGCTGGGCGTTTGGGGCGTCGGCTCAGGCCGCAATGGCGGCGCCGAGCAGGTTCCGCACCTCGTCGAGCGGCACATCGCGGGCGACGAAGGCGCGGCCGATGCCGCGCACCAGAACGAAGGAGATGCGGCCGCCGCTCACCTTCTTGTCGTGGCGCATATGGTCGATCAGCCGCTCGACGTTCCAGCTGCTGCGCGCGACGGCGGCGAGCTGGGTCGGCAGCCCGACCGCCGCCAGATGATGGATCGCGCGCGCGGTGTCGACCGGCGGGCACAGGCCGAGCCGCGTCGACAGCTCGAACGCCATGACCATGCCGATCGCCACCGCCTCGCCATGCAGCAGGGTGTCGCCGTAGCCGCATTCCGCCTCGAGCGCATGGCCGAAGGTATGGCCGAGATTGAGCAGCGCCCGTTGGCCGGATTCGCGCTCGTCGCCGGCGACGATCGCCGCCTTGGCCCTGCAGCACCGCGCCACCGCCTCGCGCCGCAGCGCCGGATCGCCGTCCAGCAGGGCGGCGCCGTGTTTTTCGAGCCAGGCGAAGAAGTCGGCGTCGCCGAGCAGGCCGTACTTCACCACCTCGGCATACCCGGCCAGGAGGTCGCGGCGCGGCAGCGTCGCCAGCGCGTCGATGTCGGCAAGCACCAGGCGCGGCTGGTGGAAGCTGCCCACCAGGTTCTTGCCGCGGGCGGTGTTGATGCCGGTCTTGCCGCCGACCGAGCTGTCGACCTGGGCCAGCAAAGTGGTCGGGATCTGCACGAAGTCGATGCCGCGCAACACGATGCTGGCGGCGAAGCCGGTCAGGTCGCCGATCACCCCGCCGCCGAGCGCCAGCAGGGTCGAGCCGCGTTCGACACCGGCGGCGAGCAGGCGGTCGGCCAGGCTCTCCAGCTGCTCGAAGCTCTTGGTCTGCTCGCCGGCCGGCAGCACGATGGTCTCGAACCCGACGCCGGCGGCGCGCAGCCCGTCCTCGAGTCGGTCCAGGTGGAACCGGGCGACGGTTTCGTCGGTGACGATGACGACCCGGCTGTCGCGCAGGACCGGCGCCAGCTCGGCGACCGCGGCGGCGATCAGCCGGGGCCCGACCACGATGTCGTAGCTGCGGTCGCCGAGCTCGACCCGCAGCCGCTCGGATTGCGCCGGCGGGCTCTTGGTCGTCACCTCGTTCATGGCGCGGCTGCCTGCGTCGCTTTGGCCGATGCCGGAAGCTCCGCGAGATGCGCGGCCAGGGACTCGAGCACCCGTTCCAGGGTCGCGTCCGGCGGGCCGTCCTGGCTGTCCACCGTGATATCGGCCTCGGCATAGACCGGATAGCGCTCGGCGATCAGCTCCTCGAGCTTGCGGCGTGGGTCGGCGACCTGCAGCAGCGGCCGGTCGTTGCGCCGGGCGACGCGGCGCGCCAGGAGATCGAGGTCGGCGCGCAGCCAGACCGAGGTCGCCTGCTGGCGGACCGCGGCGCGCGTGCGCGAGTCCATGAACGCGCCGCCGCCGGTGGCCAGCACGCAGGGCGGGCCGTCGAGCAGGCGCAGGATCACCCGCCGCTCGCCATCGCGGAACGCCTGTTCGCCATGGCGCTCGAAGATCTCGGGAATGCTGCACCCCGCCGCTTCTTCGATCTCGCGGTCGGCGTCGATGAACGGCAGGTCGAGCCGGGTCGCCAGCCGCCGCCCGATGCAGCTCTTGCCGGCGCCCATCAGGCCGACCAGGACCAGGGTGCGGTGCCTGCCGGCAAGTCCTTCGGTCATGACCGAAGGCTCCGGCACGGCGCCGCGCCCGCGCGGACCCGAAGGCCGCCGCAACTCCCGTATCGATTCCGGGCCGGGTGTCGTTGAACATACGCCCCGGCACCGCTAGACTGCCGCAATGTCGCCATGTTCGAAAACTAGCATAATTTCCGGTCTTTGTCGCAATCCCGGCCGTTCGCGCCTCGGCGCGTCGGGCGCGGGGCCCGCGACGGCCCGCCAATTCGGGGAATAGTTTCTCAACCCATGCGCAAGCTCATCCTGGTGCTGATTCTCGCGCTCATCGTCGTGGCGGTGGGTGGCTTCGTGGGGCTGGCCAGCTGGGACATCCCGGCGCCGACATCGACCATGGAGAAAGTCATCCCCAATGACCGGCTGGGCCAGTAAGCCCGCCGCGGCCGCGGTCTTCGCGAGCCTCCTCGTCTTCCCGACCGCCTTCTCGTTCGGCCAGGACGCGCCGGCACCGGGCGCCGCGGGCGTCGGTCCGCCGGTGGTGTTGACCCCGCCGGGCGGCGGTGATTCCGACGGTGCGGCCGGAACCGCGCCGCTGCCGGTGCCGGAGGCCGAGCGCGCGCCATCGGGCATCGAGGTCGATTCGCTGGCGGCGGTCTCGACCGACTATGGCGGCACCCTCGATTCGAGCACCGGCGGCCTGCCCATCGACATGTGGCGCGGCAGCGACCGCGCCTTCATCGAGCGGCTGCTGCCCGTGCTGCCGCTGGCGACGGGCGCGCCGAACATGCGGGCCCTGACGCGCCGCCTGCTGCTGTCCTCGGCCGAGGCGCCGGCCGGGCCGGCCAGTGTCAATCTGATGGTGGTGCGCGCCGAGCGGCTGATGGCAATGGGCGACCGGGAGGCCGCGTCCGAGCTGCTCGGGCTGGTCTCGGACTCGCAGCGCGACGTCGCTGCCGCCAGGCTCGGGCTCGAGGCCGCCTGGCTCGCCGGCGAGGACGAGCGCGGCTGCGCCGATGTCGCCAATCTGATCCGCCGCTTCGACCAGGACCCCTATCTGCAGAAGGCGCTGATCTTCTGCCAGGCGCGGGTCGGGCAGACCGACGAGGCGACGCTCGGCCTCGACCTGATGCGCGAGCAGGGGCATACCGACGACGCCAGCTTCTTCGAGCTGGTCGGCGTGCTGACCGGGCTGCGCAAGTCCGCCGATGTGGCGACCCTGGACGAGCCCAAGGGGCTGCACTTCGCACTGCTGAAGGCGACCGGGCAGGTCCTGCCCGACGACCCCGCGCGCGCCGCCGATCCTGACGTCCTGGCGATGCGGCTCGCCGGCGGCGACGGCCCGGCGCGGCTGGCGGCCACTGAACAGGCCGTTGCCGTCGGCCTCGCCACCCCCGAAGCCCTGGCGCGGCTCTATCTGGCGGAACCGACGACGCCCGAGGAGCTGGCCGGAGCGGTCGATCTGGCGCCGGAGTCGGCGCATGAGCGCGCGGTGCTCTTTCAGGCGGCGAGCCAGGAAGGCGCGGCGACCACGCGGGCCGGCCTGATCCAGCGCGCGCTGGCGGCGGCGCTTCGCGACGGCAGCTTCTTCGCCGTCGCCCGCACCTATCTGCCGCTGCTCACACAGTTGATGCCGGAGCCGGCGGTCGCCGCCATCGCCGGCGAGGCCGGCCGGGCGCTCTATTTCGGCGGCCGTTACGAGCAGGCCGGGGCCTGGCTCGACGTCGCCCGCAGCGAGGCGGCGCGCAATCCCGACGCCGCCGCGGCGGTGCCGGTGCTGTGGCTGCTGGCGCGCATCGCCGGCGGTGCCGACACCCTGGTCTGGGACGCCAAGTCGGTCGCCGCCTGGCGCCGCTCCCAGGCCGACGCCGGCGACGCCGATGCCGATCTGCGTGCCGCCCGGCTGTTCGCGATCTTCGACGGGCTGGGCGAGCCGGTCGGCGCCGCCTGGCAGGTGCTCGCCGATCCCGGCGTTCCCGCGACCCAGCCGCTCGGCAACCCGGCCATGCTGTTCGCCCTGGACCAGGCCGCGGCGGCCGGTAGGCTCGGCGAGACCGTCATGCTCGCCCTGTTCGCGCTCGGCGCCGACGGGCCCGGCGGAGCCCATCCGATTGCGCTGGCCCGCGCGCTCGCCGCACTGCGCCAGGTCGGCCTCGATGCCGAGGCGCGCGCGCTCGCGTTCGAGGCCGCGCTCGCCAACGGCGTGTAGGCGTGGGGCGGCGGCGCGCGCTGCCGGTGATCGCGGGGCCCGATGCCCGGCTGACCGAGCGTTTCGTCGAGCTGCTGGTGGCCGAGCGCAACGCCGCCGCCAACACCCTCGACGCCTATCGCCGCGATCTCGAGGATTTCGCCGAGTTCCTGGGACGGCGGGGGCAGGCCCTCGGCGTCGCCGGGGCCGACGATCTGCGGGCCTATCTGGCCCAGCTCGACGGCGCCGGCATGGCCGAGCGCACCATCGCCCGCCGGCTCTCGGCGCTGCGCCAGTTCCACCGCTTCCTGCTGGCCGAGGGGCTGCGCCCCGACGATCCGACCCTGGCGCTCGATCCGCCGCGCCGCGCCCGGCCGCTGCCGAAGCTGCTGGCGGAGGACCAGGTCGGCGCCCTGATCGCCGCCGCGCGCGGGCTCGACGGCGCTGGGAGCGCCCGCATGCTGGCCCTGCTCGAGCTGCTGTACGGCGCCGGCTTGCGGGTGTCCGAGCTGGTCAGCGTGCCGCTCGCCGCGGTGCGCCGCGATGTCCGCGTGCTGATGGTCCGCGGCAAGGGCGGCAAGGAGCGGATGATCCCGTTCGGCGAGCCGGCGCGCGACGCGGTCACCGCCTGGCTGCCGTTTCGCGACGACGCGCTGAAACGGCGGCGCGCCGCCTCGCCCTGGCTGTTTCCCTCCCATGGCGGCAGCGGCCACCTGACCCGCCAGCGCTTCGCCCAGATGCTGAAGGATCTGGCGATCGCCGCCGGGCTCGACCCGCGCAAGGTCTCGCCCCACGTGCTGCGCCACGCCTTCGCCACCCACCTGCTCGACCACGGCGCCGACCTGCGCAGCGTCCAGAAGATGCTCGGCCACGCCGACATCTCGACCACCCAGATCTACACCCACGTGGCCGGGGAACGCATGAAGGCGCTGGTGCGCGACCATCACCCGCTGGCGGCGCGCAAGCCGGGCGCGCGCAGCCGATAGGACGGGCGCGGTAGCGCGGCGGTACAGGAGAGTGCTGCGAAATCAAGCGCATACGCCCGCGCCCTCGGCGGCGGATCGACCGCCCGGTCCGGCGCCGTCGTTGACAGCGCGGCGGCGAGCGGGCATCAAACGCGGCACTTGCGCCGCCTGGCCACCCGGCTGCCGGAGCGCGCGGCGCGGAATCCTTGGGAGGGGTCAGATGAGCTTCACCATCGTCGAGCAGGCGCCGGCGCGTCTCAACCGCAGCGAGCTCGCCGTGCCGGGCAGTCAGCCGCAGCTGTTCGAGAAGGCGGCCAAGTCCGCCGCCGACGTGGTCTTCCTCGACCTCGAGGACGCGGTCGCCCCGGACGACAAGCCGCAGGCCCGCAAGAACGTCATCCAGGCGATCAACGACATCGACTGGGGCGCCAAGACCCTGTCGGTCCGGATCAACGGCCTCGACACCCATTTCATGTACCGCGACGTGGTCGACGTGATCGAGCAGACCGGCGAGCGGCTCGACCTGATCATGATCCCCAAGGTCGGCACCGCGGCGGACGTCTACGCGGTCGACATGCTGGTCACCCAGTGCGAGGCGGCGAAGGGCCGCAAGAAGCGCATCGGCTTCGAGATGATCATCGAGACCGCGCTCGGCATGCAGAACGTCCATGCCATCTCGTCCGCCAGCAAGCGCAACGAATCCCTGCATTTCGGTGTCGCCGACTACGCCGCCTCGACCAAGGCGCGCACCACCAATATCGGCGGCGTCAATCCCGACTATTCGGTGCTGACCGACAAGGCCGATGACGGCAGCCGCGAGGTCCACTGGGGCGACATGTGGCATTACGCCATCGCCCGCATGGTGGTGGCGGCGCGCGCCAACGGCCTGCGGCCGGTCGACGGGCCGTTCGGCGACTTCTCCGACGCCGACGGTTACAACGCCGCCGGCAATCGCGCCGGCGTGCTCGGCTGCGAGGGCAAGTGGGCGATCCATCCCTCCCAGGTGGCGCTCGGCAACGCGCTGTTCAGCCCGAGCGAGGCCGAGGTCAAGAAGGCCAAGCGCATCATCGAGGCGATGGCCCAGGCCCAGCGCGAGGGCAAGGGCGCCGTCGCATTGGACGGGCGGCTGATCGACATCGCCTCGATCCGCCAGGCCGAAGTGATGGTGAAAAAGGCCGAACAGGTGGCCGCCGGCGCCCGCTAACTCCGCGGCAACATCGAGCGGGCGGCCGGCCGGACTGCGGCGAGGCCTCCCCAACGCCGCGTCGGTATGGTAGGGAAACCGGATGCCCACCTTCCTGGACTTCGAAAAGCCGATCGCCGAGCTCGAAGGCAAGATCGAAGAGCTGCGCCATCTCTCCGACGCCGGCGGCATGAACATCGCCGAGGAGGTCGCCAAGCTCCAGACCAAGGCCGACCGGCTGCTGCGCAGCACCTATGGCAAGCTGTCGCCCTGGCAGAAGGCCCTGGTCGCCCGGCACCCCGAGCGGCCGCATTTCGGCGAGTACGCCGCCGGCCTGCTCGAGGACTACACCCCGCTCGCCGGCGACCGCGCCTTCGCCGACGATCCGGCAATCCAGGGCGGGCTGGCCCGCTTCCGCGGCCGCAGCATCGTCGTGCTCGGCCATGAGAAGGGCGCCAACACCGCGTCGCGGGTGCGCCACAATTTTGGCATGGCGCGGCCCGAGGGCTACCGCAAGGCGATCCGCCTGATGGATCTCGCCGACCGCTTCGGCCTGCCGATCGTGACGTTGGTCGACACGCCCGGCGCCTATCCCGGCATCGATGCCGAGGCGCGCGGCCAGGCGGAAGCGATCGCCCGCTCGATCGAAACCTGCCTCAAGGTGCGGGTGCCGCTGGTATCCGCGGTGATCGGCGAGGGCGGCTCGGGCGGCGCCATCGCGCTCGCCACCGGCAACCGCGTGCTGATGCTCGAGCATGCGGTGTATTCGGTGATCTCGCCGGAAGGCTGCGCCTCGATCCTGTGGCGCAGCGCCGACCAGGCCCAGGAAGCGGCCGAGGCGTTGAAGCTCACCGCCGAGGACCTGCTGAAGCTCGGCATCATCGATGGCATCGTGCCGGAACCGTTGGGCGGTGCCCATCGCGGCCGCAGCGAGACGCTCGCCGGGCTGGGCGATGCGCTGGAGGCCGCGCTCGGCGAGCTCGACGGCCTCGACGGCGACGCCCTGCGGGCCCAGCGCCGCACCAAGTTCCTGGACATGGGCCGGCGCGGGCTGGGCTGAATGCCGGCCGCTCTGTTCCGCGCCGCGGAGACGCCATAGTCTCGCCCCAGGATCGCCACGCGGCGGCCCGATCATGCGCCGGCCGTGGTGGCTCGTCTGGGGGGATTCCATGCTTCGCCCGATTCTTGCGCTGATCGTCGTCATGCTCGTCGGCATCGCGGGCGCCGCCCCGCTGCGCGCCGATTCCGACATCATCATCCGGATCGACCCGGCGCGCGACCAGGCGGAACCGGCCGACAAGCCCGCCGCCGGCAAGCCGCTCTCCCTGAGCTTCCGCGAGCTGCAGGTGGTGTCGGAACGACCCAGCGCCGAGGTCTGCTTCACCTTCAACCTGCTGCTCGACCGCGCCCCCGACATCGCGCTCGAAAACTACGTGACGGTCGAGCCGGCGGTGCGGGTCGCCGCCACCGCGCGCGACAACGTGCTCTGCCTGGAAGGCTTCGAGCACGGCCGCGACTACACGGTGACCCTGCTCGCGGGGCTGCCCGGAATCGGCGGCACGCTCGACGAGGCGCAGAGCCACGCGGTCAGGATCGAGGACATGGCGCCGAGCCTGGCGTTCGCCGATGGCGGCGTGATCTTGCCGCGGCTCGGCAACGAGGGGCTGCCGCTCCGGACCGTCAATCTCGACAAGGTGCATGTGGCGATCGCGCGCATCCACGACCGCAACCTGGTCGACGAGCTGCGCAGCGACCAGTTCCGCTCCTACTGGGATTATCGCACCGCCGCGATCGTCGCCGACGGCCAGGGCGAGTGGGTCTGGGAGGGCGATCTCCTGGTCGACGGGCGGCGCAACGCCCAGGTGGTGACCGCGCTGCCGATCGACGCGACCATCGGCGACCTGAAGCCCGGCATCTATCTGGCCACCGCTACCGGGATCGGCCCGGACGGCGACGAGCTGCGCGACGAATCCGGCTATCCGCGCAATCCCGCCAACCAGTGGTTCGTGGTCTCCGACCTCGGCCTCACCAGTTTCGTCGGCGAGGACGGGGCGCTGGTCCAGGTGCGTTCGCTCGCCGGCGCGCAGCCGCTGGCGGGGGTCGAGGTCGCGCTGGTCTCGCGCAACAACAAGGAGCTGGCGCGGCAAGCCAGCGACGCGGCCGGCTATGTGCGCTTCGATCCGGGGCTGGTGCGCGGCCGCGGCGGCAACGCGGCGGCGGCGATCTACGCCTACGGCGCCGAGGGCGAGTTCTCTTTCATCGGCCTCGAAGGCCCGGCGCTCGATCTGTCCAACCAGGACACCGGCGGCCGGCCGGTGCCGGGGCCGCTCGACGCCTTCCTGTATACCGAGCGCGGCATCTACCGCCCGGGCGAGACCGCCCATCTCACCATGCTGCTGCGCGACGATCAGGCGCGCGCGGTCGAGAACCTGCCGCTCACCGTCCGGCTGCGCCGGCCCGACGGCGTCGAGGCCGACCAGCGCATCCTGGAGGACCAGGGCGGCGGCAGCTTCGCACTCGAGATTCCCCTGGCGCTCACCGCGATGAGCGGCCAGTGGAGCGTCACCGCCTATGCCGCCGCCGACGCCGCGGAGGCCGATGCCGTCGGCAGCGTCTATTTCGTGGTCGAGGACTTCGTGCCGCCGCGCATCGAGTTCGACCTGTCCTCCGCTGCGGCGCGCGTCGAGCCGGAGGTCGAGGTGCCGGTGGAGATCGACGCGCGCTATCTCTACGGCGCGCCGGCCGCCGACCTTGCCGGCGAGCTCGCCGTGGTGGTGCGCCCGGCGGCGCATCCCTATCCCGACCATGACGGCTATCGCTTTGGCCTGGAGCTTGATTGGGACACCACGCCGGTCCAGCTCGAGCCGGTGGCTTTCCGCACCGGCGAGGACGGCAAGGCGACGGCCGGCTTCGTGCTCGACGCGCTGCCCGACACCACCCTGCCGCTCGAGGCGGTGCTGCGTGCCGCCATGTTCGACATCGGCGGCCGCCCGGTGCGCCGCGAGATCACCCTGCCGGTGGTCAGCCGCCCCTTCGCGATCGGTCTGCGCCCGCGCTTCGACAACGACGTCGTCGACAGCGACGCGGTGGCCGGGTTCGACGTGATCGCCCTCGACCCCGACGGCCGGCCGATCGACCAGCCCGGCCTCACCTGGGAGCTGGTCAAGGTCTTCGGCGAATGGAGCTACTACAGCGACTATAGCGGCCGCGGCCGCTGGCAGCGCATCGACCGCGATTCGCCGCGCATCGCCGGCGGCACGCTCGATCTCACGGCGTCGGCGCCGGCGACGGTCGAGGCGCAGGTCGGCTGGGGTTCCTACCGGATCGAGGTGTTCGACCTCGAGACCGGCGCCGCCAGCAGCGTGGGCTTCCATGCCGGCTGGTGGGGCGCCGCGGACGAGAACGACGGCGCCCCCGACGCGGTGGCGATCACCCTCGACCGCGACGTCTATGCCCCTGGCGACATCGCGCACGCCTTCGTCAAGCCGCCCTTCGAGGCCGACGTGGCGATCGCCACGGTCGGCCGCGGCACCCGTGTGCTGACCAGCCGCCATGTCGGGGCCGCGGGCGCCGAGATCGAGCTGCCGGTGCCGGACGACGCGACCGCCGGATTCTATGTCGTCGCCAACGCCTTCGCGCCGGGCGCGCGCGGCGCCGACGGCGCCGGCCAGGGCGCGCTGCCGCGCCGGGCGATCGGGGTTCACTGGCTCACCGTCGATCCGGCCGGGCAACGCCTCGAGGTGACGCTGGAGCTGCCGGAGAAGCTGCTGCCCGAGCAGACCGTGAACGTGCCGGTCGCGGTCGCCGGCGCGGCCCCGGGGGAGGCGGTGTTCCTCACCCTGGCGGCGGTCGATGACGGAGTGCTGCAGCTCACCGGCTTCGCCGCGCCCGACCCGCTCGGCTACTATCTCGGCAAGCAGCGCCTGGGGGTCGACATCCGCGACCTCTACGGCGAGCTGATCGATCCCGCCGGCGCGGTGCGCGGCACGGTGCGCAGCGGCGGCGACGGCGCGGCGGATGCGCGCCAGCTCGCCAACCTGCCGAAGCGCAACACCGAGGTGGTCTCGCTGTTCTCCGGCGCGTTGCGCGTCGGCGCCGACGGCCGGGCCGACGTGCCGCTCGACATCCCCGCGTTCAACGGCCGTCTGCGGCTGATGGCGGTGGCGTGGTCCGCCACCCGCATGGGCCATGCCGAGCAGACCGTCGTCGTGCGCGCGCCGGTGGTGGCGGAGCTCTCGATGCCGCTCTATCTGGCGCCCGGCGACCGCAGCGATCTCGTGCTCTCCCTGCACAATCTCGACGGTCCCGCCGGCGACTACCGGGTCGCGCTCGACGCCGAAGGCGCGGTTGCGGTCGACGGCGCACCCGTCGGCGCCGCGCCCGTCACGCTGGATTCGGGCGCGCAATGGCGCGCCGCGGTGTCGCTCAGGGCGCTCGATCCCGGCGAGGGCCGGCTGCATCTCGCCGTCACCGGCCCCGACGGTGCCGCCTTCGCCCGCGACTGGGAGATCGCGGTGCGGCCGGCGAACCCGATCGACCTGCGCCGCCTGGCCGCGGTGCTGGCGCCCGGCCAGTCGCTCGACCTCGGCTGGGACGTCGCCGACGGCCTGTCCCGCGCCACGGCGACCGTCAATCTCAGCGTCGGCTCGGTGCCGGACTTCGACGCGCCGGGCCTGGTCGGTGCCCTCGACCGCTCGCATTTCCGCTGGACCGAGAGCATCGCCAGCAGCGCCGTGCCGCTGCTGTATTTCGGCCCGGAGATGGTGCAGCAGGGGCTGGCCAGGGCCGAGGACTTGGACGATCGCCTGCAGGACGCCGTCGACCGACTGCTCGGCTGGCAGGTCGCCCGCGGCAGCTTCGCGACGGCCTGGATCTATTGGGACCAGCGGACGGAGGAATGGCTCACCGCCTACGTGCTCGATTTCCTGACCCGGGCGGACGAACAGGGCGCGCGGGTCACCGAACTCGGCTATCGGCGCGGCATCCGCTTCCTGAATCGCTTCATCTCCCAGGATCCGGGCGGCGAGCATGGCCTGGCGGTGCAGGCCTATGCCTATTACGTGCTCGCCCGCTCCGGCAACATGGACGCCGGCCGGGCGCGCCGCTTCTTCGAGGCGCGCGGGCGGGACCTGCCGACCGATCTCGCGCGCGCGCAGATCGGCGCCGCCCTGGCGCGGCTCGGCGACCGGCAGGATGCCGTCGCCGCCTTCCAGGCGATCGACGACGACGGGCTGCTCAGCCTGGTCGCCACCGGCCGGCGCGGCAGCCCGTACGACTATGCCTCGCCGCTGCGCGAGCGTGCCGCGGTCCTCACCATGATGGCCGAGAGCGGCGTCGCGGACCCCAAGCGCCTGACCCGGATGGCGGCGGCGCTGGCCAGGGACGTCGCCGCCACGCGCCGGTTGAGCGCCCAGGAAATGGCCTGGAGCCTCTATTTGACCCACGCGCTGGCGGCCTTCGATCGACCGGTGACGCTGTCGGTCGACGGCATTGCGGTGACTCCGGACAATGTCAGGACGATGCCGTTCGTCCGGCGCTTCTCTGGCAGCGGCGCCGAAGGCGACCGGCTGGCCAGCCTGCGCAACGACGGCGACCGGCCGGCCTATGTCTCGGTCTCGGCGATCGGCAATCCGACCGGCGCGCTGCCGGCGGAGGAGAACGGCTTCACCATTTCGCGGCGGATCGTCGACCGCTTCGGCAACCCGGTCGATCTCGGCGCGGTGCGGCAGAACGACGTGCTGGTCGTGCTGATCCAGGGCCGGGGCCTTGACGAGGACGGCGGCCAGATCACCGTCGCCGACATGCTGCCGGCCGGCTTCGAGATCGAGAGCGCCGAACTCACGGGCGGCGAGGAGCAGGGCAACTATCCCTGGCTGCCGCAGCAGAGCCAGCCGCAGCGGGCCGAGGCCCGGGAGGACCGCTTCGTCGCGCTGGTCGACCTGCCGGCCTACAACTGGAAATACCAGGGCGAGTTCAGCTTGGCCTATCTGGTCCGCGCGGTGACGCCGGGCGACTACGTGCTGCCCGGCACCTATGTCGAGGACATGTTCCGGCCGAGCGCGTTCGCCCGCGGCGCCGCCGGCCGGCTGCGCATCGTCAGGGAATAGGCCGATGCGCCGGCGCTGGCATCGCTGGCTTGCGGGGTGCGGCGCCGCGGTTGCGTGCCTGGCGCTCACCGGGCTCGCGCTCGATCGGCTGTTCCCGCTCGATCTCGGCCGTTTCCACCAGCCCTCGGTGGTGGTGACCGATCGCGACGGCGTCATGCTGCGCGCCTTCACCGCGCCCGACGGGGCGTGGCGCCTGCCGGTCCACGCGGCCGAGGTCGATCCGCTCTACTTGCGCATGCTGATCGCCTACGAGGACCAGCGCTTCGCGCGCCATCCCGGCGTCGACCCCCTGGCGGTGCTGCGCGCCGCGGCGCAATGGGCGGGCGAGGGCCGTATCGTCTCGGGCGCCTCGACCCTCACCATGCAGGTGGCGCGGCTGCTCGAGCCGCGCCCGCGCGGGCTGGCGGCGAAGCTGGTGCAGATGGGCCGCGCGCTTCAGCTCGAGCTGCATCTGCCCAAGGACGAGATCCTCGATCTCTATCTCGCCCTGGCGCCGTTCGGCGGCAATCTGGAAGGGGTGCGCGCGGCCAGCCTCGCCTATTTCGGCAAGGAGCCGCGGCGGCTCACCGAGGCCGAGGCGGCGCTGCTGGTCGCGCTGCCGCGCTCGCCCGAGCGGCTGCGCCCCGACCGCGACGGCGCCGCGGCGCGCGACGCGCGCAACGAGGTGCTGGAACGCGTCGCGGCGCGCGGCGTCATCGATGCCGAAATGGCGCGCCAGGCGATGGCCGAACCAGTGCCTTCCGCGCGCCTCGCCTTGCCCTTCCTGGCGCCCCATCTGGCCGAACGCGCGCTCGGCCTCGCCGCGCCCGCGGACGGCGCGATCCGCACCACGATCGACGCGCGGCTGCAGGCGGCGATCGAGGACATGCTGGGCCGGCGCGTCCTCGCCTTCGGCCCGGACACGGCCACGGCGGTCGTCGTGCTGCACCATCCGACGATGGAGCTCAGGGCCTATGTCGGGGCGCCCGACTACTTCGACGCCAGGCGCCGCGGCATGATCGACATGGCGGCCGCCGTGCGCTCGCCGGGCTCGGCCCTGAAGCCGTTCATCTACGCCCTGGCCTTCGATGCCCTGCTGGTGCATCCGGACACGCTGATCGCCGACACCGCCCAGGCCTTCGGCGACTACACGCCGGTCAATTTCGACGGCGGATTCCACGGCGACGTCACCGCGCGCGAGGCGCTGCAGCGCTCGCTCAACCTGCCGGCGGTGATGCTGCTCGACCGCATCGGTCCGGCGGCGTTCGACGCCGCCCTGCGCCGGGTCGGCGTCACCCTGCGCTTCGACCGCCGGCACGGGCCGGCGACCCTGCCCCTGGCGCTCGGCGGTGCCGGGCTCACGCTCGAGGAACTGGTGCGGCTCTACACGGCGCTGCCGAGTGGCGGCGTGGTGCGGCCGGTCGTGATGCTGCAACGGCCGGGCGCGGACGATCCCGGCGACCTGTCCGGCGCGCGGCTGTTCGGACCGGCCGCCGCCTGGTACACGTCGCGCATCCTCGAGGGCGTGGCGCCGCCGGCCGGCCGCGCCGCGGCGGGCCGGGTGCCCGGCCTGACCGTCGGGTTCAAGACCGGGACCTCCTACGGCTTCCGCGACGCCTGGGCGGTGGGCAATGTCGGCGACTACACGGTCGGGGTCTGGGTCGGCCGGCCCGACGGCACACCGTGCAGCGACTGCGTCGGCATCGCCGCCGCCGCGCCGCTCCTGTTCAACGTCGCCGACCTGCTGCCGCCGGGGCGGCCGTCGCCGGTCGCGCCACCGGCGGGCGTCATCGCCGGGCCGACCAGCGCCTTGCCACAAGCCCTGCGCCGGCTCGGCGGACCGGCGGCGGAAGCCAACACGCCGGCGGCCGGGGCGGGGCGCGGGGGAACCGTACCCGGGGGGGGCCCCCCGCCGCGGGTGGGGGGGGGCCGCGGCGGGGG